>JANJTP010000002.1 GCA_024711025.1 Solirubrobacteraceae bacterium
ATATCCGAGAGCGCCACGGCGTGATGCTCTCGCTCGGTCGCGGCTCGCTCAAAAGCGAGATCCTCTGCATCGGGCACATGGGCCTCTCGGCGCGCTCCTTCTACCCGCAGGTCGCCGTGGCCGCGCTCGGCCGCGGCCTGGCCGATCTCGGTGTCGCCGTCGACGTCGGCGCCGGCGCCGCGGCGGTCGCACAGACGATGACCGAGCCGCTCGTCTGACGGTGCGGCGGAGGAGCCGCTGCACGGATCCTCCGTTCACCGGCCGAACGACGACGCCGGTGGTGGGCGCCACCACGGGCGCCCACCCCCGCGGCCGGGAGCGAGCGTGGAGCTGCGCCCTATGGGCGCGGCGCCCCCACGTCTACGAGGTGGCGTACGAACCACCGCGCCGCCAGGCGCGAGACCTCCTCGAGCGCGCCCGGCTCCTCGAACAGGTGGGTCGCCCCCGGCACGATCGCGAGCTCGCTCGGCGCACGCAGTCGCGCCAGCGCCTCGCGGTTGAGCTCGAGGACGAGCGGGTCGTGACCGCCGACGATGAGCAGAACGGGGACGTCGACCATCGACAGCGCGTTCCCGGCGAGGTCCGGCCGCCCGCCGCGAGAGACGACGGCGCGAATCGCGGCTCCCGCCCGGGCCGCCGCGACGAGCGCGGCTCCGCCTCCGGTGCTGGCGCCGAAGTAGCCGGCCGGGAGCCCGCGGGTCGACTCGTGCGTCCCGGCCCAGCCGGTCGCCGAGACGAGCCGCCGAGCGAGCAGCTCGATGTCGAAGACGTTGCGCCGGTCGTGCTCCTCCTCGGGCGTCAGCAGGTCGAGCAGCAGCGTCGCGAGCCCGGCCCGCCGGAGCGCGGCGGCGACCTGCCGGTTGCGCGGGCTGTGACGGCTGCTGCCGCTGCCGTGGGCGAAGATCACGATCCCGAGGGCGCCGTCGGGGACGGTCAGGTCCCCCTCGAGCTCGGCGTCGCCGACCGGGATCCGGACCGCTTTCGTGATCGGCTGCGGATCATTGTCCGGCGGATCGTCGGGGCGCCCGTCGAGCGCCGCGTGGGCGCGCTCCAGCAGGTCGACGACCTCGGCGTCGGTCGTCTGGCCGAAGTCCTCGTACCAGGCGCCCACGGCGAGCAGGTGGGCCGGCGTCTGCACGCAGACGATCTCGTCGGCATCCGGGCGCAGTCGCTCGACGGCCTGCGGCGAGCCGACCGGAACCGCGAGCACGAGCCGCGCGGCGCCGCGGGCGCGGGCGGCGCGCAGGGCCGCCGCGGCGGTGCCGCCGGTCGCCAGGCCGTCGTCGACGACGACGACCGTGCGCCCCTCGAGACTGGTCGCCGGCCGTCCGCCGCGATAGCGCTCGAGTCGTTCGGCGAGCTGACCACGTGCGCGCTCGAGCGTCTGCTCGAGCTCCTCGGCGCTGACGAGCAGCGCGCGCATCGCCTCATGGTCGAGCACGCGCACGCCGCCCTCGGCGATCGCGCCGATCCCGTACTCGGGGTTGCCGGGCGCGCCGACCTTGCGTACGAGCAGCACGTCGAGCGGTGCGCCGAGCGCGCGAGCGACCTGGTAGCCGACCGGCACGCCGCCGCGCGGGAGGGCGAGCACGAGCGGATCGTCGAGCGAGAGCGGGAGCAGGGCCCGGGCGACGGCGCGCCCGGCCTCGCGACGATCGCGGAACACCCGCGGCGTTGATGTCGGGATGCTGCTCATGGGGCGAAGACGCTCACGAAGGCGCTCGCGCGGGGTCTCCCGAAAGCGGCTGCAGCAACCGGGCGCATGCCTGAGAAGGTGCAGCCACGTCGCTCGGGGTGCCGACGGCGCGCCCGGACCATGTCGATCGTGACAGGCGCGCGCACGGCGCGCATCAGCAGTCGTCGCTGATCCGACCGCCGGCCGCCGACCGTCGACCGACCGACGACCGACCGTCGACCGCGCGCAGCTTCCTGGTCGATAGCGTGTCGCGCGATGCCTGCGGTGATCGAGGCCTCCGGGCTGACCAAGCGCTTCGGCGCGACGACCGCGCTCGAGGCGCTCGACCTCGAGGTCCGGCAGGGCGAGGTGTTCGGCTTCCTGGGTCCCAACGGCGCGGGGAAGACGACGACGATCCGGCTGCTGCTCGGGCTGATCCGGCCGAGCGCGGGCAGCGCGCGCGTCTTCGGCCGCGACGCATGGGCGCAGCCGGAGGCGATCCATCGGCGCCTCGCGGTGGTCACCGCCGATCCTGCGCTCTGGCCGCAGCTCACCGCCCACGAGACGCTCGACCTGCTCGGCGGACTGCACGGCGGCTACGACGCCGCCTACCGACAGGAGCTGATCGAGCGCTTCGACCTCGACCCGGACAAGCGGCTACGTGCCTTCTCGACCGGCAACCGCCAGAAGGTCGCGCTGATCGCGGCGTTCATGACGCGCGCCGAGCTGCTCGTCTTCGACGAGCCGACAAGCGGCCTCGACCCGCTGCGCAAGGTCGTCTTCCGGGAGTGCCTGGCGGAGGCGCGTGAGCGCGGTCAGACGGTCTTCCTCTCCTCGCACCTGCTCGTCGAGGTCGAGGCGAGCGCCGACCGCGTCGGACTGCTGCGTCGCGGGCACCTCGTGGAGGTCGGGACGTTCGACGAGCTGCGCCATCTCTCGGCGATGCGGATCGAGGCGACGTTCGAGGGCGACCCGCCGGACCTCGACGGGATTCCGGGGGTCGAGGGAGTGCGCGTCGACGGCCGCCGGCTCAGCTTCCACGTCCACGGCTCGGTCGCCCCGGCGCTCGAGGCGTTGGCGGCCGCACGTCCCGTGCGGCTGACGAGCCGGGAGCCCTCGCTCGAGGACCTGTTCCTCGCCCGCTATGGCGCGGACGACTGAGTCCCCGGCGGCCCTGCCGCGGACGGCTCCCATCGCGAGCACGCGCACGACCGGCTCCCCGGCGGCGCTCGTCGGCCGGCTGGCGTTCCGTGAGCTCGTGCGCGGCGCGATCGTCTGGGGAGCGGTCTTCGCGCTGACCCTCGCGGCGTCGGTCTTCGCCTACGAGTCGACGTACGGCACGGCGGCCGAGCGCGCGGAGCTGCTGCGCGGGATCGGCTCGAACAGCGGCATCAGAGCGCTCTTCGGCCCGGCGCGCGAGATGGACACGGTCGCCGGGTTCACCGCCTGGCGCACGCTCAGCCTGCTGCCGCTCGTGGCCGGCGTCTGGGGCCTGCTCGTCGCGACGCGCCTGCTGCGTGGCGAGGAGGATCGTGGGCGCTGGGAGACGATCCTTGCCAGCCCGCTCGGACGGGCACGGGCGACGATCGCGACGCTGGCCGCGATCGGCGCCGGGACCGGGGTGCTGTTCGCGCTGACGACCGGGGCCGTCGTGCTCACCGCGGCGGTCCAGGGCGGGATCCCGGTCGGCGGCGGCCTGTGGCTGGCGCTTGCGCTGTGCATCGCCGCGCCCGCTTTCGCGGCGGTCGGCGCGCTCACCGCGCAGATCGCGCCGACGCGCCGCGCGGCGGCCGCGCTGGCGGGAGCGGTGTTCGGCGCCGCGTACCTCGTGCGCGTGGCCGCGGACGGGTCGAGCAGCCTCGGGTGGCTGCGCTGGCTGACGCCGCTCGGGTGGATCGAGGAGATGCGCCCGCTGACCGGCGCGCGGCCGATCGCGCTGCTGCCGCTGCTCGCGTGGATCGCCGTCCTCGTCGCCGCGAGCGCGTGGATCGCGCGCCGTCGCGACCTCGGCGCGGCGGCGCTCGCCCGCCGCGACGACCGCCCGCCGCGCCATGCCGGGCTGCGCTCGGCTGCGAGCTTCTCGCTGCGCGAGTCGCTCGGGGGGCTCGTCGGCTGGGCTCTCGCGATGGCGCTCACCGGCCTGATCTTCGGCTTCGTCTCGAAGGCCGTCGCCGACCTCGCCCGGACCTCCGCCGGTCTGCGCGAGCACGTGCGCAGCACGACGTCGGCGCCCATCGACATCGCCAGCGCGAGGGGCTACCTGGCGCTCGTCTTCATCTTCCTCGCCGTCGCCCTGAGCCTCTATGCCGCCTCGCACGCCACGGCGGCGCGCGAGGAGGAGGCGACCGGCCGGCTCGACACGCTGCTCGGCCAGCCGGTGACGCGCCGGCGCTGGCTCGCCGGCCGCGTGCTGGTCGCCGCGACCTGCGTTGCCGTCGTGGCGCTCGTCACCGGGCTCGCCGCATGGGCGGGCGCAGCCGCCGGCGGCGCCGAGGCCGGGCTCGGCGACCTGCTGAAGGCCTCGCTCAACGCGCTGCCGGTCGTCGCGCTCTTCCTCGGGCTCTCGGTCTTGGGGTTCGCCGTCGCGCCCCGCCACACCGGTGCGATCGGATTCGGCCTCGTCGGCTTCGCGTACCTGTGGGAGCAGACCGGGGCGATCGTGCGCGCGCCGGAGTGGGTGCTGTCGATCTCGCCCTTCCACTGGCTCGCGCTCGTCCCGGCGGAGCCGTTCGACGTGAGCGCCTCGCTGGCGATGCTCGCGGCGGGGGCGACCGCGGCGCTCGTCGGGATCGAGCTGTTTCACCGGCGCGATCTCGTGAGCGCGTAGCACTGCCCGGGTTGTGGCTGCAGTAGCTCAGGTATGGGGTGTGTTTCTGCAGCCACGTTCCGGGCGCGGTGGCGAGGGCACGAAGGCGGCACGGTTCTGTCACGGAGCCGTGCGCCATCCGCGGAGCTTCGCCGCCGATCACGGGCTCCGCGTCGACGCCGGTCGCTGGGTGGCATGAGCGTGGCCGGCGCGCCGGCCGCGTCCCGCCTGGGCAGAAAGCCGGGCGATCGCGCACAATGGGGGTTGGCCCGCCTCTGCGGGATGGCCTCGAACAGGTGATGCGTGCCGTGATGAACACGACTGGTTCCGCCCAGACGCCAACCCGTACCGCCGCCGGTCCTCCGCCGGGTCGCCCGCGCAGCCTCGGGGCGATGGCGCTCGAGGCTGCCGCGCGCCGCAGCGGCGCGGCGCTGACGGTCGCCGGCGGCGAGCGCACGCTCTCGTACGACGAGCTGGGGCGGGAGCTGCGCGAGATCGCCGGCGGGCTGATCGCGCTCGGGGTCGCCGCCGGCGACCGCGTGTCGATCCTCGCCGAGACGCGTCTGGAGTGGGCGCTGGCGGACCTCGGCTCGCTCTGCGCCGGCGCGGTCGTCGCCCCGATCTACCACACGAACTCCCCGGACGAGTGCGCCTACGTGCTCGCCCACGCGGGCTCGCGCGTGGTCTTCTGCGAGGACGCGGCGCAGGTCGCGAAGATCGCGCAGGTGCGCTCGCAGTGCCCCGAGCTCGAGCACGTCGTCGTGATCGAGGGCGAGGCGCCGGGCGCGCTGACGCTCGGCGATCTCCGCTCACGCGCGGGCGCGCCCGATCTCGTCGACGAGCGCGTCGCGGCGATCCGCCCCGACGACCTGGCCACGCTCGTCTACACGTCGGGCACGACCGGTCCGCCGAAGGGCTGCATGCTGACGCACTCCAACGTCCTGGAGACGATGCGGCTCTACACGAGGCGGCTGGGCCTCGACCGCGAGCCCCCGTCGATCTTCATGTTCCTGCCGCTGGCCCACGTGCTGGCTCGCGTGACGCAGCTCGTGACGATCGACGTCGGCGGGACGTTGATCTTCTGGCGGGGCGACCCGAAGCTGCTGGCCGACGACCTCAAGGAGGCCCAGCCGACGCACGTCCCAGCTGTCCCACGCATCTACGAGAAGGTCCAGCGCGCGATCCTCGACCGCGTCGAGGCGGGCGAGCGCCTGAAGCGCGAGCTGTTCGGCTGGGCGCTGCGCGAGGGGCATGCGATGCGCGCCGTGGAGCGGGGCGGCGGCTCCCCCGGGCCCCTCCAGCGCGTTCGGCACGCGCTCGCCGACCGGCTCGTCCTGCGCCAGGTTCGCAGCGTCTTCGGCGGGCGGCTGCAGCAGGCGCTGGTCGGCGCGGCGCCGATCGGCGCCGACGTGCTCGAGTTCTTCGATGCGTGCGGCGTCGAGATCCTCGAGGGCTATGGGATGACGGAGAGCTGCGCCGCCGCGACGCTGAACCTGCCGGGCTCGCCGCGCTTCGGAACGGTCGGCCCGCCGCTCGACGAGACGCAGGTCGCGATCGACGACGACGGCGAGGTGCTGCTGCGCGGCCCCAACGTGTTCCCCGGCTACTACCGCGACGAGGCGGCGACTCGCGAGACGCTGCGCGACGGCTGGCTGCTGACCGGCGACCTCGGTGAGCTCGACGCCGAGGGCTGCCTGCGGCTGACCGGCCGCAAGAAGGACATCATCATCACTTCGTCGGGCAAGAACGTGACGCCGGTCAACATCGAGAACGCGCTGCGCGAGTCGCGCTGGGTGTCGGAAGCCGTCGTCTACGGCGACAGGCGCCAGTACCTCGTCGCGCTGCTGACGCTCGATCCCGACCAGCTGGGCCATCTCGCCGAGCTGGTCGGCGCGCCGCCCGCGGCCGACGCCGCGACGCTGTCGGCCGATCCGCGCGCTCGCGCCGCGCTGCAGGCCGACGTCGATGCGGCGAACGCCCGCTTCGCGCGCATCGAGCAGGTCAAGCGCTTCGCGATCCTCGACCACGACCTGACCCAGGCCGCCGGCGAGCTGACGCCGACGCTGAAGATCAAGCGGGCGGTCATCTACGACCGCTACAAGGACCTCTTCGCCTCGCTCTACGACGACTGATCGCGACGCGCCCGGCCGGGTCGGACGCGGGCGCCGCGAGAGGCGCCGCCCCAGCCTCGTCTGGCGTCTCGGGCAGCGCCGCCCCAGCCTCGTCTCGCGCCTCGAGCAGCGCCGCCCCAGCCTCGTCTCGCGCCTCGAGCGGCGGTTCGCCCCAGCCTCGTCTCGCGCCTCGAGCGGCGGCTCGCCCCGGGCGCCCCCTTGTCCCGCCGGTCGCGGCCTCCTTAGAATCGCGCCATGGCCGACATCGCCGTCCCGGCCTCAGCCGTCGCGGGGCCCGCGGGACAGCAGGGGCTCCCGCCGACAGCGGTCGAGATCCCGGACTTCGAGATCGTCCCGCTCAAGGGCCTGCCGATCGTCGGCGCCGTGTTCGCGGCGCTGATCGCCGCGATCGCCGTCAACGAGCTCTGGCCGCTGGAGTTCCTGCACGTCGCCTTCGGAGCGGCGTGGACGATCATCGACCTGTTCCTCGGCTTCGTGCTCGGGCCGATCATGGGACGCATGTCCGTCCCGGCGCGGGTGCAGTTCATCACGCGGCTGATGCCGAAGATGGTCCTGATCATGCCGACGGTCGTGACGGTCACGCTCGCGGCAGGCTGGCAGCTCGGGCACCTGCTCGGGACGGTCGACTCCTCGTACTACAACCACGGCTGGATCGTCGCGAGCTACATCGTCGTCGGCATCATGGCCGTGATCGCGCTCGGCCTCCTCGAGCCGGCGAACATCGCCGTGCTCGCCGAGCTCAAGAAGCCCCGGCCGAACCCGACGGTGATCGAGCGGCTGATGAAGCGGTTCATCTACACCGCGGCGATCACCGGCGCGATGCAGATCGCGACGCTCGTGATCATGACCAAGGTCGCGGTCGGATGAGCGAGCGCCGGCTGCCGCCCGTCACCCAGGTCGGCATGGCCTCGCTGGCGCTGATCGTCGCCGGTGGGATCTACCTTGCGTCGCACCTGCCGAACGACGTGCCGCTCGGGCCCGCGGTGGCGCTGCTGGTCGCCTCCGCGCTGCTGCTCGCCGGCAACCTCCTCACGCTGGCGCGAGTCGAGGGCTTCGCCTGGGGGAGGTTCTTCGAGGTGGCCAAGTGGGCCGTGCTCGCCTACGCGATCACGGCCGGGCTGATCGAGTACGCCTTCGTGCGCAACCACCTCACCGGGGGCCCGCTCGTCGTGCTGACCCTCTCGCTCGTCGTCTACGCGCTCCACGTCCCCGTGCTGATCGCGTTCACCGTCGCGCGCTACCACGAGCCGGCCGGCTCGCCGGCGGCAGCCGGATCCGGGGAATGACGGCGGCCGCGCGGTGCGGCGGCGTGGCCACCTGACCGCGCCGCTGATCGAACGCCGCCTGCGCCCCGCGCTAGGCGCGGCCATGGTCGTCGTCGCCGGGGCCCTCGCGGCGACGTGCGGCGGCGGCGACCGCGACCGCGACCTATCGCCCCCGGGCGCGACGGCCGTCGCGCAAGCCGCGACGCCTCGGCCGGCCGGCGGCGCTGACGCCGCCGTGCCCGCCGCGACGCCCGTGGCCCACCCCCCGATCGTGCTGATGATCTTCGACGAGCTGCCGATGGCCTCGCTGCTCGGCGAAGGCGGCCATGGCGTGGATCGCCGGCGCTACCCCGGGTTCGCCCGACTGGCCGTGCGCTCGACGCTGTTCCGGAACGCCACGACCGTCGCCGACGGCACGTTCGTCGGCGTCCCGCCGATCCTCAACGGCCGCATCCCGCGCGCCGACCTGAAGGGGCGCAGCTCCAGGCGCTTCAACGTCTTCACGCTGCTCGACCCCCGATACGCGATCCGCTCCTACGAGCCGATCACGCGCGTCTGCCCGCCGCGGATCTGCGGGGCGAGCCGGCGGCTGCTCGCGATCGACCCCGCCGCGGCGGGCAGGGACCTACCGGCGCTGCGCCTGCGCGAGGCGCGCAAGCTGATCGATGCGATCGGGCGGGGCTCGCGGCCGTCCGCGACGATCGTCCACGTCGTGCTGCCGCATGTGCCGTGGCGCTTCTTCCCCGACGGCCGCGAGTACGAGGTGGCCGGCTCGCAGATACCGGGGCTCGGCGCGAGGCAGGTCTGGAGCGCCAACCCGCAGCCCGCGCGGCTGGGTCTGCAGCGCCACCTGCTTCAGCTCGCCTACGCCGATCGCTTCGTCGCTCGTGCGATCGACCGCCTGCGGCGCCGCGGCCTCTGGGACCGCGCGCTGGTCGTCGTCACCGCCGACCACGGGGCGAGCTTCACGCCGGGCGTCCCGCGCCGCGCCGTGACACGCGCCAACTTCGCCCAGGTGGCGAACGTGCCGATCTTCGTGAAGCTGCCCGGCCAGCGGCGCGGCGCGGTGAGCGACGCGCCGGCTCAGACGGTCGACATCCTGCCGACGATCGCCGCGGTCACCGGGCTCGGCGGGGGATGGAAGCTCCAGGGCCACTCGCTGACCGAGCCGCACCCGGCCGTCACCCCGCAGGTGCGCAACGGCCGGCGGGCGGCGATCGTGCGCATGGGGCTCGCGCGGTTCACGCGTGAGCGCGACGCCTGGGTCAGGCGCCTGCAGGGCCTCTACCCGCCGGGCCGCGGCGCGCTCTATCGCGCGGGCCCGAACCGCGGGCTCGTCGGACGCCGGGAGGCCCGGATCGGCCACGTCAGCGCCGCCGGCCGATCGGCGACGATCGCCGGCGCCGGCGCGCTGGTAGCGGGGCGGACCGCCGCGGGGCGGCTGCCCGCCTACGTGAGCGGCACCCTGAGCGGGGTGCGCTCGGGGCGGCCGCTTGCGATCTCGGTCAACGGGCGGGTCGCCGCCGTCGGCGCCTCGTTCGTACAGGGCGGGCTCGTGTCCTACGCGATGATCGTGCCGCCCGGGAGCGTGAGCCACGCCGGCAACCGCGTTTCGGTCTTCGAGGTGGTCGGCCGCTCCAGGCTGCGGCGGCTGGCGAGCGCGGGGTGAGCGAGGTCGAGGTTCCCGATGGCAGTGAGCGTCTCGGCAGCCGCGAGCGTCTCTACGGCAGCGAGCGTCTCTACGGCAGCGAGCGTCTCTACGGCAGCGAGCGTCTCTACGGCAGCGAGCGCCTCGACAGCCGCGCCCACCGGCCTCACCTCCGCGCAGGCCGCCGCGCGCCGGCGAGAGCCGCGAGAAAGTGGCTGCAGAAACACCAGCCCTACCTGAGCTACTGCAGCCAGGTCTCTCGCGGCGGCGTGTCGCGGCGCCCCGCCGGGCGCGTGGTCGAGGCGAGCCGCGGTGTCCGGCTTCACCCCGTCGGTATGGTGAGCCGGTGGATCAGCGTGTGCCGCCTCGACCGCTCGGGCCGCGGCACGCGCCGATCAGGAGCGTGACCGAGCAGGTCGCGTACGAGCTGCGCAGCCACATCCAGCGGGAGCGGATGCAGCCCGGCGACCGTCTCGGTCGCGAGGAGGACCTCGCCCAGGCGTTCGGCGTCAGCCGCCCGACGATGCGCGAGGCGCTGGGGCTGCTCGCCGGCGCCGGCCTGCTGCGTGCGAGCCGCGGCCCGGGCGGTGGGATATTCGTCGCACGCACCGTCGAGGACGGGATCAGCCACGCGGTGGCTCAGTCGATCGCCGCCATGCTCGACGTCGACGCGATCTCGATGGGCGAGCTCGTCGACGCGCGCCTGTTGCTCGAGACCGCGATCGTACGGCTCGCCGCCGAGCACATCGACGAAGCCGCCTGCGCCGAGCTCGCCGAGGTCATGGTCGAGATCGAGCGAGAGCCGGAGGACGTCGTCTCGTTCCAGGCCGCCGATGCGCGCTTCCACCGCGCGGTCGCCCGCGCCTCTGGCAACCTGATGCTCCAGGCGATCATCGACTGGGCGTTCGAGGTGCTCCAGCCGCGCGTCTACCAGCTCGCGCCTCCGGTGTCCGCAGGGGACCTGATACCCCAGCACCACGCGGTCCTGGCCGCTCTGAAGGCGCACGATCCCGACGCGGCCGAGCGGGCGATGCGCGAGCACGTCCAGCACGTGGGCGGCGTCGTCGCCGAGGCCGAGAGGCCGCGCGGGCGATCCCGTTCGCGCAGGGGGAGCGCTTCCGACGCGGGCGCCACCCGCATCGAGCAGGAGCCCGCGACGAGCGGTGCCGAGCGCACCGCCCAGGAGCTTCGCTCTCATATCCAGTCGGCTCTGCTGGAGCCCGGGGACCGTATCGGCCGCGAGGCCGAGCTCGCCACGCAGTTCGGCGTCAGTCGCCCCGTCCTGCGCGAGGCTCTCCGCCTGCTCGCGAGCTCGAACCTGGTCCGTACGAGCAGAGGCCCGGGGGGCGGCGTGTTCCTCGCCAACACCTTCGAGGGCGGCATGGGCC
This sequence comes from Solirubrobacteraceae bacterium, assembly GCA_024711025.1. Classification (GTDB taxonomy): domain Bacteria; phylum Actinomycetota; class Thermoleophilia; order Solirubrobacterales; family Solirubrobacteraceae; genus F1-60-MAGs163. Next base: position 10,915 of record JANJTP010000002.1, read on the forward strand.
AGGCGCTGAGCGACTCCGTCTCGCTGCTCCTCGAGGCCGGTGCGATCAGCGTGGAGGAGCTGCTCGAAGCTCGCACCGCGATCGAGGTCCCGCTTGCCGGGGCTGCCGCAGCCGGCTCTGGCAACGAGTTGGTCGACGCCCTGCGCGACACCATGAACGGCGGGGGCGCGACGACAGAGGATCACGTCGACGTCGGTTCTCGCGCCCGCAGCTTCCACGGCGCCATCGCTCAAGCAACCGACAACCGGATAGTGGTCAGCGTCACCGACTGGATCTGGAATGCCCTCGAACCCGCCTTTGACGCTCTCGTCGGCTCCAGCATCAGCGACGAGGTGATCGCCGGCCAGCATGACGCGGTCCTGAACGAGATCGAGGCCGGGAACGTCGCCGGCGCCGAGCAGGCTATGCGGGAGCACCTGCTCTACCTGAGCGGTCTCGTCGACCAGGCCCGTGATCGTGAGCCGGCGACGCCCTCGTGAGGTCGTAGCAACACCACACAAGATGGCCCCTGCGCGGGGACCCAAAGGCCGTCGGGCGCGGTCCTCGACATCCACATCACGCGTGCGGCAGCGAGCGGGGCGAGCGGCGGGACTCGCAGATCAAGAGGCAGCGAGCACGACCCCAGGGGCTTGATCAAATGGTTTGACATGTTGATCGTGCCTGCGTATGATCGCCGCGTCACGGTCGCTTCGAGGCGATTCCGTCAGTTAAATGGCACGACCCCTTCACGGGGAAGGTGACAGCTTCTTTGGGATGTCGAACGGGAGGTACGACGTGACCTCGACCCAGAGGGTTCTCGCACCCGAGCTGCAGCAACAGCTCGAGGGAGCGAAGTGGGACGTCAAGGAACGGCTCACCCTTGCGTGCCGCATGCTGGCCGCAGACGGGCATAGCACGTCGCTCGCCGGACAGGTGACCGCCCGCCTCGAAGACGACACTTTCTGGACCGCGCCTCTTGGCCTACTGTTCGACGAAGTCCGGCCTGGGGACCTGGTACGTATCGACGACTCGCTCGACGTTGTGGAAGGTGCGCGACGGCCGAACCCCGCAACCCAGTTTCACATGTGGGTCTATCGGCAGCGCCCCGACGTGAAGTGCATCATCCACACGCATCCGCCGAACGTATCGGCGCTGTCGATGATCGGCGAGCCGCTGGTGGTCTCGCACATGGACGCCACTCCGCTGTTCGACGACTGTGGATTCCTTGCCGACTGGCCGGGTCTGCCCCTCGCCGATCATGAGGGTCGGCTCATCGCCGACGCCCTTGGTGGGCGTCGTGCGGTGCTCCTCGCGCACCACGGGTTGCTCACGGCTGGGTCGAGCATCGAAGAGGCGGCGACGCTGGCCATCTTCATGGAGAACGCGGCGCGGCTGCAACTGCTCGCTCGCGCTGCCGGTGAGGTCAGGTCAATTCCCACAGGCCTCGCACAGGAGGCACACGACTTCCTGCTGCAGCCAAGCATCGTGAACGCCACCTTCGCGGCGTTTGCCCGTCGGGTCATGCGCAAGGACGCCACGTGCTTTGGATGACGCGCCAGCGGGCGTCTGCAGCGAGCGTGCGCCACACGGTGGCGCACGCTCCGGCCGGCGACCGGATCGTGGTCCACCCGCGCGGGCGGCGCAGCCGTGGACAGAACCACGTCAATGGCTGAGCCCCGGCAGACCGTCACCCATTGGGGCTCGTATCACGCCGAGACCGAGGATGGGCGTCTCGTTGGCCTGCGCCCTGTCGGAGATGACCCCTACCCGTCCCCGATCGGGCGTTCGGTGGTCGACGCACGCGAGGCCCCATCGCGGCTGCTCACACCGATGGTGCGCCGTGGCTTCCTGGAGGACGGACCACGCAAGGGCGGCAACCGGCGCGGTGGCGAGCCATTCGTCCGGGTCTCGTGGGATCACGCGCTGGATCTCATCGCGCGGGAGCTCGCGCGGGTCAAGGACGAGCACGGTAACCAAGCCATCTACGGAGGGTCGTACGGTTGGGCGAGCGCTGGGCGGTTCCACCATGCACAGAGCCAGCTTTCCCGGTTCCTCAACCTGTTCGGTGGTCATACCGACAAGGTGAACACCTACAGCTTTGCGGCGGTGGAGGTTCTTCTACCCCGCGTGCTCGGCGAGACTGTTCTTGAGCATGGCAGGACGATCCCCACGTGGGACGAGATCGCCGCTCACACGGAGCTTGTCGTGTCATTCGGTGGGCTGCCCCTGAAGAACACGCAGATCAATCCGGGCGGTGTGAGAAGGCACCTCACCCGCGAGGGCCTGAAGTCCTGTCGAGACGCCGGTGTGGAGTTCGTGTCGATCAGCCCGCTCCGAGAGGATGCTGCGGACCTCGTCGATCCCGAGCGCATCACCCTGCGCCCCAACACCGATACCGCGGTGATGCTCGCATTGGCTCACACCATCGTCTCGGAGGACCGGCACGACAAGGACTTCCTCGAGGCGTGCTGCGTCGGGTTCGAGCGCTTCCGGCCCTACCTCATGGGCGAGAGCGACGGCCAGCCGAAGGACGCAGAGTGGGCTGCAGGCATCGCCGGTATCGAAGCCGACACGATTCGGGCGCTCGCTCGGCGAATTGCCTCCAAGCGCACGCTCATCACCGTCATGTGGTCCCTGCAACGCGCCGATCACGGCGAGCAGCCGTGCTGGATGGCCGTCGTCCTCGCCGCAGTTGCGGGACAGCTCGGCAAGGTCGGCGGGGGCGTAGGCATCGGCTACTGCGGTGACCACTACATGGGCACCGTCCAGTACGCGGTTCCTGTTGCAGCCATGCCTAAGGGGACGAACCCCGTACGTACCCACATCCCCGTCGCCCGCATTGCCGACATGCTGCTGAACCCGGGTGAGACGATCGACTACGACGGTCAACGCATCGCCTACCCGGACATTCGTCTCGTCTACTGGTGCGGAGGAAACCCCTTCCATCATCACCAGGACGTCAATCGCCTTCTGCGGGCGTGGCAAGAGCCCGAGACGATCATCGTCCACGAGCCGTTCTGCAATCCCGTGGCGCGGCACGCGGACATCGTCCTGCCCGCGACCCTGATGGTTGAGCGAAACGACTTTGCGGCTGGTCGCGCGGACGCCCATCTTCAAGCGATGCATCGCGTGGCTGCGCCCCCGGGCGAAGCATGGGATGACTTCGCTATCTTTGCCGCACTCGCGGAGCGGCTCGGACTGGCCGCGGAGTTCACCGAAGGACGCAGTGCTGACGAGTGGCTGCGGTACCTCTACGACCTCACTCAGCTTCGCGCCGCCGAGGTCGGCGTCGCGCTACCTGACTTCGAGGCGTTCTGGCGGACGGGGAGCGTCGAGTTCCCGATTCCGGAGGGCCATCACGAGCGCCCGTGGCAGTATCAGCGCCTGCGCGAGGACCCCGAGGCGAACCCGTTGTCGACCCCTTCCGGCAGGGTGGAGATCTTCTCGGAGACCATCGATCGCTTCGGGTACGACGATTGCCCGGGCCACCCAGTGTGGCTCGAGCCAATCGAGTGGCTTGGCTCCCCGGCAGCCGCGAGGTTTCCGCTTCACATGCTGTCGAATCAGCCCAAGACGAGACTGCACAGTCAGTACGACAACGGGATCACGAGTCGCGAGAGCAAGATACGAGGGCGTGAGCCGGTCACGATCAACCCGCGCGACGCTGCGGAACGGGGCATCGTCGACGGCGACGTCGTGCGCCTGTTCAACGATCGTGGTGCCTGCCTAGCCGGCGCAATCGTGAGCGATGGGGTCGCGCCCGGGGTCGTGCAGATCGCGACGGGAGCCTGGTATGACCCCTTGGAGCCGGGAGCAGTGGGGAGTCTCGACCGGCACGGCAACCCAAACCTGCTCACGCGCGATGCGGGCACGTCGAAGTTGGCGCAGGGGCCGATCGCGCAGACGACGTTGATCGACATCGAGCGGTACGACGGTGAGCCGCCACCGATCACCGCCTTCGACTACCTACAGACCAGCCCGAACGGCGCAGCAGCCTGAGTCAGCGCCTAGCTAGTGGCGCGACCCGCGAGATGAGAGCAACAGGCAAAGCGACGGGCCGCCACCGTGACGTCGTTGTCCCGCTGCGACGGATCCGACAAGGCGCCGTGCCTTTGAGCACGTCACGCAAGTGCAAAGAGGAGGACAAGACGGGCGAGGGATGAAAATCGAGGGATAGGAGAGAGAGATGGAGCAAGTCACCCGCAAGGGTTTCCTGTGGCGTTCCGCGGCATCGACAACGGCACTGCTCGGCAGTGGCGCGTTCCTTGCGGCGTGCGGCGACGACAACGGTGCGGGCAATGCCAAGGCGGAGCCACGCAAGAGCATCACCATAGGCTTCGCGAACGTGGCGCCCTACTGCTTCGTGGGCGAGAACGGTGAGCCGAAGGGCCAGGCGCCGGAAGTGGCGCAGCGAGTCTTGAAGGATCTGGGCTTCACGGAAGTGCACGGCGTACTGACTGAGTGGGGCTCGCTCATCGGCGGACTGCTCGCCGACCGGTTCGACATGGTCGCCGCAGGGATGTTCATCACGCCGGAGCGCTGCACCCAGGTCCTCTTCTCGGATCCCGACTACGCGGCGCAGCAGGCGTTTGCGGTCGAGCGCGACGGTGCCTTCACGGGTCTCAGCAGCTGGCAGGACGTCGCCGGCAGCGACAAGCTGCGTCTGGGCCTCCTCGGAGGCTCGGTGGAGCTCGGCTTTGCAAAGGCGGTCGGCGTGCCCAAGTCGCGTATCTCGGTGTACCAGACGGGACCGGACGGCATGGAGGCGCTCAAGACGGGGCGTGTCGACGCGTTCGCTCTGCCCGCGGTCGGACTTCAGTGGGCCGTCAAGACGATGAAGGCCGATGACCTGGTGGTCACGACGCCGTTCTTCCCGGTGATCGATGGCGAGAAGAAGATCTCAGGGGGCGGATATGCCTTCAAGAAGAAGGACACGAAGCTTCGCGACGAGTTCAACACGAAGCTGCGAGCCCTGATGCAGGAGGGTGTGGTCGCTGAGATCGTCGAGCCCTACGGCTTTACGAAGGAGGCGGTGGACGCCGCTCAAGCGCTCACGGCGAGCAAGCTCTGCAGCGCCTAGCTGCTCGAGCGCCCAGATGCTTGCCGCTGTCGTCTACGTGGGCGGCGGGCCACCTCTGTTTGTGGCCCGCATCGCCTACCTCCGAGCGAAAGCAACGTGATGGATGCCGTACTGAATGGCCTACCCCATCTCTTTCGGGGGGCGCAGGTAACGGTGGAGATCACCATCCTCGCCGCGATCCTCGGCGCAGCGATGGCGTTTCCGATGGGAGTGCTCCGTCTGTCCAAGCGCAGGCTGGTCCGAACGTTGGCGGGCGCGTACGTCGAGTTCTTCCGAGGGACGTCTGCCCTCGTCCAGCTGTTCTGGCTCTTCTTCGTCCTACCGCTGGCAGGGATCAAACTAGACCCAATGACCGCCGGAGTCCTGGCCCTGGGCCTCAACATCGGTGCCTATGGGGCTGAGGTTGTGCGTGGTGCCGTTCAGTCGGTTCCGCATGGGCAGGTGGAAGCGGCGATAGCACTCAATATGACGGAGATGCAGCGCATGCGGCGAGTCGTGATCCCTCAGGCCCTGGTCGCCATGCTGCCGCCGTTGGGCAACCTCGCAATCGAGCTGTTGAAGCTGACGTCGCTCGTGTCGCTCATTACGCTCCATGACATCACGTTCAACGCCCAGACGCTGCGCGAGTCGGTCGGCCACACGACCGAGATATTTGCAGCAGTACTGCTGATGTACTTCGTCTTGGCTTCCGCGATCTCGGTAGGGATGCGCGCGTTGGAGCGACGCGTTGGGCGGTGGCGCGAAGCGCCGCTGGACCGAAGCCGCGCAGCGCTACGACAACTCGCGGACACCATGGGTGGCGTACCGGCATGAGTTGGAGCTGGGAGTTCACCTGGGAGATCCTCCCCGAGCTCGCGAAGGCGGCCCTGGTCACGATCGAGGCCACACTGCTCGGATCAGTATTGGCCATGGTCATAGGACTGGTCGTGGCGCTGCTCCGACGGTCTCATAGCCGCCTCGTACGGGGTGCGACGATTGCAGTTACGGAGTTCATACGACGTACGCCGCTGCTGGTGCAGCTCTACTTCGTCTTCTTCGCTCTCCCCGCCTACGGTGTGACGTTGTCGCCCCTGGTGGCGGGCGTACTGACGCTTGGATTTCACTATGGCACCTACACCGCAGAGGTCTATCGAGCCGGCATCGATAGCGTGCCACGGGGGCAATGGGAGGCGGCGAAGGCGCTTAACCTGCCGCGGCGACGCATCTGGTCGATGGTGGTGCTGCCGCAGGCTATTCCAGCCGTCATCCCTGCTCTCGGCAACTACGTGATCGGGATGTTCAAGGAGACGCCGCTGCTCTCGGGGATTGCGGTGATCGAACTCCTCAATCAGGCCAAGCTGATCAGTTCGGAGACCTACATCTTCCTCGAGCCGATCACGCTCGTTGGCGTGTTCTTCCTACTCCTCAGCTACCCGTCCGCAATCCTCATCCGGCGCGCGGAGGCGCGAATCTCAAGGCGATGACGATCCTCAAGACGACGACCCTACAGAGCGATCCGGTAGAACGTCAGGCAGTGCCGGATCCCACCCCTATGAAGGCCAGCGATATGGTGCGGTTTCGCCAGGTCAACAAGAGGTTCGGCGAGACGGTTGTGTTGCGGGACCTCGATCTTGATGTCGCCCCAGCCGAAAAGGTCGCGGTCATCGGGCCTAGCGGATCTGGGAAGACCACGATCCTGCGTCTTCTCATGACGCTCGAACAGCCGGATTCGGGAACGATCGAGGTGGACGGAGAGCATCTCTGGCACAAGGCCAACAAGCGAGGGGAGCTAATCCCAGCCGACGAGAAGCACCTGCGGACGATGCGGACCCATCTGGGGATGGTGTTTCAGCACTTCAACCTGTTTCCGCACATGAGCGTGCTCCGCAATATCATCGAACCGCTGGTTCGAGTGCGTGGGATGTCGCGTGAGGAGGCCGCCACCCGCGGGCGCACCCTTCTGGACATGGTCGGGCTCGCGGAGAAGGAGTGTGCATATCCAGGCAGGCTGTCGGGTGGACAACAACAGCGAGTCGCGATCGCGCGAGCGCTTGCGATGGAGCCGAAGGTGATGCTGTTCGACGAAGTCACGTCGGCGTTGGACCCAGAGCTCGTGGGGGAGGTCTTGAGCGTGCTGAGGGAGTTGGCGCAGCAGACGGACATGACGATGATCTTCGTGACGCACGAGATGCGCTTCGCCCGAGAGGTAGCGGATCGGGTGGTGATGTTCGACCAGGGGCAGATAGTCGAGCAGGGCCCGCCGTGTGAGATCTTCAAGGATCCGACGAGTCCTCGGACAAGGGCCTTCCTCAAGGCCGTGCTGGAGCATTAGGAATGGGTTTGGAGATTTGGCGAGGCGGGCGGGCGGCAGAGAGGGCGTCGTGCGGAGGGGCTGGGGGAAGGGCCAAGCCATCGGAGCGGCGCGAGAACGAGGGGGGCGCGAGTTGCGCGCTCGCGCGACGGTGCGCGATCACAGCGAGGCGGCGGGAGGGGTACCGCGATGTGCGCTAGCGCGCGCAGGGCGATAGGTGGAATGGACGTCGCAGGTGCCTACTCGCCGGCGATCGTGGCGGCGGGAACGTTGGTGTTCGTGTCGGGACAGGTGCCCACGCGGGGCTCGCAGAGCGTGAGAGGCTCGATCGAAGAGGAGACCCTCTGCGTGCTCGAGAACGTGCAGCGGGTGCTCGAGTTCGCGGGGGCGGCGCTCGGGGACGTGGTCAAGTGCTGCGTCTATCTCGCAGACACCGCGGACTTCGGCGCGATGGACCGCGTGTATGGGGAGTTCTTTCCCGACCCGAAACCGACTCGCACCACCGTCGGCGCCGCGCTGGTCGGCGGTATCAAGATCGAGATCGACTGCATCGCGGTCGTCGCTGGAGACGCTGCTGGAGGGACTCCGGCGACCTGAGCCTGGTCGTAGGAGAAAACGAGCAGGGACGTGCTGGGGATTGACGGTAGGCGCCCGCGGGTGGGGGCTAGCTCCCGAACCCGAACGGGAGCGCAAGGTGAATACCCGTACAAGGCAAAGAGCAAATGATCTGGATAGAATCAACGGAGATGTTCGCGGGTGTCGGTCACGAGCTCGTCGTCAGCCAGCAAACGTCGAGATCCGGACTTGCAGGACGCGCGCCGGCTGTCCACACGACTCTGTACGACAGGAGAAGAGCCGATGAAGGTCGTTGACGCGATCGCCGAGGCGATCATCGCGGAGCGTGTTGGTATGGCGTTCTGCGTTCCCGACGAGGTGACGATCCACATCGGGCAGGCGCTGCGTGAGCGTGGCTTTCGCGTCGTTCGGGGGCGTCACGAGCAGAACGTCGTCGCGATGGCGGACGGCTACGCGCGCGCGACCGGGATGCCGGCCGTCTGCGCGGTCGGGCACGGTCCGGCGCTGGCGCAGACGGGGACAGGGATGATGACGGTCGCGCGCCGCCGCTCGCCGGTGCTCGTGCTGACACCCCAGGGCGATGAGAGTCGCGGCGGCGTCAAGGAGCTCGACGCGCGGCGGTTCGTCGAGAGCGTCGGGGCGCGTTACGTACAGATGCGCGGAGCCTCGTGGGTGTCGGAGGACGTACGCGAGGCGTTCCGGCTGGTGCGGCTGCGGCAGGGACCGGTGGTGCTCGCCGTCCCGCAGGTGTCCGGGATCGAGGCCGAGCTGCGCGGTCCGTGGCGGTACGAGCCGGCGATCGATCTGTTCCTGCGCCCGACGGCTCCGGATCCGGAGTCCGACGTGATCGACGAGGCGGCCGGGCTCTTGGCGTGGGCCCGCCAGCCGGTCATCGTCGCCGGGCGCGGGGCGGTGCTGTCCGGCGCGCGCGAGGAGATCGTGGTGCTCGCCGAGCGCACGGGCGCGCTGCTGGCCACGAGCCTGCAGGGGCGCGAGCTGTTCCGCGGGCATCCGCGCAACATTGGCATGATCGGCGCCTATGGGACCGACACGGCCGTCGAGCTGCTGGCCGAGGCCGACTGCATACTTGCCGTCGGCGTCGCGCTGAACGCCTATCAGACGGGGGGCGGCACGCTCGCGGCGAACGCCCGCGTGATCCAGATCGACAGCGACCCGAGTCGCATAGGCGAGATCGCGCGCGTCGACGGCGCGATCGTGGCCGACGCGCGGGCGGCTGTACAGGCGATCAACCGCGCTCTGGAGCAGGCTGAGATCTCACCGTCGAGCGCTTGGACGACCGATGCCATGTGTGAGCGCGTGGCGTCCGCATCCCGACCGGTGCTCGGGTCGCCGCTCGCCGAGCCCGACGCCTCGGGGCGCATGCCGATGACGCCGGTCCTGCGCGGTCTCGAAGCGCTGCTGCCCAAAGAGCGGGTCGTCATCGCCGACGCCGGCGACTTCGTCCTCTACACGATCGACGAGATCTCCGTGCCGGATCCGGGCTCCTGGGTGTGGACGGCAGACTTCGGATCGATCGGCCTCGGGCTTGGCGTCGGACTCGGAACGGCTCTCGCCCGGCCGGATCGCCACTGCGTGCTCTTCGCGGGCGATGGCGGCTTCATGATGAACGTGCAGGAGCTCGAGACGGCGGTGCGGGAGCGCATACCGCTGACGATGGTCGTGCTCGACGACTGCGCGTATCGGCCCGAGGTGCGCTTCATGGAGGCGCTCGGCAAGCCGGGGGACGTGGGCCTCTTCGACGAGGTCGACTTCGCCGCGGTCGCGCGCGCGTTCGGCATCCCGGCCGTGACGGTGCGCGCGCTCGAAGACCTCGACGCCGTGGCCGACCTGCTGGTCGGCCGCGAGGGCCCGGTGCTGATCGACGCCAAGGTCAGCGGCCTCGAGATCCACCGCTCGTTCGCCTCGTATGAGCCGGGCACACTGATCCCGGCTGCCAAGGGGTCACCGGTCGTAGCCGCTGAAGTGCCGTCGGCTCGCTGACGTCGCGCCGGGCCCATTACGCCATCGATGGGTCGCCCGACGTACTCCCGTCGGGGTCCTCGTCGAAGCGTCCGCCTCCTCGAGCCGTTTCCCCGCCCGCCGTGAAGGCTCGCCGGCGTTGGGGGCAGGACCGTCGCCGATGGCGCTCAGAGGCGCGCCTGCGTGGCAAAGCCCCGATGACGAGCCGGCGAGTGGAGAACTTCGAGCAAGGACTTGACAAGCGCATATTGCATACAGCATTCTTACGCGACCATGACGACCGAACTCCCGACCCCCGTGCGCGACAGCGCGTCGGGTGCGCCCCTCGCAGATCCCGTCACCGTGGAAGTCGTCCGCTACGGCCTCGTCGCCGCGGCCGAGCAGATGGCGACCTCGATCGAGCGTTCGGCTCGTTCGCAGGTGATCCGCGAAATGCTCGACTACTCGACCGCGCTGTTCGACCTGCAGGGCGGGATCGTCGCCCAATCGACGCGGATCCCGGTGCACCTCAACTCGATGACGCGCGCGCTGCAGACGATGCTGCGAGACCACTTCCCGCTCGACAGCTGGGGCGAGGGCGACATCTACTGCACCAACGACCCGTACGCGGGCGGCCAGCACCTGCCGGACATCATGACCTTCTCGCTCGTCGTCGTGGACGGCGAGCCGGTGGCGATCTGCGGCTCGCTGGGCCATCACCTCGACGTCGGCGGTCGCGGTCCCGGAAGCTACGGCGCCGACGCGACCGAGATCTACCAGGAGGGCTTCCGCATCAGCCCGTGCCTGATCGCCCCCGGCGGGGAGCTCAACCCCCTCTTCTTCCAGCTCCTCGGGCCCAACATCCGCGTGCCGGTCAAGACGCTGGCCGACCTGCAGGCGCAGATCGCCTCCCTCGACATCGGGCGCGCGGAGGTCCTGCGCCTGGTCGACCGCTACGGCGCGGACCTCTTCATGGCCGCCATGACCGAGCTGGTGAACAACTCCGAGCAGCGGATGCGACAGATCATCGCCTCGCTTCCCGACGGAACGTTCACCGCTGACGACTGGGTGGACGGCGACGGCCTCGACGACGAGCCCGTCCCGGTCAAGGTCGCGATCCACAAGGACGGCACGGACCTCGTCGTCGACTTCTCCGGCACCGCCGAGCAGACGCGCGGCCCGATCAACGCCCCGCTCGCGGCAACCGAGTCCTCGGTGTACTTCGCGATCCTCTCGATGCTCGCTCCGGACCTGTCGTCGAACCACGGCTGCTACAAGCCGATCAAGGTGATCGCGCCGCCGGGCAGCGTCGTCAACCCGGTCGAGCCGGCACCGGTCGTGGGCCGCAACGTGCTCACCCACAGGATCACCAACGTGGTGCACGCGGCGCTCGGCGACGCGCTGCCCGAGCGGGCCGTGGCCGCCTACTACGGCAACTCGAACGTCTACATCCTCCAGGCCAAGGAGGAGGATGGCACGCCCAACGTCCTCTTCGAGATCGAGGTCGGAGGCTGGGGCGGGCGGCCGGACCGTGACGGCAACGAGTGCCTGTCGGCCGGCATCCACAACCTCATGAACAACCCGATCGAGCTAGTCGAGCACGAGTTCCCGCTGCGGGTGATGGAGTACAGCCTTCGCGCGGACTCCGGCGGGGCCGGTCGCCACCGCGGAGGCATGGGGATTCGCCGAGTCCTCGAGCTGCTCGAGGACTCGGAGTTCTCCTCGCAGTTCGACCGTGTCAAGTTCCCACCGCCCGGACGCGACGGCGGAGAGCCCGGAGCGACGGCCAGGATCTCGGTGATCCACGACGGCGTCGAGACCGAGCTGCCCGGAAAGGTCCTGGCGTACCGGCTGACGGCGGGCGACCGCGTAGTGATCGAGACGCAGGGCGGCGGAGGCTTCGGTCCACCGTCGCAGCGAAGCGCCCAGGCGGTGCGGCACGACCTCGCGGAAGGCCGCACCACCGTCGGCGCCGCCCGATCCAACTACCCCCACGTGGAGGTCAAGTGACCGTGTCACTCTGGCGAGTCGGTATCGACATCGGTGGCACGTTCACCGACCTGGTGGCCGGGGACACGGTCACAGGCGAGCGACTTCATCTCAAGGTCCTGACGACACCGGGCAACCCGGCCGAGGGCTTCCTCGAGGCGGTCAACACCCTCAAGCAGCGGGCCGGCCTGGACGCCGGGGAGATCGGTTTCATCTTCCACGGGACCACCCTCGCGACCAACGCGATCATCCAGCGGCGCGTGGCGCCGACCGCGCTGGTCACCACCGAGGGCTTCCGGGACATCCTCGAGATCGGGCGCCACTGGCGCACCGACCTGTACGACCTCGACCTCGAGCGTCCCGACCCGCTCGTCGGGCGTACCCTGAGGTTCGAGGTGGCCGAGCGCATCGGCGCCGATCAGGAGGTCATCGCCGGGCTCGACGCGGCAAGCGTGGACAGCGTCATCGAGCAGTTGCAGTCGAGCGGCGTCAAGGCGGTCGCAGTCGTCCTGCTGCACTCCTACGGCAACCCCGCGCACGAGCAGGAGCTCGCCGAGAGGCTGCGCGCGTCGCTCGGCGACGTCTACGTGTCGGCGTCCTCGGAGCTGACCCGCGAGCCGCGCGAGTTCGAGCGCGCTTCGACGACGGTGCTCAACGCCGCGCTGATGCCGCTGATCGACGACTACCTCTCGAAACTCGAAGCGGCGCTCGGCGACGACGGGGAGACCACCCGCCTGTACCTGACGCACTCCAACGGCGGTGCGCTCTCCCCCGAAGCCGCGCGCTCGCGCCCGGTCGGCCTCGCGCAGTCCGGACCCGTCGCGGGCGTGCACTCGTGCGTGCGGATCGGCGAGGCGCTCGGCTATCCGAACGTCATCGGCTTCGACATGGGTGGCACGAGCGCCGACATCGCCCTGATCGAGGGCGGTCAGCCCCGCCTGACCAACGAGCTTGACGTCGGCGGCCTGCCGGTCCGGCTGCCATCGGTCCACGTGCTGTCGATCGGAGCGGGCGGCGGCTCGGTCGCCTGGCTGGACGCGGTCAACGCGCTTCGCGTCGGCCCGGACAGCGCCGGCGCGGCCCCCGGCCCGGCCTGCTACGGGCGGGGCGGCGACCGGCCGACCGTCACCGACTGCAACCTGATCCTCGGGCGCCTGCCCGCCGAGCATCCGCTGGCGGGATTCCTCTCACTGGATCTGGACGCCGCAAAGCGCGCCGTCCGCACGATCGCGGAGCCCCTCGGCCTGAGCGTCGAGGAGGCCGCCGACGGGGTGATCGAGGTGGTCAACGCCGGCATGGAGGGCGCGATCCGCGTCGTCCTGCGCGAGCACGGCAACGACCCGCGCGACTTCGCCCTGGTCGCGTTCGGCGGCGCCGGTGCGCTGCACGCCGTCGAGCTTGCGGCTCGCCTGGCGATCGGGACGGTCATCGTCCCGCAGCACCCCGGGACCTTCTCGGCGCAGGGCCTGCTGGCGAGCGACGTGCGGCACGACTTCGGTCTCAGCCAACCGCTTCGCAGCGACGAGCCCGATGCGGCCGCGAAGCTGAGCGAGGCGTTCGGTGAGCTGGAGCGCATCGCCGCGGAGCAGCTCGCGGACGACCCCGACTTCGCGCGCGACGTGACGCGCGAGCGCCGCTGCGAGGTCCGCTACCTCGGCCAGGCATACGAGGTCGGCGTGCCGATCGAGTTCAACGGGGAGGTGGACCAGACCGTCTTCGATCGACTCGTTGCCGACTTCCACGACCAGCACGAGCGCGCCTACGCGTTCGCCAACCGCGACGAGCCCTGCGAGATCCGGATCCAGCGTCTCTTCGTCACCGCCACCGTCGGAGAGCAGCTCGCGGCGGCGGATGCCGACGAGGTCGGTGAGCGGAGCTCGCGTCGGGACAGGGTCGTCTACCACGGCGAGGAGCTCGACTGCCTCGTCGTCGATCGCAGCGGCCTGCGTCCCGGCGACGAGGTCGTCGCTCCGGCGGTCGTCCTGCAGGAGGACGCGACGACCTTCATTCCGCCGGGCGTTCGCGCCCACGTGGCTGCGACCGGCGACCTGCTGATCACCGACATCCCCCCGGCATGACGCTTCCCATCGACACGATCGAGACGTTCACGGTCCGGCTCCCCACACGGACGGATTTCCGTTGGAACGGCCTCGAGCGCCCGCTCGGCGAGGTCTTCGTCGTACGGGTCGGGAGCGGAACGCTCGTCGGCTACGGCGAGACGGTTCCGCTCCCGGATTGGGGCGGACCCAGCGGAGCGCCGTTCGGCGAGACGCCGTCGATCGACGAGCTCGTGATCCACGAGCTGGTCGCGCCGCAGGTGCTCGGGCAGGACGCCGAGCGGCTCGGCCCGCTGCTCGCGCGGGCCGCGAGCGGCGTGATCGGCTACCCCTACGCGCTCGGCGCGCTGGACGTCGCGCTGCACGACCTGCTCGCGCGCAGCCGCGGGATCCCGGTCTACGAGCTGCTCGGCGGGCTGCGCCGCAGCGCGATTCCGATCGCCCACATGATCGGCCTGATGGCGACCGACGCGGCGGAGCGGGAGGCGGCGCAGGCTCTGGAGGAGGGCTGCCGGGCCTTTCAGATCAAGGGAGGCCAGGACGTCGAGCGCGACGTGGACCTGGTCGCGCGGCTCCGTGCGCTCGCCGGCCCCGGAGTGTCGCTGCGGCTCGACGCGAACTGCGGCTACGGCCCGTGGAAGCGCGGGCTCGACGCGGTGCGCCGGCTCACCGACGCAGGCGTCGATCTCGTCGAGCAGCCCGCGTCGACCGTCGACGGGCTGAGGCGGATCACCGAGCGGTCCTCGGTGACGATCGTGGCCGACGAGCTCTGCTGGTCGCCGGCCGACGCGCTCGCGCTCGCGGCCGATCGCTCCGCGGACGCGCTCTCGGTCTACGTAGCGAAGGCCGGAGGGCTCGCACCGGCGGCCGCCATCACGCGGATCGCGGCCGCCGCCGGCATGTCGCACGACCTCAACGGCTCGCTGGAGGCGGGAATCGGCAACGCCGCGAGCCTGCACGTCGCCGCGGCCAGCGGAGCGGAGCTGCTGCCCTGCGTCGTGCCGATCAACGGGCCCGCGCACGACCTGCCGAGCGCGATCTTCGGGCGCTACTTCACCGACGACGTCGTCGCGTCGGCGTTCGAGCTCGTCGACGGCGCCGTCGTCCTCGGCGACGAGCCGGGCCTGGGCATCGACGTCGACGAAGAGAAGCTGGAGCGCCTGGCGGTCGCTCATCGGACCACCCGTGCGGAAGCGCGTGACCTGGAGGTCAACCTGTGACGCAGATCGGCTTGACGTGCGGCGGAGTCTGGTGGGAGCCCGACCTCTTCCAGGAGATCGAGCGGCTGGGCTTCGACTCGATCTGGACCGGCGAGCACATCGTCTTCCATCGGCCGATCCTCGACGCGATCTCCGTCGTCGCCGGCCTTGCGGCCGTCACCGAGCGGGTCGAGATCGGCCCCGCGGCGATCATGGTCCCGCTGCGCCATCCGACGCTGCTCGCGAAGGAGCTCGCGTCCATCGACATCATGTCCAATGGTCGCCTGATCGTCACCGCGGGCGTCGGCGGCGAGTATCCCAAGGAGTTCGAGGCGTGCGGCGTGCCGCACCCTCGCCGCGGTCGGCGCACGACCGAGATGGTCGAGATCATGCGCAAGTACTGGACCGAGGAGCGCTTCTCCTACCACGGCGAGCTGCTCGAGCTGGACAACGTCTGGATGGAGCCCAAGCCCGTCTCGCCGGGCGGCCCGCGCATCTGGATGGCGGGGCGGTCGAACGCCGCGATCGAGCGCGCGGTGCGCCACGGCGACGGCTACATGCCCTACATGTTCACGCCCGAGCAGTGCGCCGACTCGATGCGGCGGATCCGGGAGACCTCCGAGCGCCTCGAGCAGCCGCTGCGCCCGAACTTCACCCTTTCGGCGTTCATCTACACGAGCCTCCACGACGATCGCGAGTACGCGAGGCGACTTGCGGTCGAGGATCTCGGCTGGCGCTACAACCAGCCGTTCGACCGGCTCGTCGACAAGTACTGCGTGTACGGGACCGCCGAGCAGGTCAACGAGCAGCTGCAGGCGTTCGTCGATGCCGGGGTCACACATTTCGTGCTCGCGCCGGTGCAGGAGAAGGGAGGAGAGCGCGAGGTGGTCGCGCGCTACGCCGAAGATGTGCTGGGGCCGATGAAGGCGTCGGCTGCCGTGAAGGCCGCATGATGCGCGAGCCGCTGACGATCACGCGCGAGATTGCCGGCGGAGCGTGGCCCCGGAGGAGCGGGACGTGATCCCGGGCCGCAGACGATCCCGAGCGGTCGCGCCCGGCGACGCGTCCGGCGCTGTCGGTCTCGTCGTCGAGGACGTCGTCTCCGGCTACCGCGGAGCGCCGTCGGTGGTCCACGACATGTCGCTGTCCGTGGCTCCCGGCGAGGTCGTCGCGGTGCTCGGGCGCAACGGCGCGGGCAAGACCACGCTGCTGTCGACGATCTCCGGGGTGCTTCGCTGCCGGCGCGGGAGGGTCGCGCTCGGCGACGAGCAGCTCAGCGGCATGCCCGCTCCGCGCATCGCCGCCGCAGGCGTCGCGCACGTCCCCGAGGGACGGCGCGTCATTCCCGGGATGAGCGTCGACGACAACCTCCGGCTCGGCGGCTACTCGCTGCGCTCGCGCACGGTGATCGAGGAGCAGCTCCGCAGCGTCATCGGGCTCTTCCCGATGCTCGAGCCATGGCGCCGGCGGGTCGCGGGAAGCCTCAGCGGCGGCGAGCAGCAGATGCTCGCGATCGCGCGCGGGCTGATGGGCAAGCCGCGCGTCGTCCTGCTGGACGAGCCGTTGACCGGGCTGGCCCCGATCCTGCGCGCCGAGGTGCTCGGCGTCGTCGACGCGATGCGCACGGCGGGCCACGCGATTCTGATCGTCGAGCAGAACGCGGCGGAGACGTTGCCGTTCGCGGATCGCGTGCTGGTCATCCACGAGGGACGGATCACCCTCAGCGGCTCGGCCGCCGAGATGGCGAGCAGCTCCGCCATCCAAGAGGAGTACCTGGGACTGCCCATCGGACGTACGGCAGGGGAGCCATGTCCAACTAGGGAGGAGAGCAGAAGATGGTGAGTCATATCAAGTGGGCCGGCGCCGCGATGGTCGGCGCAGCGGCGCTCGCTGCCGTAGGGTGCGGAGGCTCGGACAAGACGAGCAGCGCGTCCGACGCGGGCTCGGCCAACGCGGTGAAGGTGGCGATCGTCCAGCCGTACAGCGGCGACTCCGCGTATTACGGCGAGTACGCCGACCAGGCGTTCAAGCTGGCGATGGAGGAGCTCGGCAGCACGCCGGGCGGGCACGCGATCACCTTCGTCCGCGGTGACAGCAAGTGCGTCCCGACGGCCGCCGTGCAGGCGGGCAACCAGGTTCTCGCGCAGTCGCCGGTCGCCGTGATGGCCCCGGCGTGCTCCGGTGACACGCTGGCGCTCAAGCCGCTGCTGAAGGCGCGCAACGTCTCGGCGTGCTCGATCAACCTGCATCCCGAGATCACCGAGGCCAACGGGAAGATCGTCCGCGCTGCTCCGAGTGACGCCTTCACCAACGAGCTGTTCGCCAAGTACATCGCCGACAAGGGCGTCAAGAAGATCGGGATCCTCCACGACACGAGCGGCTACGGCCAGGGCAACGTCGACACGCTGGTGTCCTCGCTGGAGAAGAACGGCGTCAAGGTCGCCGTCAACGCGACGTACGACTTCGCCGACACCGACTACTCCGGGCAGATCGTGAAGCTCAAGAAGGCGAAGGTCGACGCGGCGTACTTCGAGGGCTACGACCTCGCCGCGGGGAACCTCGTCAAGCAGGCCAAGCAGCTCCAGCTCGACGTTCCCTACTACGCCAACACCAACGCGGGCAACGACACCGCCGAGAAGGCCGCCGGCAAGTCGCTCGACGGCGTGCTGTTCGCGACCGCGTTCCTCGCGGACTCGTCGGACGCGACGCGGAAGTTCACCGCGACCTGGCAGCAGAAGTTCAACCAGGCGCCGAACTCCGACAGCGTCGACCTCTACCAGTGCGCGGTCGTGATCCTCAAGGCCATCGAGGCCACCGGCAAGAACGCGACGGGCGCGACGGTCGGCGAGCAGATGGCCAAAGTGTCGGCCCCGGGCGTGACGGTCGGGACGATGGCGTTCGACGCCAGCGGCGACCTCAACGACCCGCCGGTGCTGATCGGCACCTGGAAGGACGGCAAGGCGGTGCTCGTCGACCGGCTCTCCGGAGCCGAGTAGGCAGCGCCGCGACATCGCGTGAACCCGGTCTCCGAGCATGAGCACCTTCATCCAGGCAGTGGTCGCCGGAATCGCGGCGGGAGCCGTGTACGGGCTCCTCGGGGCCGGGTTCTCGCTGGCGTACAAGACGACGGGCATCATCAACTTCGCCCATGGCGACATCGCGATGCTCGGGGCGTACGTGACGTTCAGCGTCTTCGGCTGGGGGGCGCCGCTGTTCGTGGCGGCGCTCGCCGGCGTCGTCGCCGGAGGGCTTGCGGGGGCCGTGATGGAGCGGGGCGTGCTGCGTCCGCTCTACAAGCGCCCGCTCGTCGCGGGAATCCTGGCCACGGTCGGCGTGTCGGTCGTCCTCCAGAGCGTCATCCAGCTCGTCTGGGGGAGCCTGCCGTTGACGCTTCCGTCCTTGGCCTCTTCGACGCCATGGCGGATCGGGTCGGTGGCGTTCTCCCCGGCGCAGGCGGTGCTGCTCGCCGTCACGATCATCGTGAGCACCGCGCTGATCTTCGCCGTGGACCGCACGCGCGTGGGGCGGGGCATGCGCGCATGCGCCCAGGACAGCGGCGTGGTCGTCCTGTTCGGGATATCGCCCGAGCGGCTGTACCTGACCGCGTTCGCCATCGCGGGGATGCTCGCCGGCCTTGCGGGCGCCCTTATCACGCCGACGATCGGCCTGACGCCGAGTCGCGGGGTGAGCCTGAGCGTGCTCGGGTTCGCCGCCGCGGTGCTCGGCGGGCTGGGGAGCGTCACCGGGGCGATCGTCGGCGGGATCGCGATCGCGGTCCTGCGCAACCTCGCGTCCGTCTACGTGAGCGCGGGGTATGCCGACGCCGTCGCGTACCTCGCGATCGTGCTCGTCCTGCTCGTCCGCGTCCGCGGGCTGCTGGGCGACGATCTCGAAACGGTGAGGAGCGTCTGACCGTGCCCGCCACCGGCTCATCGCAGAGGTCCGAGGAAGCCGCCGCGCCGGCGGCGGCTCCGCTCGCCGAAGAGCACGCCGCGCGCCATGCGCGGGCCGCTCGGCGCGGCCTGGCGACCATCCTCGGGGATCGGGGCGTTCCCGGCCGGCAGAGGCCGCTGCTCACGCGCCTGATCGCCGTCGCGCTGCTCGTGCAGGTCGTGCCCGGCCTCGTCTCCGGACCGAACCTCCTGACCCTGAACCTGGCCTGCGTGTACGCGATGGCCGCCATCGGCCTGTCGATCGTCTTCTCGCTCGGGGGTTTCGTCTCCGTCGCCCAGGCGGCGGTCATGGCGGTCGGTGGCTACATCCTCATCCTCCTGTTCGGCCCGACCGTCGGCTTCCCGGTGGCGCTGCTGCTGGCCGGTCTCGGAGGTGCCCTCGTCTCCGCGCTCACGGGCATCGTCGGCGCGCGGGTCAAGTCGCACTACTTCATCCTCATCTCGCTGGCGCTCGCCGAGACGATCCAGCTCGTCATCACCAACGCGACGAGCGTGACGGGCGGGGCGAACGGCGTCGGGCTGAAGGCGCCCGCGAGCGTCCTCGGCCTCGACCTCGGGCTGCCCACCGACTACTTCCGCTTCATCACGATCCTGACGTTCGTCGTCATCTACCTCGCGGACTCGCTGCGCGCCTCGCGCGCGGGGCTGGCGCTACGGGCGCAGACCGTCGACGGATACCTGGCCCTCGCCGCGGGTGTGGCGATCGGCCGCTACCGGATCATGGCGACGGCCATCGGCGGCGTCTTCGCGGGGCTCGCCGGCGGCATGGTCGCGATCCGCGACGGCTACCTGGGCCCGCAGAACTTCGGCCTCGACACGTCGATCCTGCTCCTGCTGATGGTCGTCATCGCCGGCACCGGCAGGGCGGGCAGCGTCGTCGTGAGCGCCCTGATCCTGACCTTCCTCTCCCAGGGCCTGCTGACGCTCACATCGACCGGCACGCTCATCTACGGCATGGGCCTGATCGTTCTGATCATCTTCGCTCCCGAGGGCCTTGGAGGGCTTCCGCGCCTGGCTCGGGGCGCGCTCGGCAGGCTCGGCGCGCGCAGAGCGGGCACTGCGTCCGACGACGGGGGTGAGCGATGAGCGCGGGCGAGATCGGCCTCGAGCTGCGGGACGTCAGCGTGCAGTTCGGCGGCATTCACGCCGTCCAGGGCGTCGACTTCTCCGTAGCTCCGTCGCGGGTGCACGGGCTCGTCGGCCCCAACGGCTCGGGGAAGACCACGATCCTGAACGCGATCTGCGGGTTCGTCGGCTCGGACGGCGAGATCGAGGTCGGAGGGGCGCGCATCGACGGGATGGGCTCCTACGGCAGGATGAGGCGCGGTCTCGGGCGAACCTTCCAGAATCCGCGGCCGGCCCGAGAGCTCACCGTGCGCGACCTCCTGAGGATCGGTGAGCACGATCGCAAGGCGCAGCCGTGGTGGCAGGTCGCCCTCACGCCGCGCGCGGCCGACCGTGCCCTGCGGGAGTCCAACGAGCGGGCGAGCAGGCTGCTCGCGATGGTCGACATCGGTCCCGGGCTGCTCGAGCAGCAGCTCGTCAACCTGCCGGCGGGCGTCCTCAAGATGGTCGACATCGCGCGAGCGCTGATGGGCGCCCCCAGGGTGCTGCTGCTCGACGAGCCGACGTCGGGGATGAACGACGTGGAGATCGACCTGCTCCACGCAGCGCTTCGAGAGCTGAGCGGCGACTCGCTGACCATCCTGCTGGTCGAGCACAACCTGCGGTTCATGTTCGACATCTGCGATTCGATGACGGTGCTCGCGACCGGGCGGGTCGTCGGGCACGGGACGCCGACCGAGGTGTTCCAGCGCGAGGAGGTCATCCACGCCTACATGGGCAGCTCGACCGCCTCCGTTCACGAGTCCAGGCCCCATCCGGTGGAGCCGTCGGCCGGTTAGGACAACGTCTCTTGTACACACCTGAAGAGGAGTCCGCGATGGAGTTCCAGTCCCTTCCATCCGTCGTCGTCGACGGTGATCGCGAGGTTTCGGCCGGCGAGCTGTCGGCGGATGTGCTGCGCGTCGCCGCCGGTCTGCGGGATCGCGGGGTCGGGCCTGGGGATCGCGTCGTCGTGTCGTTGGCGAGCTCGTATGAGTTCGTGGCGGTGCACCTGGCTCTCGACGCGCTTGGTGCGGTGACGGTGAATTTGCCGGCGGGCTTTCGTCGTGAGGTGGGGCAGGTCGTGCGGATGGTGGATGCGGTGTTGTGCGTGATGGGACTCGTCGAGGACGCCCGTGTTTACGGGGACCTGCGGCGGGTCGTCTCGGTGGCCGACGGGCTCGATGCGCTGAGCGGCGATCCGTCGGGGTTGGTGCTCGCGCCCCGCGCTGGGGGTGAGCGTGCTTGGCTGGCGTTTACGTCCGGCTCGACAGGGACTCCCAGGGCGGCTGTCCACACCCGCCGGTCGCTGGCGGCGAGCACGCGCGCGATGGCCGAGCGCTACGGCGTGGGCGCGGACGACAGCGTCCTGGTCGCGGCGCCCGTGGGACACGCGATCGGTTTCTGCTACGGAGTGCGGCTGGCGTGCGACGTCGGAGCGCGGATGGTTCTGCAGCGCTCGTGGAGCGCGGACAGGGCGATCGCGTTGATCGACGAGCAGGGCTGCACGTTCGCGGCGGTTCCTGCGCCGTTCCTCGCGGACCTGGTCGATGCGGGGGTGCGGCCCGCGGGCGGGACGCTGCGCCACCTGCTCGTGGGCGGCGCGCCGGTTCCACGCGATCAGCTCGTCGAGGCCGATGCGCTGTTCGGGCCGGGCGTCGCGAGCAGGTACTTCGGCGCCAGTGAGTGCGGCGCGGTGCTGTCGTGTCCGCCCGGCGCCGCGGACGCGCAGCGGCTCTCCAGCGATGGGGTCGTGATGGGTGGTCTGGAGGTGCGGGTCGTCGACGAGGCGGGGCTGGACGTCGCGGTCGGGGTGCAGGGCGAGATGCTCGTGCGCGGCGAGCAGGTCGCGCTGGGTTACTGGGCGAGCAATGACAGCGACGAGCAGTTCGGCGTCGACGGCTGGTTCGCCACGCGCGATCGTGTGGTGGTCGATGGGGCGGGTTATGTCTGTGTGACCGGGCGGCTGAAGGATCTTGTGATCAGCGGCGCGGTGAACGTCGTGCCGCGGGAGGTTGAGGAGGCTGTGGCGAGCCATCCGGCGGTCGGTCACGTGATCGTGTTCGGGCGCCCGGATCGGCGGATGGGTGAGCGGGTCGTCGCGGCGTTCACCGCGGTCGGTGAGCCGCCGGGTCTTGAGGCGATCCGCGAGTGGCTGGCGTCGTCGGGGTTGGCTCGCGCGAAGTGGCCGGCTGAGGTCGTCGTGATCGACGAGCTCCCGCGGACCGGGTCGGGGAAGATCGATCGTGAGCGGGTTCGCGGCGAGCTGCTGGGCGGTGAGCTGGCATCGTGAGCCGGGGCGTTTCGCGGCTGCGTGTCCTGGAGCTGTGTGAGGGGATCGCGGGGCCGTTGTGCGGGCGGCACCTGGCGCTGCTCGGGGCCGATGTGGAGCGCGTGGAGCCTGCGGGCGGGGATCGTGCGCGGGCGTGGGGGCGTCATGCGCCGGGCGCGCTTTATCGGCTGCTCGCCGGCGGCAAGCGGGTCTTGGCGGGCGATTTGCCGGTGGGGGCGGACGTCGTTCTGGCTGATGAGGGCCGGATCGATCCTGGGGAGCTCGTCGCCGGTGGGCGGGCGCGGCTCGTTGTGCTGTTCGAGCGTGAGCGGCTCGAGGACGGCGCGCTGGTGGGCAGCGACAGTGCGGTGCAGGGGCTGTTGGGGATGATGGACTACGTGGGTGATCGCTGGGAGGGGCCGGCGCGCACCGGCGCTGATTTCGCGTCGGTGTGCGCGGGGCTGTGCGGGGCTCATGCGGTGCTCGCCTGGCTGCTCGGGCCGCGACCGGCCGGCGTCGAGGTCGTGCGGGTCTCGGCGCTGCGTGCGCTGGCGGCTTTGAAGAGCGTGATCTGGGCGGCGCGCACGGCGCCCGACGAGTGGAGCGGCAGCCATGTCGTCGCGCGTGATCGGCGGGTGGACGGCGGCTATCGCGTCGAGGACGGCTGGGTCACGATCGACTTCCCGCACGACGCGCGCGGGGAATGGTCGCGGTTCTGCGTGGAGCTGGGCCTCGAGGGGCTCGTCGAGCGGGCCGGTGATCGCTGGTGGGAGACGGTCGGCTGGGGCGATGACGTGGACGACGCGCGCGGGCTGTTCGAGGCGGCGCTGCGCGGGCTGACGCGCGAGCAGGCGAGCGATCTGGTGCGCCGCTTCGGTGGCTCGTCGGTTGCGTTCAACGCGCCTTGTGAGGCGCTCGGCCACGACCAGGCTCGTTCGCTGGGGGTGAGGGTCGGGGGGCTGGGGTGGCGCGTGCTCGCCGGCGGCGGCGAGAGCGTCCTCGGCGCCCCGGAGCCCGGTGCGGCGCCCGCGTTGCCGCTTGGCGGGGTCAACGTCGTCGATTTCGGCGTCGGTGGTGTCGGTCCGTTCGCCGGTTCGCTGCTCGCCTCGCTCGGCGCGCAGGTGATCAAGATCGAGGCGCCGAACGAGTTCATACACGCGGTGCGTCCGCTGTCCGGTGGGCTCGCGAGCACCTATTCGGCGCTCAACGTCGGTAAGCGATCGATCGAGCTGAACCTCAAGGACCCGGCTGATGGGGCGACCGCCCGCGCGCTCGTCGGCGAGGCGCACGTCGTCCTGGAGAACTTCCGCGCCGGCGCGATGGATCGCCTCGGGTTCGGCTACGCGCAGCTGAGCGAGCTCAACCCGGGGCTGGTGTATGTGTCGGCGTCGGGCTTCGGCTCGGTCGGAGCGATGGCGGGCCTGCAGTGCACCGACCCGCACATCCAGGCGTTCGCCGGCTGGGCAGCGGCGAACGCCGGCCCGCAGGGCGCCCCCAGGCGCACCCGCTACTACGCGCTGCTGGACCTCGTCAGCTCGCTGGTCATCGTCGAGGGCGTGCTCGCCGCGCTCGCGGGGCGCTGCGGTGTCGATCGCGGCTCGCATGTCGAGGTGTCGATGCTCGAGGCGGTCGTCGGCGCGCACGTCAGCCGCTGGGCCGGCCTGGAACGGGGCGCGCAGTGGAGCTGCGAGCGTCTCTACGCCCCCGACGGCATCTTCGCGACCGCTGACGGCGCGATCGCGCTGAGCGTCGAGGACGACGAGCAGTGGGCCGCGCTGCTGCGTGCCCTCGGCGAGCCGCGCGAGCTGCTCGCGGCGCGCTGGCAAGCGAACGCCGGGCGCCTCGCCCACGAGCCGGCGCTCGACGCGGCGCTCGGCGCGATCCTCGCACGACGCTCCTCCCAGGGCTGGCTCGCCACGCTGTCCGCCACCGACGTCAGCGTGGCGCGCGTGACAGGAGACGACGACGCCGTGCTACGACGCGACCTCTGGCAGCGCGACTACCTGCGGCCCCTGCTGCGCCACGGCCGCGCACCGCTACGCGGCGGCGGACCGCCATGGGCGTACGAGCCACCACTACCAACCCTCACCTCACCACAACCCGGCGGCGACAGCCCCTTCTTCGAAAGGCACGCCGGCGAGGATGGCGTCCGCACCGGCGAAGTCGATCGGATCGGCGCATGAACGGGAGGAGAGCACCGAGATGAAGCCCGCACAGTTCCAGCTGCTGCAGCCGACGACCCGAGCCGAGGCGCTAGCGGTCCTTGCCGAGCAGCCGGACGAGACCGTGATCCTGGCCGGCGGCCAGAGCCTCGTCCCGCTGATGAACATGAGGTTCGTCACCGCCGAGCGGATCCTCGACCTCAACCGGGTCTCCGGGCTCGGGGGCGTCGAGGTGCGCGGCGACCGGCTGGTCGTGGGGGCGATGACGCGCCACCGCGAGGCGGAGCTGTCGCCGGTCGTGCTCGACGCGTGCCCGCTCCTCGCCCACGCGGAGCGTCACGTCGGCTACGTCTCGATCCGCAACCGCGGGACGGTGGGCGGCACGATCGCCCACGCCGACACCGTCGCCCAGGTGCCGTGCGTCGCCGTGGCGCTGGACGCGCGGATCGTGCTCGAGAGCGTTCGCGGCCGACGGGAGCTCGCCGCGGGCGACTTCTTCGTCGGCAACCTGATGAACGCGCGCGAGCCCGACGAGGCCGTGACCGAGGTCCACTTCCCCGTCCGTCCCGTCGGCTCGCTGTTCGGCTTCGCCGAGTTCGCCAGGAAGGTCGGGGACTTCCCGCTCGTCACGGCCGCGGTCCGGCTCGAGCAAGGAGCCGGCCTGTCCAGGTCCGCCCGGATCGCGGTCGGCGGGGCGGGGCCGACCCCGGTCCGGCTCGCGGAGTGCGAGAGCGCCTTGGAGGGCCGGGAGCTGACCGGCGCGCTCGCCGAAGAGGTCGGTCGGCTCGCCGCCGAGTCCGTGTCGCCGGCCGACAGCCCATTCGTGTCAACCGACTATCGACGCAACCTGGTCCGCGTCGTGGTGCGCCGGGCGCTCGAGCAGGCGCTGGATTGCGGGGAGGAGCTCAGGTGAGGGAGATCGAGATCACGGTCAACGGCGAGCGACGGCGTGAGGCGGTGGAGGATCGCAGGCTCCTGCTCGACTTCATCCGCGAGGACCTGTGCCTCACCGGCACGCATGCCGGGTGCGAGCACGGCGCCTGCGGGGCCTGCACGGTCCTGCTCGACGGCCAGGCGGTCCGCTCGTGCCTCATGTTCGCCGCGCAGGCCGACGGGAGCGAGCTCACGACGATCGAGGGCGTCGGCAGCTACCCCGACCGGCTGCATCCGGTCCAGGAGGGGTTCTGGGAGGAACACGGCCTCCAATGCGGCTACTGCACGCCGGGCATGATCATGGCGAGCATCGACCTGCTCGCCGAGAACCCGAGCCCCAGCGACGAGGAGATCCGCGAGCGCCTCGCCGGCAACATCTGTCGCTGCACCGGGTACGTCAACATCGTCAGAGCCGTCCACCACGCGGCGGCCGCCGGTCGGGAGGACCAGTCATGAGGGATCTCTCCGCCTACTCGGTCGACCACGGCATCGAGATCGCCTCGCCGAACATGCTCGGCGCGAGCGTCAAGCGCGTCGAGGATCCCCGGCTCATCGGCGGCCACGGCCGGTACGTCACCGACGTCGAGCGTCCCGGGATGTTGCACGCGACGTTCGTCAGGAGCCCCGAGGCGCACGCGCTGATCCGCGCCGTCGACACCACGGCCGCGCGTGAGCTCCCGGGGGTGGTCGCCGTCTTCACCGGGGAGGACCTCCGCGAGGCGACCTCGGCGATCCGCGCGGACGCCGGCTATCCGACCTGGCAGACGTCCGCGCGCCCGATCCTGGCGGTGGACCGGGTCCGCTTCGTGGGGGAGCCGATGGCCATGGTCGTCGCCGTCGATCGCTACGTCGCCGAGGACGCGGCATCGCTCGTGATGCTCGACCTCGAGTCGCTGCCGCCGATCATGACGGTCGACCAGGGTCTCGCCCCGGACGTCGAGCCGTTCCACGACGGCTGGGAGACCGGCTGCTACGTGACCCGCTCGAAGGAGTCCGGCGACGTCGACGGGCTCTTCGCGCAGGCCGACCACACGCTCAAGCTGCGGATGACGACCCAGCGCTACGCGGCCGTCCCGATGGAAGGGCGCGCCGTGGTGGCCGAGCTCGACCCGCACGACGAGGTCCTCACGATCTGGGACTCCACCCAGGTGCCGCACCTCGCCCGGACGGGCATCAGCCAGCACCTCGGTCACCCTGAGCACCGGGTGCGGATCATCGCCCCGGACGTCGGCGGGGGATTCGGGCTCAAGTGCATGGTCTTCCCCGAGGAGATCGCCATCCCCTTCGCGGCGCGCGCGCTTCGCCGCCCCGTCAAGTGGGTCGAGGACCGCGTCGAGAACCTGACGGCCTCGGCCCACGCGCGCGATGCCCGTGACGACCTCGAGATCGCCTTCAACGACGACGGCGAGCTCCTCGCCCTCAAGGCGCACGTCGTCATCGACTCGGGCGCCTACTCCGTGTGGCCCTACACGGCGAGCATGGAGCTGGGAACCGCGGTCAACCAGATGCCCGGCCCGTACCGCTTCCGCGCCTACCGCGGGGAGGGGGCGGCCGTGGCGACGAACAAGACCCCGCACGGGCCCTTTCGCGGCGTCTCTCGCGTCGCGGCCACGTTCGCCCTCGAGCGCGTCGTCGACGAGGTCGCGCGCTTCCTCGACATGGACCCGATCGAGCTGCGCAAGCGGAACCTCATCCGCAGCGACGAGTTTCCGTGGGAGTCGCCGGGTGGGTACGTCTTCGACAGCGGGAGCTACATCGAGTCGCTGGAGAAGCTCGCCGAGATGAGCGACGTCGCCGAGCTGCGCCGCCGTCAGCGCGACCTGCGCGAGCAGGGGCGCTACATCGGCATCGGGGTGAGCTGCTTCAACGAGCAGACGGCGCACTCGTTCGCCGAGTACGCCGAGCGGGGCACCCCGGTCGTCGTCGGCTACGACAAGGCGCACGTGCGGATGGACGCCGACGGCAAGGTGACCGTCTTCGTCGACACGCACGCCCAGGGCCAGGGGCACGAGACCTCCTACGCGCAGCTGGTCGCCGCCCAGCTCAGCATCCCGTTCGAGGACGTCCGCGTGAGCTTCGGCGACACCGAGACGGCCCCCGCGGGGATGGGCACGTTCGCCAGCCGCAGCATGGCGATGGGGGGCGGGTCGATCCAGCTAGCCACCCGCGACCTGAAGGCCAAGCTCGTGCGGCTGGCCGCGCACATGCTCGAGGCCTCGCCGGAGGACGTCGAGCTCCGGGAGGGGATGTTCTTCCCGGCGGGGGCGCCGGCGAGGTCGGTCTCCGTCCGGGAGATCGCGCGCATGGTCCATCTGCAGTCCAACAAGCTCCCGCCGGGCGAGGACCCGCTGCTGGAGACCTCGTACTCCTACCGCGGAGACCCGGGGACCGGGACCTTCCCCAACTGCGCTCAGCTCGTCGTCGTCGACGTCGATCCCGACACCGGCAAGGTGACGCTCCTCGACTACTTCGTCGTCGAGGACTGCGGGCCGGTGATCAACCCGATGCTCGTCGAGGGGCAGATCCACGGCGGGGTGGCGCAGGGCATCGGCGGCGCCCTCTTCGAGCACTCGCTCTACGACGAGGAGAGCGGCCAGCCGCTTGCCACGACGTTCCTCGACTACCTGATGCCAGGAGCGACGGACGTTCCCGACATCCGGCTGGAGCATCTCTACACGCCGTCCCCGTGGACGCCCGGGGGCGTGAAGGGCGCCGCGGAGGCCGGGACGACCGGCTCGCCGGCCGCGATCGCGAACGCGGTCGCCGACGCGCTGAGGGGCTTCGGCGACGTCCTCGTCGACGAGCTGCCACTGACTCCCGAGCGCGTCTACGCTCATATCCTGGCGGCGCGGGCGGCCCAGGCCACGCCGGCCACGCCGGACCCACGCTGAGGAGATGCTCGAGAAGATGCCAAACCAGAGCCCGACCGCCGTCGACGGGAGCCGGATGCCGGCCGTCGAGCGGCCGCTGTCGCTGGCCGAGCACGTCCGCGCCGTCGTTCGCGACGACATCATCTCGGGTCGCCTCCTTCCCGGCGATCGGCTGAGCGAAGCCTTCGTCACCGAGCGGGCCGGTGTCAGTCGCACCCCCGTGCGCGAGGCGATGCGGCTGCTGCAGGCCGAGGGGCTGATCCACGCCGAGCGCGGCCGCGGCGCCTTCGTCGCCTACCAGCTCTCGTTCGAGGAGGCGCTGCTGATCTACCGCTGCCGGCTCGTCATCGAGCCGTTCATGGCGAAGCTCGCGGCGGAGCGCGCGACGCCCGCCGACGTACGCCGCTGCGAGGAGATCCTCGAGCGCTTCACCGCGGCGGTCGATCAGCACGAGGACACCCTGAGGATCATCTCGGTCGACGGCGAGTTCCACAGCGCGATCTACGACGCGAGCAACAGCGAGCTCGTCGCCATCTTCCGCTCCTACTGGGCCAAGCTGCAGTTCCAGCTCTCGGCGCGCGTCTACGGCCGCGAGCTTCCCGCCCGCTTCGGCAAGGAGCACGAGGCGATCCTCGCGGCGATCCGCGAGGGCGACGGGCGCGCCGCGAGCAGCCTGATGACGGACCACATCAAGCACGGCCAGCGCCGGATCAAGGAGTCGTTCGCCGAGAGGGGCGCGCAGTGAAGCTCGACAACAGGTTCACGATCGACGCGCCGGCCGGCGAGGTCTGGACGACGATGCTGGACTTCGAGCGGGTCGCCGGCTGCGTTCCCGGCAGCCAGGTGATCGGGCCGGCGCAGGGCGGCGGCCTCGAGGCCGACATCCGCGTCAAGGTCGGCCCGATGTCGATGACCTACCGGGGCGTGGTGGCGATCGTCGAGCAGGACGAGAGCGCGCGGCGCGCGGTGATGGAGGCCAAGGCCCGCGAGAGCCGTGGCCAGGGCACCGCGACCGCCTCGATGGTCATGGAGGTCCACGAGGGGAGCCCCGTGACGGTGTCGATCGCGACCGAGCTCGACGTGACGGGCCGCGTCGCGCAGATGGGCCGCGGGGTGATGCAGGACGTCGCCGGGCGGATCGTCGAGGACTTCGCGAGGAACCTGCAGGGCATCATCGTCGTCGCCGGCGACGGCTCGGCCGCCGAGACGCTCGCGCCGGACACGGTCGACGCGGCGGCCGTCGCGGCTGCGCCGTCCGCGGCGCACGGGCCCGACGGCGCTCGCGTCGATGCGCTCACGCGCGGGACCGGGGCTGCGCGGCCGTGGCCCGGCGAGCCCGCGAGCCGCGGGGGCGCGAGCGCCGAGCTCAGCGCCCGCGCGCTCCTGGTCGTCGTGGTCCGTGGGCGGCTTCGGGCGCTCGGCGCCTGGATCCGTGCGCGTCTGCACCGCCGCGGGTGAGTTGCGCTGCCTCCGGAACGTGCTGGCGGATCGGAGCGTCGCTACGAGCCCTGCACTACCCGCAGGTGAGCCGCGCTACATGCGCCGCAGGGTGAGCGTACGCCGCTCGTAGGGCGCGGCGCCGAGCGCCGCGTGCAGAGCGGCCTCGTCGTCGAAGCGCTCGGCGAGCGTGCGGGCGGGCACCGTCAGCTCGACCCGCCGGGCCGCGAGCGGCCACGGGTCGAGCGTCGCCGAGCCGCCGTCGAGCGGCAGATAGCGGACGATCGTGCCGTCGACCTCGGGCAGGTCGCGCTCGGGCCAGCCGTGGCAGAGGCTCAACGAGAGGGCGTCGAGGCAGAAGAGCAGGTTCGCCTGGCGTTCGGCCTGGGCGCGCCGGGCGGCCACTGCCGCGAGCAGCTCGTCCTGTAGGGCTCGCTGCTCGGTCAGGTAGCCGCGCACGAGCGCGGCGTCCTCGGCGGGCAGTCGATCCGCGCGGATGTACCGGGTGTGGATGTTCGTGCCGTGGAGCGAGACGAGCAGCGCCGCCCACGGGCTCTGCGCGAGCACGCGCCGCGGCGCGTCGTGCCAGATCAGGTGGCGCTCGCGGAACGGCGCCTCGACGAAGCTCGCGGCCCGTCCGGCGCCGGCGAGCAGCGACGGCCGGCGGTCGTAGTCGCTCCAGCCGACATCGTGCTGCTCGACACCGAGGCAGACGTCCTCGAACGGCTCCGCGCGAGCGAAGCGCCCGTTCCCCCAGGCGTGGGCGATCTGGCCCGAGAGCCAGGCGTGAGCGGGCTGGGTGATCGCCGTCCAGGCGTCGCCGCGGTCGATGATCAGCATCGCTCGATGATCGCGGGGGGCGTCACCCCGTGCCTCGCTCCTTCCCGCGCGAGCCGACGCCCGGCGCGCGTGCACGAGCTGCGCGGTGATGCGCACCCCACCTCGGAACGCCCGCAGGCGCCGTTGTCGGTCGGACGCGGACTCGGGAGAGTCGAGCAAGCTACGCGGGCCGGCGGCCGGGGGGCTGTTCGCGGGCGCGAAGAACGCGGCTCTCCAGCGGTGCCTGGAAATCGGACGCCAGCCTCGCCGGCGCTCAACCAAAGGAGCACACCATGACCAGCTCAGCCGCCACCCCGGGCTTCGGCGGTTCCGCGATCGGTGAGCCGGACGCCATGGAGGCGGCGCGAGGCGTTGCTCGCCTCTGGTGGCTCTGGCTCATCGTCGGCATCGCCTGGATCGCCGCCTCGCTTGTGATCCTGCAGTTCGACCAGGCATCGATCACGACCATCGGAGTCATCGTCGGGATCATGTTCGTGTTCGCGTCCGCCCAGCAGTTCGTTCTGGTCGTCGTCGCGGACTCGCTGCGCTGGCTCTGGGCGATCTTCGGCGTCCTCTTCCTGATCGCCGGCGTGATCTGCTTCATCAACCCGAAGAACACGTTCGCCGGCCTCGCCGACATCCTGGGCTTCCTGTTCCTGCTCGTAGGCGTCTGGTGGACGATCCGCGCCTTCATCGAGAAGGAGGTCAACCCCATCTGGTGGCTCGGGCTGATCGCGGGCATCCTGATGGTGGTGCTGGCGTTCTGGACGAGCGGCCAGTTCTTCATCGAGAAGGCCTACACGCTGCTCGTGTTCGCCGGGATCTGGGCGATGATGCAGGGCATCACCGACATCGTCCGCGCGTTCCAGATCCGCAGCCTCCGCAAGGTCTGACGGGGAGTTGGATGGCGCCGGACGCGACCCCCGTCCCGGTGTGGAGTCCGGAGCGCCCCCGCCTGCGCCCCCTGCGGCTGGCGGGGGCCTGGCTCGCATCGGCGCTGGCCCTGCTGCTGTCTGCCGGGCTCGTCCCGGGGGCCGAGATCAGGGGCCTCGACGGGGCCGTCGTCGTCGCGGCCATAGTGGCCGCCCTGAACGCCGTCCTGCCGCCGCTGATCGCCGCGCTCCGGCTGCCGTTCACCGTTGCCGTCGGCTTCCTGCTCGTGCTGGCCGTGGACGCGGCGATGCTCCTGCTCGCCGCGGAGATCGCGCCGAACGAGCTGCACGTCGATGGCTTCGGCTCGGCGCTCGCGGTCGCGCTCATCGCCTCGGCGGTCAGCACCGCCGTGGGGGCGGTGGCGGGCATCGACGACGACACCGCCTACACGCTGCGCGTCGCGCGACGCGTGGCCCGCCGCGCCGGCGAGCCGATCGCCGGCGACGCGTCCGGGATCCTCTTCCTGGAGATCGACGGGCTCGCGCTGCCGGTCCTGCGCCGGGCCATCCGCGACGGCACCACGCCCAACATGGCGCGCTGGCTCGCCGAGGACACCCACCGGCTTGTCGAGTGGGAGACCGACCTGTCCTCGCAGACCGGAGCCAGCCAGGCGGGGATCCTGCTCGGCGACAACGACGACATCCCCGCGTTTCGCTGGGTCGACAAGCCCTCCGGGGCGATCGTCACCTGCTCCAGCCCCGACGACTGCCGGGCGATCGAGCGGCTGCACGCGAGCGGCGACGGGCTCCTCGTCGGCGGCGGCACGAGCCGCGGCAACCTGCTCTCCGGCGAGGCCGACGCCGCCATTCTCACGGTCAGCCGGATGGCCGACGAGAAGCGCGCCAACCCCGGCTATCGCGCCTTCCTGGCCAACGGTTCCAACGTCACGCGGACGCTCGTGCTCGTGGCCTGGGAGATCTCGCTCGAGCTGGTCGCGGCGGCACGTCAGCGCCGCCGCGACGTGCGTCCCCGCGGCCACCGCGGCGGCGTCTACCCGCTGCTGCGCGCCGGGATGTGCGTGTTCGTCCGCGATCTGATCGTCTTCTCGGTGCTGCAGGACATGTTTCGGGGCGTACCGGCGGTCTACGCGACGTTCGCCAGCTACGACGAGGTCGCGCACCACTCCGGCCTGGAGCGCCCCGACACGCTCGAGGCGCTGCGCAAGCTCGACCAGCGCTTCGGGATGATCGAGCGCGCGCGCCGGTACGCACCGCGGCCGTACGAGATCGTCGTGCTCTCCGACCACGGCCAGACGCAGGGCGCGACCTTTCGCCAGCGCAACGGCTACGGGCTCGACGACCTGGTCGAGAGGTCGCTGTCCGCTGGGCGAGTGGGCGGCGTGGATGCGGGCGACGAGAACGCGACGGGTGTCCAGCGGGCCCTGGACGAGGCGACTGGGCGAAAGGACGGGACCCAAGACGGGGAGAGCGTCGACGTGCGCGAACGCGACGCCGTCGTGCTCGGCTCGGGCAACCTCGGCCTCGTCTACCTCACGAGAGATGCTCACCGGCTGACGCTCGAGGAGATCCGCGAACGGCACCCCGCACTCGTGCCCGCGCTGTGCGCTCATCCTCACATCGCGTTCCTCCTGGCGCGCTCCGCGGCGGACGGCGCGGTCGCGCTCGGGCCCGGCGGCACGCACCGGCTCGCCGACGGCGTGGTGAGCGGCACCGACCCGCTGGCCGGCTTCTCGCCCAACGCGGCGCGCCACCTGCTGCGCGCCGACGGGTTCCCGCACGTCGCCGACCTCGTCGTCAACAGCTTCTACGACCCGGTGACGGAGGAAGGGTGTGCGTTCGAGGAGCTGATCTCGTTCCACGGGGGGATGGGGGGACCGCAGACGCGGCCGTTCCTCCTGTACCCGACGGGCCTGCCTGCGCCGGTCGGCCCGCTTGTCGGCGCCGAGTCCGTCCACCGGCTGTTGCGGGCGTGGCGGGCGGCCTGCAACGCGCCCTCGAGCCCTCGTTCGCCGAGCGGGGGCGCCGGCACGACGGCGGATCCGGATGCCCACGCCCTGGTGCGCGTCTCCTCCGCGGGGAACACTCGCCGCGACGGCTGACGAGGAGCTTGGCATGTGTCGCTGGATGGCATGGGTGGGGCAGCCGGTTCTCATCGAGGAGCTGCTTTTCAAGACCCAGCACGGGATCGTGGATCAGAGCCTGCATGCCCGCATGGGCGCGGAGCCGACCAACGGCGACGGGTTCGGGCTCGGCTGGTACGGCACCGGCGAGGGCCCGGGCCTGTACCGCAGCGTCTCGCCTGCGTGGGCGGATCCCAACCTGCGTGAGCTGTCGGCGCACATCGAGTCGCCGCTGTTCCTGGCGCATGTGCGAGCGGCCATCGGCTCGCCCGTCCAGGAGACGAACTGCCATCCGTTCCGCCGTGGTCGCTGGCTGTTCGTGCACAACGGGTTCGTCGCGAACTTCCACGCGCTTCGCCGGGATCTGATGCTCGCCGTCGATCCGGCGCTGTTCCCCGAGGTCGAGGGCTCCACCGACTCGGAGGTCATCTTCCATCTCGCGCTCACGTACGGGCTCGCGGAGGATCCGATCGGGGCGCTCGAGCGCACCGTCGGCACCATCGAGGCGACCGCGCGCCGGCATGGCAAGCCCGGGAGCG
Source organism: Solirubrobacteraceae bacterium (assembly GCA_024711025.1). Lineage (GTDB taxonomy): Bacteria > Actinomycetota > Thermoleophilia > Solirubrobacterales > Solirubrobacteraceae > F1-60-MAGs163. The sequence continues at coordinate 45,146 of JANJTP010000002.1, forward strand.
TGCAGGCCAGCTTCGGCGTCTCCGACGGCATCCGTCTCTGGGCGGTGCGCTATGCGACCGAGGGACCCGCCCGATCGCTCTTCGCATCGGAGGACGCCGAGTCGATCCGACGCCTGCACCCCGACAACCCGCGGCTGCAGCGCCTCGCCCGGGAAGATCGCCTCATCGTCTCCGAGCCGTTCGCCGACCTCCCGGGCCTCTGGCGAGAGATACCGCAGGGCTCGGCGGTCGTGGTGAGCGGCGACGGTCTCGAGCACCGTCCGTTCGTGCCCGTCGATCCGTCCGCTGCGCCGGGTCGCGTCGCCGGCACCGTGGATGCCTGAGCGCCTCCCCGCGTGGGCCTGGTGGAGCGCGCGGGCGCGCGAGCGCGCGTGGACCGTCGGCGTCGAGGAGGAGGTGATGCTGCTAGACGCCCGGACCTGGTTGCCGGCCAACCGCGTGGAGGACGTGCTCGCGGCGCTGGCCCCGTCGATGGCCGCGCGCGCTTCGGCGGAGACGCACGCGTGCGTCGTCGAGCTAAAGACCGACGTGCACGGCCACGTCGCCGCGCTCGCCGCCGAGCTGGCCGCGCTGCGCCGGACGCTGGACGCCGTCGCGCGCGACCGCCTGGGCCTGCGCGTCGCGGCGGCGGGTACGCACCCTCTCGCGAGCGGCTCCGAGGTGAGGGTGTCCTCCGGCCCCCGCTACCGGAAGATCGCCTCCACGACGCGCGCCCTGGCCCATCGCGAGCCGACGATGGCACTCCACGTCCACGTCGGCGTGCCGGATGCCGGGCAGGCCGTCCGCGCGCTGGACGGCCTGCGCGGCGACCTTCCGCTGCTGCTCGCGCTGTCTGCGAACTCGCCCTACTGGCGTGGGCGTGACTCCGGCTTCGCCTCCGTGCGGACCCCGCTCTTCTCCATGTTCCCTCGCGTCGGCATACCGCGGCGATTCGGCACGTACGTCGAGTACGTGCGCGTCGTGGAAGCACTGCTCCGATCGGGCGCGATCCCCGAGCCCACATTCCTCTGGTGGGACGCGCGGCTGCAGCCGCGGCTCGGCACCGTCGAGGTGCGCATCATGGACACCCAGTCGCGCCTGGGCGACACGGCCGCGCTGGCTGCGGTCGTGCAGTGCCTCGTGCGCCGCCGCGCCGAAGGCCCGCCCGCGTCCGCGCTCGATCCGGAGGTGCTGTCCGAGAATCGCTTCCTAACGGCTCGCGACGGCATGCGCGCACGGACTATCGACGCGTTCGGGACCCTGCGCCCGGTGCGCGCGGCGCTCGCCGAGGCCCTGACGGCGTGCCGTCCGATCGCGGCGAGCCTCGACTGCGCCCGCGAGCTCGCGGGCGCGGCGCTGCTCGCCGCCGATCCCGGCTACGTACGCCAACGCCGCCTCGCGGCGCAGAACGGGCTGGCCGCGCTGCCGGCGTGCCTGGCCGCGGACTTCGTCACCGAGGGCCGCTGCGTGTCAGCGGTCTGACGGCCGGCGATGCGAGTCGAGTGCGGGCGGACGTGGCGGGCCGCCGATCGGCGAGCGCCGGAGCGTCGATGAGCTCGGCCCCGGGCGCTCGCGCGCAGCGGCTCACGTGGATCGGGCACGCCACGGTGCTGCTCGAGGTCGACGGCGTGCGACTCATGACGGATCCGCTGCTCCGCGACTGGATCGTGCTCCTGCGACGGCACGGACCGTCCCCGGCTGCGGGACTACTCGAGAACCTCGACGCAGTGCTCGTCTCCCATCTGCACCTGGACCACCTGGACGTCCCGTCGCTTCGGCGGCTCGGCGCCGACGTCCCTCTCGTCGTCCCGAAGGGTGCCGGGAGCTTCGTCGGAGGACTCGGCTTCCGCGACGTCGCAGAGCTCGGGGTCGGGGAGGCGATCGCGATCGGCGACGTGCGGATCACGGCCGTCCCGGCCGTTCACGACGGGCGTCGCCGCCCACTGGGGCCGGTCGCCCCGGCGCTCGGCTACCTCGCCTCCGGTACGCGCCGGATCTACTTCGCGGGCGACACCGCGCTGTTTGCGGAGATGGCCGCGATCGATGACGCGCTCGACGTCGCGCTGCTGCCGATCTGGGGCTGGGGCCCGACGATCGGCCCCGGCCACATGGGCCCGCAGGACGCCGCTCGGGCCGCCGCGCTGCTCCGCCCCGCTGTGGCCGTTCCCATCCACTGGGGCACGTTCCTGCCGTTGGGCCTCGGGCGGCTTCGGCGAGCGGTGCTCGTCGATCCACCCGGGATCTTCGTGCGGGAGGCCGCCCGCCTCGCGCCCGACGTCGGTGTCCGAGTCCTCGCCCCCGGCGGCGAGCTGCCGCTGACGTCGTCGACACCGCCCTGACGCCGGGCGGTGTTCGCCGGGTCCTTGGTATTGCTCCGAGGGCGGTGGCCCCGAAAGGAGAGCGGCGCGCCTACGAGGGTCGTGGCTGCAGAAACTCTCGTATGGGGTGTGTTCCTGCAGCCACGTTCCCCTAGGAGCCGAGGATCTTCGCCTTCTGAGCCGCGAACTCCTCGTCCGTGAGGATGCCTTGCTCGTGCAGCTGCCCGAGGTCGCGGAGCTGGGCGATCGGATCCGCGGGCGCCTGGGGCTCGGGTGCGCCGGCCGGCTGCTCCTGCTCGCCGGGGGGCGCTCCCTGCCGAGCCCAACGCTCGCCCTGTCGGCGCGAGACGCGGTTGCTGACCGCCGTGGCGGTCCCGGCGACGGCGGCGGTGCGGGCGACCCCGCGGAGCAGGCCTGGCATCGTGACTCTCCTTCTCAGGCGGCGGTTTCGATCGCGTCGAGCGAGGCGAGGATGGCTTGGACGGGGATGCGCCCGCTGGCGACGAGCTGGCCCCCGGACCGACGCAGCGCGATCGCCACCGGTGCCGCCCAGCGGTTCTCCCAGACGATGACGGCCGCCGACGTGCCGGGCTCGAGCGCACCGCCGGCGTCCTGGACGTCCTGGAGGTCCAAGAGCCCGGACGAGGCGCCCTCGAAGTCGGCGAAGGCCCCGGCGGAGCCACCGAGATGGGCCAGCTCGAGGGTCGTGACCGCGCCGTCCTCGTCCTTCGCGAGGTAGGCGATGTCGAGGATCCTGATGATGCCGCGGTCCACGAGGTCGAGGAGGAGGGGGGCGACTTCGCCCGCCTCCGGGCGCTCGCCGGCCCACTCCAAGACGACGTAGTCGATCGGCCCCATCTCGTCGTACGGCCCGAGGTCTTCGTGGCTCATCGATGCTCCCTGGTTCGTCGCGCGCGGTCCCGCGTAGCCCCGGCCGATCGCCACCGGTCCCCGAGCAAGCGCTCCCAACGGAGGGCGCCGGCCGGGGCGCAGGGCTCGCGTATCTCGCCACGGACGCTAGGCCCGGACACCGCCGCCCGGCATCGTCCGAATCGGGTGATGTGCGCGGGCCCTGCACCGCTTCCGTTCCCCGGAGGCGGGGCGGGAGGCGAACCGCCCGCTCAGGTCGCCCAAAGCGCAGCGGCGCGCGTCAAGCGGTCCGTGCCGTCGGCATCGTGAGGTCGACAAGCCACTCCGCGCGGCGGTCGACGATATCGACGATCCGTTCCAGGACCGGCGCATCCCAGCCGGTGTCGGCCATCGCCGCCCGGGCGGTGCGCGCCGCGGTCGGCGCCGCGATTGCGTGCGCGCGCAGGCGCCGCCGGGCGGCGGCCGCACCAAGGCCTGCCTCGCCCAGCATGCGGTCGAGGTGCCGCGGGCGCACGTAATCGGGCCGGTACTCACCTCCGATGCTCATCGCCATCCTGCGCGAGAGGTTGTGCGAGGCCCGGTAGGCAAACGTGCTGAGGACGTCGTAAGCCGGCGCGAGCACCACACCGGACGGCGCGTAGAGCAAGGAGAAGTCCTTGCCGTGGGCATCGTGGTTGCCCAGGAGGAAGCTCAGCGCCACGTAGTCCACGAGCTTGACGATCTCTCGGGCGGGCACGTCGGTCGCGCGGCGCAGCAGCGCGAAGCAGTCGGCAAGCGACGGGCCGGCCTCGGACTGGTACTTGCGCGAGGTCGGGATGCCGAGCGCCTGGCAGAAGTCCTCCTGGTGCAGGCGCTCGATCGTCGACGCGGTCTTCCGGCGGTCGTAGCGGGGCACGAGCAGGAACTCGAGCCCGGCGATGCGGCGTGGTGTGCCCTCGGCCACGTCGATTCCCAACGTGCGGCCGACCGCCGGGCAGAATGCCTCGTTGACAACGGTGTGATCGAGGCGCTCGATCGGCGTCTTGAGGATGTGCGTCGACGGCGTCTGACCCTTCGTCAGGCCGATTCGCCCGCCGTCGTCGACGACGACGGGCAGCTTGTCCTGGGCGCCGGCGAGGGACAGCCGGTACTCACCATCGTCGTCGGCATGCATCGGCCGCTCGGGCAGCTCCGCGACGAGGGCCGCGAGCGCGTGGTCGTCGAGCCAAGCCACCTCGCCCGATGACGTCGTCGACGGCTCGTCGCCAGGCGTCAGCGTTATCGCTCCGGCCGTATCGCCGGCTACGGCGGCCAGCAGTCCGAAGTCGTTGCTTGTGCTGAGCCCGAGGCGCCGGGCGAGCAGCTCGCGCGGCGCGCCTTCGGGCAGCAGCCCACCGAAGAACGCCGTCGCCTCGGCGACGCCGAAGCTGCCGTCCAGCGGCAGGGATTGCGACAGCGGCGGCATGGCGTCGCTCAGCCACACCGCGTCATAGATGAGCTCCATCCCGGGCGGAGTGTCCACAAGCGTCCCGGCGCGCCGGTCGAAGCACCAGACGCCCAGCGTGCGCTCAGCCATGCGCATCCTCCAGCATCAGGCGGACCCCGAGCGCTGCAGCAACCCGAAGCGTCTCGGCCATACGGGCCGTCGGCTTGCCGCGCTCGAGCTCGCTGAGAAACCGGATCCCAACGCCCGCCGCAAGCGCAACGTCCTCGAGGCGCAGGCCGCGCGCCTTGCGCGCACGGCGCAATGCGGCCCCGAGCTCATCCGGCGTGGTGACGACCATCCGATCGTTCATTGTCCCGAGCGGGAAAATAGCACGCCGGAAGCCGTCCGCGCAAGCCGATTTGCCCGAGCGGGACAATGACCGGAATCCGGGCCGGCGTCGATGTCGCGCGTCGGGGTGATCGCGACGTCGTGGCCGTCGAGCGCGACGCGGACGGCGCTGGCGTCGATCACGACGACGTCCCCACGCACGTGGGCGAGCACGTCGGCTGCCTCGCGCAGCATCGGGTCGGGCTCGATGACCTTCATCGCTGCAGGATCCGGCGGCGGAGCATCTCGGTGGTGTCGATCGCCCGCTCTCCTGCGGCGTCACAGTCGACGTAGAGCTGGACGAGGTCGGCGACGCGTAGGCCGTCGATCGTGTCCGCCCAGTCGAGGACAACGGGGTCCGGCGTGATGCGGGCGCTGAGGCGCCCGGTGGCTGGGGATGCCGGCTCGGCGAGCAGCGCGTCCTGCCAGGTCGCTAGGTCCTCGCTTGCGAGCCACATCGCGACGGTCGCCGGCTCGGCCAGGCGCTCGACGTGCAGCAACGCCGCGGCCAGCGGTGTTGTCCGGTGCCGCGCCCGACGCGCTGTGGGTCAGAGCAGGTCGCGGATGCTCAGGAGCCGTTCGAGCACGGCCTCGAACGGCGGGTGTGGGCGGAAGAACAGCCGCTGGCACTCTCGCTCGTAGTCGGGCTCGATCTGCGCGCGCAGTGCATCAGGCGGGAACAGCGCGTCGCTGGGGGCGAAGCGCAGACCCTCGGGCGGCCGGTGGACGGCGGGGAGGAACGCGCGGCTCTTCTCGTCGTAGTCGGCGCAGATCAGCGCGTACTCCGGCGAGCGCAGCATCTCGAGCACCTCGGGCTGGCCGGCGAGGACGTGGATGTCGGCGTAGTGGCGCGCGTCGCGGCCGAGCGGGTGACCCTCGCTCTTGAGGCGCTCGATCTTGCCGTGAATCGCGAACAGCTTCTCGACGAACGTTCGGCGGAAGTGCAGCAGTGTCATCGCGAACGGCTCGAGACCCTCGACGCCGAGGTCGGCGACGACGCCGCGTGCACTCAGGAGGTCGCCGACGATCGAGCAGATCGGCACGGTCGCGGTCGGTTGCTCGCCGCTCTGCACGCCGGGCTCCAGGCGCACCGTCGTCGGGAACCCGGCGATCGACGGGTAGCACGACAGCGGAACGTGTCGATCCGCCCGAAGCCACCGATCGTGTTCGACTCTTCGGCGACGAACTCCAGGCCGCCGAGCCCCGCAACATCCGTCTTGAGCTGCTTGAGCGTGCGATCGATCGCTCGGCCCTTCAGGGCCGGCTCGACCGCGGGGCTGACGAACAAATCGATGTCCTCGGAGAAGCGGTCGAGCAGCCCCCAGCCCTTCGACAGGCTCGTCCCGCCCTTGAAGATCGCACGATCGGGAAGTGTGCGCGCGACGACCTCGAGGATCTGGGTGATCCAGTAGTCCTTCTCGACGAACTGCTCGCTGAGGTCGTTCTCGGCTGCGGCGGCGGTCAGGAACGCGGCGAAGTCGCGGTGCTCGTGGAGTCTCACCGCGCCTGCCATTCACGGGCGTACCGGAGCGCAGCGAGCGCGCCGAAGTCAAAGCGACTCAGCGGGTTGAGACTCTCGCGAAGCCGTCGCAGGGCGTCCGGCGGGGCGCCGGCCTGCTGGCCCAGCGCTCCGAGCATCGCTCGAACGCGCGGCGGCTCGACCAGCGCGGCGTCCGCCAGTCGGCGGAAGTCGGCGGGATCGTTCACGAGCGCCAGCAGCCGCCGCACCGTCTCCCGTGGCGGAAGGTCGCTGGCCTGCGCGCGCTCACGGAGGGTCTCGAGCAGCGCGCCGTCACGCGTGCTCAGCCCCGTGCGGGTGTGCGGGCGCCGGGTGTGCACGAGCGCGCCGGCAAGCGCGCCGGGCGGCGCGGCAGCCGGCGTCGCGAACTCGCCCCGCGCGGGGTTCTGCGTGCTCAGCCCGAGCGTGTTGGCGGCGCTCAGCCCCGCGGGGTGCAACGGCGCCCGGAAGGTCTGCGCGAGCACGGAGGTCGCGCTCGGCATGCTCGGCCCGATCGCGGTCGGCTTCGGCCGGTAGTAGAGCCCCCTGCGCACGCGCTGAAGCTCGCCATCAGCGGCCAGGCGTGACAGCGCATGAGCCGCGGCATTGGCGCTCAGGTCGCGAAAGTCCGAGAGCTGCCAGTGGCGCTCACCGCCGGCGACCACGCGGCGGCGCACCTCGGAGGCGTCGCTCCCCGGGCTCGGGCCGCGCCCACGTCGGCTGTCGGAGGTCGTTGACACGGCTTCCAGCGTATCGGCTCGCGGAACGTATTAGGCAAGTGTTTCTGCTGTGGAACTTGCCAGATGCTCTGGAGTCCGTTGCCGGAGCGCCTCGAGCCCACGGTCATGTGCCCGCAGCGAGCCGCGCGCGCTTCGTTGTCGCCCTCTAAGCCGAACATGAGGCGGGTGTCGATGAGGTTGTCGAGTTCGCCGGTGTCGCAACCTGAGGACGGCCTGGCCGATGCGCTCGTCCTCGGAGAGGTCGGCGCGAGGGGTACCCGCCCGAGGATCGCATCCCGATCGAGGACCAGATCCGGCGCGCGCGTGGTGAGCACGTACCCGTTTCGTACCTCACAGAAGAGCCGCCTGGCGGCGGCTCTTGGAAAATCCCTGCAAATGCCGGAAGCCGACGCCCGGACTCGAACCGGGGACCCCTTCATTACGAGTGAAGTGCTCTACCAGCTGAGCTACGTCGGCGAGGTCGCGCCGGGTCGGAGTAGAGGCCCCCGGCCCGGACGCGACGACGAAGGATAGGGGCTCCGCTGCGAGCGCGCGCGGCGCTCGATCCGGGCTGCGCCGTCAGCGACCGCGCGAGCGCTGGCCGCGGCCCGTGGGCCGCGCGGAGGCGACGTTCGCTCCCGAGGTACGCCGCGGCTTGGAACCGGCGGGTCGTCCACCGGTGTGGCTCGACCCGCCACCCGCGTGCCCGCTGCCGGAGCGCCCGCCATGCCCGGCGCTTCCGCGTCCGCCGGCCGGGCGCCCGTCCTGCCCGCCGCCGCCGTCCCCGCGTCCGCTGTCGGGACGCCCACCGCGTCCACCGCCGGGGCTTGCGCTAGGCCGGCCGCCGGAGCGCCCGCCGCCCCCGCGCACCGAGCCCTTGACCGGTCCCGATCGCCGCGTCGTGACGACGTGTCCCGATGCCTCGAACTCGCGCTCGAGCCCGAGCGCGCCGGCGATCACCGCCACGTCCGGCGCGTGCTCGCGACTGACGAACGTGACGCCGACGCCGTTGCGCCCGGCGCGGCCCGTGCGCCCGACGCGGTGCACGTAGCCCTCGCGATCCTCGGGCGGGTCGAAGTTGATGACGTGGGAGACGTCGTCGACGTGGATACCGCGCGCGGCCACGTCGGTCGCGACGAGCGTGCGCACGTGACCGGACTCGAACGCGGCGAGCGCGCGTTCGCGCTGGCGCTGGCTCTTGTCGCCGTGCATCGCGACGGCGTCCTCGCCCTCGCTCAGGAGCTTCTTGACGAGCCGGTCGGCGTAGCGCTTGGTCCGCACGAAGACGAGCGTGCGCTCCCGCTCGGCGCGCAGCTCGCGCAGCAGCGCGTCGACGCGATCGTCGCGCTCGACCGCGTGGAAGCGGTGCTCGACGTCAGCGGCTCGCTGCGCCGGCGGGTTGTGCTCGTGGCGCACCGCGTCGTCGCGCGTGTACGCGTGCGCGACCCGTCCGGCCTCGCCGTCGAGCGTCGCGGAGAAGAAGAGCGTCTGACGGTCGGCGCGGCACTGGTCGACGATCCGGTCGACCGCCGGGCGGAAGCCCATGTCGAGCATCCGGTCGGCCTCGTCGAGGACGAGGATCTGCACGTGCTCGAGGGTCAGGTCGCCGCGGCGCAGGTAGTCCTCCAGGCGCCCGGGGGTCGCGACGAGGATGTGCGCCTTGCGCGCCTCGCGGGCCATCTTCTCGAGGCCGACGCCGCCGTAGACCGCGCGAACCTTGAGCGCCCGCGCGTGGGCGATCGGGTAGGTGGCTTCGACGATCTGCGTAGCGAGCTCGCGCGTCGGCGCGAGCACGAGCGCCGCGGGGCGCCGGTCGGTCGCCTCGATGCGGTCGATCAGCGGGACCATGAAGGCGAGCGTCTTGCCCGACCCGGTCGGCGACTTGGCGAGCACGTCGCGGCCGGCGAGGACGTCGCCGATCACCTGGCGCTGGATGGCGAAGGGCTCCTCGAAGCCGCGCTCGGCGAGCGCACGCGCGACGGCGGTTGACACGCCGAGGTCGGCGAAGGACTGCTGGGACATGAATACTCCTGTGCAGCGGCTTGGGCCGCGTGGTTCGGGAGGCTGCGGCTGACCCGAACCGCCCTCCGGCGGGACCCAAGTGAGAAGCTGCCTCGCGGCCGGCGGAACGCCGGACGCCGCAGGCAAGGGTAGCGCCCTGCCGTCGACGCCCTTCGGCGGGCACGCCGCGACGTGCGTCGCGCGGCGTCGGAGCCGCCGTCGTCAGGCGGTGGCGCCGCGGGGCAGCTCGGCGCTCTCGGGCAGCGCCGGGCCGAGCTCCTGCCGCCCCGCGACGCGGCGGCGCTGCTGGCGCCACATCGCCAGCGCGGGGACGATCGCCAGGGCGACGAGCGCGAGCGACCACCAGTACGCGTGGCCGAAGGCCGCCGCGATCGGGTCCGCGAGACGCTCGCGTGCCGCCGGGGGGAGAGCCTGGACGGCGCTCTCCGGGTCCGCGCCCACCGAGGACGCCGCGCCGCCGAGCTGCGTGGCGGCGCTGCTCACCTGCGAGTCGATCGCGCGTTGCAGCACGACGGCGAGGACCGCGGTGCCGACCGCGCCGCCGACACGCTGCAGCACGTTGAGCATCGGCGTCGCGCGCGGCACCTGATCTGTCTCCAGCAGCGCGAAAGCGCTCGCCATCGCCGGCATCATCGTGAAGCCCAGGCCGATGCCGCGCACGAACAGGCCCACGACGAGCAGCCAGTACGGCGTCGAGCCCGTCACCTGCGTGAAGGGGAGCGTTCCGAGGCACAGCACGAGAAGGCCCGCGGTGACGATCGGACCGCCGCCGATGCGGTCGGTCAGCCGCCCCGACCAGTGCATCGCGATCGCCGCGCCGATGCCCTGCGGGGCGAGCAGCAGGCCGGCGTCGAGCGCCGTCAGGCCGCGGGCCATCTGGTAGTAGAGCGGCAGCAGCAGCATGCCGCCGAACAGCGCCGCGCCGGCGAGCACGATCGTCACCGCCGACGCGCTGAAGCCGCCGGCACGCAGAAGCCGCACGTCGACGATCGGGAACTCGACCCGCCAGGCGTGCAGCGCGAAGAGCGCGACGAGGATCAGCCCCGCGAGCGCCGGCATTAGCGCGCCCGGCGCCAGCGCATCGCCGGTCGCCGCGATCTCGCTCAGCCCGTAGACGACGAGCGCGATGCCTGGGGAGAGCAGCAGCAGCCCGCGCACGTCGAGCCTGCCCGAGTCGCCTGCCGCGCCCCTGGCGGCGCCGCGCGGCAGCAGTCGCGATGCCATCACGAGGCCGACCGCGCCGATCGGGAGGTTGACGAAGAACAGCCAGCGCCAGTCGAGTCGCTCGATGATCAGCCCGCCGATCACGGGACCGAAGACCGGTGCGAGCAGCATCGGCACGCCGACGATCGACATGACGCGCCCCATGTTCCGGGGCCCGGCCGCCTGGGCGAGCGCGATCATGCCGACCGGCATGACCATGCCGCCGGCGAGCCCCTGCAGCACGCGGAAGGCGATCAGCGAGTCGGCGCTCCAGGCGAGGCCGCAGAGGCCGCTCGAGACGACGAAGCCGCCGACGACGAGCATCCAGACGCGGCGCGCTCCGAGGCGCTCGGAGGCCCAGCCCGTCAGCGGGATCACGGTCGCGAGCGCGAGCAGGTAGCCGGTCGCGACCCACTGGATCGTCGACAGCGGCGCGTGCAGCTCGCGGGAGAGGGCGTCGAGGCCGACGTTGATGATCGTCGTGTCGAGGATCGACATGATCGCGCCGACGATCACGACGGCGGCGATCGCGCGGACTTCGGGCCGTAGACGCCCGTCGCCGTTCACCCGATGTCCTCCACGGCCTCGGCGAGCCGGCGCAGGAGCCGCGCCGCCTGGCGCCGCTCGCCGTCCGGGAGCGAGGCGAAGAGCTCGCGCCGCCATGCCTCGACGCGCGCTCGCTTGGCCGCCACGCGCTCGCGCCCGAGGTCGGTCAGCTCGACCCGCACGACGCGCCGGTCGTCGGCGCAGCGCCGGCGCACGACGAGTCCCGCGACCTCGAGCTGGCCGAGCATCCGGGTCGCCGTCGGCCCGGCCACCCCGGCGCCGAGCGCGAGCTCGCTCACCGGCAGCGGCCGTCCCGCCGTGGCGATCGTCTCGAGGAGCTGGAGCTGCGAGAGCGAGAGCTCGCCGGCGGGGCGCTCGGCGGCGAACCGGCCGCGCGCCCGGCGTATCGCGCGCATGAAGTCACCGAGGGCGTCGGAGAAGGCGTCGAGCTCGGCGGCGTGACGGGCGTCGGGCGCCGGTGGGCTCGGATGGGTGGAGGGCACCCGCCCAAGCCTAGCAAGCTAGCTAGCTGGCTAGGAGCTTTGCCGCCACCTACCCCGTCACCGGTCGCAGATACCGTGCCGCCATGGCGCCGCCGGTCTTCGATCTGCAGTCCCACTCGACGATGAGCGACGGCGAGCTCTCGCCGGCGCAGGTCGTGGCCCACGCGCGCGAGGCCGGAGTCGAGCTGCTCGCACTGACCGACCACGACACCGTCGCGGGCGTCCAGGAGGCGCTCGACGCGGCCGCCGCGAGCGGGGGCGCGATCCGCGTCGTCCCGGCGGTGGAGATCAGCGCGCTCGACGAGTCGGGCCGCGACCTCCACATCTGCGGCTACCTGATCGATCACCGCGACCCGGCGCTGCTCGCCGCGCTCGCCTCGTGGCGCGCCGACCGGCACACCCGCGCGCGGGGGATGGCCGCGGCGCTGCGCGAAGTCGGCTGGCGACTCGAGCGGATGCCGAGCCGGCCCGGCGAGCCGGGGCACGCCGACGCGCCGATCGGCCGTCCGCACCTCGCGCGCGCCGTCTTCGAGGACCCGGCGAACGCGGAGCGGCTGGCCGCCGAGGGGCTGGGCGACGCCGGGTCGGTGCTCGAGGCCTACCTCGTGCCCGGTGCCCCCTGCTACCGAGCTCGCTCGACGCCGTGCGTGGCCGAGGCGATCGAGGCGATCCACGGCACCGGAGGCGTCGCCGTCTGGGCGCATCCGTTCTGGGACATCGACGACCCCGCCGCCGTCGCGGCGACGCTCGACCGGCTCGTCGCGCTCGGACTCGACGGCGTCGAGGCGTTCTACGCCTCGCACAGCCGCGAGCAGACGCTCATCGCCTACGAGGCCTCGCGCGCACGCAACCTGCTGACGACCGGCAGCGCCGACTTCCACGGCCCGGGCCACCGGCTCTTCAACGCCTTCCGGGCGTTCGACCTGCACGGGCTCGAGCCCGATCTCGGCCCGATCGCGGTCGGGGCCCGCCCCGCGTAGCGCCGCCGCACGGGTTACCGTCCCGCGCCGTGTCGACGCTCGAAGCGATCGTCCTGGGGATCGTCCAGGGCCTCACCGAGTTCCTGCCGATCTCGAGCTCGGGCCACCTGCTGATCGTTCCCGCGCTGGCCGGCTGGGACGACCCGGGCGCGGCGTTCACGGCGGTCGTCCAGCTCGGCACGATGGCCGCCGTCCTCGTCTACTTCCGAACCGACCTGTGGCGGATGGCGCTCGCGTTCGTCGCCTCGCTGACCGGTGAGCGACCGCTGTGGCGCACCGCCGACGCCGATGGCCGCACGGGCTGGCTGCTCGTCCTGGGAACGATCCCGATCAGCATCGTCGGGCTGGCCTTCGCCGACCAGATCGAGACGAGCGTGCGAGCGCTGGAGCTCGTCGCGACCGTGCTGATCCTGTTCAGCGCCGTCATGTGGGCCGCGGATCGCTACGGCTCGCGCACGCGCGCGATCCGCGAGCTGAGCGTCCGCGACGGCATCGTCATCGGCCTCTTCCAGACGCTCGCGCTGATCCCCGGCGTCAGCCGCTCGGGATCGACGATCTCGGGCGGGCTGCTGCTCGGCCTCGACCGAGAGGCCGCCACGCGCTACTCGTTCCTGCTCTCGGTGCCGGCGGTCGTGCTCTCCGGGCTCTTCCAGCTCAAGGACATCGGCGGCGAGGGCGCCGTCGGCCTTGCGCCGACCGCGCTCGCGACGGTCTTCGCCTTCATCTCCGGCTACGCGGCGATCGCCTTCCTGCTGCGCTACGTGCGCAGCCACAACTTCGACGTCTTCGTCGCCTACCGCGTGATCGTCGGCGTGCTCGTCCTCGCCCTCGCGGTCGGCGGCGTGATCGAGTAGCCCCGGGGCGGCTCGCCGGCGCACCCGGCCCGCGCGCGGAGATCCGGCCCCCGTCCGTCAGCTGCGCCGCAGACCGCGGGCGAGGCGGTAGCCCAGCGCCTCGAGGGCGAGCTCCTCGCCGACGTTCACCCGCAGCGCCGAGCGCGTCTCGTCGACGACCTCGACCCCGCGACGCAGCCGGTGGACGTCGCGGCCACGCGAGTCCTCGCGCAGCGCATCGAGGCGGTCGGTCGCGTGGACCACGTCCTCGGCGCCGTCGACCGCGCACGCGACGTCGCGCAGCCACAGGCCGACGAGGCGCAACGCCTCGTCCAGCGCCACGGTCCGTGCGCCGCGGGCGGCGCGCTTCCCCGCCTCTGCGCCCTCGCGCTCCGCGCGGCGGCGCTCGCGATCCGGCAGCGACTCGGCCTCCTGCGCGACGCGCGCCTCGAGCTCCCGCTGCGCGGCCGCGCCCAGCTCCTTGGCGCGCTCGACGAGCGCCTCCCACGGCCGGCCGCCAAGCTCGTCGCCCAGCGCAGCGCGGGCGAACGCCTCGGCCGCGGCGCGCAGCGCCGGCCCATCGCCGAGCGCCAGCGCGAGCGCCCGGTCTCCATCCCCGAGCGCGAGCCGCGCGCACGCGAGCGCCTGCTCGGCGGGAACGCGCGCCGCGAGCCGTCGCTCCAGGTCCTCCACGCTCGGCGCGTCGAAGCGCACCTGCTGGCAGCGGCTGAGGATCGTCGGCAGCAGCTCGCCCGGCCGCTCGGCGAGCAGGATCAGGTGCGCGTAGGCGGGCGGCTCCTCCAGCGTCTTGAGCAGCCGGTTGGCGGCCTCCGGGCTGCGCTCGCCCAGGAGGTCGGCGTGCTCGATCACGAAGACCCGCCGACGCGCCTCGAACGGCGTGCGCGAGGCCGCGGAGACCACCGGCTCGTCCACGTCCGCGACCCGCATGAGCGTCGCGCCGCTCGGCCGGACCCACGTCAGGTCGGGGTGCGTGCCGCGCAGCGCCCGCTCGCGTGCGCGCTGCTCGTCGGCCGCGCCCTCCGCGAGCAGCTCGGCGGCGAACGCGCGTGCCGCGGTCGCCTTTCCCGCTCCCGCGGGCCCGTGGAACAGATACGCGTGAGACGGCGCGCCGTGCGGTGGCAGCGCCCGCGTCAGGATGGCGCGGGCATGAGCGTGGCGGTCCAGGACCTTGAGCGACATCCGCGTCGAGCGTACCGGCGCGCGCCGCGGGTATCGTCGCGCCCGATGCGCGGGCGGCTCATCACGATCGAAGGACTCGACGGCGCCGGCAAGACGACGCTCTCCGGCGGCCTCGTCGACGCCCGGCGCGCGCGGGGCGTCGGCGTGGTCCCGCTGCGCGAGCCCGGCGGCGTCGAGCTCGCCGAGCGGCTGCGCGCCATCGTCAAGGATCCCGCGCTGCGGATCGGCGCGCGCGCCGAGGCGCTGATCTACGCGGCGGCTCGGGCTCAGCTGGTCGAGGAGGAGCTGCGCCCTCGGCTCGGCTCCGGCGCCTGGGTGCTGCTCGATCGCTTCGTCGACTCCTCGCTCGCCTACCAGGGCGCCGCCCGCGGGCTTGGCATGGCCGAGGTCGCCGAGCTCAACCGGTTCGCCACCGGCGGCCTGCGAGCCGACCGCACGCTCTACCTGCGGATCGACCCGACGCTCGGCCGCAGGCGGCAGGGCGGCCGTGGAGACGGAGCCGACCGACTCGAGCGGGAGGACGCAGGCTTCTTCGAGGCGATCGCCCGTGCCTACGACGAGCTCGCCGCCCAGGAGCCGGAGCGGATCGCGGCGATCGACGCGAGCGGGCCGCCCGAGGCCGTGCTACTCGACGCGCTCGACGCGCTCGCCGACCTGCTGCCCTAGCCGGCCCCGAGCCACGCCGGCCGCCGGCGTCCCCGCCGGGTCGAACGCTCTAGCCTTCGCGTCGACTCGCATGCCGCTCCGCCGATCGATCACGCTTGCCGTCGCGCTGCTCGCGACGCTCGGCCCGGGCGTCGCGACCGCACAGACCACGACCGGCAACGACCAGCCGCAGGCCGTCGAGCCCGTGCCCGGCAAGGTAGCGCCCGCGCCCGCTCCGGACGCCAACGAGCTCCTGCCGACCGTGACCGAGCCCGCGGCCCCGACCACGACCGCTCCTCCCACCACCCAGACGCAGGCCACGCCGCCGACCCAGCCGCAGGCCGCGACGCCCGCGGAGAAGCCGGCCGCCGATCAGCACCGCGGGGTCGGCTGGCCGACCCTCGCCGCCATCGCGCTCGCCGCCGTCGCATCGGCGCTGCTCGTCCTCGTCGTGCTCTGGCGCTGGCGTGGCTGGGACCCCCGCTGGATCAGGCGCTGGCGCCACGCGACCGGCGAAGCCGGCCTGCGGCTGTCGCTGGGGTGGGCGGAGTTCCGGGACTTCATCCGCCTCGGCCGCTGACCATCCGCGCGGCGCCGCACGGCGCCTGAGCCCGCCCGCTGCCGGCCGCCGTGCCGGCGCACTGTCGGCCGGCCGCGTTCGGCCTCATCCATCCGTGCGGCATCCGCGCGGCGCGTGGCTTCGCGGCATCCGCGCGATACGCCTAGGATCGGCGGGTCGTGACGCTCGTCGTCGCCGACATCCTGAGCATCCATCCGTTCCGCGGGGACCTCGAGCCGGGACGCGATGCGGCGTTCCTCGTGCTGCTCGCGTTCCTCGTCTCGTTCGCCTTCATCCGGACGAGCGCCCGGCTGATGCGCATGCAGGTGAGCTGGTGGCCGGGGAGCGTGAAGACCAGCTCCGGCGTGCACCTGCATCACCTGGTCTGGGGTATCGCGCTGATGGCGCTCTGCGGCTTCCTCGCCTTCGCAGTGCCGCCGCAGGCGCCGTGGTTGCAGCTGCTGGCGATCGGGTTCGGGGTCGGCGCCGGGCTTACGTTCGACGAGTTCGCGCTGTGGGTCCACCTCGACGACGTCTACTGGGCCCAGGAGGGCCGCGTGTCGCTCGACGCCGTGGTCCTCGTCACGGTGTTCATGGCCCTCGTGGTCGTCGGCACGCGCCCGTTCGGGCTCGACGAGCCGGTGTCGATCGGGGGCACCGCGCTCGTCGCGGCGCAGGCCCTGGCGCTGGCCGTCGTCTCGCTCCTGAAGGGCCGGCTCGCGGTCGGCCTCATCGCGCTCTTCCTGCCGCTGTTCGGCCTGGTCGGAGCGCTGCGCCTGGCCCGTCCGGGATCGCCGTGGGCTCGCCGGCGCTACGTCGGGGCGCACGAGGAGCGCCTCGCGCGGGCAAGCGCCAGGTTCGGCCCGGGCTCACGCCACGAGAGGCGGCGCGAGCGGCTGCTGAACCTGATCGGCGGCGCGCCGACAGAGCCCCGTCCGCCGGCCGAAGGCGGCTGACCGCCGCCGTCCCGACCCCTATCCTTGAAGGGTCGTCGCCGTCGTCCGACCGACGCCCAGAGGATCCGTCCGACGTTCCTGAGACAGTTCGCTGTTACCCCTTGAGGGCAGCGAAAGAGGCCGCAAACACCGGGTTTCGGCGACTGGCAGAGGAGAAAAGAGTCGATGGACGTCACCCCGCAGAGCACAGAGTCGACCCTCGTGGGGGATGTTCGGCCGGGGCGCGCGATGACGATCGCACGGCGCTTCACGACCGCCGGCGTCCACCCGTTCGACACGGTCGAGTGGGAGCTGCGGGATGCCCATATCGGCCACGGCGACAAGGTCGCGTTCGAGCAGCGCGGCGTCGAGTTCCCCAAGAGCTGGTCGCAGAACTCGACGAACATCGTCGCCCAGAAGTACTTCCGCGGACAGCTCGGCTCCCCCGCCCGCGAGCGATCGGTCAAGCAGATGATCGGCCGCGTGGCCGGGACGATCGCCGACTGGGGCCGCTCGCGCGGCTACTTCGCGACGGCCGACGACGGGCAGGCGTTCGAGGACGAGCTGACGTTCGTCCTGCTGCACCAGATGGCGGCGTTCAACAGCCCCGTCTGGTTCAACGTCGGCTTCGAGGAGCAGCCGCAGTGCTCGGCGTGCTTCATCCTCAGCGTCGACGACACGATGGAGTCGATCCTCGACTGGAACACCAAGGAGGGCAAGATCTTCCGCGGCGGCTCCGGCTCGGGGATCAACCTCTCGAACATCCGCGGCTCGATGGAGCCGCTGAGCAAGGGCGGCACGGCGAGCGGCCCCGTCTCGTTCATGCGCGGCGCCGACGCGTGGGCCGGGACGATCAAGTCCGGCGGCAAGACGCGCCGCGCGGCCAAGATGGTCGTGCTCGACGTCGACCATCCCGACATCCGCGAGTTCGTCTGGTGCAAGGCGAAGGAGGAGGACAAGGCCGCGGCGCTGCGCGACGCCGGGTTCGACATGTCGATCGACGGCGAGGGCTTCAACTCGATCCAGTACCAGAACGCGAACAACTCGGTCCGCGTCACCGACGAGTTCATGCACGCCGTGGAGCGCGACGAGGAGTGGCGCACGACGGCGCGCAAGACGGGCGAGCCGGTCGGCGAGCCGATCCCCGCGCGCCGGCTGATGCGCGAGATCGCCGAGGCCGCATGGCGCTGCGCCGACCCGGGCGTCCAGTACGACACGACGATCAACCAGTGGCACACCTCGCCGAGCTCGGGGCGGATCAATGCGTCGAATCCGTGCTTCCCGGCCGACGCGCGCGTGCACACGACGAAGGGCCTGCTGCCGATCGGCGAGCTCGTCGCGCGGGGCGAGGCCGGCGAGCAGATCGCGGTCTACACGCACCGCGCGACTGCCGGGGCCAACGGCAGCGCCGGCGCACCGGGCGAAGGGGTCGTCGCCAGCCGACCGATCGCCTTCATGCGCAACGGCATCGCACCGATCGTCCGGCTGCGGTTCGCCAACGGCGCCGAGCTGCGCTGCACCCCCAACCACCGCCTGTGGACGCTGAACCGGGGCTACGTCGAGGCCCAGGAGCTGACCGCCACCGACCGTGTGCTGCTAAACGACTGCCCGACGCCGGCGGCCGACGCGGCTTGGGAGCTGCCGCTCAAGGTCAGCACGACGGCCAGGTCGTTCGCCCGCGGCGGCAGCGTCGTCCACCACGAGCTGCCCGAGCGCTGGACGGAGGGCCTTGCCGAGCTGACCGGCCATCTCGTCGGCGACGGCTGGCTGACCGACGTGCAGACCGGCTGGGTCTATGGCGGCGACGACATCGCCGACGGCCTGCTCGACTCGCACGAGGGGATGCTGCGGGAGCTCGTCGGCGGCGTCTCGCGACAGGAGGTCGAGAACGGCACGGTTCAGCTTCGAGCCGGCAGCGAGGCGGTCCGCGAGCTGTTCCGCGGCCTCGGCGTCACGAGCGCGCGGGCTCACGGCAAGCGCGTGCCGGTCGCGGTGCTGCGCGCGCCGGTCGAGGTGCAGGCGGCGTTCCTGCGCGGGCTGTTCGGCGTCGACGGCTGCGTCGCGCGTGTCGAGAGCGGGGGCAAGGCCAGTCGCTACGTCGGGCTCGGCAGCCGCAGCGAGGCGCTGCTCAAGGACGTACTCGTCCTGCTGAGCGCGTTCGGCGTGCGCGGACGGATCTACCGCGTGACCGAGGCCCGCGAGTCGACGTTCTCGTACACGCGCAAGGACGGGACGACCGTCGAGTACTCCAGCCGCGAGGGCTTCGACCTGCGGATCACCGGCAGCGACCTCGAGCGGTTCGCGTCGGCAATCGGCTTCTCGACTCCGCGCAAGGAGGCTGCGCTCGCCGCGCTGCTCGCGGAGGCGGGGCGCTACCGCACCAAGCCCGGCACGGCGCTCATCGCGCGTGACGACGACGGGCAGGAGGAGGTCTACAACCTCACCGAGCCGCTGCATCACTCGTACATCGTCGACGGCGTCGTCGTCGCGAACTGCTCCGAGTACATGCACGTCGACGACTCCGCGTGCAACCTGGCGTCGCTCAACCTGATGAAGTTCCGCCGGCCCGACGGAACCCTCGACGTGGCGGCGTTCGAGCACGCGACGGACATCGTGCTCCTCGCGCAGGAGATCGTCGTCGGGCCGTCGAGCTACCCGACCGAGCAGATCGCCGTCAACGCGCGCGCGTTCCGCCAGCTCGGCCTCGGCTACACGAACCTCGGCGCGTACCTGATGTCGAACGGGATGCCGTACGACTCCGACGCCGGGCGCGGCGCCGCCGCCGCGATCACCGCGCTGATGACCGGCCGGGCCTACGCGCAGTCGGCGAAGATCGCCGCAGCCATCGGGCCGTACGAGCGCTACGCAGAGAATCGCGATCCGCACAACGCGGTGATGCGGATGCACCGCGACGCCTCGTACGCGATCCCCGACTCGGCGGTCGTCGACGACGGGCTGCTCAAGGCCGCGCGGTGCTCGTGGGACGAGGCGGTCGAGCTCGGCGAGCACTTCGGGTACCGCAACGCGCAGGCGACCGTGCTCGCTCCGACCGGCACGATCTCGTTCCTGATGGACTGCGACACGACCGGCATCGAGCCGGACTTCTCGCTGGTCAAGTTCAAGGAGCTCGTCGGCGGCGGGCAGATGACGATCGTCAACCGCACCGTTCCGCTGGCGCTGGCGACGCTCGGCTACGGCGACGAGCAGATCGAGCAGATCGAGGCCCACATCCGCGAGCACGGCACGATCGTCGGCGCGCCCGGGATGAAGGACGAGCACCTGCCGGTCTTCGACGTCGCCGTCGGCGAGCGCGCGATCTCGCCCCAGGGCCACATCAAGATGATGGGCGCCGTCCAGCCGTTCATCTCCGGGGCGATCTCGAAGACGGTGAACATGCCGCAGGACTCGACGGTCGAGGACATCGAGGACGCCTACGTCGAGGCGTGGCGCCTGGGGATCAAGGCGCTCGCGATCTACCGCGATGGCTCGAAGACCGCGCAGGCGCTGCGCACCGACGCCCAGGAGTCCAAGGACGCCGGCGCCGCCGAGGGGCCCTACACGCAGGAGCAGGTCGATGAGCTCGTCGCCAAGGCGGTCGCGAAGGCCAAGCGGGACGCCGGCCCGGCGCGCAACCGCATGCCGCGCGAGCGCGAGTCGCTGACCCACAAGTTCTCGATCGGCGGCCACGAGGGCTACATCACCGCCGGCAAGTACGAGGACGGCACGGTCGGCGAGATCTTCCTGACCGACATCGGCAAGGAGGGCTCGACGCTGCGCGGGATGATGAACTCGTTCGCGACGTCGATCAGCATCGCCCTGCAGTACGGCGTGCCGCTCGAGACGCTGGTGCGGAAGTTCAGCTACATGCGCTTCGAGCCGGAGGGGATCACCCAGAACCCGGAGATCCCGTTCGCCAAGTCGATGCCGGACTACATCATGCGCTGGCTGGCGTCCCGGTTCCTGGACGCGGAGGTCCAGGAGGATCTGGGCATCCTCACCCCCGAGGTCCGCGCCCGCAAGCAGGCGCAGGACGCCGCGACGTCGATCGGCTCTGACACGGCCGGTCCTGCGCAGGGCGACGGCGGCTCCGGTGCCGCCGGGCCGGCGGCGCCGTCGGCGAGCGCGGGCGGCGCGACCCCGGCGGCCGCGTCGTTCACGGACACCCCGCCGGTCGTTCCGGCCCGTCTCAGCGGCCTCGACCTCGGCCCCGCCTGCAACCAGTGCGGGGGCATCATGCAGCGCACCGGTGCCTGCTACACGTGCACCTCGTGCGGCAACAACACCGGGTGCGGGTGAACGCGGGCTTCGCCCGGTGACGAGACCCGCGTTCGGGGAGAGCCCCGGGCGCGTATCTCGGGGGCACGGCCGTGCGGCGTCCGTCAGCGAGCGACCACGAGCAGCGTCTGCAGCGTGGGGTCCGAGCAGTAGGCCACTCTGCTGCCGGCGGCGGCCTCGGCCTGCAGGGCCTCGAGAAGCTCCGCGGTGACGACCTCACCGGGCGCGAGCGCCGGGATCCCGGGCGGATAGGGCGCCGCGGTCTCCGCGGAGATCCGCCCCGCGGCCGCCGAGACCGCCACTCGCTCGTGCGGCGCGAAGAACGCCTCGCGGGGCAGCATCCCGATCTCCGCGCGCAGCCGCCAGACCGTCGACGCCGCGGGCTCACGCGGCCGCCGGCGCCGTCGCTCCAACGACTCGCGCAGCGCGGCGGACAGCCGCCCGACCGATGTCTCGTCGTCACCGATCGTCAGGAGCGGCACGATCGTCTCGCGGTCGGCCATCTCCAGGCGCAGACCCGCCTCCCACAGATCCCGCTCGACCACGAAGCCGTCGGCACCGGTGCCCGCCAGCGAGAGGACGAGCTTGAGGGGGTCGAGGGCCAGCGCCGTCGGGTGATGCGCGATCGCCTGCTCGTCGAGCACCGACAGGCCCTGGACATCGGCCATCTCGACTCGGAACCCCCGAGCGAGGTCGAGGGCGCGCGCCAGCAGCTCGCGACCGGCCGGCGCCGCCATGAGCTGCCGGGACCGGTCGATCGAGCCGTAGATCGACGCGCTCGGGCTGGTCGTGTTGAGCGTCTCGAAGGCGCCGTCGAGACGCGCGCGGTCGAGTCGGCTCCCCTGCGCGAGCAGCAGCGCTCCCTGGGTGAAGGCGGCGAGCGTCTTGTGCGCCGAGATGACCATGCCGTCGGCGCCCATCTGCATGGCGTTGCGCGGCAGCGCCGGGTGCAGGCCGAGGTGCGAGCCCCAGGCCTGGTCGACGATCACGGGGACCCCGGCCGAATGCGCCAGCTCGATGATCGCCGGCAGGTCGCTCATCACGCCCAGGTACGAGGGCTCGACGACCAGTACCGCGCTGACGCCCTCCTTCAGCGCACGCTCGACCTCGCGGAGGCTCAGGCCGACGGCGATCCCGCTTGCCGGGTCGACCTCAGGGTGCATCCACACCGGCTCCAGCCCGGCCAGGACGAGCCCCGCGAACGTCGACTTGTGAAGCGCGCGCGAGACCGCGACCTTGTCGCCCGGGGCTCCGAGGGCCAGGCAGAACGCCTGGTTGCAGTGCGTCGACCCGCTCACCGAGAAGCGGCAGAAGTCGGCGCTCCAGAGCTCGGCCGCCAGCGCCTGCGCACGGGCGAGCACGCCCTGCGAGAGCTGGCTGTCGTCGGCGCCGGTCGCCAGCGGGACGTCTCGCTCCAGCAGCGGATCGCTCAGCCACGCGGCGCGCTTGTGGCCCGGCGTGGTGAACGCCGCGACGCCCTCGCTAAGGAAGGACTCGACCGCATCGGCGATCGGCGCATCGCCCTGGCCGTCGCCGCCCGCGACGCGCTCGTTGACGGTCGATCCTGGCACCGCGGCCCAAGGTATCCGACGCCGCCGGCGCGCGGGGCTCCGGTCAGCGCCGGGCGCATGCGGGTTTCCTACGGATCCGGCTGTGGTGTTGCGCGGAGAGCAGTCAGCCGCCCGCTGGCTAGCGTTCGGGTGGATGCTCGTCTACTCCTGCTCGGGCGCGTCGAACGTCGCCCAGCTCGCGAATCACATCGCCGTTCGGCTGGACCGGCTCGGGCTGGCCGAGATGTCGTGCATCGTCGGCGTCGGCGGCGACGTGAAGTCGCTCGTGCGCACGGCGAAGAAGGGCCTGCCGATCATCGCGATCGACGGCTGCCCGCTCGCCTGCTGCGAGCACGTCCTGGCCGCCAAGGACGTGAGGCCGGAGATCGTGATCCGCCTGCACGAGCGTGGGCTGCGCAAGCGCAAGCACACCGACTTCGACGAGGCCGAGCGCGACGAGGTCTTCGCGCAGGTGCTTGCCGAGCTGGCCCCGCGCCTGATCGAGGAGCGTCCCGAGCTGGCGCTCGCGATCGAGGCGGAGCTCGGGCGGCGGGGGCTCGCGGCCGTCGCCTGAGCGGGCCGCGTCGTGCGCGGCCGCCGCCCGAGTGCTCAGCCCGCGGGCTGGTAGGGACAGCTCGGGTCCGACGCGAGGACGTCGCCCGTGATCGCCCAGGCCCGGGCGCGGCTACCGCCACAGATCTCGCGGAACTCGCAGCGCCCGCACTTGCCGGTCAGCGCCTCGGGGTCGCGCAGCGAGCGGAAGAGCGGCGAGTTACGGTAGATGTCGACCGGGTCGCCGGTGCGAACGTCTCCGGCGGAGATCGGCAGGAAGCCGGATGGCATGACCTCGCCGCGGTGCGAGATGAACATGAATCCGCGACCGTCGTTGACGCCGCGCATCGGGCGGTTCAGCCCGTCCGCGAAGCGGTAGCCGGCACCGGCGTTAGAGCCCGACCGGTGGGCTGCGATCCGCCGGTACTGCGGCGCAGCGGTCGCCTTGATGTCGAACGGCGCGTCGCGGGAGAGGTCGTGCAGCCACGTCAGCACGCGCTCGTGCTCCTCGGCGGAGATCATCTTGAGCTGCTCGCCCCGGCCGGTCGGGACGAGGAAGAAGACCGACCACTGCACGACGCCCCACTCCTCGAGCACCGGCACCATCCGCTCGAGCGTGTGGACGTTGAGCGCACAGACGGTCGTGTTCACCTGCAGCGGCAGGCCCTCGTCCGCGGCATTGCGCATGCCCTGCCGAGTCCTCTCGAACGAGCCGCGGAAGCCGCGGAAGCGATCGTGGACCTCCGCGTCGCCGGCGTCGATGCTGAACGCCACACGACGGATCCCCGACTCGCGCGCCTGCCGCATCCGCTCGCGTGTGGCGAGCGCCGTGGCCGTCGGCGTGAGGGAGACGCGCAGGCCACGCTCGTCGGCGTGCCGGGCGAGCTCGAAGACGTCTCGACGCATCAGCGGGTCGCCGCCGGTCAGAACGAGGATCGGCTGCGTGCCGAAGCCGGCGAGCTGGTCGATCAGCCGGTGGGCCTCATCGGTGTCGAGCTCGCGCGGGTCGCGCTTGGGCTGGGCGTCGGCGCGGCAGTGAAGGCACGCGTAGGCGCACGCCCGCGTGATCTCCCAGGCGATCGTGAACGGCGAGCGGTCGAAGTCGAGCGCCGCGAGCCAGCTGTTGCGCTCCGCCCGGGCGGCGCCGGCGGGGCCGTCGGGGAGGCGGTCCGGCGTGCCGGGCGGCTGCGTTGCGGGTCCGGGCCTCCCGGTGGCGGTGGCGCTGTCGGCCGGTATCGCCACCGCCGGCCGCCGTGCCTCGTCGGCCTCGACGCCCGGCTGCGCGCTCACGCGACGAGCTCCACGGCCGCGATCTCCTCGTCGGTGAGGTAGCAGGCCGGATCGGGCGCGCGCGCGTCGCCGGTCGCGGACTCCGCGCGCACGCGAAGGCCGCCGTTGCACAGGTCTACGTAGGCGCATGTCGAGCAGCGCCCGTTCAGCTCGCGCGGCCGTACGCGGTAGGGCGCGAGCACGGGGTTCTCGTCGTTCCAAAGCTCCGAGAAGGGACGCTCGCGGACGTTGCCGGCGCGCACGTGCCAGGAGAACTGGTCCGGATGGACCCAGCCCTGCGGATCGATGCTCGCGACCGCGATGCCGGACTGGTTGCCGCCGTTGAAGCGCAGCAGCCGCTCGACCTCGGCCGCGCGATCGGGGTCGCCCTCGCGCATGCGGAGCATCAGCAGCACGTTGTCGACCGGGTTGTCGACGGTCAGCACCTCGATGTCCGAGCCGCGACGGCCGAGATCCTCGACGCGATCGAAGATCTCCTCGACCGCCTCACGCGTCTCGGCGGGCGTCAGGTCGTGCTTCTGGATCTTCTCGCCGCGTCCCGCGTAGGCGAGGTGGTAGATGCACAGCCGGTTGACGCCCAGCTCCTCGGCAAGCTCGAAGACCGGCCCGAGGTGGTCGCGGTTCATGCCGTGCAGCGTGAACCGCAGCCCGGTCCGGACCCCGACCCGCTGGACGGCGGCGATGCCCGCGAGCGTCCGCTCGTACGCGCCCTTCTTGCCGCGCAGCTTGTCGTGCTGGGCGCCGATCGCGTCGATCGACACGCCGACGTAGGCGAAGCCGGCGTCGGCGATCCGGCGTGCCACGTCGTCGTCGATCCGGGTGCCGTTCGTCGACAGCACCGTGCGCATTCCCAGCTCGCTCGTGCGCGCCGCCAGCTCGAAGAGGTCGTGGCGCATCAGCGGCTCGCCGCCGGAGAAGAGGACCGTCGGGACGCCGAACGCCGCCAGGTCGTCGAGCAGCGCGAAGCCCTCCTCGGTCGTCAGCTCGCCGGGGTACTCGTGGTCCTTGGAGTCCGAGTAGCAGTGCGCGCAGTGGAGATTGCAGCGCTGGGTCGAGTTCCAGACGACGACCGGCTTCTTCTCGCGTGCGAAGTGCAGGAGGTGAGGCGGGCAGGAGGCGTCCGCGCGGCCGTAGCGCAGCGCGTCCTGCTCGCCGACTTGACCATTCAGCAGGCGTGTGACGCTGAGCATGCAGGCCACGATATGGCCGCCCGGCGGGCCGGACACCGGGCTTGCTACGGATCGCCCGGTGGGGACTACGTAGTTATCCCGGGCGGGTCCGGTCGAGGGCGGACGATAGTTGCGCACGCAATCAGGGACTGCTACGGTTGCGCCAGCAACCACTTTCGGGGGCGCCCGACAGGCGTCGACCGTTCATCCCAAGAGGAGCAGAAGCGCCATGAGCACCACCACTCCCGTTCTCGTCCCAGCCGGCACCTGGGTCGTCGACACCGCCCACTCGAAGGTCGGCTTCGCCGTGAAGCACATGGGCATCGCCACCGTCCGCGGCGAGTTCACCGAGTTCGAGGGCACGCTGCAGATCGGCGAAGGCGGCCTCTCGTCGGCGACGGCGACCGGAGCCGTCAAGGTCGCCTCGGTCGACACCAACGAGGCCCAGCGCGACGAGCACCTGCGCTCGGCCGACTTCTTCGACGCCGAGCGGCATCCCGAGCTGCGCTTCACGTCGAAGCGGGTCGAGCCCGTCGGTGCGGAGTCCTTCCGCCTCACCGGGGACCTGACGATCAACGGCGTCACCAACGAGATCCAGCTCGTCGCCGAAGTCCAGGGCACCGACGTCGATCCGTGGGGCAACGAGCGCGTCGGGCTCGAGATCACGGGGCAGCTCTCGCGCGGCGACTACGGCATGAAGTTCAACCAGGCGCTCGGCAGTGGCAACATGCTCGTCGCCGACAAGGTCAAGCTCGCGCTCGACGTCTCGGCCGTCAAGCAGGCCTAGCGAGAGGCCCCCGAGGGCCAGGTCCGGTCGGTCCCCGCCGGCGCGCGCAAGAGCCGCGACGGCGGGGCTCGTCCGGAAGGGGAGGCGCGGAGCGGAGGCGCAGAGGAGGGACGATGAAGCTGGACGGGATCCACCACATCAGCGCGATCACCGGCGATGCGCGGGGCAACGTCGACTTCTACACGCGCGTCCTCGGGCTGC
This sequence comes from Solirubrobacteraceae bacterium, assembly GCA_024711025.1. Lineage (GTDB taxonomy): Bacteria > Actinomycetota > Thermoleophilia > Solirubrobacterales > Solirubrobacteraceae > F1-60-MAGs163. Next base: position 71,572 of record JANJTP010000002.1, read on the forward strand.
GGCTGATCGCCAAGACGGTCAACCAGGACGACCCGGGCGTCTACCACCTGTTCTACGGGGACGAGCTCGCGCGCCCCGGCGCCGAGCTGACCTTCTTCGAGTATCCGGGCGCGGCCGCGGGGCGCGCCGGCGCCGGCATGGTCCATCGCATCGTCTCGCGCGTCGGCTCCGTCGCCGCGCTCGACTTCTGGGCCGCCCGCCTGACGGCCGAGGGCCTGCCGGTCCAGCGCGCCGGCGCCGGGCTGCGCTTCGCCGATCCCGAGGGGCTCGGCCACGAGCTGGTCGTCGGCGCCGTGCCGGACGTCCCGTTGACCGCCGAGCACCCGGACGTGCCCGTCGACATGGCGCTCCAGGGCTTCGAGGGCGTGCGCGCGTTCAGCGCGCGGCCGGCGGGCAGCGCCGCGATGCTCGAGCGCCTGATGGGCGCCGCGCGCCCCGGTGACGAGGACCTCTGGGAGCTGCGCGGCGCGAGCCGCGGCGGCTGGATCGCCTTCGACCCGGCGCCGTCTGATCCGGGTCGTCCGAGCGCGGGGACCGTGCACCACGTCGCCTGGGGCACGACCGATGCGCAGATGCCGGACTGGGTGCGGCGCGTGAGCGACGCCGGCGTCCCCAACAGCGGGATCGTCGATCGCCACTACTTCCACTCGCTCTACTTCCGCGAGCCCGGCGGGGTCCTCTACGAGCTGGCAACCGACCGCCCGGGGTTCACGGTCGACGGCCCCGTCGAGGAGCTCGGGCGCCGCCTCATCCTGCCGCCGTTCCTCGAGCCTCGCCGGGCCGAGATCGAGGAGCACCTCACGCCGCTGCCGGATCCGCGGGCCGGCCGGCCCGGCCCCGGCCGGCCCCGGGCGGCCGGCCAAGGCTGAGCCCGCGCGGCGCCCCTACGCGTACGTGTAGAAGCCGCGCCCCGTCTTGCGTCCCAGCAGCCCGGCCTCGACCATCCGGCTCAGCAGCGGCGGCGGGGCGTAGAGCTGCTCCTTGAACTCCTCGTACAGCGAGATCGCCACCGCCATCGTCGTGTCCAGGCCGATGAGGTCGGTCAGCGCGAGCGGCCCCATCGGGTGCGCGGCGCCCTCCTTCATCCCGTCGTCGATGTCCTCAGCCGTCGCGAAGCCGGACTCGAGCATCCGGATCGCCGACAGCAGGTAGGGGATCAGCAGCGCGTTCACGATGAACCCGGCGCGGTCGGCAGCGCGGATGATCCGCTTGTCGAGCATGTCGCCGGCGAACCGCTCGGCGACCGCGATCGTCTCCTCGCTCGTGGTCAGCGTCGGGATCAGCTCGACCAGCCGCAGCACCGGCACCGGGTTGAAGAAGTGCAGCCCGATCACCTGCTCCGGACGCCCGGTGCACATCGCGAGCTTCATGATCGGGATCGACGACGTGTTGGACGCCAGCACCGCCGCCGGATCGGTCACGGTCGTATCGAGCCGGCGGAAGAGGTCGGTCTTCGGCGCCTCGGCTTCGACGATCGCCTCGATCACGATCTGGCGATCCGCGAGCGCTTCGACGTCGGCGACGACCTGCAGCCGCCGTGTCGCGCCCGTGGCCTCCTCCTCGGTCAGCTTCCCGCGCGCGGCGGCGCGCTCCAGCGAGCGCTCGATCCGCTCCCGGCCCCGCGCGGCGGCACCTGCATCCTGCTCGACGACGACGACGTCCGCGCCGGCGCGTGCGCTGACCTCGGCGATGCCCGCGCCCATCAGGCCGCAGCCGACGATTCCGACCCGTTCGATCTCCACGGTGGGACCTCTCTCGATGATGACGTTCGGCGAACTCCACCACAGACGAGGGCGTGCGCGCCGTGTCGTGGCCCATGAGCCCCGAGGCGAGGTCCGGTCGAGGGCGCGGCGCGCCCGCCGGCACGAGAGGGGCGGGGAGGCCGGGCGGCCGCCGCGAGCGGCCGCCCACCTCCTCCCAGTCGCCGTCCCGGCCTAAGCCAGGAGAGTGATGACGATCAGCGCGACGATGATGATCCCGAAGGAGCCGAACGCGAAGCGGAAGTCGCGCGCGGCCCCGGAGTCGCCCTTCGGCTGCGGTGTGCTCGACATGCGTCCGATCCTCGCCGTCCGGGCACCGCCGTGTCAACCGCGGCCGACAGCGGGACCTGTCGATTCTCTGTGTCACCATCGAGCGATGGCCGCTTCGGACATCGAGCGCTGGTTCGCCGAGGAGCAGCGCCGCCGCGATCGCAGGGTGCAGAGCTGCGAGCGCAAGCGCTGGTTCGAGAGCGAGGCCGAGGCCCGCGCCGCGGCGCTGCTCGATCGCACCCGATGGGGCGAGCGCCGGCGCCCGTACCGGTGTGAGCTGTGCGGGGGCTGGCACCTGACCAGCGAGCGGTAGCCGCCCCGACGGGGGTCGCGGTCGGAGGCGTCGGCCCTTCGGGTGCGGGTGATGGGTCGTCGGCCTTGCGGCGTCTGGCACACTTCCCGCCCCGCATGGCAGACGCAGAGCAGCCCGCTCGAAGCGCCGTCGAGCTCGGCGCGATCATCCGCCGGCGCCGCGAGGCGCTCGGCGTGTCGGTGCGCTCGCTCGGACGCACCAGCGGAATCTCGGCAGCTCACGTCAGCAAGATCGAGCGCGGCCTGGCGAGCCCGAGCGTGACGACCCTCGCGCGGCTCGTCGCCGAGCTCGGCATCGACGGCGCGGAGATATTCGGCCGCGGCGCGGCGCCCGTGTCGACGCAGGTGATGGTGAGGCGTGCCGCGGACATGCCGCTGCTCGGGCCGAGCGACGGCGCGACGGTGCGTCTCGCCGCGCGGATCGAGGGCGCGGCCGTGCTGTACGCCACGGGCGGCCGCAGGCGCTTCGTGAAGCCCGTCGTCGCGTCGCACGAGACGGTGCTGCTCGTGCTCGACGGCTCGATCGAGGTCGACGCCGGCGGCGAGCGCCACGAGCTGGGCGCCGGCGACGCGGTCGTGATCCCGCCGAACACCCCGCACGCGGTGCGCGTCGTCGGCGCGCCCGAGGAGACACGGACGATCTACCTGACGAAGTCCGACGCTCGGCTGTTGTTCGACGGCGGGGAGCCTGCGCGCTAGTCCGGGCCGATCGACAGCGCGACGAGCAGCGCGCTGACCCGCGGCCCGTCGACTGCTGCGACCTCGAAGGCGACGTCGGCGATCTCGACCCTGTCGCCGCGACGTGGCGCGCGGCCCAGCTCCCCGAAGACCAGCCCGCCGAGCGTCCGGTAGCGGTCGGTCGGCAGCGTCGCCCGGAGCTGCTCGTTGAAGTCGTCGATCGTGAACGAGCCGGAGACCCGCAGGCGCCCGTCGGGCAGTCGCGCGATCGACTCGTCGGGCAGCCCGTACTCCTCCTCGATCTCGCCGACGATCTCCTCGACGAGATCCTCGAGGGTCACGATCCCCAGCGTCGATCCGTACTCGTTGACGACCAGCGACATCTGCGCTCCGGCGCTGCGCAGCTCCTGCAGGAGCGCGCCGACGTCCTTGGTCGCGGGCACGACCAGGAGGTCGCGCGCGAGTGGCTCGATCGTCGGCGAAGCGCCGTCGGCGGCAAGCGTCGCCTCCACAAGCTCGCGCAGCGTCACGAGCCCGACGACGTCGTCGATCGAGCCGCGCAGCACGGGGAAGCGGGTGTACGGGGTCTCGAGCGCGGCCCGCAGCGCGGCGCCGGCGTCCAGGTCGGAATCGAGGGTCGCGACGTGAGACCAGGGCACCATCACGTCGCCCGCCTCGTGCGCGGCGAAGTCGAAGACGCGGTAGAGCATCTCCTCCTCGGCCTCCTCGATCAGGCCGGTGTCCTCCGCCTCCGCGACGATGGCGCGCAGCTCCTCGACCGTGTGGACGCTCTCGCCGGCCGGCGCGGCGGGCACCCCGAACAGCCGCAGGACGCCCCGCGCGGAGACCTGCAGGACCCAGACCGCGGGCAGGAGCAGGCGTCCGAAAAGCGCGATCGGGCCGGCGACGAGCGTCGCGACGCGTGCCGCGCTGTGCAGCGCGATCGCCTTCGGCACCAGCTCGCCGAGCACGACGGTCAGGTAGGTGACCAGCGTCAGCGCCAGCGCGACCGACAGCGCCGCCGCCAGCAGCGGGTCGAAGAGCCTGCGCAGGATCGGCTCGCCCAGGGCGCCGAGCAGGATGCCGAGGCCGGTGATCGCGAGCTGGATCGTGCCGATGAAGCGAACAGGGTCGTCTCTGAGGGCGAGCGCCGTGCGGGCGCCGCGGCGGCCGTCTCGCTCGAGCACCTGGAGCGCGGCCCGCGGCGCGGTCACGAGCGCGTACTCGGCGATCACGAAGAAGCCGTTGGCCAGCACGAGCAGCAGGACGGCGGCGAGCCCGAGCCCGGTCACGGCGGGCAGCCTACCCGCGCAGCACGCTCGTCAGGCCCTTGCACCGGCGACTGCCGTTCGATCGGCCACAGGTCTAGTGGCCTGGGCGCGCGGCACGCTCGTCAGGCCCTTGCACCGGCGACGCCGACCAGGCGCCACGGCGTCTCACCGGCATCGGCGAGCGCCATCGTCCAGCGCTCGGCGAAGACTCGCTCGACGTCCTTGGCGCCCGACAGCACGGCCGCGCTGTCACGGTCCTCGACGTAGCGGCGCCCGCGCACCCGCACCTCGAGCGTCATCGTCGGCGGCTCGCTCTCGGCCTCCAGGCGCTCGATCGTGATCGCGTCGATCTGCGGGCCGCGCACGACCAGGCGCGTCGCGCGCGCCTCGTCGCCGCCGTAGAGCAGTGCCGCCGCCGCGCCCGGGGCGGCGATCCGCTCCAGCGCCGCGTCGGGCCCGTCGACGGCCTCGGCCCAGGCCGCGGCCGCGCTCCGCGCCGCCGCCGCGAGCACGTCCGGCGCGAAGCGCGCGTCGACCAGGCTGAGGTCGAGGGCCTGGGCGCGGGCGTCGGCCGTGAGGTCCACGTCGACGAGCTCCGCCGTCCGGGCCCCGGGCGGCGCCGCGTCGGCGAGCGCGCCCTCGACCAGCGCCTCGTCGGCGAGGCGCTGGTCGTCCCACGGCGAGGCGACGATCGGCGCGTCGAGGTGATGGGCGCCCTCGGCGTCCTGCTCGATCGAGAGCAGCGTCCAGCGGCCCTCGCGCTTGGCGAGCGTCCAGTACTCGCTGAGCGTGGTCGTCGTGTCCTCCTCGCCGTGGCGCATGATCCGCCGCCCGCCGCGGGCTTCCACGTAGTCCTCGAGCCGGGCCTCGACGTGCACCGTCACGCGGTCCTCCTCGTCGCGCTCGCGATTGACCAGCCCGACGTACCGGATCTCGGGTCCCGCGAGGACCCTCACGCGGTTGTGCCAGCCCTTGCGCGCGAAGTCGGCGAGCCGCCGGCGCCACTCGACCATCAGGTCGGCTCCGACGAGCCGCTCGAGGGCGCCGACGTCGCGCGCGTCCCACGCGATCTGGATCGCGGCGAACAGCGCGATCGTCTCCCGCTCGACCTCCTGAGCGGCGAACGCGGCGTCGTCGTGCGCGGCCTCGACCGCCGCCAGCCGCACGCGCGCGTCGCGCTCGGCGCGCCGGGCGCGCATGCGGCGCAGCTTGAAGAACGAGACGACGATCGGGATCACGACCGCCACGACGACGAGCAGGATGATCACGAGGCTGACCGGGCCGCCGGCCGTCGTCGCGCCGCCGCCCGAGTACGAGCCGCCGCCGGAGAAGCCTCCGCCCCCGCCTCCGCCTCCGCCGAAGCCCGACGAGCCGCCGCCGGCGGCGGCGAGCAGCGAGGAGACCAGCAGCGCGAGAGGCATCGCCCCATCGTGTCAGCCCCACCCGGCGCCCGTCGAGTCGCCCGCGCAACCCGTCGAGTCGCCACGCGGGCGCCTGCGCAGCACTACGCTGGCGCCCTCATGAAGCTGTGCACGTTCCAGATCCCCGGAAACGGCGGCGCGCTTGCAGGCGAGGTGCGCGGAGATCACGTTGTCGCGTTCAACGACGGCTCGACGGTCGTCGAGCGGCTGCGCAGCGCCGACCGCACGCCGGCCGCCGGCGACGCGTTCGCGCTGGACGAGGTCGAGCTGCTCGCCCCGTACGTGCCGCGCACGATCTTCGGGGTCGGGCTCAACTACCGCGAGCACGCCGTCGAGCAGGGTGCCGAGCTGCCCGAGGAGCCGGTCGTCTTCCTCAAGCAGCCCGGCTCCGCGGCGCCGCCCGGCGGCCCGGTGCGCTGCCCGCAGGTGGTCCGGCGCCTGGACTACGAGGGCGAGCTCGCCGTGGCGATGGGCGCCGACGGCCGGATCGGCGGCTACGCGGTGGCCGACGACGTCAGCGCACGTGACCTGCAGCGTCGCGAGCAGCACTGGACGCGCGCCAAGGGCGCCGACACGTTCTGCCCCTTCGGCCCGTGGGTGACGACCGCCGACGAGGTCCCCGACGCCGAGGACCTGGCGCTGCGCACCTGGGTCAACGGCGAGCTGCGCCAGGACGCGCGGACGTCGGACCTGCTGTTCTCGATCGCCGAGCTGATCGAGTTCATCTCGGCGACGATCAGGCTCGAGCCGGGCGACCTCATCCTCACCGGGACCCCGAGCGGTGTCGGGATGGCGCTCGATCCGCGGCGCTTCCTCGTGCCGGGGGACATCGTGCGGATCGAGATCGAGCGGCTCGGGGCGATCGAGCATGGCATCGTCGCCGCCTGAGGGCTCGCCCGCGGCCGGGCCCCGGATCGACTCGCGGCTGAGCGAGCGCCTCGCCGAGCTCAGCGACCTCGCCGCGGCGACGGCGCTGCTCGGCTGGGACCGCGAGACCCACATGCCGTCGCAGGGCGCCGGCCCGCGCGGCGAGGTGCTCGCGACGCTCGAGCGCCTGCACCATGAGCGGCTCGCAGACCCGGCGCTCGGCGAGCTGCTCGCGGCAGCCGGGCGGGCGGCGGCGGGCGAGCCCGAATCCGACGTCGCCGCGATCGCCCGCGTCGTCGGGCGCGACCACGAGCGGGCGACGCGGATCCCGCCGGAGCTGACGGGGCGCATCGCTCGGGCCACGGCCGAGGCGCTGCCGGTCTGGCAGCGGGCGCGGGCCGAGTCGGACTTCGCCGCCTTCGCGCCGCACCTCGAGCGCGCGGTGGAGCTGCGTCGCGAGGTCGCGGCCTGCTTCCCCGACGCCGAGCATCCCTACGACGCCCTGCTCGACGCGTTCGAGCCCGGGATGACGACCGCGCGGGCGCGCGCCGTCCTCGCCGAGCTGCGCGCCGGCCTCGTGCCGCTCGTCGCGGCGATCGCCGAGCGCCCCGAGCCGGCCGGCCTGCGCGGCCCGTTCGCGGTGGATGCACAGCGCGCCGCGGCGCTCGAGATCGCGCGCAGCTTCGGCTACGACGACCGCGCCTGGCGGCTGGACGACGCCGTGCACCCGTTCGCCAGCGCGATCGCTCGCACCGACGTCCGCGTCACGGGCCGCTGGGACGAGGGCGACCTGTCGGGCCTCTTCGCGGTCATGCACGAGGTCGGCCACGGGCTCTACGAGGCCGGCGTCGCCCCGGGGCTCGATCGCACGACGCTCGGCACGGGTGTCTCGCTCGGCATCCACGAGTCGCAGAGCCGGCTGTGGGAGAACCAGGTGGGCCGCTCGCGTGTCTTCTGGAGCCACTGGCAGCCGCGGCTGGCGGGCCGCTTCTCCGAGCTGGAGGAGATCGGCCTCGACGACCTGGTGCGGGCGGTCAACGTCGTGCGCCCGTCGCTGATCCGGGTCGACGCCGACGAGGTGACCTACGGCCTCCACGTAGTCCTGCGCTTCGAGCTCGAGGTAGCGCTCGTCGAGGGCGCGCTCGCCGCGCGCGACGTTCCGGGCGCGTGGAACGAGCTGATGCGCGAGCTGCTCGGCGTCGCGGTGCCCGACGACGCGCGCGGCTGCCTTCAGGACATCCACTGGGCGTTCGGAGAGCTCGGCTACTTCCCGACCTACGCGTTGGGCAACATCGCCGCCGCCCAGCTCTGGGACGCGGCCCGCGGGGACATGCCGGCGCTCGACGATTCCCTCGCCGCCGGCGACGGAGCTCCGCTGCTCGGCTGGCTGCGCGAGCGCGTGCACTCGCACGGCCGCCGGCTCGACCCGGCGGAGCTGCTCATGCGGGCGACCGGCAGCGAGCTCGACCCGGCGCCGCTGATCCGTTACCTGACCGCGAAGTACGCCGAGCTCTACGCCCTCTGACGCCCCGGCCGGGCGTCAGTGCTTCTCGAGCACGCGATCGATCAGGCCGTACTCGACGGCCTGCTCGGCGGTGAAGAAGCGATCGCGCTCCATGTCGCTGTGCACCTGCTCGACGCTCCTGCCGGTGTGGAACGCGTAGATCTCGTCGATCCTCGCGCGCGTCTTGAGGATCTCCGCGGCGTGGATCTCGATGTCGGTCGACTGGCCCTCGAAGCCGGCCGACGGCTGGTGGATCAGGATCCGGCTGTTGGGCAGCGCGAAGCGCTTGCCCTTCGCGCCGGCGGTCAGCAGCAGCGAGCCCATGCTCATCGCGATCCCGCAGCAGATCGTCTGCACGTCCGGCTTGATGAACTGCATCGTGTCGTAGATCGCCATCCCGGCGTAGATCGAGCCCCCCGGCGTGTTGATGTAGATCGAGATGTCCTTCTCGGGGTCCTCGGACTCGAGATGCAGGAGCTGCGCGACGACGAGGTTCGCGATCGTGTCGTCGACCGGCATCCCGAGGAAGATGATCCGCTCGTTGAGCATCCGCGAGTAGATGTCGTACTCGCGCTCGCCGCGCGCCGTGGTCTCGATGACCGTTGGGATGAGGGGCATGGGCACACCCTAGAGGTGGACCGGCGGCGGCCCCGGGGCGCCGCGCCCCGCAAGAGCGGTTCCCCTGACGACGCCGCACGGCGCGGATAGCGTGCGATCTGCCGTGCTCGTCCTGATCGCCAGCAACCTCGCCCGGCGCAAGGCGCGCGCCGTGGCGACGGCCGTCGGCATCGCGCTGGGCGTCGCGACGATCGTCGCGCTGCTCTCCGTGGGGGCCGGGCTCAAGCGCACGGCCGGCGAGCTGGTCCATCTCGGACAGGCCGACCTGGGGATCTTCCAGGCCGGCGTCGAGGACCCGACGGCCTCGGTGCTGCCGGTCTCGCTCGCGCGACGGCTCGAGCGTCGCCCGGACGTCGCGCAGGCGACGCCCCTGCTGCTCGTCGTCGAGGGGGTCCGGCGCGACCCCGCCGCGATCGTCTTCGGCGCCGAGCCTGCGGGGTTCTTCGCCGCGCGGCTGGTCATGACCGCCGGGCGGCGGGACCTGGGCGCGGGCAGCGTGCTGGTCGGCGACCGCCTCGCCGCGGCGCTGAGGCTGCGGCCGGGCTCGGAGCTGACGGTCGGGCGCCGGCGGCTCACCGTCGCCGGCATCTACCACAGCGGCGTCTTCTTCGAGGACTCCGGCGCGGTCATCGACCTGGCGGCCGCGCAGCGCATGGCGGGTCGCGGCGACGACGCGACGACGATCGCGGTCCAGCTCGCCGCCGACGCGCGGCACTCCGCGGCCGAGAAGGCGATCCGTCGCGCCGTGCCGGGCATCGTCGTCATCGGCTCGCCCGACGACGCGAGCCGGATCGGAGCGAGCGGCGAGCTCGTCGGCAAGACCGTGACGATCATCGCGGCGCTGGCGCTGATCGCCGGTGGCCTGGTCGTCGCGAACACGATGGCGATGGCCGTGCTGGAGCGCGAGCGCGAGTTGGCGCTGCTCAGCGCCGTCGGCTGGGGAAGGATCCGCATTGCGTCGCTCGTCCTCGCGGAGGGCGTCGCGACGAGCGTTCTCGGAGCGGGGATCGGCCTCGTCCTGGGGATCCTCGGCGCCGGCGCGCTGAGCCGCGCGCTCGGCGTCGCGTCCGTCGTCTCGCCGCACGTCACCGTGTGGACGATCGGCCAGGCCCTGCTCATCGGGCTGGCGATCGGCGTGCTCGGCGGGCTCTACCCGGCCTGGCGCGGCACCAGCGTCTCCCCGGCGCGACTGCTGGGCGGGCCGTAGGGCGCCAGCCGCCCGTCGCGCAGGTGCAGCACGCGGTCGGCGCGCCGGCCGATCTCGGCGTCGTGGCTGACGACGACGAGCGTCATGCCGCGACGGGCGCGCGACTCCTCGAGGAGCTCGAGCACGCGGCGCGCGCCCTCGCTGTCCAGTGCGCCGGTCGGCTCGTCGGCGAGCAGCAGCCGGGGGGCGTTGGCGAGCGCCCGGGCGACGGCGACGCGCTGGCGCTCGCCGCCCGAGAGGTGCGCGGCGAGCGCGTCGCCGCGGTGGCGAAGGCCGACCTCCTCGAGCAGCGTCTCGGCGGCCGCGCGCCGCTGCGCACGACCGATGCCCGCGCCGACGAGCGGGATCTCGATGTTGACCCGCGCGGGTAGATGGCCGAGCAGGTGATGGTGCTGGAAGACGAAGCCGACGACCTCGCGGTGGAAGCGATCGTCGCGATGCCCGCCGATACGGACGCCGTCGACCTCGACGTGGCCCGACGTCGGTCGGTCGAGGTCGCCGATCAGCGAGAGGAGCGACGTCTTGCCGGAGCCGGAGGGGCCGGTGAGCACGACGAACTCGCCGGGCTCGATCGTCAGCGAGATCTCCTCGACGGCCACGACCGGTCCGGGGTGCACCCGCCGGACCCGTTCGACCGCGACGCTCGCGCCGCCGCCTGCCCCGGCTCGCGTCCACTCCGACTCAGCGACGGACACGGACCTGGTAGTCGAGGTTCACGTAGCCCTTGTTCCTGACGCTCACCACGACGCGGAAGGTGAGCGCAATGCCGATCGACCGTGCCGGCCAGACGATCCGGTCGCGGTAGCTGCCGCGAAACGGCCACGGGGAATGGCGGTCGGGGCCGCGCGGGCTGGGGTACTGCGTCGAGACGACCTGGCCCCGATAGAGGAACCGGTAGAAGGCGCTGGCGCGCAGCGCGCGCCCTGAGCGGGTCCGGGCGGTCACGGTGATCGTCCAGCCGCGGTTGGCCCTCGGGCGATGGGTGGGCGCTCTCAGGGTCGCGACGAAACGCGCTCTGGAGTCGTGGGCGGGCGCGCCCTGACCGGCGGCGTGCGCCGGCGGGTGAGCCGCGCGACCAGCGGCGAGGGCGGGCGCCGCCCACGCCGGCAGCAGGGCCGTCGCGCAGATCGCGGTCAGGAGTCCAAGGCGCATGAGAGCCTCCTCTTCGCTCGCTGCCAACGATAGGACCTGCGGAGAGCCCGTGCCGGGCGTCCCCAGAGGAGCGGTTGCGCGCGCAACGGGCGCTAGGCTCGCTCGTGCCGTGTCGCACGCGCCGACGACCACGCCCGCTCTCGAGATCCGCCGCCTGACGAAGCGGTACGACGCCGAGCGGGGGCTGCTGCGCCGCCTGCGCGGCGCTCGCCGCGGCGGGTCGGGATTCCTCGCCGTCGACCGTCTCGACCTCGAGATCCCCGACGGCTCGTTCTTCGGCCTGCTCGGGCCGAACGGCGCCGGCAAGACGACCCTGATCAGCGCGGTCTGCAACCTGATCCGCGTGACGGCCGGCGAGATCGAGATCTTCGGCTCGCCGCACGATCGGCCGCAGGCGCGGCGGATGCTGGGCCTCGCCGAGCAGGACGTGAACCTCGACCGCTTCCTCGACGTCGAGGAGACGCTGCTCTACCACGGCGGCTACTACGGCATGGAGCGCGCCCGTGCGCGCCGTCGGGCCAAGGAGATGATGGACGTCTTCGACCTGTCGGCGAAGGCCGGCGTCCGCGCGCCGGCGCTGTCCGGCGGCATGCGCCGGCGGCTGCTGCTCGCCCGCGCGCTGATGCACGAGCCGCGGCTCGTGATCCTCGACGAGCCGACCGCCGGCGTCGACTTCGAGCTGCGCCTCGACCTCTGGAGCTACATACGGCGCCTCCACGAGGGTGGAACGACGATCCTCCTGACGACGCACTACCTGGAGGAGGCCGAGGAGCTCTGCCAGGAGATCGCGCTGATCCGCGGCGGGCGGCTGCTCGCGCGCGACACGGCCGAGGGCCTGCGCCGCGCGTACCAGGCCGACTCGCTGGCTGACGTGTACGTCAAGGCGATGGGCGGAGCGACCGCGGGAGCGTCGACGTGAGCACCGCCGCGGTCGCGCCCCCGAGCACGCTCGCCGCGCGCCGGCGCGGCCTCATCGCGCTCGCCGCTCGTGAGACGCACCGCGTGCTGAAGCTGTGGTCGCAGACGATCGCCGCGCCGGTGCTCAGCTCGTTCCTCTTCATCCTCGTCTTCGGGCTCTCGCTCGGCGGGCGGATCCGCTCGATCGACGGCGTGCCGTACGAGACGTTCATCGTGCCCGGCCTCGTGACGATGGCGATGGTCCAGGCGGCATTCTCGAACAACTCGAGCTCGGTCTTCCAGGCGCGCTTCGACCGCTACATCAACGACGTCCTCGCCTCGCCGATGAAGCCCTGGGAGGTCAACCTCGGCCTGGCGCTGGGCGGGGTCGTGCGCGCGCTGCTGATCGGCGCGGCACTGCTCGCGGCGACCGCGCTCGTCGTCGACGTCCACGTGCGAGAGCCGCTCGCGCTGGCCGTCGCGGTGGCACTCGCGCTGGCGCTCTTCGGCGCGCTCGGCGTCGTCGTCGGCGTGTACGCCCAGAGCTGGGATCACCCGGCTTTCGTCCAGAACATCCTGATCCTGCCGCTGACCTTCCTGGGCGGCGTCTTCTACTCCGTCCAGACCCTGCCCTCGCCGTGGCAGGAGGTCAGCCACGCCAACCCGATGTTCTTCCTCGTCAGCGCCATCCGCTACGGGTTCCTCGGATCGTCCGACGTGAGCGTCGCCCTTGCGCTGGGCGTGACCGCGGCGCTCACGGCGCTGGTCGTGGGATGGAGCGCATGGCTGTTCCGAACCGGGCACCGGCTGAAGCCGTGAACGACGGATCTGTCGCCCAGGCGCGCGGGATCGGCGCGCTCCAGCAGATCCCGGCGCCCGCCCTCGTAGTCGCCGGAACCCTCTCCATCCAGTTCGGCGCGGCGCTCGCGGCGACGATCTTCGACGAGGCCGGGGCGGCCGGGACGACGCTCCTGCGGCTGCTCCTCGGCTCCCTGATCGTGATGATCTTCTGGAAGCCGCGGATCCGCTCGCGGCCCGCCGCGCATCTGCGCCTGACGGTGCTCTTCGGCGTGACCCTCGCGGCGATGAACCTCTGCGTGTACGAGGCGATCGACCGGATCCCGCTCGGGATCGTCGTCACGGTCGAGTTCATCGGGCCGATCTCCGTCGCCGCCGCGCTCTCGCGCCGCCGCGCCGACTTCGTCTGGATCGTGCTCGCGGTCGCCGGGATCCTGCTGCTGACCAGGCCCTGGGGCCAGGACACCGGGCTCGACACGATCGGGCTCGTCCTCGCCGTCGTGGCCGCCGCGGCCTGGGCCGGCTACATCCTCCTCGCCCAGCGCGTCGGGCGGTTCTTCGACGGCGGCGAAGGCCTGATCCTCGCGATGATCGTCGCGTCGGCCGTCACGTTCATCCCCGGCGTCATCGACGGCGGCAGCGCTCTCGTGCGGCCGGAGGTGCTCGCGGTCGGCGTCGGCATCGCGCTGCTCAGCAGCGCGATCCCCTTCTCGCTCGAGACCGAGGCCCTGCGACGGATGTCCGCGCGCGTCTTCGGGGTCCTGATGTCGGTCGAGCCGGCGTTCGCCGCGCTGGCCGGGTTCCTCGTCCTCTCGCAGAAGCTCGACGCCGGCGACATCGGCGCGATCGCGCTCGTCGTCATCGCCAGCGTGGGGGTCACACGCAGCGCTCCCGCGCCCAGGTCCGAGGCGGCGATCGAGGCCTGAGAGCCGCTGACCGCGCCCGCGCGAGGCCTCGTGCGGGCACGGGCGCGATACTGACCTGCTCGTGTTCACGCTGAACGTCCCCAATCTGCTGACCGTCCTGCGGATCCTGCTCGTCCCGGTGCTCGTGGTCGCGCTGCTCGCCGGGGCCGAGGGCGAGGCCGGCAACGTGCTTGCGGCGTCGGTCTTCGCGATCGCCTCGACGACCGACGCGATCGACGGCTGGCTGGCGCGCTCGCGCGAGCAGATCACGACGTTCGGCAAGCTGATGGACCCCGTGGCGGACAAGCTGCTGATCATCGCCGCGCTGCTGTCGCTCGTCTCGCTCGGGCGGCTCCCCGCATGGGTCGCGATGGTCATCGTCGCGCGCGAGTTCGCCGTCACCGTCGCCCGGATGCACGCCCGCTCGGAGGGCGTCGTGATCGCCGCGAGCTGGTGGGGGAAGGTCAAGACGGCCGTCCAGGTGCTGACGATCTTCCTGCTGATCCTCATCAGCCCGGCCCCCGGCTGGGTCGACGCTCTCGTCTACGCGATGGTGCTGATCACCCTCGCCAGCGGCATCGACTACTTCTTCGGGATGCGCCGGCTGCTCCGCGAGGCCGAGGTCCGCCGGCTCGCCGCACGCGGGGAGCAGGCCGGATGAAGTGGCTCACCGCGCTCGTCGTCGTCCTCGGCGTCGCCTCGCTGGGAACCGCGATCTACGTCGTGCTCGCCAACCGCGACCCCGCGCCCGCCGACATGCGCGCCTGCCTGCGCGAGCAGCGCATCGACCTGGCCCGCTCCAGCGAGAGCCTCACCGCCGTGCGCGCCGACGCGAGCGTCGGCGCCCTGCGCGTCGTGCGGCGCTGGGACTGGGGCCGCACCAGCGGCGTGCTCCTGGCCGGCCCGCGACGCGACGCGACGCTGCTCGCCCTGTGGAACGAGAACACCCCGTCGCTGGCCGGCGCCGACGCCGGCCGGCGGATCTACGAGACCCCCGGGCGATTCCCCGTCGTCGCCGTCCAGGCCGGAGGCGGGGCGCGGCTGCTGGGCTGCGCTGAGCAGATCGGCTGACCCCGGAGCCGCGCGGCGGCCGCGGGCCGTCGCCGGGCACGGTCATCGGCCGGGTTCGTGCGGAGCACTGTCCCCGGCCTGCTTCCCGCGCCGGGCTCGGCCCGGGGCCGCCGGGAGCGTTGGCGGGTCGTCGCCGGGCGCGGTCATCGGCCGGGTCCGTGCGGAGCGCGGCGCCTGGGCCCGACGCCCGTCAGCCGGTGGCCGCGTTGAGCCACTCGCGGCGCGATACGTGGCGCCCGGCGGGACCGCCGACGACCTCGGCGCGCAGGTCGCCGAGCAGCCCGAAGCGTTCGGCGACGACGTTGTGCTGGTGGATCGTCTCGAGGTTCTCCTGGCGGGCGAGCACGAACGTCCCGCCGCTCAGCCCGCCGTAGCCGTCGACGACGCCCTGCACCATCTCGCGCACGCAGTCCTCGACGAACCGCGGGCGGCGGTGAGCCTTCTCGACGACGGCGCCCTCGTCGCTGCGCTTCATCAGCTCGTAGATCTCGCTGGACATCGAGCCTTCGACGATGTCGAGCAGGTCGCGCGCCTCGATCTCGGCGGCCTCGCGCTCGACGCAGCCGACGTACAGCGTGCCGAGACCGCGCTGGTTGTGCGTGGCCACGGGCACCGCCTCGAGGATCTGCTCGATCTGCTCGGCCGTGAACCCCTGGACGGCGAGCCGCTCGCGGGCGCCGGCGGCGACCAGCTCCTGCGCGCACGGGCAGGCGGTCATGCCCTGCGCGGCGACGCCGATGAGCCGGCGCGTGCCGCGCTCGGTCGCGACCGCGACGCCGTGCATCGTATACATCTCCTGGGTGTCGATCCCGGACACCGGCGCCGGCTTGTGCTCGGGGTAGCGGGCCTCGACGGTCACCTCGGCGCGCAGGGCGTCCTGGCGCTCGCGCACGTCCTCCGCGATCCGCTGGGCGAGATCCTCGACCTTGAACGCCGTGCCGCCGACGACCGCCTCGCGGATCGCCTCGTTCACGACCTCCTCGAAGCGCGACATGTGTGCGCCCTTCTGGTCCTGTCCGAGGTCGACGAAGCACTCCAGGCGCGCGTGGTAGAGCTGCTCGCCTCCCGGCACGCCGATTCGGATCGCCTTCTCGACGTTCGTGACGCCTACGCGCGAGAGTCCGAGGCTGATTGCGGGCGCCCGGTTCTGTACGTCGGGCGATGACTGGAGCAAGGAAGGTTCCATGACGGGTGCTCAGCGGTCGCGGGGATTGACGACGAGGAAGACGACGAGGTTATCCGAGCGGCCACCCGGCCTTGTGCTATCAATCACGCACTCGGCTGGAAGCCCCTCCATTCACGGACAGGGGGATCACATGGCTCAGCCCCACGCGGTGGACGCCGCAGCGGCAGGATCGACAATCGCAGAGCTTCGGAGGGGGGCCGCCGGCAGGGGGGCCCCGGGGTCGGGCGACAACGGAGGCGGGGCATTGAGCACGACGAAGACCGACGCGTTGCTGGTGGGAGACGAGGCGCAGGTCTGGGAGGTGGAGGAGCTGCGCCAGCTCGTTCAGGAGGGGCAGGAGCGCGGCTACCTCACGATCGAGCAGGTAACGGCGTGCCTCGAGGAGGTCGAGATCACGAGGGACCAGGTGCGCGAGCTGCACGCGCACCTCGAGGAGCTCGGCGTCGAGCTCATCAGCGAGGCGGGTGCCGGGCTCGGCTCGCCCGAGCCGCCGATCACGGAGGGGCCCCCGGAGGGGGAGGCGATCGGCGCCGGGAAGAGCGGCCAGCGCAAGAAGCCGGAGGTCGACCTGACGGTCGAGCCGAGCCTCGACTCGCTGAGGCTCTACCTGCGCTCGATCGGCAAGGTGTCGCTGCTGACTGCGGGGCAGGAGGTCGAGCTGGCCAAGCGGATCGAGCGCGGCGACATGGAGGCCAAGCGCCAGATGGTCGAGGCGAACCTGCGCCTCGTCGTCTCGATCGCCAAGGGCTACCTCGGCCGCGGCCTGACGTTCCTCGACCTGATCCAGGAGGGCTCGCTTGGCCTGATCCGCGCGGTCGAGAAGTTCGACTATCGCCGCGGCTACAAGTTCTCGACGTATGCGACCTGGTGGATCCGCCAGGCCGTGACTCGCGCCATCGCCGACAAGGGCCGCACGATCCGCATCCCCGTGCACATGGTCGAGAAGCTCAACAAGGTCGTGCACGTCGAGCGCCAGCTCGTCCAGCAGCTTGGCCGCGAGCCCAGTCCGGAGGAGATCGCGGCGCAGCTCGAGTGCAGCTCGCGCGAGGTCCGCGACATCCTGCGCATGAGCCAGCAGCCGATCTCGCTCGAGAAGCCGATCGGCGAGGAGGAGAGCGAGCTAGGCGACTTCGTCGAGGACCAGACCGCCGAGTCCCCGTTCGAGATCGCCTCCGAGAGCCTGCGCAAGGACAACGTCCACCGGGCCCTGGCGGCGCTGCCGGCACGCGAGCGCGAGGTCATCGAGATGCGCTTCGGGCTGACGGGGCAGCGCCCGCGCACGCTCGAGGAGGTCGGGCGGGCGTTCAACGTGACGCGCGAGCGGATCCGCCAGATCGAGAACCACACGCTGAAGAAGCTCGAGTCGCTGCCCGAGGCGCAGCGGCTGCGCGACGCCTGTTGACGGCGCGCAACGACGTCTCAGGGAGACGCAGGAGAGGGGTGGTCGCGGGGTCGGCCTGGGGGCCGGCCCCGCTCCGCGCTCCGGGAGCCGTGTCGAGCCGCGCGGCTCGCTACTCTCGCCGGTTCCCGTCGGCGTGAGACCAGTCCCCGCTCGCACACAGACCCCCGTGCCCGACCACATCTTCACGCCCACCTGGCTCTGTCCGACCGCGCCCGACCGCGCGCGCGTCATCGACATGGAGCGCCGTCTGCGCGCCGTGGGCACCGGCGTGCTCGCGCTGGTCGCGGTCGCGGTCATGCTGCTCACCGCAAGGTCGCAGATCGGCTGGTGGCCGCTCGTCCCATTCGCCGTCGCGCTCGGGGGCTTCGTCGTCCTCGGCAGGCGTCTCGACCGCTCGGCCCGGCCCGAGTACCGAGTTGCCGCGGCCTGGCTGCTGTCGGTCGTCGCGCTGGCCGTGAGCATCGCCCTCACCGGCGGCGTCCTGAGCCCCGTACTCACCTGGATGGCGATTCCCGCCGTGGCTCTGCCGGCGTGCTTCCGGATGCGCGGCGTGTGGGTCGGCGGGACGGTGACCGTCGCCCTGCTGACCGCTGCGGTCGCCACCGGAGACTCCGGCGCGCCGCGCGACGACGTGCTCACATTCGGCGGTGCGATCGTCACCGTGGTCGCGGTCGTCGCGATGTCGGTCGCCCTGATGCGCTCCGACCTCCATCACCGGACCGAGGCGCTCATCGACCCGCTGACCGGGCTGCTGAACCGTGCTGCGCTCGGCCGGCGCATCGCGGAGCTGGAGGGGCAGGCGAGCGCGAGGTCGCAGCCGCTGGCGTTGATCGTCGCCGACGTCGACGACTTCAAGGCGATCAACGACGAGCGCGGCCACGTGGCCGGTGACGCTGTGCTGCGGGAGATCGCCGACCGCTTCGGATCCGAGCTTCGCGCCTACGACGCCGTCTACCGGACCGGAGGCGACGAGATGGTCGTGCTGCTGCCCGGCGCGACGCGGGCGAGCGCGCTGGAGCTCGCCGACTCGCTGCGGCGAGCGATCGAGCTGGACCCGTTCGGGGAAGACGCGATCGACGTGACGATGTCGTTCGGCGTCGATGCCTGCAGCAGCGAAAGGTTCGTCTACGACGAGCTGTTCGCGAGCGCCGATCGCGCGCTCTACGAGGCGAAGGCGGCCGGCGGGGGCACCGTTCGCCCGCTGCCCGAGCCCGATCAGGCCGGAGTCGAGCGGGTCGCCTGACGGCGGTCGCCGGGACGACGAGCACCCCTGTCTGCCGCTCCCCGGTCGCTTCTGCGACCGATGGTCGCGAAACTGCGGGCCCGGCCACGTGTTTGCCGTAGGGTGCCCGCCGTGTCCGCTCCTCGCCGAGGGACCCTCGGCGTCGTCGCCGTCGTGCTGCTCGCCGTCCTGGCTCCGGGAGCGACGGCGGCGCCGCCGCCGCTCGTCCCCGCGCCCGCGCGTCAGGCCGCGCCCGCGCCGCCCCGGGCGAGCCCGGCCGTGCAGCAGGAGCTCTCCAAGCTGTGGGCGTTCGTCGACCGGCGCATCGACGAGGTCGACACGGGCTGGCGCGAGAGCATCGGCGGCTACGTCTCGCCGGACGGCTCGATGGACACGCGGATGAACGCGAACCTGCTGACGATGCACGCGATGGCAGCGCTCGCCGGTCACATCGGGCTCTCGCGTCGCGACGAGCGGATCGGGCCGCTCGTGCGCCTGCTGACCCACCCGCCCGCATTCCACGAGACGACGCAGGGCCTGCGCCCGGACAGCCAGCTCCACGCGCCGGGCTGGACGTCGCGCGCGCGGGGGGTCTCCGGCGGCGACCAGCACGTCTCGATCGACCCGCAGGTGGCCGACGGGCTCGAGGCGGCGTGGCGCGCCCGCGACGTCGTCGGGCTGCCGAAGGCGGACGTCGAGCGCATCCAGCAGGTGATCGGCCTGGTCGCCTGGTCGCGCTTCTTCCGCTTCCCGCACATGCAGCTCAACCAGTTCAACTGGGCGGCCTCGCTGTTCGAGTCCGACGCGGTCGTCAACCGCCGCACGAGCCTGCTGACGTCCGACTACCGCCACTTCCTCGCGCAGTTCCTCGACCGCGCCCGGCGGGCCGCGCTCCCGGGCGGCTCGCCGAACCTCAACGCCGGGCTCGGCTTCAACTACCTGCCGCACTTCGCGCCGACGGCGACCGGCAACAGCGTCCCCACCTCCGAGTACGCGAACATCGTCTTCGCGGGCCTTGCGCCCTACGAGCTCGCCCAGCGCAGCGGGATGACGCCGCTCGGCTCGCGCAGGACGAGCCTGCTGCGCGAGTGGGCGCGGCGACTGCTCGCCGGCGATTGGACGCACGCCGGCTACCTGAGCTGGGACACCGGCCTGGGCTACGAGCGCTGGCACCTCACGCGCTACTGGGTGTTCGCCCTCCAGGGCCTGGAGACGCTCGGCGAGGCCCCGGTGCTCAGCACGACCGAGCGACGCTGGGCGCGCTGGACCTTCTCGCGGGCGATCGAGCTCTACGAGCGCGTGCTCGACGACGAGAAGAAGGACGGGGAGATCCCCTCGACGCTGTTCGGCGTCTACTCCAGCGCGTCGCATCCGAGCAGCGACAAGCGCTTCGTGCCGGCGCGGATCGGCGCGCTCGTGGCGCAGGCGGCCTACGAGCGCGCTGACGAGCTGCCTCAGGAGCAGCCGCCGTCGTTGTTCGCGTACGACCCCGACATCCGCAGGCTCGCGGTGCGAACCCGCCGCTACAGCGCGGCGATCGTCGACGCCACCTTCCGCGGCGGCTACGGAGGCGCCGACCTGACCCGCCTGTACGACGCCGACGGGCGCCCGCTCGGCGCGATCGGCAGTCGCGGATCGTGGGGCTTCGGGCTGCGCGTCAGCAACCGC
Organism: Solirubrobacteraceae bacterium; assembly: GCA_024711025.1. Classification (GTDB taxonomy): domain Bacteria; phylum Actinomycetota; class Thermoleophilia; order Solirubrobacterales; family Solirubrobacteraceae; genus F1-60-MAGs163. The sequence goes on from JANJTP010000002.1 coordinate 91,781, forward strand.
GGCGGGACGGCGCTGCTGGACAGCGACCCGGGCCGGCGCAGCGCGGCGTCGGCGCGGCTGCGCGGCGTCGGGCGACTCCGTGGCAGCTTCGGCACGGTCGGCCTGGACATGACCGTGCGCGGGCGCGGCGGCACCTCGCTGAAGATCGCCCACCGGTTCACCTCCGACCAGATCAAGCGGACCTACTCGGTGCGCGGGCCGCGTTTCGGCTGGGCGCGGGTCAGCATCCCGGTCTGGCAGCGCTCCGGCACGCCGGCGGCGCCACCGGTCGAGCGCGGCGCGGGCAGCGTGACGGTGCGCGTCGCGCAGCCGCTCGGCGGCTACACCGCGGTCGTGCGCGCGGCCGGCGACATGCGGACCCGGTGGCGGGTGCTGCCCGGCCGGCTGAAGCAGACGCCGCGCACCCGCGCCGCCATGGAGGTCCTCGTGCCGCTCGGCGCCGCCGGCGCGCGGACCGTGACCGTCACGATCACGCCGGCGCTGCCCTCGGCATCCTCGCCGCCCGCGGGCTGACCGACGACGGGCGCCCGGGCCTTGCGCTCTCCGGCGCGCTACCATCGCCGTCCCTGCCGGAGCGCGCTGCGCTCCGGTCGCCTCCGGGGGGATGCCCGAGTGGTTAAAGGGGACGGGCTGTAAACCCGTTGGCTCTGCCTACGCAGGTTCGAATCCTGCTCCCCCCATCGGCCGGATATTCGCGGCCAAGCCCGGACATCGCCGGCCCACACCGACAATGTCGGCGCTTCGGAGGCGGATACAGCCGGCCAAGCTCGGACAGGCATCTGCAGGGAGTTACCCGCGTGCGGCGGACGGGGCAGGGGAGGATCCGGCGGAGCGCGTTGCTGTCGGCTTGCAGGCATCGGTGGAGGCGCTGGTAGCCTTTGGCACATGGCTTCCCGCTCCGTCGAGGTCGACGCCGAGCTGCTCGCGAAGGCGCGCGTCGCGATGACTCCTGCTGCTTCGGTCGAAGACGCCGAGGTCGTGGAGCGGGCGCTGCGTCTCTACGTCGGTCGCCGAGCGCTCGAGACGGCGCAGTCGATGAGCGAGCTGACCGAGGACGAGGCGATGCGCATCGCGTACGACGAGCTGCACGCGATGCGTCGCGAGCGCCGTAGCGCTGCGTGATCCGGGTCGTCATCGACCCAGGCGTCTACGTCTCGGCCTTCATCTCTCCGCGTCGCGCTGCACCGGGCCTCGTGGTCGAAGCGCTGCTCGACGGCGACATCGAAGCGCTCGTGTCGCCGCTGCTGATCGCGGAGCTGGCGCGGGTGCTCGGACGGGAGAAGTTCGACAGGGTCGCGTCTGATGGTTGCGCTGCGGCATTCGTAGAGCTGATCGCGGAGCGCGGCGTCCGCGTCGAGGACCCAGCGCCGACCCCAGGCGCGACCGACGATCCAGACGATGACTACCTCGTCGACCTCGCCCGTGTACACGCCGCCGAAGCGATCGTCTCCGGCGACCGGCACCTGCTTTCGGTTGCATCCGATGTGTTGCCCGTGTGGACGCCGCGCGCTCTGGCCGATCGCCTCGAACTGCCAGCGACCTGACTCGCGCACGGACGCCACGGTCCAACGAGTGGTCGGCGACTAGCACTTGAAGTTTGTGCCGTCACGGGGTGCGCCGGACGGGCCTCGCGGCACTCCCGTGGCGCGTGCCGTCGCCGGCTCCTGCTATCAACTGCGCCGCATGAACGCGCCGATCCGCCTCGCCCAGCTCCTCGTCGTCCTGCTCGCCGTCGCGCTGCCGCTCGCAGGCTGCGGCGGCGACGGCGGGGAGAGCTCCGCCGACAAGGCGGCCCGGCTGGCCGCCGAGCAGCGCAAGAACCCGCCCACGGTCAGCGACGTCACGACGCCGCCGGTGAGAGCCGAGAAGGTCGCACCGGGACCCGGCGAGGGCGACATCGCCGGCAAGCCGCGGATCCCCGCCCAGAGCGGAGAGCCGCCGAGCGACCTCGTCGCGCAGGACGTCATCGTCGGCGACGGCGCGGAGGCCAAGGAAGGCGACACGGTCAGCGTGCGCTACGTGGGCGTCCTGTTCGACGGCGGCAAGGAGTTCGACAGCTCGTGGAGCCGCGGCAAGAATGAGCTGTTCGACTTCGAGATCGGCGGCGGCCAGGTCATCCAGGGCTGGGACGAGGGCATCGCGGGCATGCGCGAGGGCGGGCGCCGGCGACTGATCATCCCCTCCGACCTCGCCTACGGCGCCCAGGGCTCGCCGCCGACGATCCCGGCCAACGCGGCGCTCGTGTTCGACGTCGACCTCGTGAAGGTCAAGAGCGCGGGGTAGCGGCTCGGCGCGCCCGGTTCCCCTTCGTGCCGGCACCGCTCACTCGAACGACCCGGCTTGCGTCCCTCGTCGCATGCGCCGCGCTGGTCGCGTCGGCCGCTGCTCCGACGGCGGCGCTCGCCGACTCGCACGGGGACGGCGCCCACGAGCTCGCCTCGGACGGCTCGCCGCTCGACCTGAAGTCGGTCGCGCTCGGCCAGGTCGACCGTGAGCTCGTGCTCATCGTCGGGCTTCGACGGACGCTGGACCGCGCCGAGCTGGCGGCCGGCAAGGGCCGCATGTGTGCGAGCTTCGCGCAGGGCGACGCCCGGCGCTCGCTGTGCGTCGAGCGCGAGGGCCACCGCTGGCGGCTTCGCTCCGGCTCGCGCGAGATCGCCGGGGACGTGAGCCAGCCGTCCGGCGACGAGCTCGTCGTCCGGGTGCGACCCGCCGACGCGCACCTGCGGGTCGGCGTGCTGGACTGGTCCGTCACGGCGACGCCCGCGTCCTGCGCCGAGGACGGGGCGGGAGGCCCATCGCCCGACGAGGGGGGCGCGTCCGCAGGCGGCGGAGGCGGCCTCGCGCCGCCGTCCGACACGGCGACCATGCCCGAGGCCACGACGACGCCGCCGGAGACGGCGCCGCCGTGTCGCTCGCGTGCGCCGCGCGAGGCGGGTACGCGCTATCCCGGCCGTGTCTGGCGGGTCGTCGTCACCGGCTGCGTCGCGAGCGGGCCCGCACAGGTGAGGCGCGGCCCGCACGTCAAGCGGGTCGCCCTCACCTACGACGACGGGCCCTCGTCGTACACCGCGCCGCTGCTGCGCACGCTCAAGCGCCTCGATGCGCCGGCGACGTTCTTCATGCTCGGCGAGCAGGTTGGCCGCTACCGGGGGCTGGTGCGCAGCATGCTCGCCGACGGCTTCGAGCTTGCCAACCATTCGTGGAATCACGCGAACCTCGGCGGCGGCGGGCCGGGCGCAAGCTCGCAGCTCTCCAGGACCAATGCCGCGATCCGCCGCGCGACCGGCTTCACGCCCTGCCTGTTCCGCCCGCCGTACGGCTCGACCGGCTCGGACCTCGTGCGCCGCACCCGCGCGCTGGGCATGACGTCGGTGCTGTGGAGCGCCGATCCGCTCGACTGGCGCACCCCGGGAACGGACGCGATCGTCGCGCGCGCCCTCGGGTGGAGCGCGCGAGGCGGGCTCGCCTCACGCCTGCCCGGGCATGGCGATCCCGGCGCCGGCGTCGCCCGCGTGCTGGCGCAGACCGGCCCGGGCGCGATCATCCTCAGCCATGACGGCGGCGGGGTGCGCTCGCAGACGCTGGCCGCAGCACCGCGGATCATCCGCGCGCTGCGCTCGCGCGGCTACCGCTTCGTCACGGTCAGCGAGCTGCTCGGCTACCGCGAGCGGATCGCGCTGCGGCGCTAGCCGGCGCGCACGCCGCCGGTCCGCGGCTGCGCGCTCGCCGTGTAGTCGCCGCCGGCTGTCGAGCCGCCGCGGCTGAGCGTCGCGGGCGGCACGGGCAGCCGTCCGGCGGAGCTGCGCGCCGCCTTGAGGTATGCGCTGATGCGCCGCTTGGGCACGACGAAGATCCGCTGGCCGGTCAGGTACTGACCGCTCTCGGTCGAGCTGTCGGGGGCGCGACGGTAGACGTCGAGATGCCGGCCCCTGATCGCACCGCCGGTGTCGTCGGCGCGGAACCAGCCGTCACCGTTCAGCGACTCGTAGGCGGCGGCGTAGACGAGGCTGCCGAGCGGGATCAGCTTCGGATCGACCGCGACGCTGCGGTAGTAGCGCAGCGGCCGCGAGGAACCCTCGGCGAAGGTGATGTCCTTCGGGCGAATGAAGCGCTTGCCGCGCCCGGCGTACCAGCCGCCGCTCTGCAGCGGGAAGGTCACGGCGCCCCTGCTGTTCTTCCAGTAGCCGGTACCGCGCCAGAACGGCGCGAAGACTCCACCGACCCCGAAGCGCGCGCGCTTGCCGCGTGCGGTGATCCAGCCGCTCGAGCCGACCGAGGCGATGTGGTACTTCTGCCCGTCCATCCCGATGCCGTCGCCCTCCATCGAGACGCCGCGCGCGGAGTAGAGCCAGTCGACCTTGCTCGCGCGACTCAGGCCGGGCGTCGAGATCGCCTTGCCGACGAACCACCACTCGGGCACCGGGAAGTACTCGGTGATCGTGGTCTTCGAGAGCCACGTCTCCTTCTTCAGCACGCGGGCGGACGCGGGCGTGACGGCGACCGTGAGGGCCGTCAGGACCAGGGTGGCCACCAGCGCCGCTCTCTTCGTGCTCGTCAGGGGTACGCGCATGAAGGCTCCGGGGACGGTATCGGATGGGCTGGCGGAGCGCCGAAGGTGCGGGCGAGCGCTTGCGATCCGGCGCTGCCCCGGCTGGCTCAGTCGAGCGGCACGATCGTGTCGCCGGTCGCGATCTCGCCGTCCGTGAGGATCTCGGCGTTCAGCCCCGCTCGGTGCGCCAGCGCGCGCATGATGCCCGGGCGTCCGGTGAGCTTCTCGAGGTGGCTGCAGGGCTCGCACAGCTCGACCCCGCGGCACTCGACGGCGCCGATGCGAAAGCGCCGTCCGACGAGCGAATCGAGGCGCACGCCGCTCGTGGTCAGCTGCCGACGCGACTCCCCGGGCCCAAGGCGCATGCCGTGCTCGTCGGCCAGGCGCTCGAGCTCCTCGCTCTCGATCAGCGTGATCTGGCGCGCCGGCGCCGCGCCGGCGGCGAAGTGCCGGTCCCCTCTCAGGCCGGCGCCCGCGACCGCGTCCACGCGTTCGACAGGCGCCGTCGGCGCCCCCTCGTCCGGCGCGAGATGGATCGCTTCGACGGTTCCCGCCATCGCGCGCAAGGTAGCGGCCACCGTCGTCGTCAGCGGTCGGCTCGCGCCATCGTCCAGGTCGCCGCCGCGCCAAGCCCCGGTCGGCTACCCTGCGATGCCCGCCCTCTTAGCTCAGTTGGTAGAGCACTTCCATGGTAAGGAAGGGGTCGTCGGTTCGAGTCCGACAGAGGGCTTGTGCGAAGTCCTGCATCGCGGGGACTTCTCTCGTTTCGGGGGAGGTTGCGCGGCCCGTTCACTGGGTCCGCAGTGGGTCCGAAACGGGTCCGGAGCGGACCCCGCGGGTCCGCTCCGGTGCACTGGGGAGGGGGGCGGCCGTGTGGGCGACTGAGCTCGAAGGTCTCGCAGCCGATCAGGGTCCGTTCGCGCGGTCTTGCGCTCATAGCCGGCAATCAACGTGCAGAGGTCCGCGAGCGTGGGGAGGCTCATCGGGCCGTCGCCAGTTCGTCAGTGGTCACCACATCCAGTAGGTCGCGCGCGACATACCGTCGCTGACCCCGCGGGCCTTGCGCAGCCTCGTCGAGCAGGCCGGCGGCCGCGAGCTGGCGCAGTAGTCGCAGCGCGGTCGGGCGGGCGACGCCGAGTCGGCCTTCGACGAGGCGGCTGGTCACGATCGGGTTCTCGCACATGAGGTCGACGACCTGCAGTGCGTTGACGCTGCCGAGCTCCGTGGCGGTAGCCCGGTACCGCTCGCGCAACTCGACGATTCGCTCGGCCCGAGCCACGGCGTCGAGGGACTGCGAGCGGACGACGTCCAGGAACAGCTCGATCCACGGCAGCGCGTCGCCGTCGGTTCGAGTTGCGCTGAGCGCCGCGTAGTAGCGGTCGCGTTCGCGCTCGATGCCGGCGCTGAGATACAGCAGCGGCGCCGTCAACCTCCCGCGCACGATGAGGAACAGGACCAGCAGCAGACGGCCAAGGCGGCCGTTGCCGTCGAGGAACGGGTGGATCGTCTCGAACTGGACGTGCAGCAGCGCGTCCTGGACCAGGAGCGGCATGTCCGGCTCCTCGTTGGCGAAGCACTCCCAGTCGGTAAGTGCCGCCGCGAGCTCGTCGGGCGGTGGAGGGACGAAGCTCGCGGTCTCGAGCGTCGAGCCGGGGCGGCCGATCCAGTTCTGCGTCGTCCGCAGCTCGCCCGGGCTCCGGTCCGCGCCGCGGACACCGCTGAGCAGCCGGCGATGGCTCTCGAGCAGCATGCGTGCGCTGATCGGGAGTCGCGGCGCTGCGGTGACCGCCCATTCCATGGCGTCGACGTAGGCGAGGACCTCCTCGACGTCGGCGCTCGGCTGGTCGCCGGCGGCGCCCAGCTCGAAGATCTCGGCAAGGGACGCCTGCGTGCCCTCGATCATCGTCGACGCGACGGCCTCGCGCAGCAGGTAGGGGCGGATGAGCAGGTGCGGGTTGGGCAGGAGCTGCCCGACGCCGGCCAGTCGGCCGAGCGCGGCCTCGGCGTCGGCGAGCTTCGACACCAGGCGTGCAGGCAGCTCGAACGCCCGAGGGAGCGGCGCCGGGAAGTACGCGACGTATCCGTGCGGGCCGGCGGTGCGCCGCGCCCTACCGAACGCGGTGCGTGGGAAGTCGCCGGCGTTCATCGATCGACAACCTATGCGACCCTAACGCTAGACGCAAGTGACGTTAGGGACGATGCGCCACTCGAACGCGCGTGTGCGGGTGAGCGGTGAGGTAGGTCACCGCGCGGCTCGGTATTCCGCGGGCCCGACCTTGCGCCTCGCCGAGGCCTTCGCCTCGATCGCCTCGACTGAGGGCCAGCGAACCCTGCGCCCGCTCCGCGAGCCGGCGCGACCGATCGCCCCGGCTCCGGGCCGGGGCTCAGCCGTGCAGCTCGATCGAGTGGCCCTCGTACGCCTCGATTCGCTCGGCGGCTGCGTGCAGCAGCTGGTGCGCGACGTCGGACAGCGCGCGCGCCGCGGCGAGGTCCTGGCCGATGACCGGGACGCTCGGGTCCTCGGGTGCGCGCTTGGCCTGGCCGAAGCCGTGGTAGCGCTGGTTCGCCAGCTCGAGCACGGCGTCGGCGCGAGTCCGGTCGCCCTCCTCGGTGAACGCCACGTTCACGCGCCAGATCTGGTCGGGCATGGAACACCTCCGTGCGGCAGTTGATCGTGGACGTATCGTCCCGCGTTCGAGCCCGCGATGGAAGAGGCGCCTCGCCTGGCGCGAGGCGTCGTGCGGCCGCAGAGCAAGGCGCAGCGAAGCCAAGCCCGCCCTGTGTAGTAACGACGCGCGCACCCCAGCGCCGGCCTCGTCACAGCGCCGGCACCCCAGCGCCGGCGCTACAAGCACCGGCGTCACGGCGCCGGCGTCACAGCACCTCCACGACGTCCTCGAACGGCAGGCGGTTCGCTCGGTCGATCCACTCCTGGGGCGTGCGGCGCTCGGGCGAGCTCGGACGGAGCGGGTGGCCGAAAGAGAGCACGATCGCGACGTGCTCCTCCGGGCCGAGGCTCAGGGCGCGCTCGATCCGCGCGGCGTCGGCGATCCCGTTCGGCGAGCCGCCGATCCCCTCGCCCCACGCGGTGAGCAGCATGTTCTGAGCGGCGCGTCCCGCGTCGAAGGCGAGCGGCCCCTTGCCGGCGGTGACCACCGCGACGATCAGCGCGGCGCCGAGCAGGTTGGTCGGCTCGAACACGGCCCGCGCCGCCTCGGCGACCCGTGCGGGGTCGCGGAGAACCACGAACCGGCGGGCCTGGCGGTTCTGGGCGCTGCCCGCCAGCCGGCCCGCCTCGAGGATCCGGCGCTCGGCGTCCTCGGAGATCGGTTGCCGGTCGTACTTGCGCACCTCGCGCCGGCTGACGACGGTGAGGAATGTGTCCATGGCGACAGCGTAGGTCGATCGCGTGACCACCGCAGCATCTTCCGGCGGCTGGAGCTCGCCGCCCGCCGTGGTCAGCCCGTCCCACCCTCCAGGCTGAGCAGTCGAGCCTTGGCCTGCGTGCCGCCGCGATAGTCGCCCAGCGCGCCGCCCGTGCGCAGCACGCGATGGCAGGGCACGAGGATCGGCAGCGGATTGGTGGCGAGAGCCGTCCCGGCCGCGCGGGCCGCCTTGGGCCTGCCCGCCCGGGTCGCGACCTGCGCGTAGGAGGCCGTCCGCCCGTAGGGGATCTGCGCCGTCGCGCGCAGCACCTCGCGGCGGAACCCGGTCGTCAGACGCCAGTCGAGCGCCACGTCGAACTCTCGGCGCCCGCCGTCGAAGTACTCGTCGAGCTGGCGGCGTGCGCGGGTCAGTGATTCGCGGGGGGTTAGCAGCACCCTCGCCGAGATCCGACGAGCAAGCTCGTCCAGGATCTCGTCCTCGTCCTCGCTCGGCAGCCCGAGCCGGACGAGCCCGTCCGTCGTCGCGGCGATCAGGAGCGGCCCCAGCGGCGAGTCGTGGCGCTCGAAGGCGACGTCGACCAGGCCCTGCGCGGTGGCTCGCGTCGTCAGCTCGTGCCGGATCCGCTCCCACTCCGCCGGGGCGGGGTCGGCGGCGCCGCGCAGGGACGCCGTCAGCTGCTCGAGGTCATGCTCGCGGTCTCGCTCTTCGCGCTTGTCGGTCATGTCCGTTGGACGGTGCCCCGGCACGGAATGTGAGATCAACGCGCGTCGTCCTCGGCGACGAGCGCCCTCAGCCTGCTGACGCCCTCGAAGACGTTGCGTCGCGCCGCGGCCTCGGAGATCTGCATCGCCTCGGCGATCTCGCGATGGGTCAGCTCGCCCGCGAAGCGCAGCGCGACGGCTTCGCGCTGCTTGGCGGGCAGCTCGCGCACGCTCGCCCAGAGCGCCGCGCCCGCGAGCCGGCGATCGGGTGCGGCGTCGTGGCTCGGGGCGTCCAGGATCGCGGGGTCGCCGACGGGCTCGGGCGCGCCTGCCCGGGCGCGATGGGCGTCGATCGCCTTGCGGGCGGCGATCGAGAGCAGCCAGGAGCGGGTCGCGCCGGCGTCGCGCAGCGTGTCGTAGGCCCGCAGCGCGGACAGCATCGTTTCCTGGAAGCAGTCCTCGGCTCGGTCGGCCCCGACCCGTGCCGCGCAGAACCGCAACACGGTCGGCCCGTGGCGTTCGACCACGCGTTCGAACGGCGGCAGCCGCGTCGCCGCGGGCTCTTCGCCGGTCCGGCTCGCTGGGCGATCCCGTGCCATGTGTGATCGTGTCTCGCCTCGCCTGGGCGACGGGGAATTGGGCCCGCGCGGGGTACCTGCGGAGTACGATAGGCCCACGGAGAGAGACGACGCCGGGAGGTTCGCATGGTCACTCGCACCACCCCACTCGTTCCCGTCGGCACCTGGGTCGTAGACCCCACGCACTCGAGCGTCGACTTCGCCGTGAAGCACATGGGGATCGCCACGGTCCGAGGGTCGTTCGGCGACTTCGAGGGCAGCCTCGGGGTCGGCGAGGATCTCGCGAGGTCTGAGGTCCACGGCAGCGTCAAGGTGGCGTCGATCGACACCAACGAGGAGCAGCGGGACGCCCACCTGCGCTCCGCGGACTTCTTCGACGCGGACGAGTTTCCGGAGATCACGTTCAGGTCGACGCGCATCGAGCCGATCGACGACGAGTCCTCGCGCGTCTTCGGCGACCTGACGATGCACGGCATCACGCGCGAGGTGAGGCTGGACGTCGTCTTCCAGGGCACCGACGTCGATCCCTGGGGCAACCAGCGCGTCGGGCTCGAGGTCGTCGGCGTACTCAGGCGCAGCGACTTCGACATGAAGTTCAACCAGGCGCTCGGCAGCGGCAACGTGCTGGTCGGCGACAAGGTCAACGTGTCGCTCGACATCTCCGCCGTCAAGCAGGGCTGACGGCAAACGACGGCAAGCCCTCATAACTGAGACGCCTTTGTCTCACCCCAATGCTAGGATGATGCTCACGAGCCCAGCCCGAGCGAGGGAGTCGTCATGAGCAGCACCCAGGCCTTCCGCAACGAGCATGCCGCGCTGCTCGAACACGTCGAGCACCTGCGCGTCGCCGCTGCGCAGATCCCCGAGATGACGCCCGACGAGCGCGGGCAGACGACGCAGCGCATCCTCGCGTTCCTGAAGGGCACGCTGGTCCCGCACGCCGAGGCCGAGGAGCGCGTCCTCTATCCCGCCGTCGCGGACGTCCTGGGCAATGCCGAGGCGACGGCGACGATGATCAGCGACCATCGCGCGATCGTCGCCCGCATCGACGCCCTGGCGGCGACCGACGCCGGCGACGTGGCGCGCCTCCAGGAGCTTCTTTACGGGATCTATGCCCTGTTGATCGTCCACTTCCACAAGGAGGAGGACGACTATCTACCGCTGCTGGAGCGCAGGCCGCCCGCGGAGGTCGCGGCGATCTTCGAGCGCATGGGCGGTCACGACCACGTCCACTGATCGGATCCGGGACTCGCCCGCGACCGAGCCGAGTGTCGGATCGGCTCGCGGGAGGGCGTGCCGGCCAGGCCGGACCGAGGGGTCGCCGCCGGGCGTCGAGCCGGCGGTGCGGCGCGGGTCGGTGGTCGCAAAAGATCGTTCGCTAGGCTAAGCATCGTGCTGGCCAGCTCGATCGAAGCCGACGCCGCACGTCTGCGGATGGTGCTCGCGCGCGTCGCCCGCCGGCTGCGCCGGGAGGCCGGGGGGGACCTCAGCCCGACGCTGGGGGCCGCCCTCTCGACGATCGAGGCGCACCAGCCGATCACCCCCGGGGAGCTCGCCGAGCGGGAGCTCGTCCGACCGCCGACGGTCACGCGGATCGTCGCGCAGCTCGAAGCGCGGGGGCTGATCGCGAGGGTGACCGACGCCGCCGACCGCCGTTCGAGCCTGATCTCGCTGACACCCGCCGGTGCGGCGGCGCTCGCCGAGCTTCGCTCTCGCGGCGCGGTCTTCCTCGCCGGCCAGCTTCGCGCCCTGAGCGCCGAGGAGCTCGCGGCGCTGCGCGTCGCCGCGGACGTGCTCGAGCGGATCGTCGCGCCCACCGAGGCGGGGCGATGATCGCCCGCCGGCTCGCCGCCCTGCGCGCCGGCTCGTGGCTCGTGGTCGCCGCCGGCACGCTCGGCGCGTACCTCGTGCTCGCCGCGCTGGGCGTTCCCGCGGCGATGATCTTCGCGGCGCTGGCCGCCGGCATCGCGTTCGCATTCGCGCGACCGGACAGGCTGCTCGTCGGCCGGCGCTCGTCGGGGGTCGCCCAGGCGCTCATCGGCGTCAGCCTCGGCGCGTTCGTGAATGCCTCCGCGCTGGGCGCGGTCGGCTCGGAGTGGCTGGCGGTCCTGCTCGTGACGTTCGGGGCTCTCGTCGTGAGCCTGGCGATCGGCGTGCTGCTGCAGCGCGCGACGAGCATGAACGCCGCCACGGCCACCCTGGGTGCCGTGCCGGGCGGGGCCGTGGGGATCGTCGCGATGGCCCGCGAGCTCGGCGGCGACGACCGCCTCGTCGCGTTCAGCCAGTACCTGCGGGTCCTCGTCATCCTGCTGATCACGCCGGCGGCCGCGGCGCTGGCCTTCCCCGCGACGCATGACGCGAGCCGCGCGGTCGTCGCGGCCACGCCGGGGCTGAGCGCCTGGGCGCTCACGATCGCGCTCGCCGCCGCCGGCTGGCTCGCCGGGCGCGCGATCCGGCTTCCGGCGGCTTCGCTGCTCGGACCGCTGGCGCTCACCTCGATCGCGAGCCTGCTCGCGCCGGGCGCCGGAATCGCGGTGCCGCCGGTGCTGCTCGAGCTGGCCTTCGCGCTCGTCGGGCTCGACGTCGGCCTTCGCTTCACCCGCCAGACCGTGCTCGAGGCCCGCGCCCTGCTGACCGCCCTGCTCGTCGCGCTCGCTGCACTGCTGCTGTCCTCGTTCGCGCTCGCCCTGGCGCTCGCGGCGGCGACGCCGATGTCGCTGCTCGACTCGTACCTCGCGACGACACCGGGCGGCTTCACCGTCGTCGCCGCCGCTGCCTCCGACACCGGCGCGGACACCGCTCTGGTGGTCGGCGTGCAGTCGATCCGGATGCTGGTGATGGTCGCGCTGGCGCCGCTCGCGGTCCGCATGACCGTGGGCCTGCTCGAGCGGGAGCAGGCGCGCGCCCGGTGCCGCGTCTCGGCCCCCGTCGCCGGCATCGCCGGCGCGACCCGGCAGGACGCCGGGACCCGCTGGGGCGGCTGAGCCCGCGGCCGGCTCGACCCCGCTCGGGCTCGTTCAGGACCGCCGCGCCGGGGCGACCGCATGCCGCGGCTCGAGCTCGGCGGCGAGCGCGCGGGTCGTGTCGTCGAGCCCGGCCAACGCCGGCGCCCCTGCCTCATCGGCGGGCGCAAGCGCGGCGATGACCGCTCGCTCGGCATCGTCGATCGTCGCGCCGGGCAGCTCGTCCTCGAGCGCGCCGAGCGACCGCGGGTCCCAGTCCAGCTCGAGCGCCGCGTACACGTCGGCGAGCACCGCCCGCAGGCGCGCGGCGCCGCCGAACGTAAGGAAGCCGCCGAGCAGGGCGGCGCCGCGGATGCGCCGCTGGGCGGTGCCGATGAGCTTCACTTGTCCGCGAGCGCCGACGCTGTAGTCGCCGCGGCAGTACTCGCCCGGCACGGCACCGACGCGCGCGTCGACGCCGAGCGCGCCGAGCTCGCGGGCGAGTGAGGCGGAGGTCTCGCGGAACAGCTCCTGCAAGCCGACGAGCGCGCTCGGGGCCGGCGTCACGAGGTCGAAGACGAGCGTGCGCTCGTCGTACGCCGCGCCGTGTCCACCGGGCCCGCGCAGCACCGGCGTGAAGCCGTGGCGCCGCGCGGCCTGCGCCGCGGCGACGTAGCCCTCGCGCAGGGCGTCGAGACGCCCGAAGGCGACGGTGGGGGCAGGGCGGTAGAGGCGCAGCGTCGCGGGCAGCTCGCCGCGCGCGGCGCGCAACAGGAGCGCGTGCGCGATCGCGGCGTCGAGTGTCGGGCCGCCGGTCGATCGCTCGAGCACCACGTCCATGGGACCGGAGCGGCTCAGGGCTCGCAGGGCACGGCGCCGATCGCCGCAGCCTCGTCCTTGGCCGTCAGATAGAAGACGTTCGTCGTCTGCCGGCCGGCGAGCGGCTCGAGTCGGTCATCGCCCTCGAGGTAGGCGAACGGCCTGTATCCGAGCGGCGCGAGGAGCTCCTCGACCTCGGACTCGCCCGAGCGCTCGACCAGCAGGATCGGTCGGTGCGCGGCAAGGGTCCCGGTCAGCCCGCGCAGCGACATCGCCGACTGGCCGATGTTGGCGCCGACGTCGAGGAACAGGCCCTCGCGCTCGGAGAAGCGGGCGAACGTCCGGAAGTCCGGGTCGTGGGGGACCCGCAGCAGATAGCGGCCGACGGCCCATGCCTGGTGAGCCCGGTGATACGCGCGAGGCCTGCGGGCGAGCGCCAGCCGGGCGCGGGACTGGAGTCGCTGCGCGCGCGGATGGTCCAGCAGGTCGCGGGGGTCCGGGGCCAAGGCCGGGCGCAGGGTATCCGCACGGGGCGGCGGCTACTTGACCTTGACCTTCGCCTTCGCCCCGGCGTACCCGGTCTTGCCGGCCTTCGCGGTGAAGCTCCCGGCCTGCTTCAGCTTCAGCGTCAGCGTCCCCTTGGCGCCGGTCTTCCCGCTCTTGCCGGCGATCGAGACCTTCGCTCCCGGCACCGCGTCGCCCGCGTCGGTGACTGTGAGGAGGACCTTGTGGCCGCTCTTGGCCTTCGCCGCGAGGGTCAGCCCGGGCAGCACGCGCTGCTGCCAGTGGCCCAGGTCGCTGCTGGAGCGCTCGATCAGCGCGAGCACGTCGAGCGGCCCGGTGGAGCCCTCGCCGGCGACGCGGTGGATCGTGTCGGTCCCCTTCGGCGGCTTGATCGTGCGCGTCGCGCCGAATCGAGTCGCGGCCGCGTTGCTGCGGCGGGCGACGACGCTGCCGTCCCTGTGCCAGAAGACCCACAGCCGTCCGCCCGGAGCCGGCGCGATCCCGATCGAGCGGGCGCCGCGGGAGGAGGAGAGCAGCAGCGGCTTGTCCGCGCCGACCCGCCACAGGGCGGGGCGAGAGAGGAACTGGTTGTCGCCCCGCTGGTAGGCCAGGTAGATGCCGGGTATGCCGCCGAGCCGCCCGGTGATGGCGGTCCGCGTGCCCGTGTCGGCAGCCGCCCCGCCCGGCGGCGAGACGCGCCCGCCGGTCGGCGCGAGCGAGCGGACCGCCGTGCCGCTGGCGCTTTCGATGAACTTCCAGGCGATGACCGCCTGGCCGCTGGCGGCGTCGACGCCGACGCTTGGGTCGTAAGCGCAGCAACCGGAGGTGAACGGCACGTCGGGCGCCGCCGGGCTCAGACCGACGTGGTAGCCGGACGCGCCCGGCGCGGAGTCGCCCCAGGCGGCGATCGGGGTCCCGTCGGCGCGCAGCGCGCCGCCGATGCCGGCGGCGACGTAGACGTTCGAAAGGCCCGCGGGCGTGCTGTTGGAGGCGAGCGTCGGCTGCACCGCCCAGCCACCGCCGGCCCAGGTGGCGGTCGCGAGCCCCTCGTCGAGCGCGCTGCCCGCCGAGAGGCCGCTGAAGAAGGCGCGCAGGCCACCGCCCGGGCCGCGGAGCAGGAGCGCGCTCTTGTTCACCCCGCCCGGGTAGTGGAAGACCGACGCCGGCCCATCGACCGACTTCGCGTCGGCCGCGACACGGCTGTGCAGCACGTCGCCGCCGAGCCCCGCCCCGCGCGTCCACAGCACGTGCAGCACGCCGTCGCCGGTCCGCGCGAGCCCGACCTCACTGATGTTGAGATCGGGCTGACCGACACCGGTCACCTTCGTCCACGAGCCCGGCGGCCCCGCCTGGGCACTCGCGGCGGGGGCGAGCAGGGCGAGGGCGGTCAGTGCGATGACGTGACGCGTCATGGGGACTCGTCTCCCGTTCTCACCGGCAGTGGACAAGGGTGGGCGCCTGTTGGGTGACGGTATTGGGAAGGGGGCCTGCCTGAAATCGGTGGTAATTACGGGTCATAAGGGCATCACGATGCCCATGCTCGGCGGCTACCCCCGCCGGTCCTCGATCGCCTCGTACCAGGTCGTCTGCGCCGGCCCGGTCTGCAGGCCCTCGAGGCGCTCGGCGGTCTCGCGGAACGGGTCCTGCTCGCGCCAGCTCTCCCAGGCGGCGCGGCTATCCCAGGTGCCGACGATGACGCGGGCGCGCTCGTCGTCGAGCGGCTTGAGCAGCTGGCCGCCGACCCATCCGGGCTGGCCCTTGGCCGCGGCGAGGCGGTCGTGCATCGCGGCGTCCCATTCCGCCGACTCGCCGTCCTTCAACGCGACATGTGTGATCACGGTCACCATCACGCGGACCTCCTGGTGGGTTTCGGCCGATCGCTCGCGACCGACGAGCACGCGGAAGCGCTCGAGCATCACGCGGGCCCCCGATCGCGATCCGGTCGATCCTACCCCGGAGACGGCGGCCGCTGACGGAGCAGCCCCCGCGCCGGGCCACGCGGGCCGAACGCGAGCGCGACGACCGCGATCAGCGTGCCGGCGGCGATAGCGCCGAGCGCGATGTCCGCGAGCAGGCCCGTCTTGATCTCCCACGCGGCGCGCACCGCGGCCTGCGCTGCGGACGTGGTGGCAAGGTCGTCGGCGGCGAGGTCGCCGAGCAGCGGGCGAAGCGCGAGCACGACGGCGCCGGCGCAGGCGAGCCCGGCCCCGACCGCGACGACGGCGCGCCTGCGGGCCGAGCGCGCCCGCCACACGGCTGCGGCGTAGAGGACCGCCGACAGGACGACGAGCGCGATCGCCAGCGAGCGCAGCAGGCGCGCCGCGGTGCGCGCCCGGTCGAGGTCCGCGGCGTCCATGACGCGCAGGCGCCCGACGCCGGGAGGGATCAGGCTCGGGAGCGCGGCCGGTAGTCGGGCGCCGGCCGCGGCGTCGTCGAGCAGCGGGTGCAGGTCGAGGTAGACGGAGCGCCCCTCGCGCGTGAGCAGCGGGCTCCCATGATCGACCGCCGAGACGAACTGCTCGTGCGCGAGGCGGTTCGCGCGCTCCCACGCCGCTCGCGCGCCGGGCCTTCCCAGGGCGTCGCTCGTCGCCCGCTCGAGCGGGGCCCGTGCGGCGCCGGCCACGAGGCCGGCGAGAGGCCGAAGCTGCTCGGGCAGTCGCTCGGCATAGGTGTCGGCGGCGACGAGCAGCTGGCCCGTCAGGTAGCCGGCGACCGCGTCGCGGATCGGCGGGCTCTCGAGCAGCTCGGTGCTGGACGCGGTCCAGGTCGCCGTGTCGAGGATCTCGTGCTTCGCCCACACCGCGAACATCGCTCCCACGGCGACCACGCTCGCGACCGCGATCAGCGCCAGAGCCGGCGCCGGCCGGCCCGGCCCGCTCCCGGTCTTCCGCCGGGTCGTTCTCGCTTCCCGGGTCGCGCCCGTCTCCTGCCCGGCCGTCCCCGTCTCCCCGCCGCCCTCCATCGCAGGCAGACGCTACCGGGGCTCGACGCGGCCGCCGAAACCGGCGCCCGCATCGGGGCGCCGGTACCCTCGGGCGGGTGCCCCGGTCCGGTCCCAGCGACGCGGCACGCCGCAACGCGGCGCTCGACGGGTTGCGCGGGATCGCCGCGCTCAGCGTCTTCGCGTTCCACGCCTGGCTCTACACGCTCGATCGCGTGCGTGTCGCCTCCGCTCGCGACGACTCGCTCGGCGCGCACTTCGCGGCCGAGCTGCGGATCGGCCTGGTGCTGTTCTTCGTCCTGTCGGGCTTCCTGCTCTTCCGTCCGTGGCCCCGGGCGGCGCTCGCGGTGCAGCCTTGGCGCGCGCCGCGCCCGATGACGTACGCCGTCCACCGGATCGGGCGGATCGTCCCCGCCTACTGGCTGGCGATCGTCGGCTCGGCGCTGCTGCTTTGGCCGCTCGCCGGCGAGCCCGGCGTGCGCCTGCCGCCGCTCGAGCAGCTTCCGCTGTTCTTCCTCTTCGCGCAGAACCTCGGCCCACGGACGTTGATGACGCTCGACCCGCCGATGTGGACGCTGGCCGTCGAGGCGAGCTTCTACCTCGTGCTGCCGCTGATCGGCCGGCTGGCGCTGCGCGCCCGTCCGACGCGGCTCAGCCAGGCGGCTGCGCCGCTCGCGCTGCTGGCGCTCGGCGTCGCCTTCAACTGGTGGCTCGCCGGGCGCGAGGCCGCGCCGCTGGCGCTCTCGAAGAGCCTCGCCGCGATGCTTCCGTACTTCGCGCTGGGGATGCTCGCGGCGGTGCTCGTCGCCGGACGGCGTCCCTCACGCGGCGCGGCGGCGGCGCTGCTCGCCGGCGGCGCCGCGCTGGTGCTGCTCGACGGCTGGCTCCATGCGAGCGCGGTCGCGGGCAGCGAGCTCTCGCAGGCGCTGCGTGTCTGGCGCGACCTCCCCGCGGCGATCGGCTTCGCAGCGATCGTGGCCGTCTGCGCGGAGCGGCCGCCGCGAGCGCTCGCCGCGCGCCCGCTGGCCCGGAGCGGCGAGCTCTCCTACGGCCTCTACCTCTGGCATGTGCCGGTGCTGCTCTGGCTGCGCGCCAAGGGCCTGCTCCCGGGCGGCGTCGTCGGCGCCGTGCTCGTCGGCCTGCCGGCGTCGCTGGCACTCGCCTGGCTGAGCTGGCGGCTGGTCGAGCGCCCGGCGGTTCGCTGGAGCCGGCGCACGGGGCTGCTCGGCGCCAATGCCGAGCGCCCGGCGGTCAGCGAAGCCGGACGGCGAAGCGCCGGAAGAGCTCGCTCCCGTACGCGTTCCAGCCGGGCAGGTGCTCTGCCAGCCCGGAGCGGATCGCGGCCTCATCGCGTTCCCGGGTGAGTGGGTCGCCGTCGCCGTCATGCGTGTCGGCGAACCACCCCTCGAGGATCTCGCCGGTCACCTCGGGGTGGTACTGGAGGCCCCATGCCTCGCCGAGTCGAAACGCCTGCACGCAGACGGGGCTGCGCGCCAGCACCTGGGCGCCCGGCGGCGGCTCGACGGCGTACGTGTGCCATTGCAGGCTCGCGAAGCGCGGCTCGCCGAAGCCGATCACCGGGTCCGCGCGCCCCGCGTCGGTCAGCTCGACGTCCGGCCAGCCGACCTCGCGCTCGCTTGCGCGTACCACGCTGCCGCCGGTCGCCTCGGCGATGAGCTGGGCACCGAGACAGATGCCCAGCACCGGGCGTCCTGTGCCCAGCCAGCTCCGCAGCAGCGCGATCTCGCCGGTCAGGTAGGGGTAGCGGTCCTGCTCGCAGACGTTCTGGTCGCCGCCCAGCACCAGCAGCGCTGCGTAGCCGCCGAGCGGGCGCGGCGGCTCGGGGGCCAGCGCCGGGCACCACTCCTCGATCTCGTGGCCGGCGGCGGTCGCGCCGTCCTGCAGCACGCCGCTCGTCCCGCCGTCGGGATGCATGATCGAGAGGATCCGGCTCATCGTGCCGCCGATCCTGTCAGCGCGGGCGCTCCGGCGGTGGCCAGCCCGCGCGTGCCGAGCCAGCCGACGAGCGCCCCGGCCAGGCAGGTGAGCGCTCCGAACCAGAAGGCGCCCGGATAGCCGGCGAACGACGCGACGACGCCGGCGATCGGGGCCCCGAGGCCGAAGCCGAGGTCGAAGAACGCGCTGAAGGCGCCCATCGCGACGCCGCGGCGGCGCTCGTCGGCCTCGCGCGCGACGATCAGCGCGAGCGAGGGGAACAGCAGCGAGGCCCCCATGCCGAACACGATCGCCCCGGCGAGGGCGACGGTGAGGACGTGCGCGGCGGCGATCACCGCCATCCCGGCGGCCATCGCCAGCCCGGCCAGCGTCGAGGCACGGCGCGGGCCGATCCGGTCGGGCAGGTCGCCGACGAAGAGGCGCGTTACCACCAGCGCGATCGCGTAGACCGAGAACACGGACGCGCCGTGACCGATGCCGCGCTCGTCGAGCAGCAGCACGACGAACGCGGCGAGCGCGGCGTAGCCGACGTTGGACAGCGCGAGCGCGACTCCCGGCTTGATCGTCGCCGCCGGCAGCCAGCGCTCCATCCGCCACCCGTCGGCGGGCTCCGCGGCGGGGACGGTGGCGGGGGCGTCACCGGCACGCGTCGCGTGGGTGTCGTGCGCGTCGGCCGCGCGGGCGCCGGGCGCTGAGCCGCTCCCGTGCCGCAGGCCGGCCTCCGCCTCGACGAACGCCTCGGCGATCGGCAGGGGCCGCGGGGCGCCGGACGGGATCGCGCGGGCGATCAGCAGCCCGACCAGCGGGGCGAGCGCCGCGAGCGCCCAGACGGCGCGGAACCCGCCGACGTCGTAGGTGATCTCGCCGACCATCGAGCCGAGCCCCAGGCCGCCCCAGATCGCAAGGCCGAAGATCCCGATCGCCCGGCCGCGACGCTCTCCCGTGGAGAGGTCGACGACCCACGCCAGGCCGGCCGCGAAGACCATCCCCTCGCCGAACCCGACCACCAGCCGGGCGAACAGCAGGCCTACGATCCCCAGCGGCGCCGACAGCAGCAGCCCCGCGACGCTCACGATCGCGATGCCGGTCGAGTGGACCGCCTTGCGCCCGTGGAGGTCCGCGAGGCGCCCGCCGATCGGCCGGCTGATCAGCGCCGTCAGGGTGAACGCGCCGATCACCACGCCGACCGCGACGTCGCCGCCGCCGAGCGGGCCGGTGACGTACCGCGGCAGGATCGGCAGTACCGCCCCGATCGCCAGGACGCAGAGCAGCGTCGAGGCGAAGACGCCGAGGAAGGAGCGCAGCGCGCGGCCCCGCGCCACCTCGCGACGCGGGTCGTCGAGCCCCGTCGCGCCGGCGTCCACGTCGGTCGAGGCTAGTGGCAGCGCGCGCGAGCGCCCGTGCGCTCGGCTGCCCCGGGTGGATCGTCCGCGCTACACTGCCGATCTCGACTCGCCCGGGGCGGGTCGTTTCTCTGTCCCGGCGCGATCGGGACAGGATCCTCTCGACCGGAGTCGCACCATGGCCCGCGGAGACGTGCGCATCGCTGTCACCCTCGCGTGCGAGGACTGCAAGCGGCGCAACTACCAGACGAACAAGAGCAAGCGAAACACGCCCGATCGCATCACCCTGCGCAAGTACTGCCGGTGGTGCCGGACGCACACGAGCCACAAGGAGACCCGCTAGCCGGGATGCCGCCGTGGCCCGTGACCGCAAGCGAGCCAAGCAGCGTCGGGCGCGCCGTGAGCAGCACGGTGGCCGGCCGACGCCTGCTCGGCCTCGGGCCGAGGAGCCGCTCGACCACGCCTCGGGCGAGGTCGACGAGTTCGAGGCCAGGCTGGCCGCCGGCTCGGCGGACGAGCCCGCGCCCGGCGGCGATCCGAGCGAGCTGAGCACCGACGGCCCCGGCGACGTCGATTCTCTGAGCGACGAGGACTTCGACGCGCTCGAGGACGACGTCGACGAGGTCGAGCAGGCCATCGAGGTCGGCGACGGCCGGTCGATCGAGCGCGCCGAGCGCGCGGCCGGCGCCGGCGTCGAGCGCCGCCGGCGAGGCGCCGCCTCCGCGGGGGGGGCGACGCACCGCGGGCCCGGCCGCTTCGTGGGCTTCCTGCGCGCCTCATGGGCCGAGCTTCAGCGCGTTCAGTGGCCGGATCGCCGTCAGGTCGCCCAGGCGACCGCCGTCGTCCTCGGCTTCGTCGTCGTCGCCGGGCTGTACCTGGGACTGGCCGACAAGGTCTCCCAGGAGATCGTCAACCTCATCGTCTGAGGCCGAGCCCTCCCAACACCCTCACATCGGACCACAGAATCCATGTATCGCTGGTACGTCGTCAACACCAAGTCAGGGCACGAGAAGAAGGTCAAGCAGAACCTCGAGCACCGGCTCGTGTCGCTCGGCCAGTCGCGCGCCGTGCGCCAGATCGTCGTCCCGACCGAGACGGTCTCCGAGCTCAAGGAGGGCCAGAAGGTCTCCGTCGAGAAGCGCACGATGCCCGGCTACGTGCTCGTCAACATGGACCTCACCGACGACTCGTGGATCCTCGTCAAGGACACTCCGGGCGTCACCGGGTTCGTCGGTGCGTCCAACGAGCCGGTGCCGCTGACCCAGTCCGAAGTCGACCGTCTGCTGCACCGCGAGGTCGCGCAGAAGGTCGCGACCAAGGCCCAGTTCGCGGTCGGCGAGTCCGTCAAGGTGATCTCCGGCCCGCTCTCGGACTTCTCCGGCGAGATCTCCGAGGTCAACCAGGAGCAGAGCAAGCTCAAGGTGCTCGTGTCGATCTTCGGCCGCGAGACGCCGGTCGAGGTCGGCTTCGACCAGGTCAAGAAGATCTGACCCGCCCGTCCCTCTACCCTCCCTCACGCACATGGCGAAAAAGGTCTTAACCCAGATCAAGCTGCAGGCCCCCGGCGGGCAGGCCACCCCGGCGCCGCCGGTCGGCCCCGCGCTCGGCCAGCACGGGATCAACATCATGGAGTTCTGCAAGGCGTTCAACGCCCAGACGCAGGACGCCCAGGGCGTGATCACGCCGGTCGTCATCACCGTCTACGAGGACCGCTCGTTCACGTTCGTGACGAAGACGCCCCCGGCCGCGGTGCTGATCAAGCAGGCGATCTCGCTCGACAAGGGCTCCGGCGAGCCGAATCGCACCAAGGTCGGCAAGATCACGGAGGCCCAGGTGCGGGAGATCGCCGAGAAGAAGCTGAACGACTTGAGCGCAAACGACGTCGACGCGGCCGCGCGGATCATCGCGGGCACGGCCCGGTCGATGGGCGTGGAGGTGGTGTGAGCATGTCGGCGAATCACGGCAAGAGCTACGTCGAGGCTCGCGCGAAGGTCGATCGCGAGCACGAGTACGAGCCGGCGGAGGCCGTCGCGCTCGTCAAGGAGTGCCGTCGCGCGTCGTTCGACGAGTCGGTCGAGGTGCACGTGCGCACCGGGCTGAACGTCCGACACGCCGACGAGCAGCTGCGCGGGACGATCGCGCTGCCCAACGGCCTCGGCAAGTCGGTCTCGGTCGTCGTCTTCGCACAGGGCGACAAGGCCCGCGAGGCGCAGGAGGCGGGCGCCGACGTCGTCGGCGCCGAGGACCTCGCCAAGCGCGTCGAGGAGGGCTTCACCGACTTCGACGTGGCGATCGCCACGCCCGACCTGATGCCGGTGGTCGGCCGCCTGGGCCGGATCCTCGGCCCCTCGGGCAAGATGCCCAACCCGAAGGTCGGCACCGTCACGATGGACGTCGGCAAGGCCGTCGAGGAGGCGAAGGCCGGCAAGGTCGAGTACCGCACCGACCGCAACGCCATCGTCCACCTGGTGATCGGCAAGGCGAGCTTCGACGACAGGGCGCTGCTGGAGAACTACGCCGCCGTCGTCGAGGAGCTCGTGCGCGCCAGGCCGTCCGCGGCGAAGGGCCGCTACATCCGGTCGATCACGCTCGCCTCGACGCAGGGCCCGGGCGTGAAGGTCGACCCCACCAAGCTCCGCGACATCCTCCAGGAGGCGACGCCGGCCGCGGCGTAGCCCAAGGACACTCGCGCCCCGAAGACCTCCGGCAGGCCGCGACGGCGGCTGGAAGCCCGGACGAGGAGGCACATGAACAGAGACCACAAAGCAGCGGCGGTCGCCGAGATCGCCGAGCAGATTCGCGAGTCCGAGGCGATCTTCGCCATCGACTTCCGCGGGCTGACCGTCACCCAGGCGGCGGAGGTCCGCAGCAGGCTGCGCGAGTCCGGCGCCACGCTGCGCGTCGTCAAGAACTCGCTGACCGAGCGCGCGGCCGACGAGGCCGGCGTCGAGGCGCTGAAGGCGATGCTCACCGGGCCGACCGCGCTGACGTTCGTGCGCGGCGACGCGGCGGGCGCGGCGAAGGCGATCTCGACCTTCAACCGCCAGACCTCCCTGCTGGAGTTCAAGGGCGGGATCATGGAGGGCGAGACGCTCGAGGCGGCGCAGCTCCAGGAGATCGCCAAGCTGCCCTCCCGCGAGGTGCTCTACGCCCAGCTCGTCGGCGTCGTCGCGGCGCCGCTCACGGGCCTGGCCCGAGGGCTCGGCGGGCTGCTCGGCGGCCTTGCCATCGCGCTCGGCGAGCTGCGCGGCAAGAAGGAGTCCGGCGAAGTGCCGGCCGGTGAGCCGCAGGCCGCCGCAGCCGCGCCGCAGGCCGGAGAGCCCGCTCCCGCGGAGGAGCCGGCGGCCGAGGAGCAGAGCGACGAGCCGGCCGCCGAGGCCCAGCAGGACACCGATCCCGATACCGACAACGAGGCGGACGCCTCGGCGTAGGCCGAGCACGCCGAAGCGACACAGGAGAACATCACATGGCCACGACCCAGGAGTGGATCGAGGAGCTGAAGGGCATCTCGGTGCTCGAGCTCGCCGAGCGCATCAAGGCTCTCGAGGAGGAGTTCGGCGTGTCGGCGACCGCCGTCGCCGCAGCGGCGCCGGCCGCCGCCGGGGCCGGCGACGGAGCCGCCGAGGAGGAGGTCTCCTCGACCGTCGACGTCATCCTCACCGGTGCCGGTGACAAGAAGATCCAGGTCATCAAGGTCGTCCGCGCGGCGACCGGCCTCGGGCTCAAGGAGGCCAAGGCCGTCGTCGACGAGGCGCCCGGCCCGGTCAAGGAGGGCATCGATCGCGACGAGGCCGAGAAGCTCAAGGCGGAGCTCGAGGAGGCCGGCGCGAGCGTCGAGCTCAAGTAGCCCCTCGCGCGCGGCGTCCCGCGCCGCACGCGAGCGCAGTGCGACGGGCGTCCCCACGGGGCGCCCGTCGCGCTTTCCGCATGCCTTCTCGTCCGGCGGCGCTGGTCGAATCACGCACGTGACGATCCGCCGGCGTGTGCGAAGGCTCGAGGCGAGCCACAGCTACGGCTACGTGCTGGCCCTCGTCGTGCTCGTCATCGGACTGACGATCGGCGCGCCCGACACGGAGCTGGGCCGCATCGTGATCGTCACCGTCCAGGCGGCGACGCTGCTCGTCGCCGTGTGGACGGCGCGGGCCCCGACGCGCACCGTCCACGTCGTGTCGATCCTCGCCGGCTTCGCGCTGCTGTTCGCGCTGATCGCGACGTTCGCGCCCGGCGACGCTCGCGCGCTGACCCGGATCGTCAACGGGCTGCTGGTCGCCGTCGTCCCGGTCGTCATCACGCGCGGGATCGGCCGGGTGATCCGCGAGCAGGGCGTGACGCTCAACGCCGCGTCCGGCGTGCTGACGCTCTACCTGCTGCTCGGCCTCTTCTTCGGCACGCTCTACGCGGCGCTCGCCGAGCTGCTGAGCACCCCCTACTTCATCGGTCCGCAGTCCGACTCGCTGTCGATCTCCGTCTACTTCTCGTTCGTCACGCAGACGACGGTCGGCTACGGAGACGTGGTTCCCGCACTGGCTTTCGGGCGCGCGCTCGCAGTAGTGCAGGCGGTGCTCGGCCAGCTCTATCTCGTCTCCGTCGTGGGGCTGGTGGTGGGCCACATCGGGCGCCGCGGGCCGCTGCGCGGCGAGTCCGGGTCGCCCGACGGCGGCCCGTCGGAATGACCGGCTCGCGCCGCTGCGCTACCCTCTCGCTCGTCGGCCGATAGTCGCAGCCGTCCCATGATCGTCACCCGCGCCACATACGCGGGGGCGGGGGCGGGGTCCGTGAGCGCCGGCACGCCCGAGTGGCAGGGACCCGCGTTCCCTGTGCTATCTTGGACGGTCGCGCCCGCGTGGGCGCGATCCTCGCCGTGACCCCGTCCGCCTCCGACCCTCACGAGGAGTCGCCCGTCGTGCCTCGCGCCACCGCTCTCAGGACGCGCCGTAGCTTCGCGCGCCTGAATAAGGCCCTCGACGTCCCGAACCTGATCGACATCCAGCGCCGCTCGTTCGAGTGGCTCGTGGATTCGGAGAAGGGAGGGCTGCGCGAGACGATCGACGACATCTCCCCGATCGAGGACTACACCGGCAACCTCGCCGTCCAGTTCGGCGAGCTGCGCTTCGACGAGCCGGTCGCCTCGATCGCCGAGTGCCGCGAGAAGGACCTGACGTATGCGCGGCCGCTGACGGTCACGGTCGCCTTCATCAACCAGGAGACCGGCGAGATTCGCGAGCAGTCTGTCTTCATGGGCGACTTCCCGTGGATGACCGAGCGCGGCACGTTCATCATCAACGGGACCGAGCGAGTCGTCGTCACGCAGCTCGTGCGCTCGCCGGGCGCCTACGTGATGGAGCCCAAGGATCGCGAGAAGCAGGTCTTCACCGCGAACCTCATGCCCGCCCGTGGCTCGTGGCTCGAGTTCGAGATCGACAAGAAGGGCCGCGTCTACGTCCGTATCGATCGCAAGCGCAAGCTGCCGGTCACCGTGCTGCTGCGGGCGATGACGTACAACCCGCAGACCGACGCCGACGTCGAGGAGTCCCACGAGGACATCGAGCGCCTCGACCAGGAGCTGCGCGACCTCTTCGACAACTCGCTGTACATGCGCCTGACGATCGACTCCGATCCGGAGTCGACGAAGACCAAGAAGGGCGCGCTGATCGAGCTGTTCAAGAAGCAGCGCCCCGGCGAGCCCCCGAGCGTCGACGCCGCGTACTCGCTGCTGCAGCAGCTCTTCTTCGACCCCAAGCGCTACGACCTGACGCGGGTCGGCCGCTACAAGCTCAACTCGCGCCTGAAGCTCGACATCGATCTCGAGACGCGCACCCTGACGCACGACGACATCCACGCGCTCGTGCGCGAGCTGGTCTCGCTGCCGAAGCTCCTCGGCATCCCCGAGGAAGGCGAGAACGAGATCAAGGACTTCGCCGCCGAGGCGCTCTCGCTGCCGCGCGAGCCGGTCGAGGAGCACCTCGACGAGTACGAGCACTTCGGCAACCGTCGCCTGCGGACCGTCGGAGAGCTGATCCAGGACGCCTTCCGCGTCGGCCTCTACCGGATGGAGCGCGTCATCCGCGAGCGGCTGACGACCGAGGACGAGGACACGATCACGCCGCAGACGATCGTCAACATCCGCCCGGTCGTCGCGGCGCTCAAGGAGTTCTTCGGCTCCTCGCAGCTCAGCCAGTTCATGGACCAGACGAACTCGCTGGCCGGCCTGACGCACCGTCGACGGCTCAGCGCGCTGGGCGCCGGCGGCCTGACGCGCGAGCGCGCGCCGATCGAGGTCCGCGACGTCCACCCGACCCACTACGGGCGGATGTGCCCGATCGAGACGCCGGAGGGCCCGAACATCGGCCTGATCGGCTCGCTCTCGAGCTATGCCGAGGTCTCCGACTTCGGCTTCGTCACGACGCCCTACCGCGTCGTGCGGGACGGCGTCGTGACCGACGAGGTCGTGCGGCTCGACGCCAACCAGGAGGAGGAGCGCCTGATCGCTCAGGCCAACCACCCGGTCGACGAGAAGACCGGCAAGCTGGTGGGCCCCGAGGTCGTCTGCCGCACGCAGGCCGGCCAGTACGTGACCGTGCCGCCGAAGGAGGTCGACCTCGTCGACGTCTCGCCGCAGCAGATCTGGTCGGTCGCGACGGCGATGATCCCGTTCCTCGAGCACGACGACGCCAACCGCGCGCTGATGGGCTCGAACATGCAGCGCCAGGCGGTGCCGCTGCTGACCGCCGACGCGCCGCTGATCGGCACGGGCATGGAGCACCGCGCCGCGCTCGACACCGGCGACGTCCTGCTCGCCGCGATCGAGGGTGAGGTCACGTACGTCGATGCCTTCCGGATCGTCGTCGAGGGCAAGGACGGGCGCGTCGAGCACGAGCTCGTCAAGTTCCAGCGCTCCAACCAGGGCACGCTGATCCACCAGTCGCCGCGCGTCCGCACCGGCGACCATGTGAAGGCGGGGGCCGTCCTCGCCGACGGCGCCTCGACCGATCAGGGCGAGATGGCGCTCGGCAAGAACCTGCTCGTCGCGTTCATGTCCTGGGAGGGCTACAACTTCGAGGACGCGATCATCCTCTCGAGCCGCCTCGTCAAGGACGACGAGCTGACGTCGATCCACATCGAGGAGTACGAGATCGACGCCCGCACGACGAAGCTGGGCGACGAGGAGATCACGCGCGACATCCCCAACCGCTCCGAGGAGTCGCTGCGCAACCTCGACGACCGCGGCATCGTCCGCGTCGGTGCCGAGGTCGGCTCCGGCGACCTGCTCGTCGGCAAGGTCACTCCCAAGGGCGAGACCGAGCTCACCGCCGAGGAGAAGCTGATCCGCGCGATCTTCAAGGAGAAGGCCCGCGAGGTCCGCGACACGTCGCTGAAGGTGCCGCACGGCGAGGGCGGCGTCGTGATCGAGGTTCTCACCTTCTCGCGCGACGCCGGCGACGACCTGCCGCCGGGCGTCAACGAGCTGGTGCGCGTGTTCGTCGCCAAGAAGCGCAAGATCTCCGAGGGCGACAAGCTCGCCGGCCGCCACGGCAACAAGGGCGTGATCTCGAAGATCGTCGACGAGCACGACATGCCGTTCCTCGAGGACGGCACGCCCGTCGACGTCATCCTCAACCCGCTCGGCGTGCCGAGCCGCATGAACGTCGGCCAGATCATGGAGACCCACCTCGGCTGGGTCGCCGCGCAGGGCTGGTACGACGACGGCAGCGACGCCGTGCGCATCGCGCGCGAGAACGGCACGAACGGCCGGGTCTACGTCGCCACGCCGGTGTTCGACGGCGCGAGCGTCACCGACGTCGACGACGCCCTGCTCGCCTGGCAGCAGGAGCACAAGGGCGCGATCCGCATGGACGTCGACACCAGCCGGCCCGCCGGCCGTCGTGCCTCCGGCAAGTTCACGCTGTTCAACGGCCGCAGCGGCGAGCCCTTCGAGCAGCAGGTGACCGTCGGCTACATGTACATCCTCAAGCTCCTGCACCTCGTCGACGACAAGATCCACGCCCGCTCGACCGGCCCCTACTCGCTCGTCACCCAGCAGCCGCTGGGCGGCAAGGCGCAGTTCGGCGGTCAGCGCTTCGGCGAGATGGAGGTCTGGGCGCTCGAGGCCTACGGCGCGGCGTACACGCTGCAGGAGATGCTGACCGTCAAGTCCGACGACACCGTCGGACGCGTCAAGGCCTACGAGGCGATCGTCAAGGGCGAGAACATCCCCGAGCCGAGCATCCCCGAGTCGTTCAAGGTCCTGCTCAAGGAGATGCAGTCGCTGGCGCTCGACGTCAACGTCGTCTCCGAGGAGGGGGAGAGCGCCGACTTCGTCGACGACGAGGACGACCTGCTGCGCGCCGCGGAGGAGCTCGGCATCGACCTCACCGGCGGGCGCGTCGACGCCGACGCCGAGGAGGCCCGCGCCGCCGAAGACGCCGTCGAGGAGGCGATCGAGCAGGAGACGGTCGACGAGGCCGACGCGGAGGCCGCCGAAGCGGCGGTCAGCGGCGGCCCGGGAGCCGAGGACGAGCAGCTCTCCGTGGAGAGCGACGAGGAGCTGGCGCTCGAGGACCTGAACGCCGGGGACGAGGCGTAGGCCGCTCGGCCGCGCCCACGCAGCAAGAGGAAACGGAGCCACCGTGCTGGACATCAACAACTTCGACGCGATCGAGATCGGCCTCGCCTCGTCCAAGCAGATCCGCGGCTGGAGCTCGGGCGAGGTGACGAAGCCCGAGACGATCAACTACCGCACGCTCAAGCCGGAGAAGGACGGCCTGTTCTGCGAGCGCATCTTCGGTCCGACGAAGGACTGGGAGTGCTACTGCGGCAAGTACAAGCGGGTGCGCTACAAGGGCATCGTCTGCGAGCGCTGCGGCGTCGAGGTCACTCGCTCCAAGGTCCGCCGCGAGCGCATGGGCCACATCGACCTCGCGGCGCCCGTCAGCCACATCTGGTTCTTCAAGGGCGTCCCCAGCCGCATCGGGTACCTGCTCGACATGGCTCCCAAGGAGCTCGAGAAGATCCTCTACTTCGCCGCGTCGATCGTCACCTGGGTCGATCAGGAGGCCCGCTGGCGCGACCTCGACGAGCTCGAGGTCCAGATGCAGGCCGAGCTCGACCGCTACGCGGCCGAGCAGAGCGAGCGCGTCGGCGACCTGCGCCGCGCGCTGGACGCGCGCGTCGCCTACCTCGAGAGCGCCGACCAGTCCGCCTTCGCGGACGAGGACCACCTGTGGGCGGAATCGCTCGACGTCAACGTCAAGCGCCTCTCCGACGACGAGCGCAAGAAGCTGATCGCCGACGTGCGCAAGACCTTCCTCGGCGACATCGACGACACCGAGGCGTACTACGAGGACGCTCGCGAGCGTCTGCGCGACGTCTGGAAGCTGTTCGCCAACAAGGACGAGCCGTCCGAGGACCCGCCGGGCGAGGGCCAGGAGTGGCCGCTCTCCGCGTACGTCGAGAAGCCGATCGAGAAGGACGAGCTGCGCCCGAAGCAGATCATCGCCGACGAGACGTTCTTCCGTGAGCTCAAGAGCCGCTTCGGCTCTCCCTACGGCTTCGGCGAGTACTTCGGCGGCGGCATGGGCGCCGAGCACATGCGCGACCTGCTGCGCGAGAAGGCCCCCTACGAGCGCGAAGGCACGGCCCGCAAGGTCGACCCCGAGCGGCTCGCCGGCGAGGGCCTGGCCCCGGTCGATCAGCCCGGAATCGTCCTCGAGCACGAGCGCGAGGACCTCGAGGACCAGGTCAAGAACGGCAAGGGGCAGAAGCAGGCCCGCGCCGTCAAGCGCCTGAAGGTGCTCTCCGCCTTCCTCGGCTCCAACAACAGCCCGGAGATGATGATCCTCGAGGCGGTGCCGGTGATCCCGCCGGAGCTGCGCCCGATGGTCCAGCTCGACGGCGGGCGGTTCGCGACCTCCGACCTCAACGACCTCTACCGGCGCGTCATCAACCGCAACAACCGGCTCAAGCGCCTGCTCGACCTCGGGGCCCCCGAGATCATCGTCAACAACGAGAAGCGGATGCTGCAGGAGGCCGTCGACGCCCTGTTCGACAACGGTCGCCGCGGTCGTCCCGTCACCGGCCCGGGCAACCGGCCGCTCAAGTCGCTGTCCGACATGCTCAAGGGCAAGCAGGGCCGCTTCCGCCAGAATCTGCTCGGCAAGCGCGTCGACTACTCGGGCCGCTCGGTGATCGTCGCCGGCCCGTCGCTTCGCCTGCACCAGTGCGGCCTGCCGAAGCTGATGGCCCTCGAGCTGTTCAAGCCGTTCATCATGGCCCAGCTCGTCGAGCGCAAGAGCGCGCAGAACATCAAGGCGGCCAAGAAGATGGTCGACTCGGCGATCCCCGAGGTGTGGGACGTCCTCGACGACGTCATCCACGAGCATCCGGTGCTGCTCAACCGCGCGCCGACGCTGCACCGCCTCGGCATCCAGGCGTTCGAGCCGGTGCTCGTCGAGGGCAAGGCGATCCAGGTCCATCCGCTCGTCTGCCACGCGTTCAACGCCGACTTCGACGGCGACCAGATGGCGGTCCACGTCCCGCTCAGCGCCGAGGCCCAGGCCGAGGCGCGGATCCTGATGCTGTCGGCGAACAACATCCTCTCGCCGGCACACGGCGCACCGCTGACGACCCCGACACAGGACATGGTTCTCGGTGCCTACTACCTGACCTATGGGCCTGATGCCGAGACGCTCGCCGAGCGTCAGAAGCAGCTCGTCGGGGACGGCGGGTGGCCGAAGGACGAGCCGCGCCCGCACGTCTACCGCACCGCTCAGGAGGCGGAGATCAGCTACGAGGCCAGGGTCGTCAAGCTGCACGACCTGGCGGAGTACCGGCCGCTCGGCACGCACGGCGGCCACCTGCTGACGACCGTCGGGCGGATCATCTACAACGATCGCATCGAGCGCGCTCTGATCGATGCGCTCGGCGGGACCTTCGATCCGGACTCGTACGTGTTCGTCAACCAGTCGGTGCGCAAGCGCGACACCGTGAAGATCATCGACGCGCTCGTGCAGACATATGGCGCGCCGGCGGTGTCGATGGTGCTCGACGCCTTCAAGGACCTCGGCTTCCGCTACTCGACGCTCGCCGGCATCACGATCTCGAAGAACGACGTCGTGATCCCGCAGTCCAAGGGCGAGATCCTCAGCCGCTACGAGGACGAGGTGACCGAGATCCAGGACCAGTACGACACGGGCCTGATCACCCAGCAGGAGCGCCACGAGGCGGTCGTCGACACCTGGACCCGAGCGACCGAGGAGGTCGCCCGGGCGATGGAGGAGAACTTCGACGAGCTCAACCCGATCTTCATGATGGCCGACTCGGGCGCCCGCGGATCGTTCAAGCAGATCCGCCAGCTCGCCGGCATGCGCGGCCTCATGGCCAACCCGAAGGGCGAGATCATCGAGCAGCCGATCAAGGCCAACTTCATGGAAGGCCTGGATGTGCTCGAGTACTTCATCTCGACGCACGGCGCCCGCAAGGGCCTCGCCGACACGGCGCTGCGCACCGCGGACTCCGGCTACCTGACGCGGCGGCTGGTCGACGTCGCCCAGGACGTGATCATCCGCGAGCTCGACTGCGGCGCGTCCGAGCACGTTGCGCTCCCGGTGCTCGACGCACAGGGTGAGCCGAACAAGAACCTCGTCGGCCGCGTGGCGGCGCAGGACGTCGCGACCAAGCGCGGGCGGGTCATCGTCGAGCGCGGGGTCGAGATCGACCGCGCGGAGCTGGCGGACCTCGTGGCGAGCGCCGACAGTCTCGTGGAGGACGGCGTTCCCGTCCGCTCGACCCTCAAGTGCGAGGCGCAGATCGGCGTCTGCCAGGCGTGCTACGGGCGCTCTCTGGCGACCGGCAAGCTCGCGCAGATCGGCGACGCGGTCGGCATCATCGCGGCACAGTCGATCGGCGAGCCGGGCACCCAGCTCACGATGCGCACGTTCCACACCGGCGGCGTCGCCGGCGCGGACATCACGCACGGACTGCCGCGTGTCGTCGAGCTGTTCGAGGCCCGTAAGCCGAAGGGCCTGGCCGAGATGGCCGAGCACGACGGGCGCGTCTCGATCGAGGAGACCGAGAAGGCGCTCAACGTGATCGTCACCGACGCCTCCGACGAGGAGCACCGTCACGCCTTCCCGCGTCGCACCCGCGTGCTCGTACGGGACGGGGACAGCGTCACCCGCGGCGCGCAGCTCAACGAGGGCTCGCTCTACCCGCATGACCTGCTGCGGATGCGCGGGCGGACCGCGACCGAGCGGTACCTCGTCGACGAGGTCCAGGAGGTCTACAAGTCCCAGGGCGTCGACATCGACGACAAGCACATCGAGCTGATCGTCCGCCAGATGATGAAGAAGGTCCGCGTCGATCAGAAGGGCGACACCGAGTACCTGCCGGGAGCGCTCATCGATCGCTACGACTTCCTCGGCGAGAACCAGCGCGTACGCGATGCCAAGGGCGAGACCGCGCAGTATGAGGAGGTCATCCTCGGCATCACCAAGGCGTCGCTCAACACCGACTCGTGGCTATCCGCGGCATCGTTCCAGGAGACGACGAAGGTGCTCACCGACGCCGCGCTCGAAGGCAAGAAGGACGGTCTCGCCGGTCTCAAGGAGAACGTCATCATCGGCAAGCTGATCCCCGCCGCCACCGGCCTCAAGCGCTACCGGCGGATCGAGATCGAGCCCACCGAGCCGCTTCCGCGGATCGAGGACGTCGGCCTGCTCGACCACCAGGAGCTCGCCGCCGAGCTCGGCCTCGGCGAGGACGACTTCGGCTCCGGCCTCGGCGCCGGCTTCGAGCAGGACCTCTCGACGCTCGAGGAGATCGGCACCGGCGGCGAGACCGGCTTTGCCGAGGAGCTCGCCGAGCTCGACATCCCCCCCGACGCCTGACGCCCCGGCGGCGTCTGCGGACGCCTGACGTCCCCGACGGCGACCCACCGTGCTTAGTAGGCACTATCGGGTCGCCGGCGTGGACGTCATCCATCCCGCAGCCGCGCGCCGGGCTGGCGGCGTCTGCGGGCGCCTCGCGCCACCCGTGGCCGGCCACCGTGCTAGCGCACTATCGGCCGGCCACGGTCGTCGCGATTGCATCCCGCGGCCGCTCGCCAGGGTTCTGGCGGTGTCTGCGGGCGCCTGACGCCTCCGACGGCGACCCA
The DNA here is from genome assembly GCA_024711025.1 of Solirubrobacteraceae bacterium. Classification (GTDB taxonomy): domain Bacteria; phylum Actinomycetota; class Thermoleophilia; order Solirubrobacterales; family Solirubrobacteraceae; genus F1-60-MAGs163. The sequence continues at coordinate 124,654 of JANJTP010000002.1, forward strand.
CCGTGCTTAGCGCACTATCGGCCGGCCACGGTCGTCGCGATTGCATCCCGCAGCCGCTCGCCGGGCTGGCGGCGTCTGCGGGCGCCTGACGCCCCTGGGCCCGCGGCCGGCGCCTCGTCCGGCCGGGAAGGGGCTTGGCGGTCCGGGCCGAAGCTAGTCGAGCGTGTTGACCGACGCTCGCCATCGACCGGTCGAACGCTCGAGCGGAGTGGGCTCGAGCGGCCGGATCGCACGATCGCAGCCCTCGGCCGACGGGTCGCCGCCGCCGCTCATCGCGCCCACGCGACCACCCGCCGCATCCTCGCTGCCACTGCCCGTAGAACGCTTTCCGCAGCCGGCGAGCCGGGGGCTCGTCGCGGATATCGGCACGGGCCGGGAACGCGCGCGGCGCGGTGCGGCGAGGCGCTCGGACGGCTACCCTGCGTGGGACGCATCGTGCTCGAACCGGGCTTCGTCCGCTTCGATCGCGAGATTGCCGAACGCCAGGCCGGGGGCCCGCCGCCCCGTGCGTCGCCCCCCCAAATGAGCCTCAATCTCGGCATCCTCCTCGCGCTCATCAGCGCGCTCGCGGGCAACGCGGCCTTCTTCCTGAAGCATCGCGGTGCCGTGGCAGCCGCGCCGGTGGACATCCGCCATCCGCTGCGCAGCGCGATCGGGCTCTGGCGCTCGCGGTGGTTCGCCGCGGGCATGGCCGTCGGGCTCGTCGGATGGCTGCTCCACGTCGCCGCGCTGACGCTCGCGCCCCTGTCCGTCGTGCAGGCGGTCATCGCGGGCGGCGTGGCGCTGATCGCCGTCATGGCCGACCGCCTCTTCGGCCTGCGAGTCGAGCGCCGACAGTGGTGGGGCGTCGGGCTGACGGCGGTCGGGCTGATGCTGCTCGCCGTGACGATGCCGCGCGTGACCGGTGCGAGCGCCTCGTACTCGCTCGCCGCGCTCATCTCCTTCGAGGCCGGCCTGCTGGGCGTCGGGGCCCTCCTGATCATCGGCCCGCGGGCCGCCGGCGCTCGCGCCGAGCACCACGGGATCGCACTGGCGGCGGCGTCGGGCATCCTGTTCGGCGTCTGCAGCGTCTCCATCAAGGCGCTCTCGGGGCTGGTCGGGATGCAGGGCGCGATCGCGCTGCTCAGCCCTTGGACCGCGGTGGCGCTGCTCGCCTCGGCCAGCGCGTTCTACGCCTCGGCGCGCAGCCTCCAGGTCGGCGGCGCTGTCGAGGTGATCGCGATCACCGGCAGCGCGGCGACGATCTGCACCATCGCGGGCGGCGTCCTGGTCTTCAGCGATCCGATGCCCGGCGATCCGCTCGGGATCACGCTCCAGGCGATCGCCTTCCTCCTCGTCATCGGCGCGTCGGCGCTGACGCCCGCGCCGCGCGCGGCGTTGGTCGCCCCAAGGCCCGCCGCGGCGCCCCTCTCCTAAGGCGCAAAGCCCCGCCGGCACGGGCAACGTGCGCCGGCGCTCGCCAGGGCCGTGCCGTCCGGCGCGGCCAGGCGGAGCGCGCACCACCCGGGCCGACCCCGGCCCCCGCCCGGCGGGCCGCACGCGGACCGATCGCCCGGCGCTCGCAGGCCCCACCGGCGCGCTCATCACAGACCGCTGCTCCAACCTGTAGCGTGCCGAGCCGCCCGCCGCTGTGAAAACGAGCGAAGGTGTGAGAGAGAGATGAAGTCCAGCCTGGAGATCGCGCAGGAGCACGAGCTCATCCCGATCGACAAGATCGCCGAGAGCTGCGGCCTGCTGCCCGAGGAGATAGAGCCGTACGGCCGCTACAAGGCGAAGATCGACCTGTCGGTCCTCGACCGTATGGCGTCGGTGCCGAACGGGAAGATCGTCTGCGTCGCCGGCATGACGCCGACCAGGGCGGGGGAGGGCAAGACGACCACGCTGGTCGGGCTCACCCAGGGCCTGGGCGCGATCGGCAAGCGCTCGGTCGCGTGCCTGCGGGAGCCGTCGCTCGGTCCCGTGTTCGGCGTCAAGGGCGGCGCGGCCGGCGGAGGGCTCACGCAGGTGGTGCCGATGGAGGACCTCAACCTCCACTTCACCGGCGACATCCACGCGATCGGCGCCGCCAACAACCTCCTCGCGGCGATGCTCGACGCGTCGATCCTCCACGGCAACCCGCACAAGATCGACGCGCTGCGCGTCGGCTGGCGCCGTGCACTGGACATGAACGACCGCGCGCTGCGCCAGACCTCCATCGGTCTCGGCGGCAGGGCGAACGGCTACCCGCGCGAGACCGGCTTCGACATCACGGCCGCTTCGGAGGTCATGGCGATCATGGCCGTCGCCCGCGACCTGCACGACCTCCGCGCGCGGCTCGGGCGGATCACGGTGGCCCACTCGTTCGACGGCGGCAAGCCGATCACGGCCGAGGACCTCGGCGCGGCGGGCGCGATGACGGTGCTGCTCAAGGACGCGATCAAGCCGAACCTCGTCCAGACGCTCGAGGGTCAGCCCTGCCTGATGCATTGCGGGCCCTTCGCGAACATCGCCCACGGCAACAACTCGCTCGTCGCCGACCTGATCGGCATGAAGATGGGCGACTACGTCGTCACGGAGTCGGGCTTCGGGTCGGACATGGGGATGGAGAAGTTCTTCGACATCGTCTGCCGCTTCGGCGAGCTCACGCCCAGTGCCGTCGTCCTGGTGACGACCGTGCGCGCGATCAAGCACCACGGCGGAATGGATGACGATCCGAGGGCTGATCGCCAACGGGGCCTGTCGGCGATCGAGGCCGGGATGGCGAACGTCCGCCGCCACATCGGCATCGTCGCCCAGTACGGAGTCCCTTGCGTCGTCGCCGTCAACCGCATGCAGGGCGACACGAACGAGGAGGTCGAGCTCGTCAAGCGCCTGGCGAAGGAGGCCGGGGTGTTCGGCGCGGAGGTCAACGAGGGCTTCGCCAAGGGCGGCGCCGGCGCGGCGGCCCTGGCCGAGGCGGTCGTCGCGGCATGCGAGCAGCCCAACGGCTTCCGCCCGCTCTACGCCGACGCGGACTCGATCCCGGACAAGATCGAGGCGATCGCGACGAAGGTCTACGGGGCTTCGAGCGTCTTCTACTACCCGGAGGCCGAGAAGAAGATCGGGCAGTTCATCGCCGACGGGCTCGGGCACTTCCCGATCTGCATGGCGAAGACGCACCTCTCACTCTCGTCGGATCCGCTGCTGCTGGGCGCGCCGGAGAACTTCACGCTCCCGGTGCGCGACATCCGCGCCTACACCGGAGCCGGCTGGCTGGTGTCGCTGTGCGGCGACATCATGCAGATGCCCGGCCTGGGCAAGGAGCCGGCCGCCCTCGACATCGACATCGACGCCGACGGCAAGACCGTCGGGCTCTTCTAGGGGGCGGCCGTGACGAGCGCGTTCGTCGATCGGGCGCTCAGCGAGCTGCTCGACGACGTCGCCGCCCAGAGCCCGTCTCCGGGCGGCGGCGGCTGCGCGGCGTGGGCCTGCGCGATGGGCGCCGGCCTCGCCGAGATGGCGGCCTCGTTCACGCTGGCGCGGCCCCGCTACGCCGACGTGCACGAGCGGATGGCGGCGATCCGTGTGCAGGCCGGCGAGCTGCGCAGCCGTGCGTGCGAGCTGGCCGAGCACGACTCCGAGGGCTATGCGCCGGTGCTGGCCGCGCTGCAGCTCCCGCCGGAGCACCCGGAGCGGGCGCAGCGGCTGGCAGACGCCCTGTCGGCTGCCGCGGAGACGCCGCTCGCCGCGGCGGAGGTGGCCGCCGCGGTGGCGGAGCTGGCGGCGGAGGTGGCGCGGACCGGCAACACGCACCTGACGGGTGACGCCGTGACGGGCGCGCTGCTCGCGGAGGCCGCCTGCCGAGCGGCCTCCCGGCTCGTCGAGATCAACCTCGCGGATCGGGCGGGGGACCCCCGCCTGGAGCGCCTCGCGGAGGCGGTGCGCCGCGCGGGCGCGGCTCGCGACGAGGCGCTGCGCCCGCGCGACGAGTCGAGCGGGTAGGAGGCCGGGCGGTCGTCCGCGACGGCGGGCTCGAAAGGCGCCGTCATGGCCGGCTCGCCGAGGGTCCAGGGCTCGCACGGCCTCGCTCTGACGACGGACCGGCCCAACGGGGCTCTGATTTGTACATTCTGTACAGGCAGGCTTCATGGGATCGTGCAGAACGGCAGCTTCGGGCGCCGTACGCCCACGCTACGTTGTCCAGAACGATCAACGGATCATCCGCGGTGGCGAACGATTCTCCCGCGGGAGCGAAGAGAGGGCACGGAGCATGACGTCGACCATCGCGTCGAGCACCACCATCGACCACCAGGAGCTTGCCAAGCGCCACCTATGGCTGCACTTCAGCCGCATGGGCGCCTACGGCCGCGGCGCCGAGATGCCGATCATCGTCAAGGGCGACGGCTGCTACGTATGGGACGAGCACGGCAACCGCTTCCTCGACGGCCTCAGCGCGCTGTTCTGCGTGAACATCGGCCATGGCCGCGCCGACATCGCGCAGGCCGGCGTCGATCAGGCCAAGGAGCTCGGCTTCTTCACGACGTGGTCCTACGCCCACCCGCCGGCGATCGAGCTTGCGGCGAAGATCGCGTCGCTCACCCCCGGGGACCTCAACCGCGTCTTCTTCACGTCCGGCGGGGGTGAGTCGGTCGAGACCGCGCTCAAGGTCGCCCGCCAGTACCACAAGCTCACCGGCAACCCCAACAAGACGAAGTTCATCGCCCGCGAGGTCGCCTACCACGGCACGACCCTGGGAGCGCTCGCGGCGACCGGCGTGACCGGCCTGCGCACGCCGTACGAGCCGTTCACCCCCGGCGGCTGCCACGTCCCGAACACGAACCTCTACCGGCTGCCGCCCGGCCACGGCGTCGAGACGCTCGCCGACGCGGTCGCCCAGCGGATCGAGTTCGAGGGCCCGGAGACCGTCGCCGCCGTCATCATGGAGCCGGTCCAGAACGCGGGCGGCTGCCTCGTGCCGCCCGATGGCTACTGGCAGCGGGTACGCGAGATCTGCGACCGCTACGACGTCCTGCTGATCTCCGACGAGGTCATCTGCTCGTGGGGACGCCTGGGCACGTGGTTCGGCGCGCAGCGCTTCGGCTACCAGCCCGACATCATCACGACGGCGAAGGGGCTTACCTCGTCGTACGCGCCGATGGGGGCGATGATCGCCTCCGATCGCGTCATCGAGCCGTTCCTGGAGGGCGCCAACAGCTTCCTGCACGGCTTCACGTTCGGCGGGCATCCGATGGCCTCGGCCGTCGCGCTCGCGAATATCGCGGCGCTCGAAGAGGAGGGCATCCTCGAGCACGTGAGGGAGAACGAGCCCCACTTCCGCGCGATGCTCGAGTCGCTGCGCGACATCCCGATCGTCGGCGACGTGCGTGGCGTCGGCTACTTCCACGCGATCGAGCTCGTAAAGGACCGTGAGACCAAGGAGTCCTTCGAGGGCGAGGCGGCCGAGACGCTGCTGCGCGGCTTCCTCTCCGGCGAGCTGTTCCGCCGCGGGCTGATCTGCCGCGCCGACGACCGCGGCGACCCGGTCATCCAGCTCGCTCCGCCGCTGATCGCGGGGCCCGAGCAGTTCGAGGAGATCGAGGCCGTGCTGCGTCCGGTCCTCGAGGAGGCCTCGATGCGCATGGGCTCCCACTGAGGGAGCCCCAGCGCCGGCCGGCCGACAACCGATGCTCACGCTACGCGAGGTCTTCGCCGAGTTCGACGTTCGCGTGCTCGCCGGCGAGGACGCGCTCGACACCCCCGTCCGCTGGGTGCACATCTCGGAGCTGCTCGATCCGACGCCGTTCCTCTCCGGCGGCGAGCTGCTGCTGACGACCGGCATGGCGCTCGACACCCCGGCCAAGCAGCGCGAGCTGATCGCCCGCCTCTCCGGCCACGGGCTGGCGGGGCTCGGCTTCAGTCTCGGCCACTCGCACGAAAGCGCTCCCAAGGCGCTCGTGCGAGCGGCGGAGCGTGCGGGCTTCCCGCTCGTCGAGCTGCCGCGCGACCTGCCGTTCATCGCGATCACGGAGCGCGCGTTCACGCGCCTGGTCAACGAGCAGTACGCGCTGCTGCGTCGCTCGATAGCCGCCCAGGAGCGCCTGCAGCGGATCGTCCTCAGCGAGCGTGGGCTCGATGCGGTCGTGGCGGCGCTCGCGACGCTGATCGGCGGCCCCGCGCTGATCTACGACGCGCGCGGCGAGCCGCAGGCTACGCACGCCTTTCGGCGCGAGCTGCCGCCGGGACTGGTCGCGACGCTCGGCGGCGAGCTGCGCGAGCGGGCGCGACGCGCCGATGCGCGTGGCTTCGTGCCGATGCATCCCGAGCTCGCAGGGCGGGCGCTGGCGCTGCCGGTCGGCTCTCCGGACTCCCCGGACGGCGGACTTCCGCAGGCGTGGCTCGTCGCCGCGAAGGACGACGGCGCGCTCGCGGAGATCGACCGGCTGATCCTCCATCAGGCGGTCACCGTCGTCGCGCTCGAGCTGCTGCGCCGACGCGTCGCGGACACGACGGAGCGCCGGCTCGCCGGCGATCTGCTCAACGCGGCGATCGCGGGCGAGCTGGCCGGTCCCGAGCTGACCCGCCGGCTCGAGCCGTTCGGCCTCGGCGGGCGGGTCACGGTGCTCGTCCTCGCGCCGGAGGAGAGGCTCGCGGAGCGCGCCGAGCTGGCGCTCGGCGAGGCCCTGCGCGGCGAGTCGGTGAGCGCGCTCGTCGCCCGTCGCGAGCGGTTCGTCGGCGCGCTGCTCCCGGGCTTCGCCGAGGAGGACCTCTTCGAGCTGGCGGAGCGGGTCGCGGTGCGCGTGGGCACCCAGGTCGGCGCGCCGATTGCCGCGGGCGCCGGGCGAGCCATTCCGGCGGGTCGCGTCAGGGAGAGCTGGAACGAGGCCCGCTTCGCGCTCGAGGCACGCGAGATGAGCGTGGCTGCGCGACGCGAGCCCGTCGCTGCGAACGGCAACGGCGGCCCTCGCGTCCCGACGTCGGACGACCCCGTCAGCACCGTCGCGACCTACCGGGACCTCGGCTCGTTCCAGCTGCTGCTTTCGCTGCAGGACAGCGAGGCGCTGCGGCTCTTCTGCGACTCGATGCTCGCGCCGATCGAGGGCGGCGAGGGTCACTACGGCGGCGAGCTGATGCGCTCGCTCGAGGCGTTCATCGAGTGCAACGGCCAGTGGGAGTCGGCGGCGCGCCGCCTCTACTGCCACCGTCACACGTTGCGCTACCGGATCCGCAAGATCCAGGAGCTGACCGGGCGCGATCTGGGGTCGGCGCGTGACCGGATCGAGTTCTGGCTCGCGCTGCGCGGTCGCGAGATCGTCCGGCCATCGGGGCGCGAGGCGGCGCGATGATCCGGTCCGGTCACGCTCGTCCCACCGGATGGGCGCCCGCGGTCGCCCGCAGGACGATCCGGGTCTCGGTCTGGGCTGCGCCGCCGTCGCCGCGGATCGCGCGCACGGTCTCGTCCAGGTCCTCGGGGTTCTGACAGGCGACCCGGACGTGGTAGTCGAAGCGCCCGGTCACGAACGCCACCTCGCGCACCGCCGGCAGGTCGCGCACGTAGCGTTCGAACACCTCCGGCAGCGTCGCGGGCAGCAGGCGCACGTCGATGAAGGCGTCGAGCGCGCGTCCCACGGCCTCCAGGTCGACCGTCGCGGTGAAGCCGGTGATGATCCCCGCCCGCTGGAGGCGTCGCACGCGGTCGGCCGCGCCGTGCGGGCTCAGGCCGACGGCATCGCCGATGCTGGAGAAAGAGGCCCTTCCGTTTCGGACGAGCACGTTGATGATCTGGAAGTCGGTGTCGTCGAGGACCGTGGTTTGCACAGAATCCTTCCGGCGTATCTTGCGATAAGGCGGCCGACGGGCATCATCGCAGTTGAACGCACAATCCGAGGAGATGGCCCATGAAGGTCGGTGTCCCCACCGAGATCAAGAAGGATGAGTACCGCGTCGCGCTGACGCCCTCGGGGGTGCGCGAGCTGACGGCCGCAGGCCATGAGGTGATCGTCCAGCAGGGCGCCGGCGAGGGCTCGGCGATCAGCGACGCCGACTACGTCGCCCAGGGCGCGCAGATCGTCCCCGACGCCGACGCCGTCTTCGCGGGGGCCGACCTCGTCGTGAAGGTCAAGGAGCCCCAGGCCGTCGAGATCGCCAAGCTGCGCGAGGGGCAGACGCTCTTCACCTACCTGCACCTCGCCCCCGATCCCGAGCAGACGCAGGGGCTCGTCGCGTCGGGCGCGACGTGCGTCGCCTACGAGACCGTCGAGGACCGGCTCGGCCGGTTGCCGCTGCTGGCGCCGATGAGCGAGATCGCCGGCAAGATCGCGACCCAGGCGGGCGCATTCATGCTCGAGAAGCCGCTCGGCGGCCGCGGCCTGCTGCTCGGCGGGGTCCCCGGCGTCGCGGCCGGGCGCGTCATGGTCATCGGCGGCGGGGTCGTCGGTCAGAACGCGGCCTCGATCGCGCTCGGGATGGGCGCCGAGGTCTACATCTTCGACATGAGCATCGACCGCCTGCGCGAGCTCGAGCACACGCTCAACCACCAGGCGTCGACCTGCTACGCCACGACGCTCGACATCGAGCAGCGCCTCCCGGAGGTCGACCTCGTGATCGGCGCGGTGCTGGTCCGCGGGCAGAAGGCGCCGCACGTCGTCACTCGCGAGCAGCTCGCGCTGATGAAGCCCGGTGCCGTGCTCGTCGACGTCTCGATCGACCAGGGCGGCTGCTTCGAGACCTCGCGGCCGACGACCCACACCAACCCGACCTACGAGGTCGACGGGATCACCCACTACTGCGTTGCGAACATGCCGGGCGCGGTGCCGATCACCGCGACGTACGCGCTGACGAACGCGACGATGCCGTATGTCATCAAGCTCGCGAGCCTCGGCGTGCACGAGGCGCTGCGCGCCGATCCGGGCTTCATGCTCGGCCTGAACGTCGCGGCTGGGAAGGTCACCTACGCACCGGTCGCCCGCGATCAGGGCCTGGAGTACACGGATCCCGCAGAGGCCCTGTCGCTGGTGCCGACCGCGGCCTGAGGTCCGCTGCTACCCTCCTCCGTCGCATGCCCACGACCAGTCAGCTCATCCGTAAGGGCCGCACGCCCAAGGCGAAGAAGCTCTCCACGCCCGGCCTCAAGTCAGGCAAGGGACGCAAGCGGAAGGTCGCGGCGCCTCAGCGCCGCGGCGTCTGCACCCGCGTCTACACGACCACGCCGAAGAAGCCGAACTCGGCGCTGCGCAAGGTGGCCCGCGTCCGGATCTCCGGCGGCGCCGAGGTGACCGCCTACATCCCGGGCGAGGGCCACAACCTGCAGGAGCACTCGGTGGTGCTCGTGCGCGGCGGTCGCGTCAAGGACCTGCCGGGAGTGCGCTACAAGGTCGTTCGCGGAACGCTCGACGCCGCCGGCGTCAGCGACCGCAAGCAGGCCCGCAGCCAGTACGGCGTCAAGAAGAAGTAGCCCGAGAGAATGCGCCGCAACGCCGCTTCCATCCGGACGATCGAGCCGGACCCCATCCATCGCTCGCGCCTCGTCCAGCAGGTCATCAACAAGGTGATGCTCGACGGCCGGAAGGCGACCGCCGAGAAGATCGTCTACGACGCTCTCGCGGTCATCGCCGAGAAGACCGGCAACGATCCGGTCGAGGAGCTCGAGAAGTCGCTCAAGATCCTGACCCCCGCGCTCGAGGTTCGGTCGCGGCGCGTCGGCGGCGCGACCTACCAGGTCCCGGTCGAGGTGCCTGCGCGCCGCGCGCGCACGCTCGCCGTTCGCTGGCTCGTCGAGTTCTCCCGCCAGCGTCGTGAGAAGACGATGGCCCAGCGGCTCGCCAACGAGCTGCTCGACGCCCAGCAGCAGCAGGGTGGCGCCTACAAGCGCAAGGACGACATCTACCGCATGGCGCAGGCCAACAAGGCCTTCGCCCACTATCGCTGGTAGCGGGCGCCGCACCCGCCGTTCGCGGCCGCCCGGCGGTGCGCGGAGCCGCTTGGCGGCGTCCTCGCCTCGCCGATGGCTCGGCCATCGGCTTCGGCTGCGTCCTTGCCGGCCGGTCCCGCGCCCTCGCCGGCCGACCACGTCCGGCGTGCGCGACACCCGCTCCCAGCGCGCCCGACACTCGCTCCGAGCGCCGTTGTCACCGTGCCCCCCGCGATAGGGCGAGCTCCGTGCCCGCCGACGCCTAAGCCTCCCGGTCAGGCGGCTCGGCGCAGCGCGATCGTCGCGCCGACCGTGACGAGCAGCAGGGAGCCGGCGGCCTCGAGGTAGGCGCCGACTCCGGCGATGGAGCGGCCCCCGGCGAGCCGTTCTCCGACGAGGCCGGCCTGGTCGATGTCCGGCAGGTCGCCGAACAGCGCGATCGCCAGACCCCCCAGGCCCGCGAAGGCGAGCGCGAGCGGCGCTGCGGCACTGCCGCGAAGCGCAAGCGGCAGGAGCGTCGCAGCGAGCGCCGCCAGCACGAGCAGGGCGGGGCCGTGTAGGTCCCAGCCGGTGCTGTCCAGCGCCGGGAGCACCGTGCCGTCCTGCTCGATCCGGATCACCGGCAGGAAGGTCGCCGCGGCGAGGCAGGCCGCGCCGGCGACGCCCGTCGCGGCGAGCGCTCCGCGCAGCGTCCCGCCGGTCATCCCGGGCTGCGGGTACGCGACTCGCGTGCTGCTATCATCGCCGTCCCGTCGCGGAGAGCCGCTCACGCGTGCCCTCCGCCGGTGAGGATCCTGCTCCACGATGGACCGCTCGAGCACATAGCGTCGCATCCGGGCCTCGACCCTGCTGTGCACGCGGGCCCGAGAGGCCCGTTCTCTTTGCTCTGACCCACCAACGCGATCACGCTGACCATGCCCCGTAAGTACTCGCTCGCGAACACCCGCAACATCGGGATCATGGCGCACATCGACGCCGGTAAGACGACGACGACCGAGCGCATCCTCTACTACACCGGCCGCACCTACAAGCTCGGCGAGGTCCACGAAGGCGCCGCCACGATGGACTGGATGGAGCAGGAGCAGGAGCGCGGCATCACGATCACGTCTGCTGCGACCACCTGCGAGTGGGACGGCAACCGGATCAACATCATCGACACCCCGGGCCACGTCGACTTCACGGTCGAGGTCGAGCGCTCGCTGCGCGTCCTCGACGGCGCGATCGCGCTGTTCGACTCCGTCGCGGGCGTCGAGCCCCAGTCCGAGACCGTCTGGCGTCAGGCCGACAAGTACGGCGTTCCCCGCATCGCGTACATCAACAAGATGGACCGCATCGGCGCCGACTTCGACAAGGGCGTGAAGACGATGGTCGACCGGCTCGGCGCCCACCCGGTGCCGATCCAGATCCCGATCGGCTCCGAGAGCGAGTTCGCGGGGATCATCGACCTCGTCGAGATGAACGCCCGGACCTACCTCGACGATCTCGGCAAGGAGGTCTCGGTCACCGAGATCCCGGACGAGCACCTCGATCGCGCGAAGGCCGCGCGCGAGTACCTCCTCGACGAGGCCTCGCACTTCGACGACGGGCTCGTCGAGCTGATCCTCGAGGACGCCGAGATCCCGGTCGAGCGCCTCAAGGCCGCGATTCGCAAGGCGACGCTCGAGATCGCGCTGACCCCGGTCCTGTGCGGCTCGTCGTTCAAGAACAAGGGCGTCCAGCCGCTGCTCGACGCGGTCGTCGACTATCTCCCGACGCCGCTCGACGTCCCGCCGGTCGAGGGCGTCGACCCGAAGACCGAGGAGCTCGTCGTTCGCCAGCCGGACGACGCCGAGCCGTTCGCCGCGCTCGCCTTCAAGATCATGGCCGACCCGTTCGTCGGCAAGCTCACGTACTTCCGCGTCTACTCCGGCACGCTCTCGTCCGGCTCGCGCATCCTCAACGTCTCGACCGGCCGCACCGAGCGGATCGGGCGCATCCTGATGATGCACGCCAACGACCGCGAGGAGGTCGACGAGGTCTACGCGGGCGACATCGCGGCCGGCGTCGGCATCAAGCAGATCGTCACCGGCGACACGCTCTGCGCGCCGGACAAGCCGATCCGCCTGGAGACGATCGAGTTCCCCGAGCCGGTCATCAAGGTCGCCGTCGAGCCGAAGTCCAAGGTCGACCAGGAGAAGATGTCGGTCGCGCTCGGCCGGCTCGCCGAGGAGGACCCGACCTTCCAGGTCGCGACGAACGAGGAGACCGGCCAGACCGAGATCTCCGGGATGGGCGAGCTCCACCTCGAGGTTCTCGTCGACCGCATGCGGCGCGAGTTCCACGTCGAGGCCAACGTCGGCAAGCCGCAGGTCTCCTACCGCGAGACGGTCCGCGGCACCGCCCAGAAGGTCGAGGGCAAGTTCGTGCGCCAGACCGGCGGCTCGGGCCAGTACGGCGTCGTCTACGTCGACATCGAGCCCGCTCCCGGCGAGGGCTTCGACTTCGTCAGCGCGATCAAGGGCGGCGCGGTCCCGTCGGAGTTCATCCCCGCCGTCGAGAAGGGCATCGAGGAGGCCATGACCAACGGGGTCAAGGCCGGCTACCCGATGGTCGACATCCGCATCACTCTGGTCGACGGCAAGTACCACGACACGGACTCGTCGGAGATCGCCTTCAAGATCGCCGGCTCGCTCGCCTTCCAGGAGGCTGCGCGGCGCGCCAAGCCGGTCCTGCTGGAGCCGGTCTTCAAGGTCGAGGTCGTGACGCCGGACGAGTTCATCGGCGACGTCATCGGCGACCTCAGTCGCCGGCGCGGCCGGCTGGGCGGTCAGGAGCCGCGCGGCAACGCCGTCGCGATCACCGCCGAGGTGCCGCTCGGCGAGATGTTCGGCTACGCCACCGACCTACGCTCGAACACGCAGGGCCGCGCGACCTACACGATGCAGTTCGAGAAGTACGAGGAAGTTCCGCCGAGCATCGCCGAGAAGATCGTCGAGCACCGCACCGGCGAGGCGGTTGCCGCCTAGAACGCAGCGGCGGCTCATCTGAGCTAGCTTTCCCTGGTTCGCCGAGGCGCGATCAGGTCGACACCCCAAGACGCAGACACAGGAGCGAACAGCAGTGGCCAAGGAGAAGTTCGAGCGCGACAAGCCGCACGTGAACGTCGGCACGATCGGTCACATCGACCATGGCAAGACCACGCTGACCGCGGCGATCACGACGGTGCTCGCCGAGAAGATGGGGGGCGAGGCGAAGAGCTTCGCGGAGATCGACAACGCGCCCGAGGAGAAGGAGCGCGGGATCACGATCGCGACCTCGCACGTCGAGTATCAGACCGAGGCGCGCCATTACGCCCACGTGGACTGCCCGGGCCACGCCGACTACGTCAAGAACATGATCACCGGCGCCGCGCAGATGGACGGGGCGATCCTCGTCGTCTCGGCCGCCGACGGCCCGATGCCGCAGACCCGTGAGCACATCCTGCTCGCCCGCCAGGTCGGCGTGCCGTACATCGTCGTGTTCCTCAACAAGGTCGACATGGTCGACGACGAGGAGCTGCTCGAGCTCGTCGAGGTCGAGGTCCGCGACCTGCTCAACGAGTACGACTTCCCGGGCGACGAGATCCCGTTCGTGAAGGGCTCCGCGCTCAAGGCGCTCGAGGGTGACGAGCAGTACAAGCAGGCGATCTACGAGCTCGCCGAGCACCTCGACACGTACATCCCCGAGCCCGTCCGCGACCTCGACAAGCCGTTCCTGATGCCGGTCGAGGACGTCTTCTCGATCACCGGCCGCGGCACGGTCGCGACCGGCCGCATCGAGCAGGGCATCGTCCACACCGGCGACGAGGTCGAGATCGTCGGCGTCCGCCCGACGACGAAGACCGTCGTCACCGGGGTCGAGATGTTCCGCAAGATCCTCGACGAGGGTCAGGCCGGCGACAACGTCGGCTGCCTCCTGCGCGGCACCAAGCGCGAGGAGATCGAGCGCGGCCAGGTGCTCTGCAAGCCGGGCTCGATCACGCCGCACACCAAGTTCATGGCCGAGGTCTACATCCTCAAGAAGGAGGAGGGCGGGCGCCACACGCCGTTCTTCACCGGCTACCGGCCGCAGTTCTACTTCCGCACGACCGACGTGACCGGCGTCGCCAACCTGCCCGAGGGCACGGAGATGGTCATGCCCGGCGACAACGTCCAGATGGCGATCGAGCTGATCCAGCCGATCGCGATGGACCCGGGCCTGCGCTTCGCGATTCGCGAGGGCGGCCGGACCGTCGGCTCGGGCGTCGTGACCGAGGTCATCGAGTAGCAACGGCGCGCGGGAGCGGGGCACGCAAGCCCCGCTCCCCCCGCGCCTGCATCACCAGATACGACGCGCAGGACCAACAGGGGCGGGCCCCCGGCCGGTCAAGGGGATCCGCCCTCGGCGCGCAAAAGCTCACCAGACAGCATCAAGCAGACAGCAGACGGACGACTCGCTCAGAGAGCAGGCACATGGCAGCCGCCACACAGAACAAGATCCGCATCCGGCTCAAGGCCTATGACCATCAGGCCATCGAGACGGCTGCCAAGGAGATCGTCGAGACGGCGACGCGCACCGGTGCGAACGTGACCGGGCCCGTGCCGCTGCCGACGGAGAAGAACGTCTACTGCGTGATCCGCTCGCCGTTCAAGGACAAGGACTCGCGCGAGCACTTCGAGATCCGCACCCACAAGCGCCTCATCGACATCCACCAGCCGACGCCCAAGACGGTCGACTCGCTCCAGCGGCTCGACCACCTGCCCGCGGGCGTCGACATCGAGATCCGGCTCGCCGGTTGACACCATGCCCGCAATCCTCGCCAAGAAGCTCGGCATGACGCAGCTGTTCCTCGAGGACGGTCGCGTCGAGCGCGTCACCGTGCTCGAGGCCGGCCCGTGTCCCGTGACGGCCAAGCGCACCGCTGAGCGGGACGGCTACGACGCCGTCCAGCTCGCCTTCGGCGCCACGAAGGAGAAGCACCTCACCAAGCCCGAGCTCGGCCACCTCAAGAAGGCCGGCGCCGCGCCGCACCGCCACCTCGTCGAGTTCCGCGACGAGGGCGGCGAGCTGAGGATCGGCGACACCGTGACCGCCGATGTCTTCCAGGAGGGCGACACCGTCAAGGTCGCGGGGAAGTCGAAGGGCAAGGGCTTCCAGGGGACCGTCAAGCGCCACGGCTTCGCTCGCGGCCCGGTGACCCACGGCTCGCACAACGTGCGCGCTCCGGGCTCGATCGGCGCCTCGGCCTATCCGGCGCGAGTCTTCAAGGGCCTGCGCGGCCCCGGTCAGATGGGCAACCGGCGCGTGACGCGGCGCGGCCTCACGATCGTACGGGTCGACGCCGGGAAGAACCTGCTCCTCGTCCGCGGTGCCGTGCCCGGCGCGCGCGGCGGTCTCGTGGAGGTCCGTACCGATGCCTGACGCCCCCGTCCTCGGCACCCAGCGGACCGTCGCCCTCGAGCAGTCGGCGTTCGGCGCGCGCTTCAACGGCCAGCTCGTCCACGAGTCGGTTCGCGCCGAGCTGGCGGCTCGCCGCCGCGGCACCGCATCGACGAAGACGCGCGGCAACGTGCGCGGCGGCGGCTCCAAGCCGTGGCGCCAGAAGGGCACGGGGCGTGCCCGCGCCGGCTCGTCGCGCTCGCCGCTGTGGATCGGCGGCGGCACCGTCTTCGGTCCGCAGCCGCGCAACTACACGTTCAAGGTCAATCGCAAGGAGCGTCGCGCCGCGCTGCGCAGCGCGCTCTCGGTGCACGCCGAGCGCGGCTCGCTCGCAGTGCTCGACGTGGAGCCGTTCGGCGGCCCTCCGTCGACCAAGCGCGCCGCGGAGCTGCTCGGCGACTGGGCGGCCGGAGGCTCCGTGCTGGTACTGCTGACCGAGGAGCAGGCGCCCGTCGCGCTCTCGTTCCGCAACCTGGCACGCGTCTCGGTGCTGCCTGCCGGCGAGGCCGGCATCGCCGATCTCGTCGGCGCCTCGCGCGTCGTGGCCAGCGAGGCGGCGCTCCGCGAGCTGACGGCCCGGGCCTCGGGCGCGGGCGCGGAGGAGGAGGTCTGAGCATGGACCACACACAGGTCATCATTCGCCCCGTCGTGAGCGAGAAGAGCTACGTGCTCGCCGCGCACGGCCGGTACACCTTCCGCGTCCATCAGGATGCGCACAAGACCCAGATCCGCCAGGCGGTCGAGGCCCTCTTCGACGTTCGCGTCGTCGAGGTTCGCACCGTCTCGATGAAGTCCAAGCCCAAGCGCCGGGGTGTGACCTCCGGGCGCACGCGGCGCTGGAAGAAGGCGATCGTGGAGCTGCGCGCCGGCGACTCGATCCCGGTCTTCCAGGGCATTCAGGGGCTGGAGGGGTAGAGCGTCATGGCGATTCGCAAGCCGAAGCCCACGAGTCCAGGTCGTCGCTTCGCGACGTACCCGGATTTCGCGGAGATCACCAAGAGCGAGCCTGAGAAGAGCCTCGTCGAGGGCCTCAAGAAGTCCGGCGGGCGCAACAGCGCCGGACGCAAGACGTCTCGTCATCGCGGCGGAGGTGCCAAGCGCCTCTACCGCCGGATCGACTTCAAGCGTCGCAAGGACGGGGTGCCGGCGAAGGTCGCGGCGATCGAGTACGACCCCAACCGCACGGCGTATATCGCGCTCCTGCACTACGTGGACGGCGAGAAGGCGTACATCCTCGCTCCGAACCGGCTTCAGGTCGGCGCGACCGTGATGTCGGGCGAGGGCGCCGAGATCGCGCTCGGCAACTGCCTGCCCCTGGCGAGCATGCCGACCGGCACGGTCGTCCACAACGTCGAGCTGCAGCCGGGACGCGGCGGCCAGATGGGCCGCTCGGCCGGAACCGGGATCCAGCTCATGGCGAAGGAGGGCGGCATGGCGACGTTGCGGCTCCCCTCCGGCGAGATGCGGATGGTCCAGGCGGAGTGCCGCGCTACGGTAGGGGCGATCGGCAACTCCGACCACCAGAACGTCAAGGTCGGCAAGGCGGGCCGCAAGCGCCACATGGGCGTCCGTCCGCAGACGCGTGGAACGGCGATGAACCCGGTCGACCACCCGCACGGTGGCGGCGAGGGCTCGACGACGGCGGGGCGTCATCCGGTCACTCCGTGGGGCAAGCCGACGCTGGGCTACCGCACACGCAAGAAGAGCAAGGCGTCCGACCGCTACATCGTTCGCGGCCGGCGTCGCGGGAAGGGCAGGAAGTAGCCGTGAGCCGTTCGAGCAAGAAGGGCCCGTTCGTCGAGGTGCGACTCATGTCGCGAATCGTCGCGATGAACGAGCAGAACAAGAAGCAGATGCTCAAGACCTGGTCGCGCACCTCGACGATCTTCCCCGAGATGGTCGGGCACACGATCGCCGTTCACGACGGGCGCAAGCACGTCCCCGTGTTCGTCAGCGAGTCGATGGTCGGCCACAAGCTCGGCGAGTTCGCGCCGACCCGCACGTACCGCGGGCACGCGGGCTCGGGGAAGGTCCGGTAGCACGATGGCCGACGAGCAGGACAAGCGCGCCGAGGACGAGGAGACCGTGGTCGATCCGGTCGAGGAGGGCGCCGGCGTGGAGCCGCAGCCCGCAGCCGAGGCCGAGCCGGCGACCCCTGCCGAAGAGCCCGCCGCCGAGCGCAAGGAGCGGGCGGCCAAGAAGCCGGCCGAGTCGAAGGCGGCAGGGCGCGGGAAGACCGCCAAGGGCGCTCAGCCGGCAGGCGAGCGGCCGGTCGTGCGCGCCCAGGCGAAGTACGTCCGGTCGTCGGCCCGCAAGGCGCGCCTGGTGTGCGACCACCTGCGCGGCAAGTCGGTCACCGAGGCGCGGGCCATCCTCATCCACGCCCCCCGCGCGGTCGCCGCGGACTGGAGCAAGCTGCTCGAGTCAGCCGTCGCGAACGCGGAGCACAACCACGAGCTGCTCGGCGAGGACCTGCGGATCCTCTCCGTCACGGCCGACGAGGGCCCGACCCTCAAGCGCTTCCGCCCCCGGGCGATGGGTCGCGCGGCACGGATCCGCAAGCGCACCAGCCACCTCACGATCCTGCTCACGCCGAAGGAGTAACGAAGCTCATGGGACAGAAGGTTCATCCCGAGTCGATGCGCGTGGGCTACATCCACGATTGGAAGTCGCACTGGTTCAGCGAGCGCCACTTCGCCGACTATCTGGCCGAGGACACGCGCATCCGCACCCACATCGAGCGCAAGCTCTCGCACGCGGGCATCTCGGAGATCACGATTCGCAAGGACTCGGCCGAGGTCGAGGTGAACATCCACACGGCGCGTCCGGGGATCGTCATCGGCAAGTCCGGCACCGAGGTCGACGCGCTGCGCCGCGACCTGCACCGGATCACCGGGAAGTCGGTCAAGGTCAACATCCTCGAGATCAAGCGTCCCGAGCTGGACGCGACGCTCGTCGCCCAGTCCGTCGCCGAGCAGCTCCAGAACCGCGTCGCTTTCCGCCGCGCCATGAAGCGCGCGCTGACCAGCGCGATGCGCTCCGGCGCAAAGGGCTGCAAGATCCAGGTCGGAGGGCGTCTCGGCGGCGCTGAGATGGCGCGCTCGGAGAGCTACTCCGACGGGCGCGTGCCGCTGCACACGCTGAGGGCCGACATCGACTACGGCTTCGCCGAGGCGCGCACGACGTTCGGGCGCATCGGCGTGAAGTGCTGGATCAACAAGGGCGAGATCATGCCCGAGGGCTTCACCGGGATGGACCTCACCGATCTCGAGGGCCCCGCGCCGTCCGGCGACCAGCAGGACGACCGGCGTGGGCGTGACCGCAACGGCCGTGGCCGTGGCCGCGGCCGCGGCGGCGGTGGGCGCGGCGGACCGGGTGGCGCCGGTCCCGGCGGCTTCGCCGGCGGTGGACGCGGTGGACCGGGCGGTCGTGGCGGTGGCTTCGGCGGCGGCGGTCGCGGCAGGCCGGGAGGTGGACGCTGATGCTCGCTCCCAAGCGCGTCAAGCACCGCAAGGTCATGCGCGGACGCAGCCGTGGCTTCTCGCGGGGCCAGACGAGCGTCCAGTTCGGCGAGTACGGCCTCAAGGCTCTCGACCACGCGCATGTCACCAACCGCCAGATCGAGGCCGCGCGTATCGCGATGACCCGCAAGATCAAGCGTGGCGGCAAGGTCTGGATCAACCTGTTCCCCGACAAGCCCTTCACCAAGAAGCCGGCCGAGACTCGCATGGGCTCCGGCAAGGGCTCGCCCGAAGGCTGGGTCGCCGTGGTGAAGCCGGGCCGGGTCATGTTCGAGCTCTCCGGCGTGCCGGAGCCGCTGGCTCGCGAGGCGATGCGTCTCGCCGGCCGCAAGCTGCCGGTCGGCACGAAGTTCGTCACGCGGGAGGAACAGTTTTGACGACCACCGCCAAGGAGCTGCGCGACCTGAGCCCCGAGGAGCTCGTCGAGCACGTGAAGACCGCTCGCAAGGGCATCTTCGGGCTGCGCTTCCAGCACGCAACCGGCGAGCTGGAGAGCACCGCGGGCCTACGCGCCGCGAAGCGCGATCTGGCCCGCGCCCTGACCGTTGCGCGTGAGCGCGGCATCGACCCCGATCGCATCTGAGATGGCTGACGAGACCGAGAACCCCGTGACCCCCGAGGAGCCGCGCGACGACGCGTCGGCCGCCGACGTCGCGCCCGCCGAGGAGTCTGTGGCAGGGGCGCCCGGCGTCGCGACCGACGAGGCGCCCAGCGACCCGCTCGCCGGCCTTTCGTCGAAGGAGCGGCGGCGCGCCGTGCGCGCCCGCCACGACGGCGAGTCGCTTCCGCAGCGGTCCGCGGACGAGCGCCAGGAGGAGCGGCGCGCTGCGCGGGCCGGCAAGGCCGCGGCGCGCAGTCGCCGTCGCGGCCAGGAGCGCGAGAAGGCGCGCGCCGCCGGACCCGGCGAGGGAACGCCCCCGGCCGCGCCAGAGGCGAGCGCACCGCAGACCCGGCTGGGCACCGTCGTCTCCAGCAAGGCCGACAAGACCATCACCGTCCGCATCGACATCGCCCGCCGTCACCGGCGCTACCAGAAGATCATGCGCACCTCGACCACCCTCCACGCGCACGACGAGCGCAACGATGCCGGCGAGGGCGACCTCGTGCGGGTCGTGGAGTGCCGGCCGATGTCGCGCATGAAGCGCTGGCGGCTCGTCGAGATCCTGGAGCGCGCCAAGTGATCCAGACCGAGACAAGGCTGAAGGTCGCCGACAACACGGGCGCCCGCGAGATCCTCTGCATCCGCGTGCAGGGCGGCTCGCGCCGTCGCTACGCCGGCGTCGGCGACGTCATCACCGCCACCGTCAAGCAGGCGACCTCGCAGGGAACCGTCAAGAAGGGCGAGGTCGTCAAGGCCGTCGTCGTACGCACGAAGAAGCAGTTCGGGCGCGAGGACGGGACCTACATCGCCTTCGACGAGAACGCGGCCGTGATCATCGACGCCCAGAACAATCCGCGCGGCACGCGCATCTTCGGGCCGGTTGCTCGTGAGCTGCGCGACCGCAACTTCATGAAGATCATCTCGCTCGCCCCGGAGGTGCTCTAGCATGGGGATGCGTATCCGTCGCGGCGACGAGGTAGTCGCCATCAGTGGCAAGGACCGCGGCAAGACCGGCCGTGTCCTGCGCGTGGATCCGGCGAAGAG
>JANJTP010000007.1 GCA_024711025.1 Solirubrobacteraceae bacterium
GCCGACGCGGCGATTCGCACCATCGACCCGATGTCGGACGTCCACGCGACCAGCGAGTTCCGTCGCGAGGTCGCCGGCGTCCTCGTGCGTCGAGCGGTCGCGCTCGCGGGTGAGCGATCGATCGAGCGAGGGGGGTCCCTCCGATGAGCGACGCGCGCCCGGATGACCGTCCTCCACCTCCCGTCGGGACGCCTGTGGCAAGCGGCCCAACCCTCGTCACGCTGCGCGTCAACGGCGAGGTCCGTCGCGGGCTCGCCGATCCGCGCATGCTGCTGTCCGACTTCCTGCGCCACGAGCTCGAGCTCACCGGAACCAACGTCGGGTGCGAGCACGGCGTATGCGGCGCGTGCACGATCCTGGTCGACGGGGAGCCCGCTCGCAGCTGCCTGATGTTCGCGGTGCAGGCGGGCGGCGCGGAGCTCGAGACGATCGAGGGCGTGGCCGGCGCGGAAGGCCTGCATCTCGTCCAGGAGGCGTTCCGCGAGGAGCACGGCCTCCAGTGTGGCTTCTGCACGCCGGGGATGGTCCTCATGGCCAAGCGCCTGCTGGAGCTGGACCCGGACCCGTCGGAGGAGGCGATCCGGGAGTACCTCGCCGGGCAGATCTGCCGCTGCACCGGCTATGTCGGGATCGTCGCCTCGGTGAGGAGGGCGGCGGCACTCACCGCTTCGTCAGGCGAGTCGACGGTGGAGGGCCGGTAGTTGGCTCTCCCGGCGTCGATCGCGCCGGCGGCCCGGTACGTCGGAGCGTCCGTGAAACGCGTCGAGGATCCGGCCTTCCTCACGGGAAGCGCCCACTACGTCGACGACATCGAGCTCCCGCGCATGCTCCACGCGGCGTTCCTGCGCAGCCACATCGGACACGGCGTGGTCTCGTCGATCGACGCCTCGCAGGCGGAGACGCTCGACGGCGTCCACCTCGTGCTGACCGGTCGCGACCTCGCCGCGCTCGTCGGGCCGATCTGCGCGCCCCAGGGGTCCGGGCTGGAGGGGATCACGTACGTGCCGCGCAGCGTCCTGGCGACCGACAGGGTGCGCTTCGTCGGGGAGGCGCTTGCGATCGTCGTCGCGGAATCGCGCTACGTCGCCGAGGACGCGCTCGAGCGGATCGTCGTCGAATGGGAGGAGCTGCCGGCCGTCGCCGACATCGAGACGGCGCTCGCCCCCGGCGCTCCGACGCTGCACGCCGAGGCGCCGGGCAACGACATCGGCATGCTCGAGCTATCGACGGGCGACCCGGACGAGCGGTTCGCCGCCGCGGCGCAAGTGTTCTCGAAGCGGCTGCGATCCGCACGCCAGCAGGCGGCGCCGCTCGAGGCGCGCGGCTCGATCGCCGCTTGGGACAGGGCCACGGGACGGCTGACGCTGTGGACCTCCAGCCAGGCGCCGCACCTCGTCAAGTCGTGGCTGACGACGATCCTCGGCTTGCCCGAGGGGCGCTGCCGCGTCATAACCCCCGCCGTCGGCGGAGGCTTCGGGAACAAGTCCCAGCTGGTCATGGAGGACATCGCCCTGGTCTGCGCCTCCCGGCGGCTTGGCCGTCCGGTGAAGTGGATCGAGGACAGGGTGGAGAACATCGCGGCAAGCACCCACGGGAAGGAGACGATCTGCGAGCTCGAGATCGCGCTCGACGAGGATGCTCGGATCACGGCGGTTCGCGGACGCTACGTCGGCGACATCGGCGCGTACACGATCCAGGGCCCATCGGTGATGGTCGACACGCTCCGCCCCGCCGCTCTGATCACAGGCGTCTACGACGTGCCGAGCGCGGCGTGGTCCGCACGCGGCGTGCTCACGAACAAGTGCTGGTCCGCGGCCTATCGAGGCGTCGGGATGTCGGGCGGCCAGGCGGCCCGCGAGCTGCTGATCGACGAGGCCGCGCGGGCGATCGGGATCGACCCGCTCGAGCTGCGGCTGCGGAACGTCATCCCGCCCGATCCGGGGTACGTCACGGCGACCGGGCTGCGTCTCGACGGCGGCAGCTACGGGGCATCGCTGCGTCGCGCCGCGGAGATGCTCGGCTACGAGGCATTCCGCGAGCGCCAGCGGCGCCTGCGCGCTGAGGGACGCCACGTCGGGGTCGGCTTCAGCCCCTACATCGAGCCCACGGGCTGCGGCACCGCGATCTCCGTCGCATTCGGCATGCCCAGGACCTTCCTCGACGCCTCCAGCGTCACCGTCCAGCCGGACGGCTCGGTCACCGTGCGCAGCGGGCTCCAGAGCCACGGCCAGTCGCACGAGACCACCTTCGCGCAGGTCGCCGCCGACGCGCTGGGCGTGAAGCTCGAGAGCGTGCGCGTGGTGGAGGGCGACACCGAGACGACGCCCTACGGCATGGGCAGCTACGCGAGCCGCAGCGCGGTCGTCGGCGGCGGCTCGATCATGCGCGCGGCCGCCGACGTGAGGGCGAAGCTGATCGACCTCGCGGCGCACCTGCTCGAGGCGGATCCCCGGGACGTCACGATCGAGGACGGCCAGGCGCACCTGGCCGGTGCTCCGGAGCCCGCGATCCCGGTGGCCGAGATAGCCCGGTTCGCCTACTTCGGCGGCGCCGCGCGCCCGCCGGGGATCGAGCCGGCGCTGACCGCCACGCGGACGTACGACCCGGCCGAGGCGTACAGCAACGGCTGCGTGGCCGCGGTAGTGGAGGTCGACGCCGAAACGGGCCTCGTGCGGGTCGACGAGGTCGTCGCGGTCGAGGACTGCGGGACGGTCATCAACCCCATGGTGGTCGACGGCCAGGTGGCCGGAGGGATCGCCCAGGGGATCGGAAGCGCGCTCCTCGAGGAGATCGCCTACGCCGAGGACGGCCAGCTCCTGACGAGCTCGCTGATGGACTACCTCTATCCGTCGAGCATGGAGGTCCCCCCGATGCGGATCGAGCACCTGGTGACGCCCTCGGACGTGACCGAGGGCGGGATCAAGGGCGCGGGCGAGGGCGGGACGATCGCTGCGCCCGCAGCCGTGCTCTGCGCGATCGCCGACGCCCTGAGCCCCTTCGGCATCACGATCGACCGCTCGCCGGCCGGCCCCAGCGACCTGCTGGCAGCTATTCGCGGAAGTCGCGTCCGAGACTCCAACTCGATGCTTCCTGGGATTGGTTGAAACCCTCTTCACTCTGCTGTAGATTTCTCCCTGCCCGATCTAAGGAGAGAGAGATGTCGCGGGTGGCAAAGCGCAGGTTCGTGCCGGGGCGTGGGCCCTGTCATGCACTCATATCGGTCCGGCGCTGCGAGCCGGAGCGCAGCGAAGCCCGGCGGCATTGCCGATCACGGGCTCTTCCCTCGTGCGGTGACGTGTGATGGAGGTGGCGTCGAGGAGGTCGGAAGCGATGGCGACCGCTGTGGCCGACGGCCGGCAGCCGGAGGAGGTTCCGGCGATCCCGGTGCGTCACTACGGGCGCTGGGTGGTCGGCGGTGTGCTGCTGGTGCTGATCGCGAACCTCGTCTACTCGGTTTCCAACAACCCTCGCTTCGAGTGGAGCGTGGTTGGTCAGTATCTGCTCTCCGAGAGAGTGCTCGACGGCGTCGTCATGATGCTGGAGCTGACGGTGATCTCGATGGGACTCGGGATCACGCTCGGGGTCGTGCTCGCGGTCATGCGAATGTCACCGAATCCCCTGGTGTCAGGCGTCAGCTGGATGTACGTCTGGTTCGTGCGCGGAACGCCGCTCCTGGTCCAGCTCCTCTTCTGGAGCTTCATCGCCGCCCTCTATCCGCGAATCACCTTCGGGGTCCCGTTCGGCGGCCCTGAGCTCTTCGGCGGCCACGCGAACGTGGTGATAACCCCGTTCGTCGCCGCGATCCTCGGACTGGGCCTCAACGAGGGTGCCTACATGGCCGAGATCGTCCGCGCCGGGATCCTGTCGGTCGACGAGGGCCAGGTCGAGTCGGCGCACTCGCTCGGCATGACGCGGCTGCAGACGCTGCGACGGATCGTGCTGCCGCAGGCGATGCGGGTGATCATCCCGCCCACCGGCAACGAGACGATCCAGGTCCTCAAGACGACCTCGCTCGTGAGCGTCATCGCCGTCGTGGACCTGCTTTACGCGGTGCAGCTGATCTACTCCCAGAGCTATCAGCAGGTACCGCTCCTGATCGTCGCGTGCGTCTGGTACCTGGTGTTCACGACCATCCTGTCGATCGGGCAGTACTACATCGAGCGCCACTACGGGCGCGGTACGAGCCGGCAGCTGCCGCCTACGCCGATACAGCGAGGCAGGCTGCTGATCAGACGGATGCGCGGCGTGGCCGCGAGGGAGGGAGCATGACCGCCGTGCCGATGGTCCGAGCCGAGGGCGTTCACAAGTCCTTCGGTCCGCTCGAGGTCCTCAAGGGCATCACGCTCGAGGTCGCCGCCGGTGAGGTCATGTGCCTGTTGGGACCGTCGGGGTCCGGCAAGTCGACCTTCCTGCGCTGCATCAACCATCTCGAGAAGATCAACGCGGGGCGACTCTGGGTGGACGGCGAGCTCGTCGGCTACCGGGAGTCGGGCGACAAGATCTACGAGCTGCGCGACTCGGAGGTGGCGCGCAAGCGCACCGAGATCGGCGTGGTGTTCCAGCGCTTCAACCTCTTCTCGCACATGACCGCGCTCGAGAACGTCATCGAGGCGCCCGTGCGGGTCAAGAAGGTCCCTCGCGCCCAGGCCGTCAAGGAGGCGCACGAGCTCCTGGCGCGCGTCGGGCTGCCCGAGAAGGCCGCGGCCTATCCCGCGCAGCTCTCGGGCGGCCAGCAGCAGCGCGTCGCGATCGCTCGCGCCCTCGCCATGCGGCCGAAGCTGATGCTGTTCGACGAGCCGACCTCGGCGCTGGACCCGGAGCTGGTCGGCGACGTGCTCGACGCGATGCGCGACCTCGCCCGCCAGGGCATGACGATGGTCGTGGTGACGCACGAGATCGGCTTCGCGCGCGAGGTCGGCGACACGCTCGTCTTCATGGACGAGGGCGTGGTCGTCGAGACCGGTCACCCGCGCGCGGTCCTGGCAAACCCCCGGCACGATCGCACGATCGCGTTCCTCTCCAAGGTCCTCTGACCTGGCCGCCGGGCTCGCCTGGCCGCCATCGGGCGCCAGCGACTTGATCGACGACGAATCCCACCGGAGCGTGGGCCAATGAACAACGACGGAGGCACGGCTGCGATGAAGTTCGGAATCGCATTGGACTACTTCGACCGCGAGCTCTCGCCGACGCGGAACTACGAGATCTGCCGGGAGATCGTGATCGCGTGTCGTGAGGCGGGATTCGATCTCGTCTACAAGGGACACCACTTCCTCGAGTCGAAGTACGTGAACTTCCAGGCCGGGCCGCTGATCGCGCGACTGGCCGCGGACGCCGGCGAGATGAGGCTGTTGTGCGCGGACCTCCTGTCGCTCAACCAGCCGGTGCGGGTCGCGGAGGATCTTGCGACGCTCGACGTCATCACGGGCGGCCGGGCGATGCTGCTGGGCGTCACCGGATACCAGTCGAGCGAGTTCGAGGCGTTCGGGGTGCCGAAGAAGCAGCGTGGGCGCCGCGTCTCCGAGACCTACGAGATCGTGTCCCGGCTGATGATGGGCGAGACGGTCACGTTCCACTCCGACTGCTTCCACCTCGACGAGGTGAAGCTCGGAGGGCTGCTGCGACCGGTGAGCGACCCGCGGCCGCCGATCTGGGTGACCGGCCATCAGGGCAAGGGCGTGCAAAGGGCGGCGACGCACGGCGACGCATGGTTCATCTCGCACCAGCCCACGCTCACGGAGCTCGAGGTGCAGGTGAAGGAGTACCGTGATGCGGTCGCGGCGCGCGAGCCCAAGAGCTTCCACCGGCACGAGGACCACGGCATGCGCCTGCCGCTCCTGCGCGAGGCGTTCATCGCCCCGACGACGCAGCGAGCGCTCGAGCTCTCGGAGGGTCCGATGATGGCGGTCGTGCAGGGATACATGAGCACGGACCAGATCGCCGAGCTCAACGATCCCGAGGGCTATGCCCGGCCCTTCGACGAGTGGCGTCGCGAGCGCGCCGTGATCGGGGATCCCGAGGAGGTCTCGCGTGAGATCGAGACCTACAGGGATGCGCTCGGCGTCGACTGCGTGGTCCTGAAGATCCATCGCGCGGGGATCCCGTTCGAGGACGTGCTCGAGGCCATCAGACTGGTCGGCGACGAGGTGATCCCCGCCTTTCGCTGAGGCACGTGCCGGCCCGGCCGCGATCGAGGGCCGGCCCGCCCGGTGCTCTCGCCGCGGGCGGGCCACAATGCCGGCGACGCCGCCGCCCCGGCCCGCTCGCTGCTAGCGTCGCAGCGTGAGCGCTGCGCCCAACACCGAGACCTCGCCACAGCGGCTCGCCGCGATCGGCGGGCAGCTCGACGAGCTGCGCCGGTTCCTGGCTCCCGAGGATCTCGCACGGCGCGTCGCGGAGCTCGAGGGGCGGATGGGCGTCCAAGGCTTCTGGGACGACCAGGCCGTGGCCGCGAAGGTCAGCGCCGAGCACGCCCGCGCCTCGCGCCGACTGGACGGCTGGCACGAGCTGACACGGGACGTCGAGGACCTCGAGACGTTGATCGAGCTCGCCGAGGAGGATCCCTCGCTCGAGGAGGAGGTCGCCGAGCAGCTCGCGTCGATCGAGCGGCGACTCGCGGCGCTGGAGGAGGAGCGGCTCTTCTCGGGCCCGTACGACGCCGGCGACGCGCTCGTCACGGTGAACGCGGGCGCCGGCGGCACGGATGCCCAGGATTGGGCCGAGATGGTGCTGCGGATGCTGATCCGCTGGGCCGAGCGGCGCGGCTTCGAGGTCGAGCTGCTGGAGGCCAGCCCCGGCGAGGAGGCCGGCATCAAGTCGGCGACCTTCCGCGCCGGCGGCGAGAACGCCTACGGCCTGTTCGGCGCCGAGAAGGGCGTCCACCGGCTCGTGCGTCTCTCGCCGTTCGACTCGGCCAACCGCCGCCAGACCTCGTTCGCGGGCGTCGAGGTGGCGCCGGTCGTCGACGAGGTCGAGGAGATCGAGATCGACGACGACGACCTGCAGATCGACACCTACCGCGCCTCCGGGGCCGGCGGCCAGCACGTCAACAAGACCGACTCGGCCGTGCGGATCACGCACCGCCCGAGCGGGATCGTCGTGCAGTGCCAGAACGAGCGCTCGCAGTCGGCCAACAAGGACACCGCGATGCGGATGCTGCGGGCGAAGCTGCTCGAGCGCCGCGAGCGCGAGCGGGCCGAGGAGATCGCGCGCGAGAAGGGCGAGGCGCAGAGCGTGAACTTCGGCTCGCAGATCCGCTCCTACGTCCTGCACCCGTACACGATGGTCAAGGACCACCGCACGAGCTTCGAGATGGGCGACGCCCAGCGCGTGCTCGACGGCGACCTCGACGGGTTCGTCCGCGCCGAGCTGCTGCGCCAGGCGGCCGCCGCGGGGAGCGCCGACTGACGCCCGCCGCCGTGGACGAGCCACCGCTCAGCGAGCAGCCCACGGCGCCGTACCTCGAAGCGATCGTCGCCTACGGCTTTCGCGGGCCGGGGCGCTTCCACGTGCCCGGCCACAAGGGCGGCGCGGGCGCCGACCCCGGTGTCGTCCACGCCCTTGGGGAAGACGCGCTCGCGCTCGACATCCCGCAGGACATCCGCGGGATCGACGTTGGTCCCTCGCCGACTCCGTTCGAGCGTGCGGAGACGCTCGCCGCTCGCGCCTACGGAGCGCGGCGCTCCTGGTTCCTGACGAACGGCGCGACGCAGGGCAACCACGCGCTGTGCCTGGCGCTCGCTCCGCTCGGGGCGCCGGTCGTGATCCAGCGCAACTCGCACGCCTCGGTCGTCGACGGGCTGGTGCTCAGCGGTGGGGCCCCGACCTTCGTCGCCCCCGAGTACGACGCCGGGCTGGGGATGGCGCACGGCGTCACGCCGGACTCGCTCACCGCCGCGCTCGAGCGCACGCCCGGGGCGCGGGCCGCGTTCATCGTCTCGCCGACCTACTACGGCATGGCGGCCGACGTGCGCGGCTGTGCGCGCGTGGCTCACGCCGCCGGCGTGCCGCTCGTCGTCGACCAGTCGTGGGGCGCGCACTTCGGCTTCCACCCGGCGCTGCCCGAGGCCGCGCTCGCGCAGGGGGCCGACGCGATGCTCACCAGCACGCACAAGCTCGCCGGGTCGCTGACGCAGAGCGCGATGCTGCACCTCGGGGCCGGCGACCTGATCGACGAGCAGGCGCTCGTGCGCGCGGTGCGGATCGTCCGCTCGACGAGCCCGTCGTCGCTGCTGATGGCCTCGCTGGACGGCGCGCGCCGGCAGCTCGCGGTCCACGGTGAGCAGCTCCTGCACGAGACGCTCGCCGCGATCGCGGCGGCCAGGGCAAAGCTCCGGACGATCGACGGCGTCGAGCTGGTCGACGACGCCCTCGTCGGCGCGCCCGGCGTGGCGGCATACGACCCGCTGCGGATCGTGCTCGACGTGCGCGACGTCGGCTGCACGGGGATGGAGCTCGCCGACGCGCTGCGCCGCAGCTACGACGTCCACGTCGAGCTCGCGACGCAGGCGACCGTCGTGCTCGTCGTCGGGCTGCGCGAGTCCGAGGCGGCACTGCTGCGCGTCGCCGGCGACATCGACGAGCTGGTCGCGCGCCTGCGCCGTCCGGGGCGCAGCACGCCGCCCATCCGCCAGCCGGAGGCACCGCCGGAGCTCGCCGTCACCCCGCGCGAGGCGTTTCTCGGCGAGGCCGTCCGCGTGCCGGTCGAGGACGCGATCGGACGCGTCTCGTGCGAGTCGATCGCCGGCTATCCGCCCGGCATCCCGGCGATCTTGCCCGGGGAGCGGCTGACCGGGGAGCTGCTCGGCTACCTGCGCGAGATCGTCGCCGTCGGCTCGCGCCTGCACGGCGCGAGCGACCCCTCGTTCGCGACGATCCACGTGCTGCGGGAGGGATGAGCCGGATGCTCGACGAAGCGGACCGCCGCACGGGAGGGATGAGCCGGATGCTCGACGAAGCGGACCGCCGCACGGAAGGGATGAGCCGGATGCTCGACGAAGCCGAACACCGCACGGAAGGGACGAGCCCGATGCTCGACGAAGCGACCTCGGCCGAGCTCGATGACCTGGTCGAGCGGGCGCTCGCCGAGGACGTCGGCGACGGCGACCTGACGAGCCTCGCGACGGTCCCGGCGGGGGCGCGCGCCCGCGCGACGATCACCCAGAAGGCGCCCGGTGTCGTCTTCGGCCTCGAGGCCGCCGAACGGGTCTTCCGCGCGTTGGAGCCGGACGCGTCGCTGCGGCGGCTCGGGCCGGAGGGGGTGTGGCGCGAGGGGGGCCCGGTGCTCGCCGTCGAGGGTGCCGCGCGGGCGCTGCTCGCCGCGGAGCGCACGGCGCTCAACCTGCTCCAGCGCCTCAGCGGCGTGGCCAGCGCGACGGCGCGCTTCGTCGCGGCCGTCGAGGGCACAGGCGCGCGGATCCTCGACACGCGCAAGACCACGCCGGGGATGCGGCTGCTCGAGAAGGCCGCCGTGCGCGCCGGCGGCGGCGTCAACCACAGGATCGGCCTGTGGGACGAGATCCTCATCAAGGAGAACCACGCGTTCATGGCGGGCGGCGTCGGCGCGGCGGTGCGCGCGGCGCGGGAGCGCTCGCCCGGCGTGCCGCTGGAGGTCGAGTGCCGCTCGCTCGGCGACGTCGACGAGGCGCTCGCCGCCGGAGCGACGCGGCTGCTGCTCGACAACATGCCTGCGGCGGGCCTTCGAGAGGCCGTCGAGCGGGTCGCCGGTCGCGCGACCTGCGAGGCGAGCGGCGGCGTCTCGCTGGAGTCGGTCGAGGAGATTGCACACTCCGGTGTACAATTCATCTCCGTGGGGGCCATCACCCACTCAGCCCCCGCTCTGGACTTGTCGTTGATCCTGGAGCCGCTGCCTTGAAGCCCGTGACGCTCCCTCTTGCCGGCGTGCCGGCCGAGGCCCCTTACGACGTTCCCGCGATGCAGGCCGAGGTCCGCGAGCTTGCGCGCAAGCGCAACGCGGTGATCCTCGCCCACAACTACCAAGTGCCCGAGATCCAGGACGTCGCCGACTACGTCGGCGACTCGCTGGGCCTCTCGCAGAGGGCCGCATCGGTCGACGAGCCGGTGATCGCCTTCTGCGGCGTGCACTTCATGGCCGAGACCGCGTCGATCCTCTGCCCCGAGAAGCTGGTCCTGCTGCCCGACCACAACGCCGGCTGCTCGCTCGCCGATTCGATCACGCCGGGGGAGCTGGCCGCCTGGCAGGCTCAGCATCCGGGCGCGATGACGGTCATGTACGTCAACACGACCGCCGCGATCAAGGCGATGACCGACTACTGCTGCACATCCTCCAACGCGGTCAAGGTGGTCGAGCACATCCTGCGCGAGCACGGCCCGGACACCGAGATCCTGTTCGGGCCCGACATGTTCCTCGGGGCCTACGTCGAGAAGACGACCGGGCACAAGATGCACGTCTGGAGCGGTGAGTGCCACGTGCACGCCGGGATCCGGCCGTCCGACATCCGCGACGTGCGCGGCGACCACCCCGGTGCAGAGTTCCTGATCCATCCGGAGTGCGGCTGCGTGACGTCGGTGATGGAGTACGTGGCGGCCGGCGACGTCGACTCCGAGGGCGTCCACATGCTCTCGACCGGCGGCATGCTCAAGTACGCCGAGCAGGCCGAGAGCGAGCACCCCGGCGAAGAGGTCATCGTCGCGACCGAGACCGGGATGCTCTACCCGATGCAGCAGGCGGCGCCGGACGTGAAGTTCATCCCGGCGAACAACGCCGCGGTCTGCCGCTTCATGAAGATGATCACCCTGCCGAAGCTGCGCGACGCGCTGCGCGACATGAGCGGCGAGGTCAAGGTCGCGCCGGACGTCGCCGCGAAGGCGCGCATCCCGATCGAGCGGATGGTCGCGATCAACGGCTGAGCAACGCAGGCGGGGCGCCCGATGGGCGCCCCGCTCGCATCGCGCCGGCCGTCCGTCCGGCGGCGGCTCGTCTCGGGCTGCCGTGTCGGTCGCCCGGCGGCGTCCGGTCGCCTGGGCGCGACCCGGCTTGGCGACCGGGCCCCTACACCTCGAGCTCGATCTCGTCCCACACGGCGCCGGCGCGCGTGAGCTTCAGCTCCGCTTCATGGACGTTCGCGCCGGCGACGAGCGCGGCGACCGTGCAGCCCGAGTCGTCCTCGCCCTGGTCGTCCTCGCCGGGCTCGTCCTCGCCCTGGTCATCCTCGCCCTGATCCGACGAGCGGTCGTCGTCCTCGCGGTCCGCGTGGTCGCCGTCGTCCTCGCCCGGCGTGTCGGATGCGGCATGAGCGGCGCCGCCGTTCTCGCACTCGACCTCGGTCCGGTCCGTGACCCGGCCGGTGACCTCGCGGCCGTCGCCGAGCGCGATGACGAGCACGCCGCTCTCGAACGAGGCGATCGTCCCGATCGTCTCCTGGCCGTCCTCGACGCCGTCGTCGTCGCTGTCGTCGTCGCGTGGGTCGGTGCCGGCGGCGAACTCGGCGAGGTTGGTGACGCTGTCGCGGTCCTGGTCGCGGCTCGCCTGGTTGACGCGCAGGCTCAGGCCGTTGCGGCGCTCCCAGCGGTCGGGGAGCCCGTCGCGGTTGCGGTCGGCCGAGCGGGCCTTCTTCGCCGACCGATGGTGGTGGCCGCTCTTGGCGCCGGCGGTCGCCGCCGGCACGAGCGCGAAGGCGATCAGCGCGACCAGCGCGAGCAGCGAGCGGATGGTGGTGCGGGACATGCGGGGCACGCTCCTGGGAGTTGGACCTGGTTCATCGGCTTGGAGCGCGTGCGGGCCGCGACGTGACGGCACGGGTGGACGGACGTGCGAGGCGCCGCGCTCGGCGGGCGAGCGACGGTGGCTCTGCGCCGGCGCGGCTGCGTCCGCGTTTCGTCGTCACCCCGCGTTCCAGGGCCGTGTCGGCGCCGGCTGAAGCCCGACCCCTCCACCGGTCGAGGCCGAGTCAGCGTGGTCTTCGTAGACCTCGCTCACTCGGCAAGCCGCCGCTCGACAATCGCCCCCTCATGATGTGGTGAACGTCGAGCGGTGCCTTCGAGTCGGCGCGAGATTGACGTTGCCCACACGCTCCGGGGCTTCCGCAGCCGCGTCCGGCGCCCCTCGAGCTGCCTCCCCCGTCGGGGCGTCCGGGGGATCCCACAGGGCTCGTGGCTGGAGACGACGCTCAGTCGTCGCCGGCGTCGACCGGCGCTGACCCGGCACCGGACTTTACGTCGGTCCCCGGCGCCCCGTCCGGGGTCTCGTCGGAGCCGGGGTCGTGCGAGTCGTCGGTCGACGAGTCGTCCGTCGACGAGTCGTCCGAGCCGCTGTGCTCCTCGGCGTCGTGCGACGAGCCGGAATCGTCGTCGGCCTGCGGCGCGTCGTCGTCCGACCGCTCGTTCTCGTCGCGGCGCTCGCCCTGCTTCTGCGTATCGCGTCCGCGTCGGTCGCGACCGTGATCGGCTCGGTCTTCCCGATCGTCGCCCCCGCCGCGACTCTCGCCGCGGCGGTCGTCGCCGCGATCGGCGCGCCCGCGACGCTCGTCGGCTTCGTCGGCGCCGCGGCTCCCTGAGCCGTCGGGCAACGCGACCAAGGAGCCCGCCCTCCCGGCGGCCCGCCGTGGCGCGGGCTCATGTGCCTCGGCCGTCCGATCGCCGCGCTGCCCACTGTCGCGGCTCTCGCCGAGCCCGCCGACCTGCGGCGCCCCGACCGCGATCACGCTCATGGTCGCGAGCAGCGCGCCGGTCTTGGCTGCACCGGCGGTGAGGATGCCGCCCGCCCCGGCGCTCGCCGTGAGCTCGGCGATGCGCGCCGTGCCCTCTCCGCTCGCCTGGCCGCCGATCGAGGCCAGCCAGCTTGCCAGCGGGTAGGGGGTGACGGCGGTTGCGGCGGTGCGCAGCGTCGCGCGGGCGCGGCGGACGAGCTGGCGAACGGCCGTGTCGTTGACGCCGAGGTCGCGTCCGACGTCGGCGTGCGAGCGGCCCTCGA
>JANJTP010000025.1 GCA_024711025.1 Solirubrobacteraceae bacterium
CGATCGACCACTTCCCGGGCGTCTGCCTGTGCGGCACCGCGCGGTGCCGCGGCTCGGTCACCGGCTGGAAGGACCTGCCCGCCTCACGCAAGGCCGACTA
Organism: Solirubrobacteraceae bacterium; assembly: GCA_024711025.1. Classification (GTDB taxonomy): domain Bacteria; phylum Actinomycetota; class Thermoleophilia; order Solirubrobacterales; family Solirubrobacteraceae; genus F1-60-MAGs163. The sequence goes on from JANJTP010000025.1 coordinate 101, forward strand.
CGGTGAGCTCGTCGCGCCCTACCTGCGTGCGATGGACGCCCGGCTCGAGCGGGCGCTGCGGGACGGAAACCGCTCCGGATCGGTCCCGTCTGAGGAGCGATCCGGAGCGCAGCTTCCAAACAGATGCGCCGAAGAGGACTCGAACCTCCACCCGGTTATCCCGGACTAGGCCCTCAACCTAGCGCGTCTACCAATTCCGCCATCGGCGCAGGATGGCGAGCCGACGCTCGCGAGCGGCGAGGATAGCACCGGGCCAGCAGCCCGCCGCGGGTCCCTTGCGTTCCGTCCACGCGTGGCGCTACCGTGTCGAACACGTGTTCGATACCAAGCCGCCGGGGGCATCATGGACCTGACGAAGCGCCAGCAGGAGATCTTCGACTTCATCAAGAGCTACTCGCGCAAGCACGGCTACCCGCCGACGGTCCGCGACATCGGCAAGGCCGTCGGGCTCGCTTCGTCATCGACCGTCCACGCCCATCTCGCGAACCTCGAGAAGCTGGGGCTGCTGCGCCGCGACCCGTCGAAGCCGCGGGCGCTCGAGCTGCTGGACCGCGCGACGCGCGGCGCGGGATCCGTCGTGCATGGGGCGCTCGATCGCGTGACAGGGGGTACGGGCCTGCCGGTCGTCGGAGCCGTCGCCGCGGGGCAGCCGATCCTCGCCGAGGAGAACATCGAGGAGTACGTCCAGGTGCCGACGGTGGCAGGGGGCGCCGACGGCGAGTTCGTGCTGCGCGTACGCGGCGACTCGATGGTCGACGCCGGGATCCTGCAGGGCGACTACGTCGTCGTGCGCCCGCAGGAGACGGCCAGCAACGGGGAGATCGTCGTCGCACTCGTAGGCGAGGAGGCGACGGTCAAGCGCTTCTTCCGCGAGCGCGATCACGTGCGGCTACAGCCCGAGAACCGCGCGATGGAGCCGATCCGCTCCAAGGACGTACGGATCGTCGGGCGGGTGGTGGGGCTGTTCAGGAGCGTGACATGAGCACTGCGAGGATGCTGATCCGCGGGCGGCGCGTCGGTGTCGGCGCGCGGGGTGGGGCGTGCCCGGTGGACTCGTCGTCGATCCGTGGAGCTCGCGGCCTCGTCGAGCAGGCCGGATGTGCGAACGATCGTGGTGGGTGGACGCTCGACGAGCTGCTCGTCGGCACCTGGGAAGACGTCCTCGGCGGGCGTCCGACTGCGTGCCCGGTTTGCGGTGGTGCGCTTCGTCTCTCAGCCGAGCGGTCTCGGTCGGAGGTCGCTCGCTGCGAGTGCTGCGGGTCGGAGCTCTCCTAGCGGGGCGCGTGCCGCCGGGCTCCCGGCGCGACTCGGCGGGCTTGCGGGATGGGGGGCTATCGGTCAGGGGGAAGTGATGCTCTGCGCAGCAGCCTCGGCCCGGCGCTTCAGGTCGTCGTGACCGGAGGGCATGATCCCGACGCTACCGCGCTCGCCGCGCGTAGATCGCAGTCGCGTACCCAGGCTGCGGTTGGCATCAAAACACGCTTGCTTTCCGGCGCGTCGGCGCTACCGTCAGTCGTGCACGCTGGACGGCCGCGGCGGGAGAGACAACCCGTCGAGGAAAGTCCGGACATCGCAGGGCGCGGTGGTCGGGAGACCGACCCGGGGAAACCCGCGGGAAAGTGCCACAGAAACACACCGCCGATGGCGGGGTGGGCCGGACGTCCGCCCATCTCGCACAGGCAAGGGTGAAATGGTGCGGTAAGAGCGCACCGGCGTCGTGGTGACACGGCGGCCAGGCAAACCCCACCGGATGCAAGGCCAAGCAGGACCGCTCGCAGGCTGCCCGCCAAGGTCCAGGTAGGCCGCTCAGATGGATGGTCGTCCACGACAGGATCCGGCTTACAGGCGTGCTACGGAGAGAGCCCTGACGAGCGTCAGGGCTCTCTCTATTGGTCCCGTCGATGCACGCCCTCGCGTCCGATCAGGCGGGTCGCCCTAGCCTGAGCCGCATGCGCGTCGTCCCCGGCCACCTGCGCGATCGCCTGCTGGCGGTCTGGGCCCGGCACGCGAGCGACGCTGCGATCGAACGTCGGCTCGGCACACCGCGCGGCCAGGCATGGCTGATGCGCAGGCTCGCGGGTCGCTTCGATTCCGAGGCGGCCCAGGGCTTCGTAGGAGAGCTTCAGATCGACCTGTGCGCCGGCGGCGGCAGCCCTTCCTCGCCGTGGACGATCGCCGTCGGACCGCTGGCAGCCCGCGTACGCCGCGGACCGGCCGTACGGCCCGCGGCGACTGTCACGATCGGGGTCGCCGACCTCGTGCGCATCGCGCTGCGCCAGGCCGACGCCGATCGTCTGCTACTCGATGGACGCCTCGAGCTGGCGGGCGACTGGCGGATCGCCTCGCGGATCGGGGCGATGTTCGGCCGAGCCCACTGACTCGGGGCACGGCGTAGCAGGCAGGACCGGGCCCGCCGCGTGATCTCGCGGCGGCGGTCCTGCCGGGCGCCGTACCTGGAGCGGCGGGGCGTGCCGGACGCGGCGCGGGGCCGGTGACTGCGATGTCATGCATGGCGAAGGGTTCGTGGGTGCGGCGTTCCGGCACTGGACGAGCCGCGCCGGGGATCCGTAGGCCCGCACACACGTCCTCGTCGCGAGCTCGACCCGGACAGCGGATGGGGTCGTGGGGGGATGCTCGACGGGCGGGCTGCCTACGCGGAGGCGCGCACGGCGGGCTTCCTTCGTCCACGAGGCGGTCGCGAACAGCCCGGCCGCTTCATCGGTTAGGGTGAGGAGGTCCGTGGAACGCGGACGATGACGTCCGAATCGCCGGGCCCCTGGGGCTCAACGGTTATCGCGTCTGTCTCGTCGGCTGCCCCAACCACAGCGATGTAGACGCGAACACGGTCCGGCTTGAGGTGGAGCCGGCGCGCCGAGGGTGGTAGGTCCTCGGTCTGGACGCGGCGGGAGCGACCGTTCGTGGTGATCCTGAGCGCTCGGGTGTCGGCGTCGGAGAATCCGTAGACAAAGGACCGGCCACCGAGACTCGCCCGCGCGGCGGTGGGGTGGTTCCCCGATCCTCGTGGTCGGGCGCACGGTCCGTCGCGTCCCGGTGAGCCGCCGGCCGGCTCGAGTCGGAGGCAGGCCTCTGAATCGGCCTCGGCGAGCACCAAGCGCCAGTGCGCGTCGTCGGCACGCCCGGCCGCGATCTGGATGGCGCGCGCCGGCTGGGTGGTGTTCCCGGCGAATGCGACCGTCGCCGCCGCGATGATCGTGAGGGCTCCCGCCAGCACGCCTCCCGCCCGCCGGCGTCGGGCGATCCGTTCGCGGCGGACGAAGTCGCGATGGAGCGCCTGCCCGATCTCGTCGATGATCGGCAGGCCCGGGGTTTTCGGTTCGTCGTGGCGTGTCATGCCAGATCCTCGAATGCGGGCAAGCGCGTGGCGAGCGCTTTAAGGCCGCGCGACACGCGCGCACGCGCGGCCTGTTCGGTGATGTCCATCCGCGCGGCGACCTCGCCATAGTCGAGTTCCTCGACGATCCGGAGTCGCAGCGCCGTCTGATGCTCCGGCGACAAAGCACCAAGCTGCTCGCGGACCGCCTGGCGCAAATCTGCGAGGCCGGCGAGCTCCTCGACGCGCTCGAGCTCGGCATCGGTGAGAGCGCGACGGTCCACGGGCACCCGACGGGTCTTCTGGGCTCGCATCGCGTCAGCGTGGACGTGTGCGAGCAGCTTGTTGCGCGCGATCCCGTACAGATAGCCGATCGCCTCTTCCTCCGTCGTTCCGCGGAAGCCCCGGCGTGACTCGAACGCGGCGGCGAAGGTCTCCGCGACGAGATCGGCGGCCGCCTCCGCGTCGAGCAACCGCCGCGCGAAGTAGATCAGGAGCGGCGTGGCGCGCGCACGGTAAAGACGGTCGAGTGCCTCGGCATCCAACCGAAAACATTGTCGACGTACGTGGTAGGAGCCCACCGCGGCACACCAGCCCGCCCGACCGTGAAGAGATCGGTCACAGATCTCGGCGAGGACGAACTGAAGAGTACCCACACATGAGATGTGGCGCTCCAAGACCACCAAGGAGAGTCGATGCCCTCTGCACTGTTCCACGCGCGGCGTGGCCGAGGCAGCATTGTCGGCCCGACGGCGCTTGCCGTCGTCCTGCTTGCCATCGTGCTCGGCACCGCGAACCGGGCCGAGGCGTTCAGCAAGGACTACTGCGGCTACGCCGTGCCGGCGGGTTGGGAGTGCCGGCACGGCAACTACAACAGCATCATCTACAACCGCTCGCAGGCCGCCTACTACGGCAACAACAACTGCGTGTACATGATCACCGCGGCCGGCAACCTGCGTGGCAACGGGGCCATCGTGTGCGACAACAACAGTGACGGGATGGCTCGGATGTGCGTCACCAGCGCGACACCGATGTCGGAGGGCCGCACGTTCGTCACCAGCGCGACAGACACGCTCTACGGCGTCGTCAACAACGTCACCTACGACAGCGGCTGTGCCGTCTAAGGAGGGCCCGATGATCTCTCGAACGATGCTTGCCGCCGGCACGATCGCGGTGGCGATCGCCGGCGGCGGGCTGACGGCCGCCGTGACGGCCATCGGCGACAGCCCGACAACCCGGGACGAGGCACAACAGGACGCCAGGTCGCGCTTCGCGGCCTTCGACCGCTCGCAGCGGCCAGAAGATGTCTTCCGGTCTGAGGGAGGCGATGACGCCAACCGCACGGCCGCCCTCGAGATCGCTAAGACCTCTCGGCGCGTCGCGGTAACCGCGCAGGGAGAGGCCTACGCCTTCCTGAACACGCGCAACGAGGTCTGCTTCCTTTGGCGGCCTGCGGTCGGTGGCGTCGCAGCGTCGGACTGCTCGGCGGCGCGCGATGGCAACGCCCCCGGGATCCTCATGGGTCAGAACGGCAGCCTGGAGAACCCCACGGTCGCCGGCCTCGTGCCCACGGGAACGGAGCGCGTGACGGTCAGACGCCCTGATGGCACCGTCATCGACGTCCCGATCGTCGACGGCGCTTACGTGTACCACGGGAAGAGCCCGTTCACGATCACCTGGACTGGCCCGGAGGGGCGGACGTTCTCCAACGAGGTCCAGCCGATCGACATCCACGACCTCAAGCCTGTCGGCTGACGAGCAAGCAACCAGTGAATCTCTCGAGCCCCCGGCTCAGGCCCCGCTCCATCCAGCCCCCGGCGCGTTGCGATCGGTCGGAGATCTCGGGGCTGGAATTTCGCAGGACCAGGTGCGAACATGCGTTCGTATGATCGTCTGCGTCCTGCTGCCCCGCTTCGAGCTGGCGATCGCCGCCGGCGGCCGCGCCGCGCTGGCGCTGGGACCGATGGCGCTCGCCCCCGAGCCGGGGCGCGAGCAGGTCGTCGGCGAGGTCTCGCGAGCCGCCGAGGCGCTCGGCATCCATCCCGGGATGCGCCTCGGGGAGGCGCTGGCGCGCGCTCCGCGCCTGGCGCTCGTCGCTCCCGACCCCGTCGGGGTCGCCGACGCCTGGGAGCGTGTGTTGACGCGGCTGGAGGCGGCCGGCGCCGCGGTCGAGAGCGAGCATCCTGGCGCCGCCTGCTTCGAGGCGGACGGGCTGCGGCGCCTGCACGGCGGTTCGCTGGACGGCGTCGTCGCGGCAGTCCGTGCGGCGCTGCGTCTGCCCGCTCGCATCGGCGCCGGCCCCTCGCGGTTCTGCGCGCTGGCTGCCGCGCGGGCCGCCCGGACGCGCCGTGCGCAGCTCGTCCGCGGCGCAGGGGACCTCGCAGGCGAGCCGGTCGGCCTGCTGCGCGAGCGCGCCCAGACGGCGCGCCTGCCCGCCGAGCTCGAGCGGCTCGGGATCGCCACGCTCGGCGAGCTCGCGGCGCTTTCGCGCGCCGCCGTCGCCGATCGCTTCGGCCGCCCCGGGCTGCTGGCCCACGATCTGGCGCAGGGCAGGGACGCGCCGCTGCGCCCGCGCGAGCCCACCGAGACGCTGGAGGAGGTCCTCGACCTCGAGGAGTCGGCGTCCGGCGCGCAGCTCGAGCGGGCGCTCGGCCTGCTCGTCGACCGGCTGCTGGCGCGGCCCGAGCGGCGCGGGCGCACGCTGCGCGCCGCCGTTCTCTCGGCGGTGCTGGTCGAGGGCGGGACGTGGCGCGAGCGAACGGTCTTCCGTGAGCCGACCGCCGACCCCGTGCGCATGCGCCTGGCGATTGCGGCGCGGCTGGCACTGCTGCCGGCGCCCGCGGAGCGCCTGCGGCTGACCGCCGAGCGGCTCGGTCCGCCTCAGGGCGGCGAACGCGCGCTGTTCGACGAGCCCCGGGCACGGCGTGCCGAGCGCCTGCGCGAGGGGGTGTGTCAGGTGCGCGCCGCCGCCGGTCCGGAGGCCGCGTTGCGCGTGCTGACGATAGATCCGGGCTCGCGCGTGCCCGAGCGCCGCACGGTGCTGACGCCGTTCGAGGCCTGAGGTGGTCCCAGCCGCTCGCAGGCTCGCCTTGCCGCGCGCCTCGCGCGTGCTCGCCGGGAGCGGTGGGCGGCCACTCGACGTCGACGGCCGCGAGATCGTCGCGGTGCGCGAGTCGTGGCTCGTCGAGGACCGCTGGTGGACCCCGCGCCCGCTGCGCCGGCGCTACTGGGAGGTCGTCACGGTCGAGGGCAGCGACCTCGTCGTCTTCCGCGACCTCGTCGGCGGCGGCTGGTACCGGCATCGCTGATGCCGGTACGTTGCGAGCGCTCGTCGGCGCAGCGATTTTGCGCGGGCTCTCCGCGATTCCGTGCCGGCCCGTCGTCATCGCGTGACCGGCCGGTAGTTGTCGCGTCACCTCGTACGAGCGAGCCTCACCGGGTGTGCGCGCCCAGGCCGGTCAGTCGACGCTCGAGTACCTCGCGCTCGTCCTGCTCGTCGTGCTGCTGCTCGGTGCGGGCGCCGCCGGGCTCGCGGCGAGCGGCATCGCCGGGGCGCTCGTCGCGCAGGTCCACCGGGCGCTGTGCATCGTCGCCGGGGGCGGCTGCCGCTCACGCGACGCGCCATGTCTCGTCGCCTCCGAGACCGCGACCAGCTCAACCGGGCTGCGCGTGGCACTCGTGCGGCTCGGGGGCGGGCAGACCGTGATCCGCGAGCGACGCTCCGACGGCAGCGAGCGGCTCACGGTCGCCAGTCGCGCCGGCGTCGGGCTGGGCCTGGTGCTCGGCGGGAGCCTGCGCGTCGGTGGCCGGACCGTCGGGACCAGCATCGCCGCCGAGGGCTCAGGCGTCCTCACGCGCTCGCGCACCTGGCACGTCTCGGGTCGACGGGAGGCCGATGAGCTGCTGCGCCGGCTCGCCGCCGAGGCGGTGCCGCACGGTCGCGCCGACCTCGTCGTGCGCCACCGCCCGCCGCCACCGCGTCCGCCGGACGTCGTGGTGCGCGAGCACGGGCTCGACGCGGCGCTTCGCGGCGCACTGGGCCGCATCGGGCTCGCGCTCGAGGCCGAGGACGTCCTCGGGCTGCGCGAGGACCGCCTCGCGCGCACGCGCACGGTCGTCCTGCGCCGCCGCAACGGGCTCGTCGGCACGCTCGGGCTGCTCGGGCGATCCGGCGGCAGCGCCGAGGCGCGCTCCGAGGAGCGCATCGAGCTGACCTTCGATGGCGCGGGGGCGCCGCGCGAGCTGGCGGTCGTCGAGGCTCGGCGCCTGCATTCCGGGGCGCGGCTTCCGGGGCTGCTCGACACGGCGATCGGCGGCCGCGCGGCGGCCGCGCAGTCCGGGCGGCTCGTCGCGATCGAGCGCCGCCTCGACCTGTCCAACCCGCAGAGCCTCGCGGTGGCCGGCGCCTACGTCCGCGCGCTGCGCGACCCGCCCCTCCTCAAGCTCGGCGATGCCGTCGCGGTGACGGACGCCCTGCGCGAGCGGCTCGAAGCGGCCGGCACCGTACGGGCCCGCGTCTACGCGCTGCGGCTGCGACGAGCCGGCGGCGGCGCCGGGCTGTCGGCGGGCGTGGGGTTGGGCGGCCAGGTCGATCGAACGCTCGAGCAGCTCGAGCTCGTCGCGGCGGCGGACGGCGGCCCCGGCGGCGTGTGGCGGGAGCGGGCCGACTGCCTGCGCTGAGCGGCGTTCCGCCGGATCGCCCCCGCCGTGGACCGACCGGCCCCTTGCTCTCGGCAGGGCTGCTGCGTAGCGTGACTCACGGCATGCGCGTCACGCAGACCTTCTTCGTGAATCGGCCTCCGGAGATCGTCTTCGACTACCTGACGAACCCCTCGAACCTCGCCGACTGGCAGACGTCGAAGACGTCGGTGGAGCAGCTCACCGAGGGGCCCCCGCGATTGGGCACGCGCGTTCGCGAGCGCACCAAGCTCAGAGGTGGCAGGGAGTTCGAGCAGGTCGTGGAGCTCACCGAGTTCGATCGCCCGCGGCGTGTCCTTGTTCACATCGTCGAGGGGCCGTACCCGATCGATGGAACGTGGTCGTTCGAGCCCGACGGCGACGGGACGCAGGTGCGCTTCGTGGCCGAAGGGGCCCTGCATGGGGCGATGCGGGTGCTGCAGCCGATCGTCGAGCGCATCCTGGCTCGACAGATGAGCGGCTACCACCGGAACCTCCGCCGAAACGTCGAGATCGGCTGAGGCGCGGCCGCGCCTCGGCATCCGAGGCGGGACCTCCTAGGGCGCGACGCCCCCGGGGGCGCGTAACGGGGCGGTACGTCCGCGCCCCGTGCGAACATGTGTTCGTGTCGTCGTATGTCGAGCTGCACTGCCATTCGGCCTTCTCGTTCCTCGACGGGGCCTCGCTGCCCGAGGAGCTCGCGCAGGTCGCCGCTGAGCGCGGCCACACGGCGCTGGCGCTCACCGACCACGACACGCTCAGCGGCTCGATGGAGCTCGCCCAGGCCGCGCGGGCCGTCGGGATCCGGGCGATCCACGGCGCCGAGGTGCGCTTCCGCGACGACGGCGAGCCGCTGACGGCCGAGCACCGGCACGTCACGCTGCTCGTGCGGGACGAGCGTGGCTGGTCGAGCCTCTGTCGCCTGCTCACGCACGCGCACGTGCGCACGCGCGAGGGGCCGCGGCGCGAGCGGAGCGCGCCGAGCGTCGAGCTGGCGGACCTCGAGACGCACGCCGAGGGGCTGGTCTGCCTCAGCGGCTGTGCTCGATGGGGGGTGCGCGACGAGCCGACGATGCGTCGTCTGCTCGCGGCGTTCGGCCGCGAGCGCTTTCGCGTCGAGCTCCAGCGCCCGTTCGCTCGCCACGATCGAGCGCTCAATCGCGCTCTGGGCGGGCTCGCGGCTCGACTCGGGGTGCCCTGCGTGGCGACCGGCGACGTCCACGCCCACACGCCGGCGCGCGCCCGTCTGCAGGACGCGCTCGTCGCCGTCCGGGAGCACACGACGCTCGACGCCAGCGAGCCGCTGCGCCGCGGCAACCACGCGCACGTCCTCACGACGCCCGCCGCGATGGCCGCCCGCTTCGAGGACCACCCGGACGCCGTCGCCGAGACCGCGCGCCTGGCGGAGACGCTGACGTTCGACCTCACCCGCGACCTCGGCTACCGCTACCCGGGGGCTGAGGACGTAACGGCGGCCCGGCAGCTCGCGCAGGCCTGCCGTGTGAGCTTCGAGGAGCGCTACCCGACTGGCCACCGCCTGCGTGCGGAGGCCGAGGCACGCCTCGACGAGGAGCTCGCGCTGATCGCCCGGCTCGGCCTCTCGGGCTTCTTCCTCCTGCACCGCGACGTGCTCGAGCTGGCCCGCGAGGTGGCCATCGAGGTCCGCGGGCCGGACACCGCCCGTGCGCTGCTGCCACCGGGCCGCGGCCGCGGCTCGTCGGTCTCCTCGATCGTCTGTCACCTCACCGGCCTCTCGCACGTCGACCCGGTCGCCAACCGGCTGCTCCTCGGGCGGTTCCTCAACGACGAGATCACGGCCCTTCCCGACATCGACCTCGACTTCCCGCGTGACGTCCGCGAGCGACTCATCCCGCGGATCCACGAGCGCTACGGGCGTGACCGCTCGGCGCTCGTGGCGGCCTTCCCGACCTACCGCGCACGAGGGGCGATCCGCGAGCTCGGCAAGGCGCTCGGGCTGCCGCCCGGGGAGATCGAGCGGGTCGCAAGGGGATCGGAGGGCTGGTCGGCGCGCACGGTCGACGCCGACATCGCGGTCTCGCTGGGGGAGGGGCGGGAGGCCGAAGGGCGCTGGCGGCACCTCGCCGAGCTGGCCCGCGAGGCCCACGGGCTGCCGCGCCACCTCTCCCAGCACTCCGGCGGGATGGTCATCGCAACGCGGCCGCTCGTCGACTGCTGCCCGATTGTGCCCGCCGCGATGGAGGGCCGGAAGATCGCGATGTGGGACAAGGACTCCTGCGCCGACGCCGGGTTCCTGAAGATCGACCTGCTCGGCCTGGGGATGCTGTCCGCCGTCGAGCGCTGCGTCGAGCAGATCGCCGTGCGGCGCGGCGAGCGGATCGACCTGTCGCGGATCCCCTACGACGATCGCGAGGTCTACGAGGCGATCCAGAGCGCCGAGACCACCGGCGTCTTCCAGATCGAGAGCCGCGCGCAGATGGCATCGCTGCGCCGCACTCGCCCGGAGAGCCTCGACGACCTCACGATCCAGGTCGCCATCGTGCGGCCCGGGCCGATCCAGGGCGGCGCGGTCAACCCGTACATCGAGCGCAAGCAGCGCCTGTGCCGCGACCCCGGATACGTCGTGCCCTACGAGCACCGCTCGCTCGAGCCGGTCCTGCGTGACACGCTTGGCGCGATCATCTTCCAGGACCAGGTGATCGAGGTCGCGATGGCGTTCGCCGGCTTCAGCGCCGGCGAGGCTGAGGGGCTGCGCCGCGCGATGAGCCGCAAGCGCTCACAGACGGCGATCGAGGCCTACCACCGGCGATTCGTCGAGGGCGCGACAGCCCGCTGGGACGACGTCGACGACACGCTCGCCGAACGCGTCTTCGCCCAGATCGCCGGCTTCTCCGGCTTCGGCTTCCCCAAGGCGCACGGTGCCGCCTTCGGCCTGCTCGCCTATCAGTCCACCTGGCTGCGCGTGCACTACGGGCCCGAGTTCCTCGCTGCGCTGCTCGACGAGCAGCCGATGGGCTTCTACCCGCCCGATGCGCTCGTCCACGAGGCGCAGCGGCGCGGCATCGAGATCCTCCCGCCCGACGTGAACCTCAGCGCAGCCGGCTGCACCGTCACCGCCGACGGTGCCGTGCGGCTCGGCCTCGGCCACGTTATCGGGGTACGTGCCGACGAAGTGGAGGCGCTCGTCTCCGAGCGGTGCTCCGGCGGTCCCTACCGCTCGCTCGAGGACCTCGCCTCGCGGGGAGCGGCGGGGAGGAGGTCGCTGGCGGCATTGGCCTGGGCGGGCGCCGCCGACTCCCTCGCCGGCGTCTCGCGGCCCGTGGCTGTGTCCTCGGGGGCGGGCCGTGCAGGGCACTTGCCCGTCCCCTGCGTCCTTGCCACGGACGCCGAGCCGCTCGGCGAGGGCGTTGCCGGTGGCTCGTCTAGTCGTGACTCGGGGGTGGGCGGCTCGTACGGCAACCCCTATGCCCGCCGTGAGGCGCTCTGGCGGCTGGGGGTCGCCGCGCCGCCCGTCGTCGCTCGCGGGAGGGAAGGCGTCCAGCTCGCGCTGGCGCTGGAGCTGCCCGGGGCACCCCGGCTCGACCCGCTCGGCCGCTGGGATGCGATGCTCGCCGACTACGCGACCACCGGTCTGACGACGGCAACCCACCCGCTGGCGCTTCTACGGGACGATCTGGCCGCTCGCGGCGCGCTCACCAGCGCCGATCTCGATCGCCGCAGGCATGGGGAGATCGTCCGTGTCGGGGGTCTGGTCGTGGCGCGGCAGCGGCCGGGAACCGCAGGCGGCATCTGCTTCATGCTGCTCGAGGACGAGCGCGGCACCGTCAACCTCGTCGTCCCGTCCGCGATCTACGAGCGCCACCGCCTCGTCGTTCGCACCGAGCCGCTCGTCGTCGCCGAGGGACGGCTCGAGCGCCATGCCGCCGGCGGCGGTGCCGTGAACGTCCTCGTCCGCAGGCTCACCTCGCTGGAGACGCCCGCTCCGATCGCATCCGCCGCCCATGAGATCTCGCTCCTCGACGAGCGCGAGCTCGAGCGCCGTCGGCTGGAGCGAGAGCGGGACGCCACGCCCGTCGCCGCGCCGGTCGCGGGCGCCGACGCGGGCGCTACCGGCTTCCGTGCGGTCGCGCCTCCGGTCATGTCGTTCGCGCAGGGGCGTCGGCGGTGAAGGGGGTGCGCAAATCGTTTCGCTGCCTCGCCGTGTAGGCTCACCCCCCGTCATGCTCGCTGTCGCCGTATTCGTAGCTACGTTCGTGGTGATGGGCTTCGCGGTGGCCGGCGCCGGATTCGCCGGTCGCCGGAGTGGAAGCTCTGCTCCTCCCTCGCGGTCAGCCGACCGCCTCGTATACGTGGGCATCGCGATCGTCTGCGTCGGGGCAGGTGCCGCTCTGCCACTGGCGCTGATGGCTGCCAACGCCGACAACGCGAAGGCCGATGCCGTCGGTGGGATCGTGCTGACGAGCGCCCAGATCAACGGCAGGCAGCTCTTCGCGGCCAACTGCTCCAACTGCCACACGCTCAAGGCGACGAACTCGGTCGCTCAGACCGGGCCGAACCTCGACGTCCTGCGTCCGCCCGAGAACCTCGTCCTGAACGCCATCGAGACCGGAAGGGCCCGCGGGATCGGCAACATGCCGGCCGGCCTGCTGACCGGCAAGGACGCGAAGGACGTCGCGAACTTCGTGGCGGCCGTCGCCGGTCACGGCGAGGGCGTCACGACCCAGGCCCCCTAGTCCACCGGTCCGCGGCGCTCGCCGGGGCGTCGCGCGCAAGACTCGGGCCAACAACGATCACCTCGGGCCTCGGCGATCAGCCCCGGCTCGCGAACACGATGACCAGCCGAGAACCGCAGGATCAGGGCGGCGTCTGGTGGGCGGATGTCCAGCACGTACGCGAGCGCCTCGAACGAGAGCGAAGGTCGGCCTCGGGCCCCGCGCCGCCCGAGGACCCGCCGGCACGTGTCCGCTCGCAGCCTTCCGACGACCACGACGCGGCGGTCCATGACGGCGGTTCCGGGGAGGGATCGTCCGACCGGGCTCATGGCGCTCGTGCAGGCGACGGCTCATCCGCCCACGGCCCGGCGATGCACGGCTCATCCACCCTGGGCCTGTCGACGCGCGGCCCGTCCGCTCCGCCTGCCCGTCGCACCGTGCGGATCACCGGCCAGAGAGTCCAGCCGCCGGCGCCGCGCCGGCTCGTCCAGGCCGACGGCTCGCACCGGCGCGCGCAGGGTCCGCCCGGCCGCGGGGGCTCCGCCGAGCACCGGCCGGATCGCATCGCGGGATGGGCGGCGCTGCTCGGCGTCGTCCTCGTGCTCGTCGCGGTCGCCTCGGCGAAGGCTGCCGATGTGCCCGCTCGGACGAGCTGCGGACCTGCCCCGTCGCTCGCGGCCCGATAGCGCGCCCCGGGCCTGCGCCGGGCACCTCGCGCGCTGCGCCTTGGCGTCCCGCCGGCCACGCTAGGTTTCCGCTCATGGCCGAAGCGCAGCCCCACACCGCCGACGACGTCAAGGCGATCTGCGAGGAGCGCTCGATCCGCTTCATCCGCCTGTGGTTCACCGACATCCTCGGGCAGCTCAAGTCGTTCTCGATCGGCAGGGACGAGCTCGACGACGCGTTCCAGGGGGGGACGGGCTTCGACGGATCGTCGATCACCGGCTTCAACGCCGTCGAGGAGTCGGACATGATCGCCATGCCGGACGCGAGCACGTTCGCGATCCTGCCGTGGCGCCCCGAGGAGCAGGGGGTCGGACGGATGTTCTGCGACATCCTGACCCCGGAGCGCACGCCCTACGAAGGCGATCCGCGATACATCCTGCGCCGTGCGCTGGAGCGCATGCGGTCGATGGGGTTCGACGCGTTCAACGTCGGGCCCGAGCTCGAGTACTTCCTCTTCAAGGACAAGCACGGCACGGAGGTCGTCGACGAGGGCGGCTACTTCGACCTCACCACCCTCGACGCCGGATCCGACGTGCGCCGCGAGACCGTCCTCGCGCTCGAGCAGCTCGGCATCCACGTCGAGTACAGCCACCACGAGAGCGGCCCGAGCCAGCACGAGGTCGACATGCGTCACGCCGACGCGCTCAAGATGGCCGACGACTGCATGACCTACCGCATCACCGTCAAGGAATACGCGATGAAGTACGGCTGGCACGCGACCTTCATGCCGAAGCCGCTGTTCGGCGAGAACGGCTCGGGCATGCACACCCACATGTCGCTGTCGAACGGCGGCCGCAACGCGTTCTTCGACGGCGACGACCCCTACTTCCTGAGTCCCGAAGGCAAGGCGTTCATCGCCGGCCAGCTGCGCCACGCGCGCGAGCTGAGCTCGATCTTCGCCCAGTGGGTGAACAGCTACAAGCGCCTCGTCCCGGGCTACGAGGCTCCCGTCTACGTCGCGTGGTCACGGCGAAACCGCTCGGCGCTCGTGCGCGTACCGCTCTACCACCCGGGCAAGGAGCGCGCGACACGGATGGAGCTCCGCTGCCCGGACCCCGCGTGCAACCCATACCTGACGTTCGCCGTTCTGCTGCAGGCCGGTCTCGAGGGGATCGAGCAGGGCTACGAGCTGCCCGAGCCGATGGAGAAGAACCTCTACGACCTGGTGCCCGACGAGCGACGGCGGATGGGCATCGAGCAGCTGCCCGAGACGCTCGGGGAGGCGATCGAGCAGACCGCGGACTCCGAGCTCGTCCTGCGTGCTCTCGGGGAGCACACGTTCAACCGCTTCATCGAGATCAAGCGCCAGGAGTGGGAGGAGTACCGCATCCAGGTCACGCAGTGGGAGCTGGACCGCTACCTGCCGATCCTCTGATCGTC
>JANJTP010000058.1 GCA_024711025.1 Solirubrobacteraceae bacterium
CTTGTGTGAAGGTTGGCTCCGATCGCTGCTACCGTCCCGCCCATGCCGCGTGACTACCTGGCCGCGATCCGTGACCGCATCGTCGTCTTCGACGGCGGGATGGGCGCGACGCTCGAGCAGTTCGACCTGACGAGCGACGACTACGGCGGCCTGGCGGGCAAGTGCCACGAGGCCCTTGTGCTCCACCGCCCCGACGTCATCGAGGGCGTCCACGCGTCGATGCTCGAAGCCGGCGCCGAGGTCGTCGAGACCGACACCTTCCAGGCCAGCCGGCTGAAGCTGGAGGAGTGGGGCCTCGCCGAGCACACGCTCGAGATCAACCGCAAGGCCGCGGAGATCGCGCGGCGCGCCGCGGGCGAGCGCCGCTTCGTCGCCGGCTCGATCGGGCCGACCGGCCACCTGCCCGCAAGCGACGACCCGACGCTCGGCCAGATCCGCTTCCGCGACCTCGTGACGGTCTTCGAGGAGCAGGCGCGCGGCCTCGTCCAGGGCGGGGTCGACCTGCTGATCATCGAGACCGCGCAGGACATCCTCGAGGTCAAGGCGGCGATCTTCGGCGCACGCGAGGCCTTTGCCCAGGTCGAGCGCGCCGTGCCGATCCAGGTCTCCGTCTCGCTGCTGCCCAACGGCGGCAAGATGCTGCTCGGCACGGACATCGACGCCGTGCTGACGACGCTCGAGTCGCTGAAGGTCGACGCGCTCGGCCTCAACTGCTCGACCGGGCCCGAGGACATGCGCGACGCGATCCGCTTCCTCGGCGAGCACTCCAGCGTGCCGGTGCACTGCATCCCCAACGCCGGTCTGCCGCACCAGGGCCCGGCCGGCGAGACGATCTTCCCCGAGGAGCCCGAGCCGCTCGCCCAGGCGCTCGGCGAGTTCGTCGAGCGCTACGGGATCTCGATCGTCGGCGGCTGCTGCGGCACCACGCCCGAGCACATCCGCGCGATCGTCGAGCGCTGCGCCGGGCTGCCGGTCGCGCCGCGCCCCGCCCGGCGCCCCCAGCGCATCAGCTCGATGATGGGCGCGAGCGGGCTGGTGCAGGAGCCGCGCCCGACGATCGTCGGCGAGCGCGTCAACTCGCAGGGCTCGCGCAAGGCGAAGGAGCTGCTGCTGGCCGACGACTACGACGGGCTCGCGCAGATCGCCGAGGACCAGGTCGAGGGCGGCGCCCATGTGCTCGACGTCTGCGTCGCCCTGACCGAGCGCACCGACGAGGCCGAGCAGATGCGCCAGGTCGTCAAGAAGGTCTCGCTGAGCCAGCCGACGCCGATCCAGGTCGACTCCACCGAGCCGGACGTGATCGCGACGGCGCTCGAGCAGATCCCCGGCCGGGCGATCGTCAACTCGGTCAACCTGGAGGCCGGCCCGGCCAAGCTCGACATCGTGGCACCGCTGACCGTCGCCCACGGCGCGGCGCTGATCGCGCTGACGATCGACGAGGTCGGCATGGCCAAGACCGCCGAGCGCAAGGTCGAGATCGCCCGGCGCATCACCGAGCTGTGCGAGGCGCACGGCCTCGAGCGTGAGGCGCTGATCTTCGACGTCCTCACCTTCACGCTGACGACCGGCGACGAGGAGTGGCGCCCGTCGGCCGTCGAGACGATCGAGGGGATCCGGCGGGTCAAGGAGGAGCTGCCGGGCGTCAAGACCTCGCTCGGCGTCTCGAACGTCAGCTTCGGCGTCTCGCCCGCGGCCCGCGCGGTGCTCAACTCGGTCTTCCTGCACCACTGCGTCGAAGCCGGGCTCGACCTCGCGATGGTCAACCCGAACCACATCACCCCCTACGCGGAGATCGGCGCGCAGGAGCGCGAGCTCGCCGACGATCTGGTCCTGAACCGCCGCGAGGACGCGCTCGAGCGCTTCATCGCGCACTTCGAGTCGAAGGGCACGGAGGCGGGCCCCGAGACCGGCACGGCCGACCCGACCGTCGGCATGGAGCCCGAGGAGGCGCTCCACTTCCAGATCCTGCGCCGCCGCCGGGAAGGCGTCGAGGACTGGATCGACCGCTCTGTCGAGAAGATCGGCGCCGTCCCGACGCTCAACGACGTGCTGCTGCCCGCGATGAAGGAGGTCGGCGACAAGTTCGGCGCCGGCGAGCTCATCCTGCCGTTCGTGCTCCAGTCGGCCGAGGTGATGAAGCGCGCCGTGGCGCGGCTCGAGCGCTACCTGGACCGCATCGAGGGCTACACGAAGGGCACGGTCGTGCTGGCGACGGTCTTCGGCGACGTGCACGACATCGGCAAGTCGCTCGTCAACACGATCCTGACCAACAACGGCTACACCGTCGTCGACCTCGGCAAGCAGGTGCCGGTCCAGACGATCATCGAGGCGGCCAAGGAACGGGACGCGGCGGCGATCGGGCTCAGCGCCCTGCTCGTCTCGACGTCGAAGCAGATGCCGCTGTGCGTGCAGGAGCTGCACGAGCAGGGACTCGAGTTCCCCGTGCTGATCGGCGGGGCTGCGATCAACCGCGCCTTCGGCCTTCGTGCGCTCTACCCGCACGGTCTCGGCGACGACGCCCGGTACGAGCCGGGCGTCTTCTACTGCAACGACGCGTTCGAGGGGCTCGACGTCATGGACCGACTCGTCGATCCGGACGCGCGCGCCGGGCTCGTCGCCGCGGTCCATGAGGATGCCCGGCGGCTGCGCGAGAAGGGCCCCGAGCCGGAGGCGCTGCCGACCGACGACGACAGCGTCCGGTCAGCCGCGCGCACCGACAACGCGGTGCCCGAGCCGCCGTTCTGGGGCGTGCGGGAGATCCCGGTCGACCACGACGAGCTCTACCACCACCTCGACACGCACGTCCTCTTCAAGCTCCACTGGGGTGGGCGCGGCGTCAAGGGCGAGGCCTGGCGGGCACTGGTGCGAGACGACTTCCATCCGCGCCTCGAGCGCATGTGGCGCGAGCAGGACTACCTGCGCCCGCGAGCGCTGCTCGGCTACTTCCCCTGCTATTCGGAGGGCAACGACATCGTCGTCCTCGACCCGGCCGACCGCACGACGGAGCTCACGCGCTTCACCTGCCCGCGCCAGCCGCGCCACGACCGGATCTGCCTGGCGGACTTCTACCGGCCGAAGGACAGCGGCGAGCTGGACGTCGTCGCGATCACGGCGGTGACCGCCGGCAGCGAGGTGACCGAGCTGCTCGACCGCCTGCACGCCGACGGCGAGTTCGCCGAGCAGCTCTTTGTCCACGGACTGGGCGTGCAGACCGCGGAGGGGCTCGCCGAGTGGCTGCACGCGAAGGTCCGCGACGACCTGCGCATCGCGCGCTGGCAGGGGCGGCGCTACTCGTGGGGCTACCCCGCCGTGCCCGAGCAGTCCGAGCACGTCAAGGTCGACGAGCTGCTCGACCTGGCGCAGATCGGCATGAGCGTCTCCCCCGGCTTCGCGCCGATGCCCGAGCAGTCGACGATGGCGATCGTCACCCACCACCCCGACGCGATCTACTTCGGGATGAAGAGCGGCACGCTGCCGACGAGCGACAGGCAGCGCGCCGACGAGCTGATCGCCGGGACCGCCAAGGACGCGGCGCTGCTCGTCGAGCTGAGCGACGAGGACCCGGACGCGGTCGCCGAGGCGCAAGCCGTCACCGCGGACGCGGGATAGCGGTCGCCGAGACGCAGGCCGTCACCGCGGACGCCGCACAGCGGTCGCCGAGGCGCAGGCCGTCACCGCGAACGCCGCACAGCGGTCGCCGAGACGCAGGCCGTCACCGCGAACGCCGCACAGCGGTCGTGACCGACGGCCCCGGCGGCGTTCCGGCCCGCGCGACCAGCGCCAGCTTCGCCGCACGCGGCAGCGCCTTGATCCGCGCCTCCTCGCGCAGCGCGGCAGAGCGGCCGCCCATCTCCCAGGCGGCGGCAAGCGACACCGGCCTGCGGCTTCGCGTGTAGCGGCTCGCGGAGCCGGCCTGGTGAGCGGCCAGCCGGCGGTCCAGGTCGACGGTCCAGCCGGTGTAGAGGCTGTCGTCGGCGCAGCGCAGCACATAGACCCAGCAGACGCTCGCCACGCCGGACAGCTTGGCGCGTGCGGCGGACGGGAGCGCGGGGCGGACGGGAGCGCGGGGCGGGTGCACGTGGCGAACGCGAGGGCGGCGGTGCGCCCCGAACGTCCTGCGCCTATGCGACGTGGCCGCCGGCAGTGCCGCCGTGCGGCAGCGGCCGCAGCCTCACCGGGGCGGTGCGCATCGTGCGCAGCCGCACGTCGCGCCAGCTGAGCCCCTCCTTGAGCAGCGCCGGCATCCCCATCACGAGGGCGGTCGCGACCTCGACCGCCTGCAGCACGATCCCGTAGCCCAGGGCGCCCGCGTCGCTCACGCCGTATGCGCCGGCGAGGACCGCGACGCAGGCCGCCTGGAACACCCCGAGGTTCGACGGCGTCGCCGGCAGCACCGCCGTGACGTTGACCGCGAGCAGCACCGCGGCGGCGGCGCCGAACCCGGCGCGGCTGTCGAGCCCGAGCGCCACCAGCAGCATCCAGCAGGCGAGCGCCTGCAGCGCCCAGGCACTGAGCTGGAAGGCGCCGGCGGCCAGGCCGGCCCGCGGCGAGCGGAAGACGCGCAGACCGTCGCGCACCTGGTACGCGGCGCGGCGCACCGGCCGCGTGACGGCGTCGAGGCGCGTCCAGCGACGGGCGCTGCCGGGCGCCCGCAGGACCCCCGGCAGCGCAAGCACGACGAGCAGCACGACGGCCGGGAGGATCGCCGCAGCCGCCAGCGCTCCGTGATGGGCGTTGAAGATCCGCACCGTCGAGAAGGCGATCACCCCGAGGATCACCAGCGCCAGCACGTTCAGCAAGGTCTGCGAGACGAGCGTGCCGACGACCGTCGGCGTCGTCTCGCGGGGGCGCCCGGCGCGGCGCGAGACGATCAGCGCACGGGCCGGCTCCCCGAGGCGCGCCGGGAGCGTCGCCGACATCAGCACGCCGATCGACGTGCCCTGCAGCGCATCGAAGCGGGTCAGCCTGCGGTCCGGCAGGGCGACGCGCAGGATCTGGTGCCAGGCGAGCGCACGCAGCACCATCGAGGCGCACATCACGCCGAGCGCGGCGAGGACCCATGTCGGGCTGGAGCGCAGGAGGCTCTCGGCGACGCGGTCGACGCCGATCCGCCGCAGCGCGACGAGCGCCAGCACGAGCCCGGCGACGCCCGCCAGCGCCAGCGCGCCGCGCCGGACCGACGCGAGGATCCGCGCGC
Organism: Solirubrobacteraceae bacterium; assembly: GCA_024711025.1. GTDB lineage: Bacteria > Actinomycetota > Thermoleophilia > Solirubrobacterales > Solirubrobacteraceae > F1-60-MAGs163. Next base: position 5,198 of record JANJTP010000058.1, read on the forward strand.
GCCGGCCGCGGACCGGTGCGGGGTCGAGGCTCGGCAGGCGACGCGGCGGCGGCGCGGACGCCGGTGATGCGGGCTCCAGCGCGAGCGTGCGTCTGACACGCGCCGCCCTGCTCGCCGGCACCGCGCGAGCGTGCTCGCGTATCGCCACCGCCTCGGCGTAGACGTCGGTGAGCTCGGCGGTCACCCATGGCCAGGCGAAGCGCTGCGCGCGCTCCTCGGCGGCCCGCGACATCGCCCGGCGGCGCTCGGGGCTGAGCGCGAGGCCACGCAGCGCCTCGGCGAGCCCGTGCGCATCGCCGCGCGCGACGAGCAGGCCGTCGACGCCGTCGCGGACGACGTCGCGATAGCCGGCGATGTCGCTCGCGACGACCGGCACTCCCTGGGCGAACGCCTCGGTCAGCACCATTCCGAAGCTCTCTCCGCCGAGCGACGGCGCACAGAGGACGTCGGCCTCGCGCAGCACGGCGGTCTTGCGCTCGTCGTCGATCCGGCCGAGCACCCGTACGCCGCGAGCATCGAGCAGCAGCGGCTCGACCTCGTCGGTCGTCGCGCCGACGACGACCAGCTCGGCGTCGACGTGCTCACGCAGCCCCTCGAAGGCCGCGAGCAGCAGCGGCAGGCCCTTGCGCTCGACCGCCTGACCGACGAACGCGATTCGGAGCCGCCCGGGCTCTCCTGGAGCGCGGCGCGGCGGGTCGGCCGGGATCTCCACGCCGTTCGGCACGATCGCGTAGCGGCCGCCGAAGAAGCGTCGCGCCGTCCACGCCGCGGCCTCCGAGACGGCGACGCGTGCGTGCAGGCGGCGCATCCGCCGCGCCGCGCCGAGCGCGCGTGCGGCGGAGTGCGGCAGCGGCGCGGTGCCGTAGGTGTGGAACGTCCCGACGAGCGCCGCGCCGTCGAAGTCCAGCGCGTCCCAGCTCAGCGCCGGCGCGACCGGCTCGTGGACGTGGACGACGTCGAACCGGCCGTCCCCCAGCTCGCGGCGCAGCGCCTGCGCCGACGACGGCAGCAGCGACAGGTTGGAGACCGCCCCGTTCGAGCGGATGCCGATCGTACGACCCAGCGGCACCAGGAAGTCGGGCACCGCGCGAACCTGCGGCTCTGCACCGCGGTGCAACCGGGCGCTGGCTCGGTCTGGGGGGTCGAAGGGCGCAAGCACACGTACGTGATGGCCATCGTCGAGCAGCTGCCCCGCGAGAGCCTCGATGTGCCGCGTCACGCCCCCCGGATACGTCCATGAATAGGGCGACACCAGGGCGATGCGCATCGCACTGCCCATGCTAGCGCCGTGCGAGGCGCGCGTCGCCCCTCAGGTAGATCACCAGGCAGGTACCGAGGAACGTCGCGAACAGCAGCAGCACGGGCCCGGAGTCGTTCGTCAGCGCGCCGACGACACCGGCCCCCACGGCCCCGCCGAGCGCCGCCCGCAGCGCCGGGTCGGCGTCGACCGGCGCGAGCACGAACGCGTGCCGCTTGATGCCGAGGGCGATCGCGAGCAGCGCGACCAGGGCCGCAAACGGCATGAAGCCGCGAGTCAGCGCCCGCCCGGCGAGCTCGAAGCGACGCTGGACGACGTCGGCGAGCGCACCGGAGCCGTCGGCGTGGAGGATCGTGCGCGTGAAGTGAGCGTCGCCGCCGGTCGCCAGATCGACCGCGGCGAGCGCCGCGAGGCCGACGACCGGCGCGACGATCGCGAGCGCCAGCGCCCTGCGGGTGACGCCCCCCGGCAGCATCAGCAGCGCAGCCGTCGCCGCGCCGCCGGCGACTGTGAAGATGCCGCCGACGTCGGCGCCGAGCCGCCCCGCTCCCATCACGAGTCCGAGGGCGGCGCCGCCGAGGGCGAAGGCGGCCGCGGCGCCGCGCGAGCGCCCGCGCCCGTAGAGCGCGGCGCCGAGCCCGATCACGAGCAGCGCCGTCAGCGACGCCTCGAGCTCGTTTCCGAGCCCATAGAAGCGCGAGCCGTAGAGCGGGTTGGGCCCGAGCAGCGAGCGGATGATCAGCGGCGAGCCCATCGCGAGGTCCACGGCGTACACGGCCAGCCCGACGAACGCGGGGACCGCCGCGCCGCGCGGCCAGCCGATCAGCCTGTCGGTCAGCACGCCGAGGGCCATCGCGATCAGCGAGAGGAGCCCCAGCTCGATGCTGCGAGCCGGCGCCAGCGCCGCGGTCGCAAGAAGCGCCGCGGGAGTCCACAGCACGGCGAGCGATCCGATCCGCATTGCCCAGCGCACGCCGCGCCGATCGGCGACGAGCGCGGCCGCGAGCAGCACCACGACCCACGCGCCGAGCAGCGTCCATAGCGCCGGGAGTCGACGCGGCAGGACGACGCGCAGCCGATCGGCGAGCGACTCGAGGCCGGCGGCGTCGCGCTGACCCTCGACGCGCACCGGCTGGCCCTTCACGTCGGCCGGCACGGCCACCCCGATGTGCTCGAGCACCGTCGGCAGGACGTCGATCCCGGCGACGATCCCCCGTAGGTGGGTCGTGCTCGACGTCAGCGCGCCCGCGCCGCCGCGCAGCCCGTCGACGCCGACCGGCAGCAGCTGCGCCCCGCTCTGGTCGGGCGGCGTCTGCATGACGATCAGCAGGTCGCCGGGTGCGCGGTCGGCGATCAGCCGATCGAGCGCCCGGTCGCCGCGGGCGCCGAGCGGCAGCCCCGCGACGACCAGGCGATGGCGCCGCAGAAGCTCGCGGGCCCGGCTCGCGACGTCGCCGGCGCGGCCGATCGAGACCTCGCCGATCCGGCCCGAGCCGTCGGCGGCGACGATCGCCTCGCGCTGCGAGCGTCCGCGAACGCCGGCGTACGCCGCGCCGCCCGGCACCAGCGAGCCGAGCAGGCCCGGGCGCAGTCGCGCCGGCACGCGATCGGCCCGCGCGACCTGCTCGAGCCAGCCGCTCAGGACGCCGCCGCGCCGACCGTCGCGAACGAGCGCCAGGTCCGGGGGGCGCTTGGGACGGTAGGTCGAGAGCGACACGCGGGTTCCCTGGCCGATGTCGAGCAGCGCCTGCGTCTGGTCGTACTGCCCCTGCGCCGCGCTGCTCAGCGCGATCGCCAGGCTCGAGCGTGCGTCGAGCCGCTCGAGGATCGGGCGGAATACCAGAGGCGGCTCGGCCGGCACGTCCTTCGGGACTTCGTCCGGCAGTGGCAGGAACGCGAGCACGACCCGCGGAGCGCCCGCCGGGAGCGCCTCCTCGGCGGTGCCGATCGCGGCGCGCGCCGACGGCGCGATCGACAGCGCCGCCACGAGGGCGAGCGTCAGCGCCAGCCCCGCGACCGGCGCGAGCAGGCGCGCCGCGGGGCAGGGCCGGGCGAGCATCGCCACTATTCTGACCGCACGCCGATCGTCCACGCGCACGATCGCGCCCGTCCCGCCGAAAGGAGGCGGCCACGCCGATGGCCGATCGTCACTTCGTCACCTACCGGTTCCTCAAGGTCGACCCCGCCTGGCGTCGACTCGATCCGCTTGCCCGAGCCGAGCACAAGCAGGAGTTCCTCGCCGCCTGCTCGGAGTTCGGGGAGGACCATCTGCTGCAGGCCTTCACGACCGTGGGGATCCGCGGCGACGTCGACCTGGTCCTGTCGCTCGAGGTCGAGAACCTCGAGCGCATCCACGAGTTCGGCGTCGTGCTCAACCAGAGCGGGCTGATGCGCTGGTGCGAGGTCCCGTACAGCTTCGTCGGCGTCCGCAAGGGCTCGGAGTACTCCGATGAGCTGCGGCTCGTCGCCAGGCCGTTCCGCGGCCGCTACGTCTTCATCTACCCGTTCGTCAAGCGCCGCGACTGGTACTCGCTCGAGCGCGACGAGCGCTGGCGCGTGATGCAGGACCACATCCGCGTCGGCAAGGAGTACCCGACGGTGGACAACCACACGGTCTACTGCTTCGGGATGGACGATCAGGAGTTCGTCGTCGCCTTCGACACCGACGACGCCGCCGCGTTCATGGACCTCGTCCACCGGCTGCGCGCGACCGAGGCCTCGGCGTACACGGAGCGCGACACACCGAGCTTCACCTGCATCCGCACGTCCGTCGAGAAGGCGCTCATCGCGCTCGATGGCGAGCCGATCGCCATCCCCACCCCAGCACGCGGAGCATGATCCACCACACCTCGCCCCACCAGGACCTCGACGAGGTTCGCGACGTCACGATCGTCGGCGCCGGGCCCGTCGGGCTCGCGGCGGGCTTCTGGGCCGGCATGCGCGAGGCCAGCTCGCGGATCGTCGACTCGCTTCCGCAGGTCGGTGGTCAGCTGATCACCCTCTACCCCGAGAAGTGGATCTTCGACGTGCCGGGGATCCCCCGGATCCTCGCCAAGGATCTCGTCGAGGCGCACCGCCGGCAGACGCTCGAGCAGTTCGACGTTCCGGTCCACCTGGAGACGACCGCGCTGTCGATCTCATGGGAGGGCGAGGGCTCCGACCGGCTCGTGGTCCTGCACACCGACCGCGGGGATCTGCGCTCGCGCGCACTCCTCGTCGCGGGCGGCCACGGGGCGTTCGAGCCCAAGCGCCTGCCGGGCTTCGACATGGCTCCCTGGGAAGGCCGAGGCGCCCACTACATCGTCTCCAGCAAGCAGGAGCTCGCGGGGCGCAGCGTGTTGATCGTCGGCGGCGGCGACAGCGCGCTGGACTGGACGATCAACCTGCTCGACACCGCGGAGCGAGTCGCCCTCGTCCATCGCCGCGAGCGCTTCCGCGCGCACGAGGCGACGGTCAGCCAGGTGATGAACGCGGTGGGCTCAGGCGATGTCGACCTCCACGTGCCGTTCCAGATCAAGGAGATCGAGGGCTCTTCGGGGATCGAGCGGGTCACCCTCTACCACTCATCTGACCCTGAAGTAGAGGTCGACATCGAGTGCGATGCCGTGCTCCTGCAGCTCGGCTTCAAGACGGCGCTCGGTCCGCTTGCCGACTGGGGCTTCGACCTCGAGAAGGGCGCGATCCGCGTCTCGCCGACGTTCGCCACGTCGCTCGAGCGGGTCTGGGCCTGCGGCGACATCACGACGTTCGAGGGCAAGCTGAAGCTGATCGCGACCGGCTACGCGGAAGCGGCGATCGCCATGGCGCAGGCCATCCACGAGATCCGTCCCGAGACGAAGATCCAGCCGAAGTACTCGACGAACACCGGCGTCCCCGGCGCGATCGTCGGTCAGCCCTAGGTGATGGGCGCCGACCCAACGGCCGCGCTCGCCCATCTGCGCCGCGTCGATCGCGTGCTCGGCGGACTGATCGAAGCTCACGGCGTGCGGATCGAGAGCGACGCGGACGGCGACCGCGACCACTACGCCGCACTCGTGCGGTCGATAGTCGGGCAGCAGCTCTCGACCGGCGTCGCCCGCGTGCTGTGGGGCCGCCTGCTCGAGCGCTTCGACGGCCGCCCGCCGACGCCGGCGGCGATCCTCGCCGACGACCCCGACGCGCTGCGCACGGCGGTCGGCCTGTCGCGGGCGAAGACGGGCTTCCTACGCTCGCTCGCGGAGCACGTCGAGTCCGGCGAGCTCGACCTCGACCACGTCGCGACGCTGCCCGACGACGAGCTCGTGCGCGAGCTGACGGCCGTCAAGGGGATCGGCGAGTGGTCGGCCCACATGTTCCTCATGTTCCAGCTCGGGCGCCCAGACGTCCTGGCCTGGGGCGACCTGGGCATCCGCCGTGCGGCGCAGCGCGCGTATCGGCTGGAGGAGCTCCCCACGCGGGGCGAGCTGACCGAGCTGGCCGAGCCGTGGCGGCCCTACAGGAGCGTGGCCTGTCGCGTGCTGTGGAGCTCGCTCGACAACGAGCCGGCGATCAGAGCGCGCTGACGTCCTCGTCCTCGTCCTTGACGCGGAACGAGGAGCCGCAACCGCAGGCGGCGGTCACGTTGGGGTTGCTGACCTGGAAGCCCGCGCCGGTCAGCGAGTCGACGTAGTCGATCTGAGAGCCGTCGACGTACGAGATGCTCTGTGGGTCGACGAGGATCCGCAGGCCGTGATCCTCGAAGACCACGTCGTTGCCGCGCTGCTCGTCGAACGCGAGCACGTACTGGAACCCGGAGCAGCCGCCGCCCTTCACGCCGACCCGCAGGCCCGCGACGGCGACGTCCGCACCTTGCGCGTCGAGATACTCACGGACCTTCTGGGCGCCGACTTCCGAGAACGTGATCCCGTGCGCTCGGTAGGTGATCGCAGTGCTCATCGCTTCACGAAGTATAGCGGTGCACTACCCTGAGGGCATGCCCAGCCCGGAAGAGCTTCGCCAGCGGATCGAGAACGGGATCCCGGGCGCCAGCGCCGAGGTGCGCAGCGTCGACGGGGTCCACTTCGACGCTGTCGTCACCGCCCCGTCATTCGACGGGATGAGTCGCATCGAACGCCATCGGCTCGTGTACGGGCTATTCGAGAACGGCGAGCTGGGCGGCGCGATCCACGCACTCAGCCTCAAGACGGAGACCCCATGAGCGAGCAGACCGAGAACACCCTTCGCACGGCGATCGCCGACGCGATCTCCAGCAACGAAGTGATCCTCTTCATGAAGGGCACGCCCGAGCAGCCGATGTGCGGCTTCTCCGCCCGGACGGTTGCCGCGCTCAACGCGCTCGGCGCCTCCTTTGCCGCGGTCGACGTGCTGCCCGACCCGCGGATCCGCCAGGAGCTCTCGTCGCTCTCCAACTGGCCGACGATCCCCCAGCTCTTCGTCAAGGGCGACCTGATCGGCGGCTGCGACATCGTGACGGAGCTGTACGAGAGCGGCGAGCTGGCCGGGACGCTCGGCGTCGAGCAGCCGACCGAGCCGGCGCCCGCGCCCCCCGCGGAAGAGGACGGGTACTCCTCGCCGCCGCTCGAGATCGAGAACAACCTGAAGGGCTAGCCCTCGCCGGGACGGGCCGGTCACAGGCCGCGGCCGGCTCAGCGGATCGCGGCGAGCATGTCGCCGGCGCGCCGCGCGCCGTAGCCGGCCAGCCGCAGCCCCCACGGCTGGCGCGCACCCGGTGCGGCGAGCGCGTCGGGCTCCCGCTCGCGATACCAGGCGATGGTCTCGACCAGCGTGTCCTCGTGGCGCGCCGGCTTCCAGCCCAGGTCGCGTCGCGCCTTCGTCGAGCGGAACGCCCACCAGAGCGACGCCGAGCGAACCTCGGAAGCCGTCACGAGGGGACGCCCGGGCAGCGCCTCTGCCGCACGCGCCAGCACCAGCGCGGCGTCGAGCGGCAGCCTGAGCGCCGGCGGCTCGATGCCGGACAGGCGCCCGAGATCGGCGAACAGGCGGTCGAGCGTGAAGTTGCGCCCGCCGAGTATGTAGCGCTCGCCGACGACCCCGAGCTCATCGGCGAGCAGGTGGCCGCGCGCGACGTCGTCGGCGTCGACGACGTTCAGCGCACCGTCCACGTAGGCCGGGATCTCGCGCCGCAGGAAGCGGCGGACCAGATCGGTCGACGAGCGGTAGACGTCGCCGCGACCGAGCACGTGCCCAGGATTGACGACGACCAGCGGCAGCCCGCGGGCCGCGATCCGCAGCGCCTCGACCTCGGCCTCGTGCTTGCTGTTCACGTACGCCAAGCCGAGCGGGCCGGCCGTGAAGAGCTGCGTCTCATCCGCCGTGGTACCGCGCGGAGCGGGCCCGACGGCGGCGACCGAGCTCGTCAGGACCACACGCTCGACGCCGGCGCGCAGCGCCTCCTCCAGCACGAGCCTCGCGCCGCCGACGTTCACCCTGAACAGCGCGTCGGAGCCCGCCCGCAGCGATGTGAGCCCGGCCACGTGGAAGACGCGCGTGACCCCGCGCAGCGCGCGCCGCACGGCCTGGCGGTCGAGGATGTCGGCACGCACGGGCTCGACGTCGAGCCCTTCGAGCCGCTCGGTCAGCGAGCCGACCCGAACGGTCACCCGAACCCTGTCGCCGCGCTCGACGAGACGGCGGGCGACGTGCGATCCCACCAACCCGGTCGCGCCGGTGACCAGTGTCGTCCCCACGTCGGGCAGTCTCGCAGCGCGCACGGCGGCCCGCCACGGCATCGCCACACCCGCGCCCGTCGCCTGCGGCAACGACCTTCCGGTTAGTGTCTCGCGCGATGCCCGTCGCCGTCGTGACCGACTCCACGCACTACATGCCCGCCGACCTGGTCGCGCGCGAGGGTCTGCACGTGGTCAGCCTCTACGTCGACCAGGGCGGGACTCTCACGAAGGAGTCGGAGCTCGGCGGCTACGACGACTTCTACGACCGTCTGCGCGCGGGCGCGAAGCTGCCGACGACGTCGCAGCCGTCGATCGGCGACTTTCTCGAGGTCTACGAGCCGCTCACGGCCTCGGGCCACGACATCGTCTCGATCCACATCTCGGGCGGGATCTCCGGCACCGTCGAGTCGGCACGCCAGGCCGCGGCGGAGCTGGCGAGCGGCAACGGCCAGCGGCGGATCGAGGTCGTCGACTCGCTCAGCGCCTGCGGCGGCCTCGGGATCGCGTGCCTCGCCGCGACCGCGGCCGCCCGCGGCGGCGGCGACGTCCAGCAGACCGCGGTGCGTGCCAGGCAGGCGATGGACGCATTCGAGATGTGGTTCGCCGTCGACACGCTCGAGTACCTGCAGCGCGGCGGGCGCATAGGCCGCGCGCAGGCCTGGATCGGCACGGCGCTGCGCGTCAAGCCGATCCTGACGCTCGCCGAGGGGACGCTGATGCCGATCGAGCGCGTGCGGACCGCCCGGCGCGCCTTCGAGCGGCTGCTCGAGTACCTGCGCGCGCGCCACGACGACGGTGCCGATGCCTGGGTCGTCCAGCACATCCAGTCGCCGGTCGAGGCCGAGCGCCTCACCGACGCGGGCCGTGAGATCATGGGCTGCGAGCCGCGCTTCGTCTCGCAGATCGGCCCGGTGATCGGCACCCATGCCGGCCCCGGGCTGCTCGGCGTCGGCAGCGTGGCGCCCGAGCTGCTGCGCTAGCCGCCCCGGCCGGCGGATCGGCTCAGCGCCGTCGGCCGAGGAGCGCGGCGATCCCGCCCCCGACGACGAAGCCGGCCACCGCGGCTCCGATCAGGACCTTCGACCGGTTGCGGTTGACGTGCCGGCGCCAGTCGGCGACGGTGACGATCTCGCCGCGCAGCTCCGTCAGCGACGTCGCCAGCTCCACCTGGTTGCGCGCGATCGACGCGCGGATCTGCTCGGGGGTGCGCTGCGCGCTCATCGCTGCTCCTCGGGCTTCACGATCACCTCGCGGACCTGCTCCCTGGCGAGCGAGGTCTCCTGCCGGATCGCCGCCCGCGTGTCGCGTGCGGCGGCGAGCGCCTGCTCGGGCACAGGAGCCTTCGCCTTGCCGACGAGCTTCGCGGCCGCCAGCCCGGCGGTCGCGGCGAACACGACGAGGATCAGCGCCTCGAGGAAGAAGCCCCAGAAGAACTGGCCGTCGGGGAAGATCAGGTACCAGAGCAGCCACGCGACCCCGTGCAGGAGCACCAAGCCGGCGCCGAGCAGGAAAAAGCCGGCTGCGGCACCGATCGCGGCACCGCGCCCGAACGAGACCAGCTTCTGCTGAACCTCGAGCTTGGCGAGCTCGATCTCGTCGCGCACCAGCGCCTGAGTGCTCGCGGTGACCTTCTGGATCGCCTGCGCGATCGCCGTCTCGTCGCCGCGCCCGGCACCCGGGCCCCCGAGATGCCCGTCAGCGGCCACGGAGCCTCCCCAACAGCTTGGCGAGCACGAACCCGCCGGCTGCAGCTGCGGCTATAAGGATCTCGGGCCGGCTCTCGGTCAGCGGCCGGGGCATCTCCGGCACCTCGAACGCCGGCGACGCCGCTGCGGGCGCAGCCGACCGATCGGGCTCGCCCGCGGCCGTGCCCGGCGTCTCTGGGTCGTCGGTCATCCTCAGTCCATTCCCGGCGGGTCCTCGCGATAGACGCGCCTCCATGCGAGCATCGCGAAGCGGAGCGCGACGATGCTCGCGAGCGACTCGGCCGCCGCGACGAAGCCCATCCAGAGCAGGCGCTTGACGAGGTCGTTCTGCGGCATCCGCGGCACCCTAGCGCACGGCCCGGCGTTCCAGCCCTCCGCAGATCGTCTCGACGATGAACGTCTTGGCCTGGTCGAAGTCCTCCGGAGCGCCGGGCAGGACGTCGAAGATCCAGCCGGTCAGGACCTGCTCGATCGCGCCGTAGAAGGCCATCGCCGCAAAGGCCGGCGTGACCGCGTCGCGGAACTCGCCGCTGCGCTGAGCCGCCGCGACGATCCCGCCGATCAGGTCGTACGCCTCGCGGATCTCCGCGAGGTGAGCGCGACCGAAGGAGTTGGCCGCGCGCGTGACCTCGACGATGATGACCTTCATCAGGTCCGGCTCGTGGCGGTAGGAGTCGACGATGAACGAGGCGATCGCGCGCAGCTTCTCGCGCGCCGGCAGCTGCTCGCGGTCGGTCTCCCGGATCGCGTCGAGCAGCACCCCCCAGCGCTCGAGGAACAGCGTGTCGAGCACCTCGTCCTTCGAGCGGAAGTAGTGGTAGACGAGGCCGTAGGCGACACCCGCCTCGTCGGCTATGTCAGAGACCCGACAGGTATGGAAGCCCTGGCGGGCGAACACGTGAACCGCCGCGTCGAGGATCTGCCGGCGGCGCTCGACCGCCTGCTGGGGGTTGCGCGTCGCCATCAGGCGAGCCCCCCGCCCAAGCCGGCGTAGGCCTGCGGGCGGCGGGCGGCGAGCGCGGGGAGCCGCCGGCGCAGCTCGTCCAGGCCGTCCAGCGCGAGATCGGCGACGATCACCGCTTCGCGGTCGGGCGCGCGCGCGAGCACCAGGCCCCATGGGTCGACGATCATCGATCGCCCGCCGGAGCGCAGGCCCGGGGCGTGCTCGCCGATCTGGTTGGCGGCGATCACGAAGCACTGGTTCTCGATCGCCCGGGCACGCAACAGCACCTCCCAGTGGTCGAGCGTCGTCGGCACCGTGAACGCCGCCGGGACCAGCAGGATCCGCGCGCCCCGCACCGCGAGCACGCGGTAGAGCTCGGGGAAGCGCACGTCGTAGCAGATGCTCATGCCGATCGGGACGCCGCCGGCCGTCGTCGTGAGCACCGCCTCGTCCCCGGGCGCCTCGTGCTCGGACTCTCGGTAGCTCACCCCGCCGACGTCGACGTCGAACAGGTGGACCTTGCGGTAGGTCGCCTTGATCTCGCCGTCGGGGCTCACGTGCACCGACGTGTTGCGCAGCTTTGGCTCGCCGGGCACGCGCTCGGAGATCGATCCGGCGACGAGGTCGATCGCGAGGTCGTGCGCAATCTCGCGCGCCCAGCCGATCGCCTCGCCGTCGAGCGGCTGGGCCGCGGCGCGCAGCGTCTCGCCGTGGCCGAGCACGCTCCACTTCTCGGGCAGCAGCACGAGGTCGGCGCCGTCGGCGGCAGCACGGCGTACGAGCCTGTCGGCAGCCGCCAGGTTCGCGGCGACGTCGGCGGTGGCGGTTAGCTGGATGGCGGCGGCGCGCACGTCGTTCAGGTCTTCGGGCCGGTCCCTGGCTGGTACCGGCGAGTACGTTGACTGGTGGGTCAACACTCGCGGAGCCAACGATACTGCCCGGGGACGCGCCGGCCCCCGCAGGCACGTAGGCTCGCCCCATGACCCCGCTGCTGCCGCATCGCGGCGACGGGCGTGAGCGTCCCACGGGCCTACCGCTGCCGCCGCGGCGCATGGCGCCGCTGCGTGGCGGCCGGCCGCTGAAGCGCTGGACGTACGTCGGCGCGTGGGGCCCGGAGCTGATGCTGTGCGCGGCGCGGGTGCGAATCGCCGGGCTGCCGCAGGCATTCTGGGCGGTCCTCGATCGCTCGAGCGGCGAGCTCGTGCAACGCACCGCCTTCGCCCCCGGGCTCGTCGCGGTCGGCGACGGCCACCTGTCGGTCCGCGGGCGCGGCGTCGAGATCGAGCTCACGCTGCGCCCGACCGGCGAGCCGGTCGAGGTCGTCAGCCCCCACGGCGCCTCGTACATCTGGACGCGCAAGCAGCCGGTTCGCGCCGCCGGGCTCGTCGTGGTGGGCGCTCGCACGCGCCGGATCGAGTGCGCCGGCCTGGTCGACTCGAGCGCCGGCTACCACGCGCGCGAGACCGCCTGGAGCTGGGCGGCCGGGGTCGGCGAGGCGACCGACGGGCGGGCTCTCTGCTGGAACCTCGTCAGCGGCATCCACGACGCGCCGCAGTCCAGCGAGCGGACCGTGTGGATCGACGGCGAGGCCCGCGAGATCGGGCCGGTCGGCTTCCTCGGTGACCTCGAGGACGTCGCGTTCTCGGAGGACGGCGCAGCGCTGCGCTTCACGGCGGAGGCACAGCGTGCCCGCCGCGACGACCTGTGGATCTTCGCGAGCGACTACCGCCAGCCCTTCGGCTCGTTCTCCGGCTCGTTGCCCGGCGGCGTCGAGCTCGCGAGCGGCTGCGGGGTGATGGAGCGCCACGAGGCACGGTGGTGATCGACCGCGGCCGGCTCGGCGTCCTCGCCGTCGACCGGCGCGACGCCGACCGGGACCGAGAGCCGCTCGACGCAGGGCGCGGGCTCGCGGTTCAGCAGCAGCCGCACGACGTCGGGCCTCGCGTAGTGACCGGCCGGGTCGGCTGCGGACTTGGCCAGCGCGATCGCCGCCGCGTCGCCGTCCGCGTAGAGGATCCCCTCGGCGTCCTCGGGCAGGGGCGTGCACATCGGCGACCCGTCGGGGCCGAAGATCATCGAGAAGCCCCCGCCGACCTGGATCAGCTCGCCCTTCTCGGGCGTGTCGCACAGCAGGTCGATCATCTCCTGTGACACGACCGCCGTGGAGGCGATCACGAAGCACCCGCCCTCCGCCGCGTAGATCTGGCTCGCGGCGGTGTTCAGCTCGGGGCCCAGCGAGTAGGCGAGCTTTCGATAGTGGGACAGGCTCGGCCAGGACGCGACGTGCACCTCCTCGCCGGCGCTGTACATCGCGTACTTGCTCAGCGGCTGGAGGTGCTCCCAGCAGCAGAGGGCGCCGACCCGCCCGACGTCGAGGTCGTGCACGGCCAGGTCGCTGCCGTCGCCCTCGCCGAAGACCGACCGCTCGACGTGCGTCGGCTTGAGCTTGCGCCTCGTCGTGACGACCTCGCCGGTCCGCGAGATGAGCACCTGGCCCATGTAGAGGCTGCCGCCGCTGCGCTCACTGATGCCCATGACGACGTTGATCGAGCACTCGCGCGCGACTCGTGCGAGTCGGCGGATCTCGACGCCGTCGACGTCGACCGACTCGTCGTGGTAGCGGGGCACGAACTGGGCTCCCCAGGCCGGGGAGCCCAGCCAGATCCAGTACGGGTAGCCGGGTATCCAGGTCTCCGGGAAGCCCACCAGGTCGGCCCCGCCCTCCGCGGCCTCGCGGATCAGGGCGACCCCCTTCTCGGTCGTCGCCTCGCGGTCGAGGAGCACCGGCGCGGCCTGCACCGCCGCCAGTCGAAACCGTCGAGCTTCTCTTGCACCCATGTCACACCCCTGTCGCCGTCGTCGAGCCGGACCTGCGGTGGTGGCGCCCTCGCGTCCCGTGGGAGCCTCCCACAACCAAGCGGCGGGTCGTGATCGGTGTGGTTCCGTCGTGTCGCGCGCGTCTTGTGCCCGCCGGCAAGCGGGCGTCGCTCGCTCAGCGGCCGCGACCGGCGCCCTGCCCCCGCTGCCGGCGCAGCGCGCCGATCAGCAGCTTGCTGTGCAGCGCGCCGATCAGCTCGCGCAGCGGCTCGGCGCCGGCGGCGATGATCTCCGCGGCGCGGTCGACGGGCACCTCGCCGGCGAGCCGGTCGAGGAGCGTGCGCACCTCCTCCTCGACGAGCGGCGCGAGCGCATCGCGGTAGCGCAGCGTGTCGAACACCGTGAAGCCGAGCGCCTCGTCGTAGCCGCTCGCGCGAAAGCGCGAGATCGCCTCGATGATCTGCACGTCGTCCTCGTCGTAGCCGTCGGCGGGCGCCGAGAGGACCTCGATCTCGGCCAGCCGTGCGAGCACGTTCTCCGGCACGCCGTAGCGCTCGAGCGCCTCGACCGCGGAGACCCGCTCACCCGGCGCGGCCTCGAGCGCCCGCTCGAGGATCCGGTCCTCCTGCTCGACGAGCGCGGCGACGCGCTCCGGATCCTGCTCCATCAGCTCGCGGATCACCCGCAGCGGCATGAAGCGCTCCTCCTGCAGGCGCTTGATGAGCCTGACGCGCTCGACGAAAGCCGGTGGGTAGTAGGCCATGTTGCGCGAGGTGCGCACGACTCCGTCGTCGCCGTCGAGCAACCCCTCGCGCAGGTAGTGCTTGATCGTCCCGGTGCTGACGCCCGAGCGCTCGGCGAGCTCGCGCATCCGCAGCAGGCCGCTTCTTCCGGGGGCGTCGCTCACGACAGGAACGAGCCGGTCGCCCGGCTTTCGGGACCGCCGACGACGCCCTGCGCGATCAGCGCCGCCACCTGCTCCTCGTCGTAGCCCGCGGCCCGCAGCACCTCGACCGTGTGCTCGCCGAGCGCTGGGCCGGGCAGGCGGTTCACGTCGGCCGGCGTGCGCGAGAGCCTCACCGGCGACCCGAGCACGCGGACCGGCCGCTCGGCGCCGGGCTGGTCGAGCTCCACGACCATCCCGCGGGCGCGCACGAGCTCGGAGCCGAGCGCCTCGTCGAGCTCGAGCACCGGCTCCAGGCAGCACTCGCGCTCGGCGGCGAACGCCTCCCACTCGGCGCGCGTGCGCGAGGCGAACAGCCGCTCGAGCTCGTGGTGCGCGACGCTCCCCGGCGCATCGAACTGGTGCCCCAGCAGATCCTCGCGCCCGACGCCCTCGCACCAGGCCCGCCAGAACTTCGGCTCCAGCGCGGCGAGCGTCACCCAGCCGTCGGCGCATGCGTATGGCCGGTAGCAGACGACGCTTCCCGAGAGGGGCTGGTGGCCGCGGCGCGGCGGGACCCCGTCGCACAGGTACTGCCCCGCGGGCATCGCAAGCCAGGAGAGGGCGCCGTCGGCCATCGACACGTCGACGAGCTGGCCCTCGCCGGAGCGCTCGCGCTCGCGCAGCGCGGCGAGGATCCCGAACGCGGCCATCGCCGCCCCGCCGCCGAGGTCGGCGATCTGGGCCGCGGCCTGCACGGGCGGCCCGCCGTCCTCCCCGCCGAGCGCGAGCAGGCCGACGCGGCCGAGGTAGTTGAGGTCGTGGCCGGCGACGTCGCGCAGCGGGCCGTCCTGGCCGTAGCCCGTGATCGCGCAGTAGACGAGCCGCGGGTTGACCGCACGCAGCGCCTCGTAGCCGGCGCCGAGCCGGTCGAGCACGCCGGGTCGGAACGACTCGAGCAGGACGTCCGCCTCGCGGGCGAGGGCGAGCAGCGCCTCGCGTCCGCCGTCGGTCTTGAGGTCGAGCCGGATCGAGCGCTTGTTGCGATTCAGGGCGAGGTAGAGAGCCCCGGCCGCGCTCGGCTCGACGCCCTCGTAGCTCGGCGGGGCCCAGCGCACGTAGTCGCCCGCCCCGAGGTCCTCGACCTTCACCACGTCGGCACCGTGATCGGCGAGCAGCAGCGAGCAGAAGCCTCCCGGCAGCAGCCGGGAGAGATCGAGGACGCGGATTCCCTCGAGTGCGAGGCTCATGCGCCGAGCACCGCCGCCGGACGCTCGGGCAGGCCCAGCAGCTCGCGCGCCTGGGCGAACGTCGCGGGCCTGCGCCCGGAGTTGACGACCATCTCGCGTGCCTTCGCGACGAGCTCGCCGTTGGAGCGCGCCATCGCGCCGTCGGGCAGGTAGAAGTTGTCCTCCAGGCCGACGCGGATCGAGCCGCCGAGCGCGAGCGCGGCCCCGATCAGCGTCCACTGCGCGCGCGAGATCCCGATCGCCGCCCAGTGGCTGCCGGCCGGGATGTTGTCGACCATCGCCGCGAGGTTGCGCGCGGTCGGCGGCGCGCCGCCGACGATGCCCATCACGCAGTCGACGTGGAGCGGCTCGCGCAGCACGCCCATGTGCACGAGCGGCTCGAGGCTGCCGACGTGACCGAGGTCGAAGCACTCGTGCTCGGGCTTGATGCCCAGCTCGTTCATCGCCTCGAGCAGCTCGACGATCTCGCCGAACGGGTTGGCGAAGACCGCCTCGAAGACGAACCGCCGGCGCGAGCGCGAGTACTTGGCGTAGTTCATCGAGCCCATGTTCAGCGCGGCGACGTCCGGGCGCAGCTCGCGCAGGTAGCGCACCCGCCGCTCGACGCTGACGCCGATCGCGCCGGTCGAGTAGTTGACGATCACCTCGTCGCCGGCCTGCTCGCGGATCGCCTCGGTGATCGCGCGGAAGTCCTCGACCTCATGCGACGGGGTGCCGTCGGGCCGGCGGGCATGGATGTGGATCATCGCGGCGCCCTCGTCGACGACCCGGCGCGCCTCCGCGCCGTACTCGGCGGGCGTGTACGGGATCGCCGGGCACTGCTCGCGTCCGGCGATCGCGCCGGAGATGGCGCACGTGATGACGACGGGATCTTCGAGGCTCACGGCTCTGGCCGTGCCGGCAGTGGCACGTCTCACTTCTCACCCTGACGGGACGGGCGGCGGCTTGTCAAGGCGGACCTCGGTCCGTGCCGGCGCCGCCGCTCCGCGGGTGCCGAGCCCCATCTAAATACATGAATCTCGACCTGCTTTCTCACATTTACGTGATAGGCTGCCACCCCGCCGCTGCCGAGCGCCGCGCGGGCCGGCCAGCGCGATGTCCGCTTCCGGCCCGCGTCGGTGCCGGCCGACGGCTCGCAAGAGCGACGAACACGAACCGGAGGATCCCTGGATGAGCACGCAACCCGCCACCGTCAACGAGATCGACCTCGCCGTCATCGGCCGGCTCGTCGAGCGCTGTGGCAACGACCCGGAGGCTGCGCAGACGTCCTGGACGGCGCGCACCCGGTGGACCGGCGGCTTCCGCAGCGCGAGCTACGTCCGTGAGCACGCGCCGATCGTCACCGACGAGCCCAAGGGCCTCGCCGGCAGCGACACCGCGCCCAACCCCGTCGAGTACGTGCTCGCCGCGCTCGGAAGCTGCCTGACGGTGGGCTACACCGCGGCGGCCGCCACCCAGGGCATCGAGCTGCGCTCGCTGGAGATCGAGGTCAATGGCAACCTCGACCTGCGCGTCTTCCTCGGCCTCGACCAGGGGCACGCCGGCTACAGCCGGATCGAGGTCACGGCCCACGTCGACAGCGACGCCGACGAGGACCAGCTCCAGCGGCTGCACGAGAGCGTCGTCGCGACCTCGCCGGTCGGCCATACGCTCGAGAACCCGATCGCGCTGCAGGCGCGGCTCGTCAAGGCCTGAGGTTCCGAGCTGCCCTGCGTAAGTAAGAGGACGACCTCTGACTTGCTGCAGGCGCGGCTCGTCATGACCTTCCGAGGTAGGGCCGCGGCGGGGACGGACTCCTCTTCCCGCCGCGGTGCCGTGCGCGACAGCCCCAACCACGGCACCGCTCGCGGCATCGTTCGCCGTGTCGGCGGCGAGCGTCACACTATCGGCATGCCCGATGGGAACCCTACGCCCGCGGACGAGGACGTCCGTCTCATGCAGCAGGCCGCCGAGGCGCGCAGCCGTGAGATCGCCGCGCTCACGCCCACCGAGCGGCTGGAGCTGCTCGCCCTGCTGCTGCGCCGAACGAGCATGATCGCCGGCGCGGCGCGGTGACCAAGTCGCTCGACCTCGAAGGCATCCTGCGCGCGCTGAGCGAGGCGGACGTGCGACACGTCGTGATCGGGGGCGTCGCCGTTGTCGCCCATGGCTCGCTGCGCACCACTCAGGACCTTGACCTCGTGCCGGATCCTGACGCGGACAACCTCCTGCGCCTCGGGAACCTGCTCGCGAGGCTCGGCGCGCGGCTCACCCTGTCCCCCGACCGTACGTTCGGACCGCGCGAGCACGCCGCGCTCGCCCACGGTCGGAGCCTCAGCCTCGAGACGTCGCTCGGAGCGCTCGACATCGTCCAGCGTCTGCCGGGCACGCCATCGTTCGCGGAGCTGGACGCCGCCGCCATCGAGGCCAGCCCGGGCGGGATCGCCGTGCGCATCGCGTCGCTCGAGCACCTGCGCGCGATGAAGCGCGCCCGCGCGAGCGCGCAGGATCTCGCCGACCTGGCGGCGCTCGACGCGCTCGCCGAGCCGTCGGCGGGCGAGTAGCACTCAGCTGCGGGGGCCGTCGGCGCTCACGAGCACGGCGCGGGCGTCGCGGCGATCGACCGTCGCCCGCCGGTCGCCGAGCGCGATCGTCAGGGCGCGGTCGTCCTCGTCAAGGACCTCGACGGCGGCGCCCGGCGCGAGCCCCAGCACGGCGAGTCGTTCGAGCTGCGCGACGTCGTGCTCGGGCAGCGCCACGACCACGCCGGCGACCTTCGGGGGCAGTGCCGAGAGGGCGACCGCGCCCTCGAGCATCTCCTGCTCCCGCGCGACGTCGAGCGGCCAGCCGTGCGGGCATCGCGCCGGTGGCGCGAGCGTCGACGCGATCCGCTCGATCATCGCGTCGTCGAAGCCGGCACGGATCTGCGATGCGCGCGCATACGACTCCTCGGCGCCGTAGCCGAGGACGTCCACGACGAGCCGCTCG
Source organism: Solirubrobacteraceae bacterium (assembly GCA_024711025.1). Lineage (GTDB taxonomy): Bacteria > Actinomycetota > Thermoleophilia > Solirubrobacterales > Solirubrobacteraceae > F1-60-MAGs163. The sequence goes on from JANJTP010000058.1 coordinate 23,690, forward strand.
AGCACGCGCTGGCGCCGCACGACGCTCACCGCGGCGGCGTGGCCGGCCGGCGTGAAGACGATCTCCCTGCTCGGTCCGCGCTGGACCAGGCCGTCGTCCTCGAGCCGCGCGAGCATCGCGCCGGCCGTCGGGCGCGATATCCCCAGGGCACGGGCGACGTGCGCAGCCCGGGTCGGCAGGTCGCTCGCGAGCGCGCCGCAGGTGACGACGGCGCAGGTCAGCTCATAGGCGATGAGCAGGTAGTCGTCGGTCGTGTGGCCGCGCTCCCCGGGCTCGAGGATCGTGTCGTGCACGGGTCCGAACGGCTCGCGGGCCCTGGACCGCGAATTCGGCCTCGCGCCGTGCAGCCGTCCCGCGATCCGCTCCAGCAGCAGCCCACGCGCCACGTCGTCGAGCGGCGCTCCGGGCCCGGCACCGATCTCGTGCAGGCCGACCGCGACGGCATCGACGCCCCGCGCCTCGAGCCCGCGGCTCGCACAGGCGGTCTCGCATCCGTCGACCGCGACGACGCGCGCCTCGATCGTGCCCGCCGCCTGCTCCTCGAGCTTCGCGGCGGTCTCCTGCGCAAGCCTCGCGGGCACCGTCGCGCCGGAGCAGGGGACGATCCGCACGGGGGGGCGACGCTCGCTCACGAGGGCGCCCCGCCGACTGTCCGCCGAGGGTCGGAGCACTCTCGACGGAGCCTCGAAGCCGGCCGCGCGACCCATCTGTAAGGTGCCCCTAACATGGTCGTATTAGGCAACCCTAACACCCCGCTCGATCGTGGGCGATCGTCTCCGTCGCACCGCCCGACGCCACGGCGGCCGGCGGCCCGGCCCGTGACGACGCTCGCGCGCACGGCGCTCACGCATGTCGCGGCGCTCGAGAGCGAGGCGCTCACGCCCCTCGTACCGATGCTGCGGGCAGGCAGCCGGTGAGCGGATGCCACGCACCCCCCGGGACCTCGATCCCGGAGCGCGGCGGCGTGGCACTTGTGGGGCATCCCAACGTCGGCAAGTCGGTTCTCTTCAAGCGTCTCACAGGACACTACGCGAACGTCTCGAACTACCCGGGCACGACCGTTCAGGTGACCCGAGCGAGGGCGCGGTTCGCGCCCGACGTCGCCGTCATCGACACGCCCGGCGTGGTCGGCTTCCCGCCGCGCAGCGAGGACGAGCGGGTGGCCGCGCAGGTGCTGCTCGAGGAGCCGCTCCGGGCCATCGTCCAGGTCGGGGATGCGAAGAACCTCGAGCGCACGCTGCTGCTGACGCTTCAGCTCGCCGAGCTGGGCCTGCCGATGGTGCTCGCGCTCAACATGATGGACGAGGCACGCTCGCGGGGGGTCTCGATCGACCGCTCTCGGCTCAGCAGCCTGCTGGACATGCCGATCGAGGCGACCGTCGCGACGCGCGGGACGGGCGTCGACGAGCTGGTCCGCTCGATCGGCGAGGCGCGCCCGTCGCTGCTCCACACCGCCTACCCGGAGCCGATCGAGCACGCGCTGCGCCGCGTCGTGCCGTCGCTGCCCGAGGCTCCGGTCGCGCGCCGCGCGCTCGCGCTGCTGTGGCTCAGCGGCGACGAGACGGCCGGCCGGTGGCTCGCCGAGCGACTCGACGGCGACCGACTCGACGCGCTGTCCGCCATCCGCGACGATGTGCGCGAGGCGCTCGGCGAGCCCGTTTCGGCGGCGATCCAGCGCGTCAGGCTGGCGCGCGCCGCGGAGCTCGTCGCAGCCCCCGCGGCCGCTCACGGGGTTGCCCGCCGAGGCGGCGTCACCGAGCGCCTCGGCGCGCTGACGACCCACCCGTTCTGGGCCTGGCCGATCCTCGCGGGCGTCCTCTACGCGATCTACTGGTTCGTCGGGGTGCTCGGAGCCGGGCATCTGGTCGGGCTCGTCGAGGAGCGCCTGTTCGGCGAGGTCGTCAACCCATGGGTCGCAGGTCGCGCCGCGGCGCTCCTGCCCGGCATCCTCGCCGAGCTGCTGACCGGCGAGTACGGGCTGTGGACGATGGGGATGACGTACGCCCTCGCGCTCATCCTGCCGATCGTCTCGACCTTCTTCCTGGCGTTCAGCCTGCTCGAGGACAGCGGCTACCTGGCCCGGCTGACCGTCGTCAGCAACCGGGCGTTCCGGGTGCTCGGGCTCAACGGCAAGGCCGTGCTGCCGATGGTGCTCGGCCTCGGCTGCGTGACGATGGCCACACTGACGACCCGCATCCTCGAGAGCCGGCGCGACCGGCTGCTGGCGATCCTGCTGCTCGCGCTCGCCGTGCCCTGCTCGGCGCAGCTCGGCGTCGTGCTCGGGATGCTCGGCGGGATCTCCTTCACGGGGACGCTGATCTGGGGCGCGGTCGTGCTGGCCGTGCTGTTCGCCGTCGGGGCGCTGGCCGCACGGCTGATCCCCGGGGAGCGCTCGACCCTCGTCGTGGAGCTGCCGCCGCTGCGCGTCCCCGTCATCTCCAACGTGCTCGTCAAGACCGTCTCGCGGCTCGAGTGGTACCTGAAGGAGGTAGTGCCGCTGTTCCTGCTCGGAACGGGGGCGCTGTTCGTCCTCGACAAGGTCAGCGCCCTGCCGGCGCTGATCCGCGCCGGCCAGCCGCTCGTGACCGGCTGGCTGGGGCTGCCGTCCGAGGCGAGCGCCGCGTTCCTGCTCGGCTTCCTGCGACGCGACTTCGGCGCCACCGGGCTGTTCGTGATGCAGTCGGCCGGGGATCTCACGCCGCGCCAGGTCGTCGTCGCGATGGTGACGATCACGCTCTTCGTGCCGTGCGTCGCGAGTGTGCTGATGATCGCCCGCGAGAGCGGCGTGCGCGTCGCGGTCGGGCTGAGCGCCATGATCCTGCCGCTCGCGTTCCTCGTCGGCGGCCTGCTCGAACGACTGCTGACCCTCGTCCAGTGGAACGGCTGATGGCGAGCGCCCCGCAGATCGAGGCCGCCGGCACCGCGCCCACCGTGCGCTGCGGTCTGTGCGGCTGCGCATACGACCCCGCAGAGAGCGCGTCGTGCGTTTCGTGCCCGCTCCACGGCGGCTGCGGGCTCGTCTGCTGCCCGGCCTGCGGGCTGAGCACGATCGACCCGTCGAGCTCGAGCCTGGTTTCGCTCGGCACGCGGGCTCGGCGACGGCTCGCGGGCCGGCGAGGTCGCGCGCTGCGGACGGAGGGGCTCGCATGACGGGAGCCGGCGAGGAGCCTCGCATCGTGCTGGCCGACATCGCCCCCGGCGCCGACGCCCGCGTGCGGGCGCTCGACGGGCTCGACGCCGGCCTGCGCGAGCACCTGCAGGCGTACGGCGTGGCCCCCGGCCGCCTCGTGCGGGTCATCCAGCACTCGCCGGTCACGGTCGTCCAGGTGGAGCACACCGACCTGGCGTTCGAGTCCCACGTCGCGCGCGGCATCGACGTCGAGCTGGCCTAGGCCGTCCCGCCGCCCGCGAGCTCCGGCTCGACCGGGAGCCGCCGACGAGCGATCCCGCGATCGCCGGGCACGGGCTCAGACGGGTGTCACGCCGCCGCGCTTCCACGGCCGCTCCACGCGCTTGCCGTCGGCCATCTCGAGCGCCCGACAGATCACGGGACGCGTCTCGCGCGGGTCGATCACGTCGTCGATCATCCCGTTGCGCGCGGCTATGTAGACGTCGATGACCCCCTGGTAGGCGGCGATCAGCTCTGCCTTCTTGGCAACGGGATCGTCGGCCTCCTCGACCTGGCGGCGCATGACGATCTCGACCGCGCCCTCGGCGCCCATGACGCTGATCTCGGCGCTCGGCCAGGCGACGATCAGGTCCGGCTCGTAGGCGCGGCCGTTCATCACGTAGTAGCCGGCGCCGTACGCCTTGCGCAGCACGATCGTGATCTTGGGAACGGTCGCGCTCGCGACCGCGTAGAGCATCTTCGCGCCGTGGCGGATGATGCCCTGAGCCTCGACCTTCGTACCGACCATGAAGCCCGGCACGTCGACGAGGAAGACCAGCGGCAGGCCGAACGCGTTGCAGAGGTTGACGAACCGCGCGGCCTTGTCGGCCGAGTCGTTGTCGAGGATCCCGCCGAGCTGGCGCGGCTGGTTGGCGACGATGCCCACAGGGCGCCCGTCGAAGCGAGCCAGGCAGGTGATGATCGTCTTGGCCCACTGCGCCTTCATGTCGAACAGCTCGCCGTCGTCGACGATCCTGCGGATTACGTCGTACATGTCGTAGGGCTTGCGGTTCGACTCCGGCAGGACGTCGAGCAGCTCCTCGTCCATCCGCGAGACCGGATCGAACGTCGCTCGGCGCGGCGGCGGCTCCCCGTTGTGGGAGGGCAGGTAGGAGAGGTACTCGCGAATCCGCTGCAGGCACTCCTCGTCGGATGCGACCTCCAGATCGCCGACCCCGCTGTGTCGGCAGTGCACGCGCGAGCCGCCGAGCTCCTCCTGGGTCACGTCCTCGCCTACCGCGGCGCGGACGAGATGGGGCCCGGCGAGCGCCATCGAGCCGCGCCCCTTGACCATCGGGACGAAGTCAGCCAGGCCGGGGATGTAGGCGGTGCCGGCCGCGCACGGGCCCATCAGCGCCGCGACCTGCGGCACGACGCCGCTCATCACGACCTCCTCGCGGAAGAGGTGCCCGGACCCGGCGAACAGCGATCCGACCGCCTCCTGGATCCTCGCCCCCGCGGAGTCCAGCAGCCAGACGAACGGGATGCGCTTGGTCAGCGCGAGGTCACGCAGCCGCGCGACCTTGATCTCGCCGGTCGTGCCCATCGACCCGGCCATCACGGTGAAGTCGTACGCGCAGACGGCGACGAGCCGCCCGTCGACCTTGCCGTAGCCGGTGATGACGCCGTCGGCGGGCGCCTCGCGCCCTTCGAGGCCGCGCACCGAGTGGTGGATGCCGGCGTGGATGCCCAGCTCGGTGAACGTCCCCGCGTCGATCAGCAGGCCGATGCGCTCGCGGGCGGTCAGCTTGCCCTGCTCGTGCTGGCGCGCGATCCGCTCCGCGCCGCCGCCGAGGCGCGCCTGGGCGCGGCGCGCGTGGAGGTCCTCGACGAGCGGGCGCAGGATGCTCCGCTCCGCCTCGCCGCTCATCGGCGCCCGCCCGCGAGCACCGCGCGGGCTCCACGCCCGGCGTCGCTCTCCTCGGCGAAGGCCGCGGCCGTCCCGGCCGCGCCGGCCACCGCCGTCGCCCGCCTCAGCGCCCGGCCCATCGCGGCTCGCGCTTCTCGAAGAACGCCCTGACCCCCTCCTGGATGTCCTCGGTCGAGAGGGCGAGCGCCAGGTTCGCCCGCAGCAGCTCCAGCGCCTCCATGAGCGGCAGGTCCTGCTGGCGCCACATCGCGTCCTTGCCGAGACGCATCAGCAGCGGTGACTTGCTCGCCAGCCTCTCCGCCCAGTCGCCGACGGCGGCGTCGAGCTCGTCGTCGGCGACGACGCGATTGACGATCCCGATCCGCTCGGCCTCGTGCGCATCGATCCGCTCGCCGAGCAGCAGCATCTCGCTCGCCTTCTTGCGCGGCACGTTGCGGTAGATCAGCGCCATGATCATGAAGGGGAAGACGCCGACGTCGATCTCGGGCGTGCCGAACGTCGCCGACTCCCCGGCGATCACCAGGTCGCAGGCCAGCGCGACGCCGAGCGCGCCGGCGAGCACGTGCCCGCCCGCCGCGCACAGCGACGGCTTGCCGAGCGTGCCGATCAGCTCGAACAGCTTCGGGAATCGGGCGACCGCCGCGTGCTTGTGGACGATCGGCACGTCGGCGGCGAACCCGGCCAGGTCGCCGCCGGCGCTGAAGACCCGCTCGTGCGTGCTCGCGAGCACGACCGCGCGCACCGCGGCGTCGTCGCGAGCGCGCTCGAAGGCGGCGATCAACGCGTCGAGCATCTCGTCGGAGAGCGCGTTGCGGGTCTGCGGCTGATCGAGGCTGATCGTCGCCACGGCGCCTGAGACGTCGTAGCGGACCGGGGCGCCGTCGGGCATCGCGCCTACCCTACCGCGCCCGGGACCGCGGGGAGTGGGAAGCGCCACTGTTCACTTCTGGGTCGCACTTCGCTACGGTCCGCAGGCGAGCCGGGACACCCGGCCCTATCAGCGGAAGGGCATGCGCATGGCCACCAGCCGGTCCGAGATCGTCAAGCCCGACTTTGCGGCAGGTCGCCGGCACTTCATCTTCGGCGACGAGCACGATCAGCTGCGCGAGTCGATCCGCGCGTTCGCCCTCAAGGAGCTGGCGCCGCACGCCGACGAGTGGGAGCGAACCACGTTCCCCGACTCGGTGTTCCACCGGATGGGCGAGCTCGGCTTCCTGGGGCTCGACAAGCCCGAGCGCTACGGCGGCCAAGGCGGCGACTACTACACCTCGCTCGTGCTGGCCGAGGAGCTGGTGCACGGCGACTCCGGCGGGCTTGCGATGGGCGTCGCCGTTCACACCGACATGGCGATGCCGCCGATACTCGCGTTCGGCAGCGAAGAGCAGAAGCGGGAGTGGGTCGTGCCCGCGATCGCCGGGCAGCGGATCCTGTGCCTGGGGATCACCGAGCCCGACGCCGGCTCGGACGTCGCCGGGATCAAGACCCGCGCGGTGCGCGACGGCGACGAGTACGTCATCAACGGCTCCAAGACCTACATCACGAACGGGCACCGCGCCGACGCGATCGTGCTCGTGACCAAGACCGACCCGGACGCCGGCTACGACGGCTTCACGCTCTTCCTCGTGCCCATGGACTCACCGGGCGTGACCCGCGAGAAGCGGCTCGAAAAGCTCGGCATGCACGCCTCGGACACCGCGCTGCTGGCCTTCCAGGACGTGCGGGTCCCGGAGACGGCGGTCCTCGGCGAGGTCGGCAAGGGCTTCTACCACATCATGTGGGAGCTCCAGGGCGAGCGTCTGATCGGCGCCGCCGGCTGCGTCGCCGGGGCACAGAAGTGCTTCGACCGCACGCTCCGCTACGCGCTCGAACGCAAGGCATTCGGCCGCGAGATCGGCCGCTTCCAGGTGATCCGCCACAAGTTCGCCGAGATGGCGACGAAGATCGAGACCGCCCGTCAGCTCGTCTACACGACGGCCTGGCGCCACCAGAACGGCGAGTACCCCGTGCGGGAGATCTCGATGGCCAAGCTCCACGCGGCACGCATCGCCGTCGAGGTCGCCGACGAGTGCATCCAGATCCACGGCGGCGCCGGCTACATGCGCGAGTACGGCGTCGAGCGCGTCTGGCGCGACATGCGCCTGAACCGGATCGGGGCCGGCACCGACGAGATCATGCTCGACGTCATCGGGCGCTCGTACGGGCTCTGACGGGCGGCGCCCTGCGGGCCGGCGGCGCGGCGGCGCGCGGCGGAGCGACTATCGCCGGGCGCCGTTGCCCGACGACGCGCCGGCCGCGGCCGAGGCCGAGGCCGCGTCGGCGCAGCCGGCGGCGCGGGCCCGCAGCCGCTCGACGACCGCCTCGACCGCCGGGGACGGGGTGCCGCGCGCCGGCAGCACGAGGATGTAGGCACGCCGGAAGCGCAGCCCCTCGACGGCGACGATCTCGAAGTCGCGGCGATCCTCGAGCAGCCACCGCGAGAGCATCAGCGGGGCCCCCCGCTCCAGCGCCTCCCGACGCGCGGCGTGCGGGGTCGAGAGCTCGGCGAGCGGTGGCGCCGAATCGAGATGGCGCGCGGCCAGCAGCGCGTCGACGGTCGCCCGGGCCGCGGAGCGCGGATCGCGCAGCACCATCGGGGTCGCCAGGAACTCGCGCAGGTCGACCGAGCCGACTCGCGCCCACGGGTGGCGCAGCGGAACGGCGACGACGACCTCGTCCTCGCACAGCGTCTCCTGGCGGGTTCCCGGGTAGGGCGCGGAGTCGGGGTCGCCGGCGGCGACCCCGACATCGGCCTTGCCGACCGCCACGCGCATCCGCACGCGCTCGGAGTTCAAGACGACCAGCTCGACCGAGAGCTGCTCGCCCGAGACGCCTGATAGCGCCGCGCCCACGAGCGCCTCGGCCGCGCTGTGGCTCGCCGCGACCCTGACGGGCTGGGTGGCGCGGGCCAGCTCGGCGACCGTCTGCTCGACGATCGCGGCATGCTCCAGCAGCGGACGGGCCTCCTCGTAGAGCCGCCTGCCGGCCGCGGTCAGGGCGACGCCGCGCGGCGTGCGATCCAGCAGCGGCGTGCCGGCAAGCGCCTCGAGGCCCGCGATCCGCCTCGACACCGCCGGCTGGCTGAGCCGCAGCCGCTGCGCGGCACGCCCCAGGCTGCCGAGATCGGCCGCGGCGCACAAGACGCGAAGCTCGGCGATCTCCGGTGTCCGTAGGGCGCCGGGCACCCGCCCATTGTGCCCATGTCTGCCCGGATCGCGCCTGCTCATGCGTCGCCCGCATGGGACACCTGAGGATCCGGCATGGCTTTCGCCTGCGTCGAGGCCGAATCACGACGGGCCTCACATAGCGTCACGAGTCACTTGCGAGCGTGAAACCGGAGGATCCGAAATGGCCACCAACGAGAGCAATCCACCCCAACCCCTGATGCGCCGCCGCGGCGGCCGCGCTAACACTGCACGCCCACCCGACGGACGTGCCACGACGCTTTACGACATGGCGATCGTGGCCGGTATCGTCGCGATCGTCACGGGCATCGTCCTGGCGACGCTGTTCGTCGCCCGTGGCGGCCTCGACGCCAACGCGGCGCAGACCGGCGGGCCCGCAGCGGGCCAGCTCGCGCAGGCGCCGACCGCCGACGAGGGACGCGGCATCCCCCACGAGCCCTTCAAGGCCGTCGACCCGCACCTGCCGGCCGTGCCCGACGGGGCGGTCAAGCACTTCGAGGTGGACGTCTACGAGCACGTGACGAAGGTCTCCGACGACCTCGCGCCGCTGCAGGTCTGGAGCTACTCGGTCAACGGCGTCGAGCACCGCGGCACCGGCGCGAGCGCGCCGCTCGTCGTCAACCTGGGCGACGACGTGCGCATCGACCTGCTCAACGGCTCGACGTCGAAGATGCACGTCGCCTTCCCCCACAGCATCGACTTCCACTCGGCCGAGGTCGCCCCCAACAAGGCCTTCGTGACGATCTCCCCGGGGGAGAAGCACACGCTGCGCTTCAAGGCCAAGCACCCGGGCGTCTTCATGTACCACTGCGCCACCGAGCCGGTCCTGCTGCACACAGGCGCCGGGATGGTCGGCGTGATGATCGTCAAGCCGCGCAACCTGGCCCCCGTCGACCACGAGCTGTGGATCACCCAGCAGGAGTTCTACTTCGGGCCCGAGCCCGGGGGCATGCCCGACCAGTTCAAGATGGAGGCCAAGGAGCCGGACGTGATCGCGTTCAACGGGTACGCCCGCCAGTACGCCAAGGCGCCGATCACTGTCGGCCGCGGCGAGCGTGTGCGGATGTACGTGCTCAACGCCGGTCCGAGCATCTGGAGCGCCTTCCACGTGATCGGCACCGTCTTCGACAAGACCGTGATCGAGGGCGTGGTCGGACATCACGCGCAGACCATCAACCTCGCCCCGTCCCAGGGCGGCTGGGTCGAGTTCACGCTCGACCAGGAAGGCAGCTACCCGTTCGTGACGCACGCATTCGCCGACATGGTCAAGGGCGCCGCCGGGGTGCTTCGCACCGAGCACGCGGGCGGCCCCGGCGAGTAGGGCCGACGAAGCGAGCGGGCTGAGCGCCGATCGCACGAGGGGCCGCGGCACGCCGCCGCGGCCCCTCGCGTCGTAGCATCACGCCTGGTCGGAGGGCAAGCTACGCCTGGAGGGGCGCGGATGGGAGTTCTCGACGGCAAGGTGGCGATCGTCACGGGCTCGGCGCGCGGCATCGGCCGGGCGACCGCCGAGATCCTCGCCGAGCACGGCGCCAGGATCCTCGTCAGCGACCTCGACGGCGACCTCGCCCGCGAGGCGGCCGCGGAGATCGGCGGCGAGACGACGGTGCACGCCGGCGATCTGACGAAGCCGGGCGCGCCGGCGGATCTGGTCGGCGCCGCGATCGACGCGTGGGGGCGGATCGACATCATCGTCAACAACGCCGGCTACACGCTCGACGCGCCGATCCACAAGCTGAGCGACGACTGGTTCCAGCGGATGCTCGACATCCACGTGATCGCGCCGTTTCGGATCGTCCGCGAGGCCGCGCCCCACCTGCGGGAGCCGGCGAAGGCGGAGCGCGCGGAGGGCCGGGAGGTGTTCCGCAAGATCGTCAACGTGTCGTCGATCTCGGGCACGATGGGCAATGCCGGCCAGGCGAACTACGCCGCCGGCAAGGCCGCCGTCGTCGGGATGACGAAGACGCTCGCCAAGGAATGGGGCCAGTTCAAGGTCAACTGCAACGCCGTCGCCTTCGGGTATGTCGACACTCGGCTGACGGCCTCCAAGGACGAGGCGAACACGATGGAGATCGACGGCGAGCGAGTTCGGCTGGGCATCCCGGACGAGCTGCGCGCGATCGTGCCGGCGCTGATCCCGCTGGGGCGCCCGGCGATTCCCCGCGAGGCGGCCGGCGGGGTCTTCTTCCTGTGCTCGCCGTGGAGCGACTACGTACACGGCCAGGTCCTCAACGTGACGGGCGGCCAGCTCGGCGGGATGACGTCATGACCACGAGCGCAGGCCACGAGATCCGGATCGTGCGCGAGGAGGACCTCGACGACCTCTTGGGGCTGATGCGGGCGTACTGCGACTTCTACGAGGTCGCGCCCGCCGACGAGGAGCTGCTGGCGCTGTCGCGAGCGCTGATCGCCGACCCGGAGCGCGATGGCATGCAGCTGATCGCGCGGGCCGCCGACGGCCGCGCCGTCGGCTTCGCGACGATCTACTGGAGCTGGCAGACGCTCGCCGCCCGGCGGATCGGCGTCATGAACGACCTGTTCGTCGATCCGGCGGCGCGCGGCAGCGGCCTCGCCGAGGCGCTGATCGACGCCTGCGCGGAGCGCACCCGCGAGCACGGCGGCGGGGCGCTCACCTGGGAGACGGCCCTGGACAACCACCGCGCCCAGCGCGTCTACGACCGCGTCGGCGCGCAACAGAGCCGCTGGCTCAGCTACACGCTGTCGCCCTGATCAGGCGCCCCGAGCTCACCGACCGAGCTGCGCGTAGAGCGCCTTGATCTCGTCGAAGATCTGCTCGGCGGCCGCGCGCGACTGAGCGTGCGTCGGCTCGGCGACGCGCTCGAAGCGCAGCGGCTCGCCGTAGAGCACCGAGATCCGTGGGAACTGCAGTCGCTTCCAGTTGCGCACCCGTTGCGAGCCGTGGATCGCCACCGGCATCACCGTCGCGCCGCTCTGCAGCGCCACCCTGCCGATCCCCGTCTTGGGCCGTGCGGCGAGTTTCCCAGTGCGCGAGCGGCCGCCCTCGCAGTAAAGGCAGATCGCCCCGCCGCGCTCGAGGATCGAGCCCGCGACCGCGAACGACTGGTCGTCGCCGTGGCCGCGGCGCACCGGGAAGACGCCGCCGTGCTTCATGATCCAGGCGAAGATCCCCTTGTAGAGCTGGGACTTGGCCATGAACTGGATCTTGCGCCGCGTCGCGCCGCCGAGGAAGAAGTGGTCGATGTTCGAGAAGTGGTTGGGCGCGAAGATCACGGGCCCGCTCCCGGGGATCCGCTCCGCGCCGCTCGTCCGGGGCCTGAACAGGGCCCAGGTGAAGAGGCACGCCGGCACCCGCACGGCGTCGTAGACCCAGTCCGGCCTGTGCGTCATCGGCCAGTCGTAGTAGCGCTGCAGAGCCTGCGGCGGTCGCGGATCGACGTAGACCTGCTCGCGGATCCGCACGAGGGGCTCGCCTCCGCCCGGCTCGGCCCCCGCACCCTGCTGCTCGCTCGTCACGCCCACAAGCCTCTCATGCCGAAGCCCAGTGTCGCGCTCTGTCGAGCGCGCGGCGCCAGTCGTCGAGCAGTGCGGCGCGCTCGTCCGCGCCGATCCGCGGCTCGTAGCGGGCTCGCTCGCGCCACAGCTCCCCCACCCGCTGCTGGCTCCACAGGCCCGCCCCGACCCCGGCGAGCAGCGCGGCGCCGAAGCCGGTCGTCTCGGCGACCTCGGGAACGACGACCGGCACGCCGAGAACGTCCGCCTGGAACTGCATCAGCCAGCGGTTCGCACTCGCACCGCCATCGGCGCGCAGCTCGCGCACCTCCCAGCCGCCGGCCGCCTCGATCGCCTGCACGGCGTCGACGGTCTGGTAGGCGATCGCCTCGAGCGTCGCCCGCGCGAGATGGGCGCGGCCGGTCCCGCGCGTCAGCCCGACGATCGCGCCCCGCGCGTACGGGTCCCAGTGCGGCGAGCCAAGCCCGGTCAGCGCCGGGACGAAGTACACGCCGTCGTTGCCCGTCAGCGAGGCGGCGAGCGACTCGCTCTCGGCGGCGTCGCCGATGATGCCCAGCCCGTCGCGCAGCCACTGCACGGCGGCTCCCGTCGTGAAGATCGACGCCTCCAACGCGAACGTCGTGCGCTGCCCGATCGCCCAGGCGACGGTGGCCAGCAGGCCGCTCGGCGCCTGCGTGGGAGGCGCGTCGCCGACGTTCACGAGAACGAACGAGCCGGTCCCGTACGTGCTCTTCGCCATGCCGGGATCGAGGCATGCCTGCCCGTAGAGCGCCGCCTGCTGGTCGCCTGCGATGCCGGTGAGCGGCGTGCCACCGTGGCCGGGCAGCGCATCCTCGCGCAGCCGGCCGAGCTCGCCGATCGATGCGCGGACCTGCGGCAGCGCCCGCATGGGAACGCCGAACAGCTCGCACAGCTCGGCTGACCAGGACCCCCCGCGCAGGTCGTAGAGCAGGGTGCGCGACGCGTTGGAGCGGTCGGTGACGTGCTCGCCGGTCAGCCGGAAGGCCAGCCACGCGTCGACGGTCCCGAAGACGGCGCGTCCGGCTTGGGCGCGCTCGCGCAGCCCGTCGACCTCTCGCAGCAGCCATTCGACCTTGGTCGCCGAGAAGTAGGGGTCGAGCACGAGCCCGGTGCGCTCGCGGACGAGCCTCTCGAAGCCCTGGGCGCGGAGCTCGTCGCAGCGTTCGGCCGTCCGGCGGTCCTGCCAGACGAGCGCGTCGTGCAGCGGCTCGCCGTCGGCCGGGTCCCAGACGCAGACCGTCTCGCGCTGGTTGGTGATCCCGACCGCCGCAAGGCCGCCGTCGGGGACCCCTGCGTCGGCGAGCGCCTCGAGGGCGACGGCGCGCGTCGTGGTCCAGATCTCGCGCGGGTCGTGCTCCACCCAGCCGGGTCGCGGAAACCGCTGTCGGATCTCGCGCGAGGCGCGGCCGGCGAGCTCGCCGTCGAGGTCGAAGACCATGCAGGTCGCCTGCGTGGTCCCCTGGTCGATCGCGAGGATCATCGTGCGGCCCCCGCCGGGTCGGCGGCGTCGCGGCCCCGCCCACCGCGGCGCCTGCGCCACCAGACGGAGACGAAGTCACGCAGCTGGCGGAAGCGGTGGCGGAAGCCGCGCCAGGTCCGACCGGTCGCCCGATGCTCGAGGTCGACCTCCACCTCGACCAGGCGCTTGCCCGAGCGGACGGCGTCGACGGTCATGGCGATCTCCATCCCGAAGCGCGGGGCGAACGGCGTCAGACGCTCGAGCAGCTCGCCGCGCATCGCCCGCTGGCCCGAGATCGGCGCCCGGGTGTCGATCCCGGTGAGGTCCCGGATCGCCCAGTGCGCGAAGCCGATCGCCACTCCGAAGCCGCCGCCGACGCGCCGCGCGAAGTGCGCAACCGCAAGGTCGCCCGCGCCCGAGCGGACGGCGTCGAGCAGCGGCGCGAGCCGTCCGGCGCTCTCGCCGAGGTCGGCGTCGCAGAGGAGCACCAGCTCGGGTCGGGCGCCGAGCGCCCGCTCGGCGGCGAGGCTCGCGGCGCCGCCCTTGCCGGCCGGCCGCTCGAGCCTCACGACCTGAGCGCCCGCGTCCCGCGCCGTCTGGGCGGTCGCGTCGCGTGAGCCGTCGTCGGCGACGACGACGAGCGCTCCCGGGAATGCGTCGAGCACCGCCCTCACGGTGGCACCGATCCGGTCGGCCTCGTCGCGCGCGGCGATCACGACGGCAAGTGGGCAGGCGTCCATGGCGCGGGCTATCGTGCCAGACCCTCGTCGAGCGTCCCGCCTGGAGGCAACCGTCAGTGCCCGACATCGAAGCGCACATCACCGGCACCGTGTGGAAGATCGAATGCCAGATAGGCGATCAGGTGCAGGAGGGCGACACGGTCTTGATCCTCGAGTCGATGAAGATGGAGATGCCGGTCGAGGCCGAGGACGCCGGCACCGTGGCGGAGATCTGCTGCGCGGAGGGCCAGGCGGTGAAAGAGGGAGAGACGCTGGTCGTCCTGGCCTGAGGCCATGTCCGGGGAGCTGCGCCACGACCGGCCGTCGGGCGGGATCCTGCGCCTGACGATCTCGAACCCCGAGAAGCGCGGTGCGCTCGACCGCCCGATCCTCGACGCGATCGTCGCGGCCGTCGATGGCGCGTCCGCCGACGGGCGCACGCGCTGTCTCGTGCTGACCGGCGAAGGACGCTTCTTCTCCTCCGGCTACGACATCGGCGACATCCCGGGTGAGTCGTTCGCCGTCGAGGCCGAGCGGATCGTCGCCCACCCGTTCGCCGAGGCGCTGCGAGTGCTCGACGAGACCGAGCTACCGGTCGTCGCCGCGCTCAACGGTCCGGCGATCGGCGGCGGGCTCGAGCTCGCCCTCGCCTGCGACCTGCGCATCGCCGCGCACGGCGCGCGGTTCGGCATGCCGCCGGTGAAGCTCGGGCTCGTCTACTCCCACACCGGGATCCGCCGCTTCGTCGACACCGTCGGTGCACCGCGCACGCGTGAGCTGTTCCTCGTCGGCCGCCGGATCGACGCCGTCACAGCGCTCGCCTGGGGGCTCGTGAACGACGTCGTCGAGCCCCAGGGACTCGAGGCCGCGGCGCTCGACTGGGCGACGGAGATCGCGGCGAACGCCCCGCTGAGCGTCGCGGGAAACAAGCGGATCTTGCGCGAGATGCTGCGCGCGGAGGGCGCCGTGAGCCCGGAGGTCGAGCGGGATCTGATGGAGCTGCGAGCCGCGTCGTTCGCCTCCGAGGATCTGCGCGAGGGCGTCCGTGCGTTCTCCGAGAAGCGCCCACCGCGCTGGCGGGGCCGGTGAAGGTCGCCACCTGGAACGTCAACTCGCTTCGCGCGCGGCTGCCGCGGGTGATCGAGCTGCTGGAGCGCCATTCCCCGGACGTCGTGCTGCTGCAGGAGACGAAGTGCGCGGCCGAGGCGTTCCCGGAGGCCGACCTCGCGGCTGCCGGCTACGAGAGCGCTCACCACAGCGCGGGACGCTGGACCGGCGTCGCGGTGCTGGCTCGCGCGGGGCTCGGCCTTCGGCTCGTAAGGGCCGGCCTGCCCGGCGAGGCTCGCATCGGGGAGGCGCGCTGGATCGAGGCCGAGATCCCCGGCCTCGGACTGCGCGTCGCGAGCGTCTACGTCGTCAACGGACGCGAGGTCGGCAGCGAGACGTTCGCCGAGAAGCTGCGCTTCCTCGAGCTGCTCGCCGCCCGCACGAGCGAGCTCGCCGGGACGCCGCTGATCGTCGGCGGCGACGTCAACGTCGCCCCGACCGACGCGGACGTCTGGGATCCACAGGCGCTCGTCGGCGCCACGCACGTGACAGGGGACGAGCGCACGCGACTTGCCGAGGTGCTGCGTGCCGGGCGACTCGTCGACGCGTACCGCGCCCTTCACCCGGACGATCCGCAGTTCACCTGGTGGGACTACCGGATGGGTGCCTTCCATCGCGGCATGGGCATGCGGATCGACGTGCTGCTCGTCGCCGAGAACCTTGTCGCGCGGCTGCGCTCGTGCGGGATCGACCGGGATCTGCGCAAGGGCCCCAAGCCGAGCGACCACGCGCCGCTGCTGGCTGAGCTGACGCCCTCGTGAGCCCCCGCCTGGTGACCTGGGCTCGGGGTCGGCCGCCGGGCCCGAGCCGAGCCGGCGCGCCGCGGCGGGCGCGCGCGCCCGAACGTCTGACGGGGGTTCGGATCAGCCGCCGAGCAGCGCGGCCAGCTCGGGCGCCAGCGCCCGCGGTGTGAACGTGGCGACGACCTCGTAGCGCGCCACGCCGGCGGCGACGTAGGGATCGCCGGCGAACAGCTCGAGCGCGGATTCGGGCGCAGCGTCGCGGAGCAGCACGACCGACCCGCCGGGCGGGCTCGTGCGTCCCGCGGCGACGACGCGGCCGGCGGCGATCTGCTCGCCCAGCCACTCCACGTGGGCGGCCCGGTGGGCGTCGACCTCATCGAGCGCCGCGAGGTAGGTGCCGGCGACGACGGTCAGCGAAGAAGGCTCGGACACGGCGACCTCAACCCTCGTAGGGGACGAAGTCGCGCTTGCGGGCACCGCAGACCGGGCAGTACCACGTGTCCGGAATGTCCTCGAACGCGGTCCCGGCCGGAATCCCGCCATCCGGGTCGCCTTCCAGCGGGTCGTAGATGAATCCGCAGGACTCACAGATCCAGCGCGTGATCGTCTCTGTGCCGGCCATCGGGCTGGAAGGTAGCGCACCCCTCGCTTCGTGACAGCGCGTCACAGACACACGCGGGCAGGGTAGGCTGGAACGCGTGCAAGTCGAGCGACCGGCGCCTGGCGAGCAGATCGCGACGGAAGGCGCCGTCGCGATGCCGCGACAGGCCGCGACGGTGATCGTCGTGCGCGGCGAGGCGACCGGGCTTGAGCTGCTGCTGGTCCGCCGGACGCCGCACGCGCGGTTCATGGGCGGCATCTGGGTCTTCCCCGGCGGCGCCGTCGACGCTGACGAGGGCGAGGGCGAGGCGTCGCACCGGCTCGCCGCGGTCCGGGAGCTTCACGAGGAGGCGGGGATCGACGGCGTGGATCCCGCCGCGCTCGTGAGGTTCTCGCGATGGATCACGCCGCCTCAGATCGCGATCCGCTACGACACGCACTTCTTCGTCGCTCCGCTTCCGGCCGGGGCCTACCCGCGTATCGACGGCTCCGAGATCGTGGACTTCGGCTGGTACCGACCGGCTGCCGCGCTCGACGCCCATCGTCGCGGCCATCTGCAGCTCGTCTTCCCGACGATCAAGCACCTCGAGCAGCTCGCCGCGTTCCCATCCGCGAGTGCCCTGCTCGCCCACGCGAAGGCGAGCGAGGTGGTGCCGGTAGAGCCCCGAGTGGTGCTCGAGGGCGAGATCGCGCGGGTGGTGCTGCCCGGCGAGCCGGGCTACGAAGCGTCCTGAGCCGTCGCCCCGGGAGACTCCTCGGCCCGGGGCTCCTCGTCTCCCGCCGGCCCACCCGGCTCGTCGGGCGCGGCGGACTCCTTCTCGATCGCGGCCGCCGCGGGCTCCTCAGCCGCCGCCTCCGGCATCCCGATCGCCTTGGCGATCGGGACGAGCGGGACCAGCGCGAGGATCGTCGCGACCGGGCCCTTCGCACGGATCTGGCCGTTCGCGAGCGCCACGTGGAGCGCCAGCTCGCCGATCCAGAAGCGGCGCACGGTCTCGGTCTCGGCGACGAGCACGACGTCGGGACGCAGCTCGGTCGCGCCGCACACGACCTCCGCCTCACCATCGGCAGGCAGCTTCAGCGTGATCTGCGCGTCGGGACGGCGCAGCTGCCACTGCACGGTCGCGCCAAGCGCACGCAGCTTCGGGCCGGCCTTGGCGTCGGCCAACAGGGCGTCGAAGAGCCCGCCCAGCCGGGCGTAGATCTCCTGATCGGACGTCATTCGCGGCACGCGGGCTTGTCCTCGGGGTTGCTGTTCCGGCAGGCCGGCCTGGGGCGGCGGAGCATAGACGGCAAGCCACCGAAGCCGTCGATCGGGCATCCGACGGGCGCATTCCATCTGCCGCATGGGGCGCCCGCGGCGCATTGGTCGCAGCGGATCGCGGGCCGCTCGAGCATTGTCCCGACGGGCACGCGAAGCGGTGGTACGTTGCGAATGAAACCCGGGTAAAAGGAGAGCGATCCCATGGCGACCACGGCGATGCTGCAGAACTTCATCGGCGGCAGGAGCGTCGCGACGACCGGAGGCGACTCGCACGATGTCAAGAACGCCGCCACCGGCGAGACGATCGCGGCGATGGGCATCTCGAGCGCCGCTGACGTCGACGCGGCCGTCGAGGCGGCGCGGAAGGGGTTCGCCGAGTGGCGGGCGGCAACACCCTCCGAACGGAGCCTCGCGCTGCTCAACATCGCCGCGGAGATCGAGGAGCGCGGCGAGGAGCTGGCGCGGATCGAGTCGGAGAACACCGGCAAGCCGCTGGCGCTCACGATCAGCGAGGAGATCCCACCGGCGGTCGATCAGATCCGCTTCTTCGCCGGTGCGGCGCGGATGCTCGAGGGCCGCGCGACGGCCGAGTACATGGCTGGACACACGTCGTCGATCCGTCGCGAGCCGATCGGCGTGTGCGGCCAGATCACGCCGTGGAACTATCCGTTCATGATGGCCGTCTGGAAGTTCGGGCCGGCGATCGCCGCCGGCAACGCGGTCATCCTCAAGCCGTCGGAGAACACGCCGATCTCGACGCTCTGGATGGCGGAGGTGCTGCAGAAGCACCTGCCCGAGGGCGTGTTCAACGTCGTGCTCGGCAAGGGCGAGGTCGGCGAGATGCTGGTCCGCCACCCGGGAGTCGACATGGTCTCGCTGACGGGGTCGGTGCGCGCCGGCAAGGCGGTCGCCGCGGCGGCGTCGGAGTCGCTCAAGCGCGTGCATCTCGAGCTGGGCGGCAAGGCGCCGGTGATCGTCTTCGACGATGCCGACATCGAAGCCGCGGCCGAGGGAATCGCCGGCGCGGGCTACTTCAACGCCGGGCAGGACTGCACGGCGGCGACCCGCGTGATCGCGGGCCCGGGCGTTTACGGCGACATGGTCGACGCGCTGGCCGAGCAGGCCAAGGGCACCGTGTACGGGAATCCGCTGGACGAGAACACGTACATGGGCCCCGTGATCAGCCAGGTCCAGCGCGAGCGCGTGCAGGGCTTCATCGAGCGCGCCCCGGGCCACGCCCGCGTGGCCGCCGGCGGCGGCGCGCCCACGGACGGCGGCGGCTACTGGTTCGAGCCGACGGTCGTCGCCGACCTGCGCCAGCAGGACGAGATGATCCAGAACGAGATCTTCGGCCCGGTGATCACCGTCCAGCAGTTCAGCGACGAGGCGCAGGCCCTGGAATGGGCCAACGGCGTCAAGTACGGCCTGGCCTCGTCGGTCTGGACGAAGGACCACGGCCGCGCGATGCGCATGGCCAAGGGCCTCGACTTCGGATGCGTGTGGATCAACACGCACATCCCGGTCGTCGCCGAGATGCCGCACGGCGGCTTCAAGGAGTCGGGCTACGGCAAGGACCTCTCGATGTACGGCTTCGACGACTACACGCGCGTCAAGCACGTGATGCACAACATCGAATCCTGAGGGGACCGACAGGGAGCGACCGGCGGGCCGTTAGGAGGGGCGGCTCGCCGGAGCTTCGCCGCTAGACCTGGCGGAGCAGCCTCGGGAGCCCCGAACGGTCGACTCCGGTCGGCAGGCGTCCCTCCCCCTCGAGCTTGTCGAGGTGGGCGGCGAGCGTGATCGCCGACGCCGGGCGCAGCACCGCCGGCGCGTCCGACCATGCCCGGTCGAGGAGCTCGTCGGTGGTCCGCAGGCCCTCGTCCAACGCCTCCAGCAGCCGGCGCTCGCGCTCCAGGCGGTGGGCTCGGTACTCGGCGAGCTTGGTGGCCGGCTCGACGACGAGCGGCCCGTGCCCCGGGCAGATCACCGCGAGGTCGATCGCCTCGAGCCGCTCGAGCGCCTCGAGATAGCCGCACAGCGCGCCGGGATCTGGAGCGATGTAGACGCTGCCTCGGCCGAGCACGGCATCGCCGCTGAACAGCGCCCGCCCGGCGAGGTACGCGAGATGGTCGGGCGCATGGCCCGGCGTGGCGAGCGCCAGCAGCGGCCCCACGCGCTCGCCGTCGGCGAGCATGCGCGTCGCCCCCTCCCATCGTGCCGCGACGACCGGGACGTCCGTGGCCACGACCGCTGCGAGCAGTGCTTGGACGGCGCCGACGTGGTCGTCGTGACCGTGCGTGATCGCGATGCCGCCGAGGCCGCCGCGCGCGACGACGTCGGCCGCGACCCGCCCGACGTGGGCCGGCAGAGCCGGCCCGGGGTCGACGACCCAGCAGGGCCCGCGCCCGATGAGCCAGGTGTTCGTGCCCTCGAGTGTGAAGGGCCCGGGGTTGTCCGCGCGCACCAGGCCGATGTCGAGCTCGGCGAGCGGCCGCATGCTCGCAGGCTATCGGCGAAGCGAGGTACGGACTGAGAGGATCGCGGCCGTGGCGGCGAACCCCGATCGGCTCAGCGCGCTCGACGCCGCGTTCCTCGACCTCGAGACCCCCCTCGCGCCGCTGACCGTCGGCTGGACCCTGCTGTTCGCAGGTCGCGCGCCGACGCCGGCCGCTCTGCGACGCCACCTCGGTGCGCGGCTCGACGCGCTGCCGCGCCTGCGCCGCCGGCTCGTCGAGCCGGCGCTCGGCCTCGGCGACCCCCACTGGGTGGACGATGGCGGCTTCGACCTCGCCCGCCACGTCCACGCCATCCGGCTCGCCCCGCCGGCCGGCGCGGAGGCACTACGCGAGCTCGCCGCGACGCTGCTCGCGGCGCCGCTCGACCGACGCCGCCCGCTGTGGCGAACGACGCTCGTGGAGGGCCTACGGCCGAGCGGCTTCGCACTCGTCGGCCAGGCTCACCACGCTCTGGTGGACGGCATGGCCGCGCTCGAGCTGGGGACGATGCTCCTCGACGCCCCCGGCGCGTCGGATGCGACGCCGACGCCCGGCCGATGGGCGCCGGCGAGCCCGCCGAGCGCCGTGCGCGTGAGCGCTGACGCCATCGCCCGCCGCGCGAGGACGATGACCGCGTTCGACGAGGCCACCGCCCGATCGGCACTGTGCGACGCGGCGCTCGTCGCACAGCGGCTCGCAGCTCCCGTCCGGGAGCGGAGCGCACTCGAGCGCTCGGCGTCGGCCGCTCGGCGCATCGCCTTCGCGAGCGTCCCGCTCGACGACCTGCGCGTCGCCGCACGCCACCACGGCGCGACGGTCAACGACGCCCTGCTCGCCGCGGTCGCCGTCGCCATCGGCGCCGCACTTGCGCGTCGCGGCGAGCCGGTCGCGACGGCGCGTGCGCTGGTGCCGGCAAGCACCCGCGCGGCCGACGAGCCGGGGGCGAGCCACGCGAACCGGATCTCGTTCCTGACCGTCGACCTGCCGCTCGGCGCGCGCGATCCCGCCGACGCCCTGCGGCTGGTGCGGGGACGAACAAACGCGCGCAAGCGCTCCGGCGAGTCGGGCGCCGCCGACGTTCTGCTGCGAGCCGCCGACGCCCTGCCACCCGCTGCGCGGTCCCGACTGACGCGCGTCGCGGCGCGGAGAGCCCGTTACACGCTCGTCGTCTCCAGCCTCGCCGGCCCGCGCGAGGCGCCGACGCTGCTCGGACGCGAGCTCGTGGCCGGATGGCCGGCCGTGCCGCTGACCGACGGGCATGCGCTGGCGATCGGCGCGCTGTCGCTGGGCGGCCGGCTGCACGTCGGCCTGACCGCCGACGCGGCGCTCGTGCCGGATGTCGCGGACATCGCGCGGGACGTCGAGCGTGCGCTGGACGCGCTGCGCGCGGCACCCGAGGCTGTGCCCGTCCCGTGGCGCGCA
Organism: Solirubrobacteraceae bacterium; assembly: GCA_024711025.1. Taxonomy (GTDB): domain Bacteria; phylum Actinomycetota; class Thermoleophilia; order Solirubrobacterales; family Solirubrobacteraceae; genus F1-60-MAGs163. The sequence continues at coordinate 45,272 of JANJTP010000058.1, forward strand.
CGCGCCCTCACGCGGCGCGCTCAGCGCGGGGCGAGCCGGTACACCGGACCGCCGAGCGAGACGGCGTAGACCCGCCCGCGCGCGTCCTCGCCGAACGAGGAGAGCTGCTCGACACGCGGCAGCCCCAGCGAGCGATCGTCGCGCGCTCGGCCGCCGCTCAGCCGCACCGAGCGGATCTGGCCGCGGCAGAAGTCGCCGTACAGGTAGCGCCCTGCGAGCGCGGGAGCTGCGGGATCGCGGACGACGTAGCCTCCGGTGATCGAGCACCAGCCGTCGGCATGGCGCTTCTCGATGAGCGGGAAGACCGCGTGCGGCGCGGCCTCCGGGAAGTTGCGCCGGCGGCCCTCCCAGGGGCGCCAGCCGAAGTTGGCGCCCTTCGCGCGCCCGCGCCGGCGGAAGTCGATCTCCTCGACGCGGTCCTGCCCGACGTCGCCGATCGCGATGTCACCGGTCGCGCGGTCGAACGAGAAGCGCCAGGGGTTTCGCAGTCCGTAGCTGTAGATCTCGCCTCGCGCCCCGCGTCGTCTCGCGAACGGGTTCGAGCGCGGGATCCGGTACGCGCGCCCGCCCGAGGCGCGGGGGTCGATCCGCAGCAGCTTGCCGAGCGGCGAGGCGAGGCTCTGGGCGTTGCCGCGCGCGCCCCAGCGATCATTGGCGCCGCCCCCGTCGCCGGTTCCGACGTACAGCAGCCCGTCGGGGCCGAACGCCAGCATGCCGCCGTTGTGGTTTGGTGCCGGATCGCCCATGACGAGCACCTTGCGCAGCCGGCCGGTGGCGTGCTCGTCGTCGGCTCGTCGCCCCTCGGCGAGCTCCTGGCGCCCGTCGCGCCGCGTGAAGTAGACGTAGAAGCGCCCGCTGGCGGCGTAGTCGGGGGCAAACGCCAATCCGAGCAGCCCCTGCTCGCCACCGGCCCTCACGCGGCCGGAGATGTCGAGGAACGCCCCTGGGCGCCGCTCCCCGTCGCGCACCACGCGGATCGTCCCGCCCTGCTCGACGACGAACAGGCGGCGCTCGTCGCCGGGCGGCGCGGTCGCGAACAGCGGCGCGTCGAACCGGCCGACGAGCTCGAGCTTCACGACGGCTGCGGCCGCGCGGGCCGCGGGCGCGCCCTCGCCGGTCGCGGGCGCGTTCGCACCGGTCGTCTGCGCGCCCCCGCCGCTGCAGGCCAGCAGCGTCGCGAGCGTGCCCGCCGACAGCAGAGCCGAGCGCAGCGATCGGGGCCCGCGAGCGCGCATCGGCAGAGAGCATGCCATGCCTTGTCGACGCGGCGCGTGAGGCGGGCCGGCGCGGGTCCGGCGCGGGTCCGGCGCGGGTCCGGCGCGGGTCCGGCGCCAACGTCCTGCCGAGCCGGAGCCCACGGCCACGCGAGGCCCGGTAGCCTCATGGGGTCGTGACGACCGGGACGACCACCGATCGCGACCCCGACTGGCTCGCCGCCGGGGAGCTGGACAGCGATCGCCTGCGCCGACTGATCGAGGTCGGGCGCTCGCTGGTCGCCGAGCTCGAGCTCGACGAAGTGCTCCAGCGGGTGCTGACCGTCGCGCGCGAGCTGACCGGCGCGCGCTATGCCGCGCTCGGCGTGCTGGACGACGACCGTCGTCAACTCGCGCGTTTCATCACCCAGGGACTCGACGACGAGTCCGAGCGTCACATCGGGGACAGGCCCCGCGGCCACGGGGTCCTCGGCGAGATCATCCGCCACCCCGAGCCCATGCGCCTGCTCACGGTCGGCGCGCATCCGCGCTCGTACGGCTTCCCGCCGCACCACCCCCCGATGGACACCTTCCTCGGCGTGCCGATCGTCGTGCGCGGCACCGGGTGGGGAAACATCTACCTGACCGACAAGGCCGGCGGCTTCACCGCGGCCGAC
>JANJTP010000011.1 GCA_024711025.1 Solirubrobacteraceae bacterium
CCGCGCGGTTCCTGCGCAAGCAGCCGAATCTCACGCTCACGCTGCGCGAGGTCGCCAGCAAACGCGTCTGGCTCCTCGGCCGGCTCAACCAGCCGGGCATCTTCGCCATGTCCGGGCCGATGACGCTGCTCGAGGCGACGGCGCAGGCCGGCGGGCCGACGCCCGCGGCCGAGATCAGAACGGCGGCGCCGGCGCCGGCGCCCAAATCGAGCACCGTCTCGCCCTCGCGCAGATCGGCCACCGCTGTCGGCACGCCGCAGCCCAGCGAGGCGGCGACCGCTCCCTGCGCCGCCGCGTCGACGTCGGCTTCGGCGTAGAGCGCGCCACCGAACACCGGTGCTCCCGCCGCGTCGGTCAACTCGACCGAGGGCCCGCAGCACGACGACGGCTCGTCGAGCACGGGCGTGCAGCCGCACCCCTGGTCGGCGGCCGCTCTCGCCGCGGCGGCGTAGCGCTCTCGCACCCGCTCGCGGATCTCGGTGTCGCTGTTCGCCTCGGTACTCACTTCAGCCATGAGCTCAGCTCCCTGGTCGACTCGGGTATGACGTAGTAGTAGGCCCACAGGCCGCGGCGCTCGACGCCCACGACGCCGGCCTCGCGCAGCTTCCTGAGGTGATGGCTCAGCGCGGGCTGGGACATGTCGAAGAGCGGCACCAGCTCGCAGACGCACACCTGCCCGGCCGCCTTGCGCAGCACGTCGACGATCTGGACGCGCGTCGGGTCCGCCAGCGCCTTGGCGACCGCGGCGAGGCGACGTGCCTGCGGGGCGTCGACGTCGGGCAGGACCGGGGCCGCGCAGCAGGCCTGGCCGGCCGGACGCTTGGTCTTCGGGACGAGCTCGAGCTCCAACGCCACGAGCAGATCCTAGCGAACTCCATAAGCATCTGTCTATTTGATGAACGGTTGTCGATCGAATGCCTGCGTTCGCCGCGGCGAAGTCGGCCGAAGCGCGGCCGACGCGCCGACACGGCAACGCCTCGCGGGGTCAGCGCGAGCTGCGGCGCAGCGTCGCGCTGGCGGCGAGCGTCGCCAGCGCGCACGAGCCGGCCAGCACCAGCGTGTCGACCCAGAGCGCGGTGCCGTCGATGCGTCCGTCCCCCAGGCGGTCGAGCATGTCGAAGGCGTAAGTGAGCGGCAGGAGGGCCGAGACGATCTCCAGCGCTCGGGCCATCTCCGACCGCGGCACCAGCAGACCACAGAGGATCACCTGGGGCAGCACGATCAGCGCCATCCACAGCACCGCCTGGAACTCGGTGCGCGCGATCACACTGGCGAAGAGGCCCAGGCCGGTTCCGACCAGGGCGGCGCCGACCGCGGCGAGGCCGACCCACGCCGGCGACGCAGAGCTGTCGATGTCAAGCACGGCGAAGCCGAACGCGGTCGCAACGGCGACCTGGACGACGGAGGCGGCAGCGAATGCGCCCAGGTACCCGAGCACGAGGTCGACGCGCGCCAGCGGCATCGCCATCAGGCGCTCGAGGGTGCCGCTCGTACGCTCCCGGAGGAGCGTCACGCTCGTGACGATGAACATCGACATGAACGGGAAGATCCCGAGCATCGGCACGGCGATCCGCTGGAACGTCGCCGGACCGGGGAAGACCCAGCGCATCAGGGCCAGCAACAGGATGGGGATCGCCGCGACGAGGGCGAGCGTCAGCGGATCGTGGCGCAGCTGCGCGAACACGCGTCCGGCGGTCATCAGCGTCCGCCTGGTCGACGGAAGCTCCGAGCGCAGCGTGCCGGCGGGGTGCATCGCACGCCGCCGGACGTGGCCGTCCGACTGAGACGAAGCCAGCGGCCGGCCCGCCGAGATGACCTGGATGAACGCCCGGGTCATGTCGTCCTCACCAGTCCGCCCGCGAAGCTCCGTCGGAGAGCCCGCTGCGAGGATCCGCCCCTCGCGCATCAGCAAGAGCCGGTCGCAGTAGTCGGCCTCCTCCATCACGTGGCTCGATACCAGGAGGGCGGCGCCGCGGTCCGCGAGCGAGCGGAACGTGCCCCAGAGCGCCTCGCGCAGGAGCGGATCGAGGCCTGCGGTCGGCTCGTCGAGCACGAGCACCGCAGGCTCGCTGAGCAGCGCCGAAGCGAGGGAGAGCCGCGCCCGCTCGCCGCCCGACAGCACGGCGACCCGGCGGTCGAGACGCGCCACCAGTTCGACCGTCCTCGCGACCTCGTCCACACGCGCGCCACGGGCACCGAGCACGCCGGCGAAGTAGCGCAGATTCTGGCGCACCGTGAGATCGTCGTAGACCGCGGGAGCCTGCGTGACGTAGCCAACGCGCGATCGCAGCCTGGGGTCGCCGGCGGCGAGCCCGAGGACCGAAATCTCGCCGCCACTCGGCCGCTGGAGCCCGACGATGCAGCGCATCAGCGTCGTCTTGCCGCAGCCGCTCGGGCCGAGCAGGCCGGTCACGGTGCCCTCGTCGAGCTGCAGGTCGACGCCCGACAGAATGTCGCTATCGCCGCGACGCACCCACAGATCACGAGCGACGATCACAGCGCTCTGCGGAGCCGACGAGCCAGCCACGAGCCGGAGCCTATGCGCCCGGCCCCGGACGACGCCCGCTCGCTCTCCCGCAACCCTGACCCGCAAGCGGTGTTGGCGGGCACGCACCTCAGACGAGCTCCGTCGATGATCGTCGCCGGCGCCGCCCTGGCTCCGGCGCCCGCGAGCGTGGCCGCCGCCCAAGAGGTCGTCCTCTCGACCGAGCCCTCAGCGTCGAAGGTTGCCGCCGACGGCGGGGCGGTCGCCTGGAGCAGCTACGACGCGGCGGCGCGCAGGTGGGTGCGCCGACCGACCCCTCCGGCTGCGTCGTCGTGTTGCGCGGACCGGTCGAGTACGTCGGGTAGAACGCGGCAATCGCACCGTCGGGTGCACCTCGCCGCCGGCGCGGCGAGGCCTCGCCCGGGTTGCGCCGCACCGACCTCCCTCCCCTGTCCGGCAGCGACCGGACCGGCGAGCCGTGCGCCGGTAGGGTGATTCTCGTGTCGCACGCCGCCGGTCCACCTCGTCGGATCGCCTGGCCGCGTACCCGGGTGACCGACCTGCTGTCGCTCCGCTACCCGATCGTCCAGGGGCCGTTCGGGGGCGGGCCGTCGACCGCGGCGCTGGTGTCGACCGTGTCGAACGCCGGAGGGTTGGGCTCGTTCGGGGCCCAGAGCCTCGCTCCGGAGGCGATCTTGCCGCTGGTCGAGGAGATCCGCGAGCTCACGCCGCATTCGTTCGCGATCAACCTGTGGGTGTCGACGCACGACGTCGCCGAGGCCGAGATGACCCGCGAGCGCTTCGATGCCGCGATCCAGCGCCTGCGCCCCGCGTACGAGGCGTCCGGCGTCGAGCCCCCTCCCTACCCGGAGCGGTTCTCCGCGACGTTCGAGGAGCAGGCCGAGGCGCTGATCGAGGCGAGCCCGCCAGCGTTCAGCTTCGTCTACGGGATCCCGAGCGAGGGCATCCTGCGAGCTTGCCGCGAGCGTGGGATCGTGTCGATCGGCGCAGCGGCCACGCCCGCCGAGGCGCTCGCCCTCGACGAGGCCGGCGTCGACGCGATCGTCGCGTCGGGCGCCGAGGCGGGCGGTCACCGCGTCGCCTTCCTGGACGAGGCGGGGCGCTCCCTCGTCGGGACGATCGCGCTCGTGCCGACGATCGTCGACCGCGTCCGGGCGCCGGTCATCGCGGCCGGCGGCATCGCTGACGCGCGGGGCGTCGTCGCGGCTCTGGCCCTCGGGGCCGAGGGCGCGCAGCTCGGCACGGCGTTCCTGGCCACCGAGGAGTCCGGAGCGCCGCCTGAGCAGAAGGAGCTGCTGCTCGACGGAACCGCCCATCGCACCGAGCTGACGCGCGCCCTCACCGGCAGGCTCGCGCGCGGCATCCCCAACGAGCTGCTGGAGCTGGCCAACGGCGCCGACGCGATCGAGCCTTTCCCCTACCAGAGCTACCTGCTGCGGCCGATCCTGCAAGCCGCCCGCGACCAGGGGCGCACCGACCTGGCCAAGCTGTGGTGCGGCCAGGCCGCCGCCCTGCTGCGTCACCGTCGTGCGGCCGACCTGGTCGAGGCGCTCGCCGCCGGCGTCGACGAGCTGCTCGGGCGGGCCGCTACGACGGCGTAGCGATCTCAGCGACCGCTTCCGTCAGCTCGCTTCGCGATCGGCGACGGAGCTGAGGACGGCGAGGTCGGGCCGAGCTGGACGCTGCCGTGACCGCGTGCCGCCGGGTCCCCCGAGCCCGGCAGCGAGCGCGTTCCAAAGGCGCATCCGGCGGGGAAGGAATCCCGCCGATTGGCGTCCTTGGAGTCGAGGAACACCAACGTCGCCTGCTTCCAGGTCAGCCGGCTGAGCGACGAGGCACAGGGGGACGAGGGCTCGCCTGCGAGGACGTATGGGCAGGTCGGACGGCTCGCCAAACCGAACGACCTCGAGTCGATGCCTGTCCGTTCAGCTCATGTGGGCGGCGAGGCGGGCACCACATCGGATTCATGTTGTGAGACCCGTCACATCCGCCGGCGATGCCGGCCCAATCCGCGGGCCAGGTCTACCGCGCCGACGCGAGTCTGACGAATGCTTACTGCGCTCACACGGTTGGCTCTTCGGTATGTCCTGCGTCACGATCACCCGCGGTGAACGGCGGGGGCGTACCCGTCGCGATCAGCACGGGAAGAGACTCGTCCTGCTCGAAGTGATCCCCCATCGTTGGGAGCTTCGGCGCCTTCGCCCGCCACGGGGCGATCTGCTGAATGACGTCACGGTAGAAGCCGATCGCCTGGGACCGCGTGTCCGCCACGAATGAGCCCTTGCCACGACCGCGTTTGGCGCCCAACGGCCGGGCAGCTTCGATGACGAACGCGCGGGGTTCCCGCCTTGGGTCTGTCGGCGACAGGATCTGCTTCGGGTTCTGACGCACATCCCGCAGCAGGAGCGAGGTGGTTTCACGGGAGCCCGTGAACGCGACCTCGATCCGTAGATCGCCGGGGGCGTCGGCCGTCTGCCGGAGTATCCAGTTGATCCGGGAAAGTGGACGCCCCACCCTCGGGGCGTCCACGGTGACGCACGTAAGGACCTTGCGTGCACGGAGGTCGGCTCGCAGATCGAGAGGAGCTGCAGCGTCGGGCACGCGGATCGTCATTGCGAGGCAGCCGGTGTCGGCCAGCGCCTTGACTGCGTCGGCACGAAGCTGGTCACGGTCGCGCTTTCGGGGACGGGCGATTGTGACGCTGCGCCCAAGGTCCTGTGCGAGCCCAAGCGCCAAGTACTCCCCGAACTGGTGCCAGCGTTCGACCACCGTCCTGACTTCAGGGTCACTGGCACGCAGAGTGCCGTTGTGGGCCGCGTCCCGCACGCTGACCCAGTTGCTGCCCATGTCCGTGAACCCGCCGGCGCCAGACGCCTCATGGTCCAGATACGCGATTAGTTCACCAAGTACCCACGCCTGATCCGGGTCGGACACACCACGGTGACGGTGCTGGACAACCGCTTCGGTGAGGATCCGCCACCACGACAAGTGCCAAAGATGCAGGGACCGCAGCTTGCGTTTGTCCACGTTCACGGGGCTGTCGGTGACCGCGCTCGTGATCTGGTTGTTGATCGTGAGCACCCCGTTGAATCCAAGGGCTCGCGCGTGGTCGAGATACCTGGACACCTGCTCCTCGGGAAGATCGTGTTCCCCGGTCTTGACCTCAACAAGCACACCCCAACGAGTCTTGCCGCGCTCTATGACGATCGCGCCGTCAGGGATCGAAGACTTCCCGTCGTCGGTCTTCAACGGCACCTCGACGAACGTTCTGATTCGACCCTTCGGCGCGCCCAGATCCCGCAAGAGAGCGTATGTGAATTCCGGCACGGCGGTGAGCACGGCAAGCAGCCCGCTCGTCGCGCGTCGCTCTTGCTCTTCGGCCCCCTTGATTCCGGCCGTCGGGATCAATCGGGCCGGCGACCAGCCGGCAAACGGATCGTCGGATACCGGCGAGACGCTCATGTCTCAACCCTAATGCGTGCAGACGACGTCCATCTGACACGAGACGCATCACGCCGGCGGGCCGGCGCCCCGCTCAGCGCAGCCGAAGCTCGCTGAACAGCCCCGCGTGGTCGGAGTCCCAGAAGCCGTTGACAGGCCGCAGGCCGGTCACCGACGAGCTGACGAGCCGGACCTTGCGCGGTGCGTTGGTCATCACGTGGTCGACCTTGTGGTCGAAGTCGGAGCGCTTGCCACCGCCGGTCGCCGTCAGGATGTCGGCGTTCAGGCAGCAGCTCAGCGGACGACTGGCGCTGCGCTCCGCGAAGCCGCTGCGCCGCACCGCCCGGTAGGCGAGCGAGTCGCCCGGCTTGACCTCGGTCGCGATGTCGGAGTTGAGGTCGCCGAGCAGGATCACGCGGCGGGCGCCGGCCGCCGGACCGCCCCGCGCCACGAGCTCCTTGGCCTGCGCCTCGCGGATCCGGCCGTTGCCGACGTCTGCGCCCTGATTGGTGTGGTTGAGGGCCTGGTTGTCGAAGGCCTCGAGGTGGGTGTTGACGAAGCGCAGCGACGGGGCCCCGGGAACCTTGGCGTCGACCCGCGTCCAGCCACGCGTGACGTCGACCGGCACGCCGCCCGGGCGCACCTGCAGCAGGGTGCGGAAGGGGCCGCCGCGCGCGCGGCGCGTCTTGACGCCCCGGCGGGCGAGGATCGCGTCGCGCATCGTCAGGCGCCCGTTGATCTCGCTGCCCAGCGGGCACCCCAGCGCCGCGGTCGCCGCGTTGCCGTCGGTGTTGACCCAGACCTCGAAGTCGAACTCGTCCTGCGAGACGACGAGGCGGTAGCGCTTCCCGCCGGCGTTGAGCCGGTCCAGCAGGAGCTGGAGGAAGTCGTAGCGGACCTGCTGCGCCTTCGGCGGCAGCGGGTTCTCGGTGCAAGGCGCGGTGCGCCAGAGCGCCGCCTCCTGGAGCCCGACGAGATCCGGCTTCTTGCCGAGGATCTCCGCGGCGAGGCCCTTTGCTCGCACGCGGAAGTCGTTCTGGTCGACGTGCGCGAGAATCGTGCCGGCGGAATCCACGAGCCCTTGGACGCTGCTCGCCTGCGTCGCGGGCGTGAGGTCCGCACCGAGATAGAGGTTGCGGGTCATGACCTTGACCTTCCCTCCCGCGGCTGCGGCCCACGATGGAAGGGCCAGCAGCACGACGAAGACGACGACCACGGCAGCACGACGAAGCGCGATCATCGGCTCACACTACGGGGGATCGATCGCGAGGTCCACCCGTCCGCGCGGATGTCGACGGCGGGCGCCGACGAGCCGGCGCGCACCGGCGCAGGCCGTTCGGTCGCCGATCGGCGGCGGGCGGCGGGCGGCGAAGGAAGGAGGATGATGGATAGATGACAAGAGCCGACGCACGCCACCTGCGCCGGGCGATCGAGCTGGCGTTCACGGCGCGGCGCGCCGGCAACCCGCCGTTCGGGTCGCTGCTCGTGGGTCCCGACGGCGATGTCGTCGCGGAGGACCACAACACGGTCGAGACGGACGACGACATCACCGCCCACCCCGAGCTCAAGCTCGCGCGCTGGGCCGCGCAGCGGCTCGACCCGGGGACCGCGCGCGGCACGACGATGTACACGAGCTGCCAGCCGTGTGCGATGTGCGCGGGAGCAATCGCGCGATCCGGACTCGGACGAGTCGTCTTCGCCCTCTCGTCCGAGCAGCTCCACGCGCTCGCGCCCACGGGCTTCCCGCGACCGGCTGCCGGTGACGTGGAGTACGAGGGACCGACGCTGTTCGACGAGGCGCGCACGCCGATCGACGGCTACGTCGCCTGACGGCACCCGCCTGCGGCTCGCGCCGACCGGCGCCCGCGCGACGCGGGCACTGACGGTCGCCTCCACTCGACTTCGGCGCGCCGCGGGCGCTGACGGTCGCCTCCGCTCGACCTCGGCGCGCCGCGAGCTCAGTCCGCACGCTCCCCCGCGAGCCCGTGCGCCGCGAGCAGGTCGCGCACCGCGGGGAGCGAGGCGAGCGGATCGGCCTCGAGCTCGAACGCAACCGAGGCGTGGCCGTCGCGCGTCGGCACGACGAGCTGATGAAACCGGCCGTAGCCGACGACGAGGTGGCGAAGGCCGCCGCAGTCGATCTCCCCGCGCCGCCGGGCAAGCTCGATCAGCGTGGGATTGACGAGCAGCTCCTCGTAGCGGTCCGACTCGCTCGATGACGGCGCCGCGAGCCCCGGGCGCTCGCGCATGACGACCTCGCGCCCGCGCGCCAGCGCGACGTAGCGGATCGCGGGCGTCAGATCGAACAGGTCCCGGATCAGGTCGTCGCTCAACGTCGCCTCCGTTTGCTCGCCGGTGTGGACACGGCCGACCGCGGCAACCGGGCGTCGCCGCGCCTCGACGCCGGCCGGCGCGCCCGTCCGGCCGGATGGCCGTAGGTTCGCCTCCATGCGCGGGCGCCCGCAAGCCTCGTCGCCCTGGCGCTGGTCGCGGCGCAGCACGTCGGCCCAGCTCGCGGATCGCCGGGTGACTGTCCGAGGCGGTGGACCCGCTAGCCGGGGCGACGGGCTGCGGGGGCGCGCGGGCCGGGTGACAACGTGAGCCGGTGTGCGCGTGCGATCGCATCGACCGCTCGCTCGTCGATGCGCACCTGCTCAGCGATCGCCGGCCATTGCGTGACCACCTCGCGCACCTCGGCCAGGATGGCATCTGCGCGTCCCCGCTTGAGCCCCACGAGTCCTTCGACGGCCCGGAGGTCCTCGACGGTGAAGTGGTCGCGCTTGCCGTTTACGGTCATCTGATGGCCTTCGAGCCATGGGTTGCCGGGCTTATAGGCGAAGGTGACGTCGTAGGCGGGCGCGAGGGTCCACGCTCCGCTGCGGTCCATGATGAACGCCGTGTTCTTGACGTGGTCGTCCTGGTTGCGAGCGACGATGTTGAAGATCATGCGGCGGAACTGCTGCTCGATCAGGGGCGTGCCGATGCCGAGCCTGCGCATGAGCAGCATGGCGCGCTCGTAGCTGTGGATCCCTGGGTCGTCGTAGCTGACGTGCTCCAGCGCGCCGAGCGTCTGCACATGCAGCTTGCCGCCGCCGTCGGGGCGGTCGAACCGACGGGTCATGAAGTGCCGGCGACCGCCCTCTTCCAGCAGTCGGCACTCGGTCATCTCGATGCCGGCGCGCTGCGCCATCTGCGCGTAGGCGTATTCGATGGCGCCCCATCCTTCCGGGTCCTGGAGGCCGTGATCCCCGGCGCGGGAGACCCCGTCGAACTTCAGCAGCCACTGCCGAAAGCCCTCGCCGGCGTCGATCTGCCCGGAGCGGACCTGACCGGTGTGCTCGTTGAAGGCGATGATCGCCTTCGGGCGAGCGCCACCGGCCGATGTGCCGACCGTCAGGATCGCCTTCATGGCCTCCTCGTCGGGGTTCTCGGCCAGCTCGGTGACGAATGCCTCTCGCTCGGCAAGAACCTCGTTGGCGAGGCGAACCAGCTCGCGTACCTCCAAGTCGGCCTGCGCGCCGACATCGGCGGGCTGATGAGCGGGCTCGAACTCCAGCGCGCCCATACCCCGCGCGCCGACATAGCAGAGCCGCTCGACGACGTCGAAGCTGGACTCGGAGCGCCCCTGGGCGGAAAGCCACGCGCTCACCAGCGCTCGACCCCAGCGATCGGGAAGGGCGTCGGCCAGAAGGCCCGGGAGTCCGCTGAACGCACCGAGGGGCAGCTCCGGGAACCGGTAGGGCTGCGCACGCAGCGGCATGTGCACCGGCGAGACCTGCACGCCGCTGCGCACGAAGGCGGGGTCGTACTGGAAGGTGGCGATTCGGCCGCCCGGCTCGATCGAGACCGCGGCGATCCGCGACCCCCACAGCGTCACCGCAGCGACCGTCACGCGCGCGACTCCTCATCGCCCCACGTCCACGGCTGCTCGGAGTCCTGCAAGGCGGGGGCGTCGACGCGCCTGCCGGTGGCGCGCCGACGCGCGCGGTGACGCTGCTCACGTTCGAGCTGGGCGATCGGGAGCTCAACGCGCGCGGGTACCGCGGCGTCAAGCCCACCGAGCAGGTCCAGCGCCCGCAGCAGCTTGACCATCGACGTCATCTGGACCGACTCGCCGCGCTCCAGGCGTTGCAGCGTGGCGCGCCCGAGCCCGGCCAGGTCGGCCATCTGATCCTGAGTGAGGTTCCGCTCGACGCGATGGCGCTCCAGGCGAGCGCCCAGCTCGGCGAGGACGGCCCGGTCGGTCATGAGCTCATCAAATCGCATCAGTTTCGATGCGTTATCGTGGGTCTGTGGGCTTACGCATCATTTCTGATGTCCAGTGTAGCGTAAACCCGGAGTCTGGCCCACATCAACTTTGATGCGTTACGATGGATTTCAACGCTAATGCATCGGAACTGATGCGACCCACGCAGAGCGGCCGGTACTGCGACTGCGATCCACGCCGAGCGGCCGGCACTGCGACGATGAGCGGATGGCCGCGCTCGATCAGGCCGAGCCGCCCGGGGAGGCTGCGGACCGGGCCCCGCTGACGCTCGCCTCATCGGCGACCCTGCCCGCCGACGATGTGCTCGCACGGGTCGAGAGCACCGCCGACGGCCTCTCGCACGACGAGGCGCTTGCGCGACTGGCGCGGCTGGGGCCCAATGCGCTGCGCAGCCATGGCGCGAGGCCGCTCGCGGTGCTGGCGCGCCAGCTGCGCAACCCGCTGCTGATCCTGCTGGTGGCCGCCTCGCTGACGTCTTTCGCCGTGGGTGAGCGCACCAGCGCGCTGATCATCCTGCTGATCATCTGCCTGAGCGTCGGGCTCGGGTTCTTCAACGAGTACCGCTCGGAGCTCGCGGTGGAGGCGCTGCACTCCCAGTTGCGCCATACCGCGCTCGCGGTGCGAGACGGCGAGCCGGTCGCGGTCGACGTCACCGAGCTCGTGCTCGGCGACGTGGTCCTGCTGGCCGTCGGCGACGTCGTGCCGGCGGACCTGCGCCTGCTGCGCGCCGAGGGGCTCGAGTGCGACGAGGCGGTCCTCACCGGCGAGTCGCTGCCGGCGGAGAAGCGCAGCGACGCGATCGCGAACCCGGAGTCCTCGCTGGACCTGGCCGCGTGCGCCTTCATGGGCACCGTGGTCCGCGCCGGAAGCGGCCTGGGCGTCGTCGTCGCGACCGGTGGGTGGACCGAGTTCGGCGCGATCGCCCTGCGACTGGGCGAGCGCCAGCCGCAGACCGCGTTCCAGCGCGGCCTGCGCGACTTCTCGCTGCTGCTCGTCCGCATAACCGCCGTGCTGGCCGGCTCGATCCTCGTCCTGAACGTCGTGCTCGGCCGCTCGCTGCTCGGTTCGGTGCTGTTCGCCCTGGCGATCGCGGTCGGCCTGACCCCCCAGCTGCTGCCGGCGATCGTGACGATCAGCCTGTCCACCGGAGCCAAGCGCCTGGCCGAGCGCAAGGTCGTCGTCAAGCGGCTGGTCAGCATCGAGGACCTCGGCAACATCGTGGTCCTCTTCACCGACAAGACCGGCACCCTGACCGAGGGTGCCGTCACATTCGCCGCCGCGCTCGACGCCGCCGGCCGGCCCTCGGAGGCCGTCCTGCGCTCCGGACTGCTCTGCAACGACGCGACCCTCGCCGATGGGCGGGTGATCGGCGGAAACCAGCTCGACCGGGCGCTCTGGCAGGCGGCGGGAGCGCGCGACGCCGGGACCGACCGCGTGCGGCGGATCGCCGCACGCCCGTTCGACTACCAGAGCCGCCTGGCGGCGGTCCTCGTCGAGGACGAGCGCGGTGCGCGCCAGGTCATCGTCAAGGGCGCGCCCGAGATCGTGCTCGCACGCTGCGCGAGCGTCGTGCCACAGGCGTCGGCGGTGCTCGACGCTCAGTTCGCCGCGGGCAGCCGCGTCATCGCCGTCGCCACGCGAGCCGCCGACGGCCGTACGACCCTGAGCTCAGGCGACGAGCACGATCTGGAGCTCGCGGGGTTCCTGGTCTTCGTCGATCGCCCGAAGGTCGACGCACGTGAGGCGCTCGACCGCCTCGAGCGCCTCGACGTGGCGGTCAAGCTGATCACCGGCGACAACGACCGTGTCGCCCAGAAGGTCTGCGCCGACATCGGCCTCGCCGTCGAGGGGACGCTCACCGGCGCCCAGATCGACCGGCTCGACGACGCGCAGCTGGCGGCCGCGCTGCCGCGGACGACGATCTTCGCGCGCGTCACCCCCGAGCAGAAGTCACGCGTCATCAAGGCGCAGCGGGCGCTGGGCTCGACGGTCGGCTTCCTCGGCGATGGCGTCAACGACGCCGTCGCGCTGCACGACGCCGACGTGGGCATCTCGGTCGAGACCGCAACGGACGTGGCCAAGGACGCCGCCGACATCGTCCTCCTCGACAAGGACCTCGCGATCCTCGCCGGCGGGGTGGTCGAGGGCCGGCGGATCTTCGCGAACACCATCAAGTACGTCCTGATGGGCACCTCGTCGAACTTCGGGAACATGTTCAGCGCCGGCGGCGCGTCGCTCTTCCTCAGCTTCCTGCCGATGCTCCCGACGCAGATCCTGCTCAACAACCTGCTCTACGACGCCAGCGAGATGGCGATCCCGACCGACAACGTCGACGAGGAGCAGCTCCAGCGCCCCGCGCACTGGGACACCGCGTTCATCCGCCGCTTCATGACGTTCTTCGGCCCGATCAGCTCGATCTTCGACTTCGCCACGTTCGGGATCATGATCTGGGTCTTCAACGCCAACGCCGCGCTGTTCCGCTCGGGCTGGTTCGTCGAGTCGCTCGCAACCCAGAGCCTGGTCATCTTCGCGATCCGCACGCGACGCATCCCGTTCTTCCACAGCAGACCGAGCACGCCGCTCACGGTCGCCACGACGATCTGCGTGGCCGTCGGCGTGCTGCTGCCCTTCTCCCCGCTCGCCGGCGTCCTCGGCTTCACCGCCCTGCCGGCCGCCTTCATGGCAGCCCTCGCGGCGATGATCGTCGTCTACCTGCTGCTGATCGAGCTCGGAAAGCGGCGCTTCTACCGCGTCCGTCCGGCCGGCCCGCCGCTCGCTCGCCCGCGCCCCGACCACGAGCGCCGGATCCACCGCCGCGCCTCGCGCTGGACGATCCTCACGCGCCCCCACAGACCAAGGACCGCGCACCGCACGTAGGGCTCTGGGTGGGTATGCTGGCATACATGCGTCGTACGACGGTGAAGATTCCGGAAGCTCTGGATGCACGACTGCGGCATGAAGCCGAACGTCGCGGAATGACGATCTCGGAGGTCAGCCGCGAAGCGCTCGAGGCATATCTCGTCGGTCCGTCCGGCCGACGCCGGCTCGGCGCGGCGGCTGCGGGCCGTAGCGGCGCCTCCGACGTCTCCGAGCGCATCGAGGAGATCCTGGCCGCGGAGGCCCGGCGATAGCCCCGCTCGTCGTCGACGCCGGGCCGCTGTACGCATACGTCGACGCCGACGACGCGCACCACGCCGCGTCGCTCGAGCTCCTCGAGTCGCATCCCGGGCCACTCATCGTGCCGACCCTCGTCGTCACCGAAGTCGTGTACCTGCTCGCGACCAGGCTCGGCGTGGAGCCTGAGGTCCGCTTCCTTGGGGACCTCGCCGCCGGCGCCTTCGCCGTCGAACCTGTCGCAGCCGCGGACTGGCTGCGCATCGCGGAGCTCGTCGCCGGCTATCGCGACCTCCCGCTCGACGCCGTTGACGCGTCGGTCGTCGCCGCCGCCGAGCGTCTCGGCATCACCGACGTCGCAACCGTCGATCGCCGCCACTTCGGCGTCGTCAGGCCACTCCATGTAGACGCCTTCACGCTCCTGCTATGAGCGACGGCGAGTCGGGCCGGAGCCCGACTCGCACAAGATGGGACAGTTTCCAAATACCGCGGGGCGCGGGAGTTCGGCAGCTCGCGAGAGGCGTTTGTACAGCTGCCCAGCGCCTACTGTACGCGGCTGACCGGCTCACGAGCAGGCGTGACATCCCATGCCGACGGCGAGTCGTCGTCAACGACCGTGGCGCGTGCCTTCGTCGACACCCGTCAAGCGCAGCAGGCCGAGTGTCTGTGCCCAGAACTCGTGGGCCTGCCGCTCGACGTTCTCGACGTTCAGCAGCGTGACGCCTCCGTCTTCGCTGCGCTCGCCCGGCAGGAACAGAAGCTCGGTGTTGGCGAAGCGGCCCCAGTCGCGTCGCAACTCGACGAGCTTGTCCTCGCGGGTGAACGCGCCCGGCAGGTCGCTAACAGAGCTGATGCCGGCCTGGCGGTAGCGGTAGGCGCCCTTCTCCTTGGCGAACTTCTGGCGGACGAGGCGGGCCACGTTGTCGTGGTTGATGTGCTCGGCGTGCTCTCGCGCCAGGTAGGCAAGGTCGACGAGGTGCTTGCCCAGGGGCTTGGAGCACCACCCGAGCAGCTTCTCGGCAGCGAGCTCGTCGCGGGTCAGGCCGTTGATGGGGAAGCTGCTGTCGGCGGCCAGCAGCGGGTCGGAGTACATCAGCGGCGGCCCGGAGCGGTCCAGCCACTCACCGGGGCGTACGGAGACGCTGACCTTGAGCTCGTTGTCACGCGCGCGCCGACTCATCCGGATGCCTTCCAGCGAGAACGGGGTGCGCGCGTCGAAGAGGTCGCTCTCGAAGGTCATCTTCGCGTCCTCCGGGTGCAGGTAGAAGCCGTAGGCGCCATCGGCGGCAAGCGCCTCTTCGAGCTCGGGCACGGTGAGGTTCTCGGGGTCCAGGTAGGTGTAGTCCGCGTCGGCGATGGATTGGCGGGGGCTGCGGTACACGTTCGAGAGCAGCGTGCCGCCCTTGAGCACGAACAGGTCCTTGTACTTCGGGTGCGTCGCGAGGTGGCGCACGGTTGCGCTCTTGGCGACGAGCACCAGCAGCTGCGCCCGGGTCAAGCCAGTGCGGTCCTCAGCGGCGTCGAGGATGCCGTCGGTGGTGACGGTCGCGCGCGTCACTTGAGCTCCAAGGCGGCGCCGACGATGCCGGCGTCCTCATAGACCCGCCAGCGGCGGTTGACCGGCGGCGACTCGTCGTGAGGGTCATGGCCGGGAGCTAGCGCGACCGCGTACTTGCGACCGAGTCGGCCGGTTAGTGGCTCGCTGCCGGGGATGTCGTAGAGGTCCATGAAGTAGCCCAGCCGGCGGTTCAGCGTGGGGCTGCCGAAGTGCAACGCATCGGCAACCAATCGCTCCGGGTTGAGCATTCCCTCTCGATGCGCGCGCTTGAGCGCGTTGGCCACCACCGGGACCGGCGCGGCCAGGCGCGGCTGGTCGAAGGAGTCGATGAGCGTCTTCTCGACCGTGGCCATCCAGACCGGCCACTCGAACTCCTCCACGCGCTTGCGCCCGAAGAACTTGCGCGCCGTCACGGTCACGAACTGCACGCTGGCCTGCCCGAGGACGACCGAGCGCTTACGCTGGGTGACGGCCACATAGATGCGTCGCGACTGCTGGTCGAGGAGGCCGTGGTGCCACAGCGCCGAGTGCCAGGAGACGTAGTAGTCCATGCTCAGCCGCCGCAGCACCGCGTCGGCCACGGGGTCCAACTCGTCCAGAGGCGTCCGCGGCTGGCGTCCCGGCACCGGCTCCTCGGTCGCGACGAGATAGCGCCCGCGCTGCAGGGTGCGCAGCGTGCCGCGCTTGCGCATCTGGTACAGGGCGTCCGGGACGTTGGCGGCCAGGTTCCCGAGCCAGGGTCCATCGAGCTTGAGGTCGAGGACGACGCGGTCCTCGTTTCGCAAGCGCTCACGCACCGCGCGCTCAAATGCGCTTCCTGGGGGTCGTCCGACGGGCATTTATCAGATGAACGTTACACGAAAGGTAGTGGCCAGTGCGAGCATTCTTCGGATGAATGTAGCACCGAAGGTACACCTTGCGTGCAACGTTCATCTGAAAAACCAGCGTCGATCAACTGCGCGCTGGCCCTCGGCGTCGATGTCGACGAGCTCATCGAGGACGAGTGGCGGAGCTGGAAGGTCTTCCATGCCGAGCGCCGCTCGCCCCCGTCGCCGCGGGAGTTCTGGCGGCGGCCGTACCCGCTCGATGATGCGCCGGATGGCGGTTGAGGCGGTCCGGCAGCTATGCGAACATATGATCGACGAAAGATGGTGATGGGCTGTGCTGTGTCGCTAAGGAAGTGACCGGCTGAGGTTCTGAACCCCGCGTGTGCGGTCCCTACTCATGGTTCGCCGTACATGCCGCCGCTTCGCTTCCAGCCGCCCGACCGCCTCATCGGCGCGACTCGCTTCTCGACCGACGACGACGTGTCGGGGTCGCTGAACGTCGTGCGGCTGCTCAAGAGCCAGCGCTGGGTGTGGGACGACCTGCGCGCCGCCTGCGACCTCGACACGCACTGGGCGCGCGAGCGCCAGCCCGGCCGCTGGGAGCTGGCGGCCGTCGCGTTCGCCACCTCCGGTCACATCGACGTCCAGCCGTGGCTGCGCAACACCACCGACGACGTCTGGCGCGAGTGCGGCTTCGCCGCCAAGCCGACGTACCGGACGACGTGGCGGCGGCTGCGCGAGCTGGAGACCGTCGTCGACGCGTTCCTCGACGCGCTCGCCGCCGTCGTCCAGCACGCCCGTCGCCACGACGCTCGCGTGGCCGCGCACGTGCACTTCGACGGCACCGAGGACGAGACCCACGCCGCGCTGGTGCATGACTGCGAGCGGGGAACCTGCCCGCGCCGCAAGCGCGGCCATGCTGCCGGGCGCGGCCGCGCCGGCGCCGGGGAGCGTCCTGCGCGCCAGGACACCAAGAGCGTTCGCCAGGAGCGCCAGCAGCTCGCCGCGCTGGACCCCGAGACCCGCCGAGCGCGAGCTCGCCGCCCACGAGCCCGCTCGCGTCGAGGTCGTGCAGCGCGGCAACCGGCGCATCAAGCGCGTGAAGGTCGGCGACTGCTGGTACCGCACGCTCGACATCGACGCCGGCATCCGCGCCTACATGGGGCCGCGCGGCGCGCGGCGCTTCTGGCACGGCTACTACAGCCAGAAGACGGTCTGCCACTTCACCGGCGGCGTGGTGTTCCCCGGCGTCTGCTCCGCCAGCCGCCAGGAGTACGACCTCTTCGAGGACGTCTACGACAACGTCTGCCGCATCGCCGGCGCGCCGCCGCAGACCGCCATCGGCGACAAGGGCTACTCGGTCGCCTCCGCCTTCCGCAAGTGCACCATCAACGGCACCGCTCCGGTGTTCCCGTGGCGGCCCGGCAACGGCAATCTGACCCGCCACGACCATCCGACGCACGACCGCCACGGCGTGCCGCGCTGCAAGCACCGCGGCGCACCCACGCACTTCGTGCGCTTCTCGCCCGGCTCGCCGACGACACCGGCGGAGCGCCGCAAGCCGCGGCTGTGGGTGCGCTGCCTGTACGGCACCACGCCAGCGTGCGCCAACGACCAGACCATCTCGTGCGCGACCGACTGGAAGCTGCTCGTGCCGCTGTGGCGCACCGACGCGCTCTACCACGAGCTCAAGGAGAGCCACTCCTCCTACGAGGCCATCCACGACTGGTGGCGCGACCGCTACAAGGTCGCCGCCGACGACTTCGGCATCCGCCCCAAGGTCCGCTCGATGGGCTTCCACCGCCTGCGCGCCAACGTCGCCGCCCTGGTCGAGTGGCTGCGCATCTGCCACCGCGAGGGCTGGCTGGGCTCCGCGCGGCGCAACCACCGCGAGGTGGTCCGCGCCTTCCAGGACACAGCGGCGTCAGGGCGGGCCGGCGGCCATCACCGACCGCCGCGACGGCCCTGCCTACAACGAGGAAGACGCTCCAGCCTCCTAGTGGAAACTGAAGCGTCTAACTGTCGAGATGGAGACGGTGGGAATCGAACCCACGTCCGCGACCGCACAGCGATGGCTTCTACGAGCGTAGCCCGCGCTCTGATCTCGCCCTCCGCTCGCCTCGCGGGCGGGGTTGCGGGGGGCCAGCTCCCTAAGAGCGTCCCCGGTTTGGTGGGAGCGATCCTCCCCGGGTAAGCCGGCATCTGATCCGGATCACCCTCGCGGCCGGCAGGCGAGGGGCCGGACCTCGCGTTCTAGCTAGTTGCTAGGCGGCGAGGGCGTACTCGTGAGAGTCCGCACGTATTGGTTTACCGGTGTTTCACGAGGCCTCCGGTACCTCGGCTCGCGACCACCCCTGCGAAACCGACCGCGTCGAAGCCTGTCGTCCCCGGGGTGTACTTCGCCCTCCAGTGTACCCGGCGGGGACGAGCCTCCGCTCAGCTTGCCCACGTCACACGCACGACCGGCAGCTCCCGGCCCGCCTTGCGCTGAAGCGGCTCGAGGTAGCGGTTGCGCTCGCACAGCCGCGGCCAGCGCTCCGCCCGCGCGGCGGCCGGCAGCGTTGCCGCGAGCGCCGGCCGCTCGTCGCCGCCGATCTGAACGCTGACGTGCGGGTCGGCCTCGACGTTTCGCCACCACGCCGGCGGGCGGGGCGAGCCGCCGCCGGCGGCCACGAGCAGCGTCTCGCCGTCGACGACCTCGTACTGGACCGGCGTGCGGACGCGCTCGCCGCTGCGCCGGCCGGTCGTCGTCAGCAGCAGCACCCGGTGCCCGCCGACGCTGCCGCCCAGCCTGCCGCCGCTGCCGGCGTAGAGCCGGGCGTGCATGTGGCACAGGTGGATGCGAAGCCGGCGCCTCAGGGACATGCGCTCGAGCCCCGAGCATCGGACACCGGCGGATCCTCCCACCTCGCCCCCCCGATGCCATCCGGGAAAGCGTGCGTACCTCGCGGGTAATGGCTGCAGCAGCTCCGCGCATGATCGAAGCTGCTGCAGCCGGGCCCTGAAGGGTCGCGTGGCCGTCCGATGCCCCGGACCCGAACAACGTGCGCGCCCTCGAGCCCGAGGGCGCATGTCAACGGAACGCCGGGGCCGGGGGGTGGCCGACGACGATCCGCGACGTAAAGGGACGCGGACCGAGCCGTTCGGGGATCCCTCGACCCAAGGACGTCGCCTCCGAAAAGGGCGCCTCAGGGAGGGAGGCATGGCCTCACACCCCTGGCCTTCGCTCTTGCGGCTCGGTGCCGCGTCTGAGCCGAATCTACGCTGCCCACGACGCGCAGGTCAAGGGCAAATTCGGCCCACAAAGCCGCATCTACCGAGAATCTGATCGCGTCTCCATCCGCCGGCCGACTTCCGAGCCTGAAGCGCTCGCCCACGCACTCGCTGCGGCGAGTTGCGCGCCGTCTCTCAGACGGCTCTCAGGATCAGGGCCGAGGCTGCGCCGGCCTCTGTGCGTCGCGGTCCCGTCTCGGGCTCGTGAGCTTCCCCCGGTCCAACCTCACCCCGGAGCCCTCGTGTTCACTACCCGCTACGTCCTCGCCGAGCTGCGCCGTCGTCGCGGACGGACCATCCTCACGGCGCTCGGCCTCGGCGTCGGCGTCGCGCTCGTCGTAGCCGTGACGGCGCTCTCCCAGGGGCTTGCCGACGCACAGGACGAGGTGCTCCGGCCGCTGTCCGGGGTCGGCACCGACATGTCCCTGACGCGGCCGCTCAGGCCTGCCTCGGACGCCGCCGGGGGCGATCCGTTCGCGGGCCTGTCGGCAGCGGAGCGCAAGCAGCTGCGGGACGAGAACCGCCCGCGGCGGCTCGACCTGACAAGCCTGGGCGATCCCGGCGACACGTTCGAGACCGACAGCTTCATGAGCAGCCAGCTCACGCTCCCCGCGAGCACGACGGCGAAGATCTCGGGGCTCGACGGTGTTCGCGAGGCGGCCGGCGGCCTGACGCTGAACGCGGTGCACGTCACGGGCGTCGTGCCGGAGCAGAGCCAACAGCAGGGCGGGTTCGGCCCTCCCGCCGGCGGCGTACCGGCCGCGAGCGCAAGGCCGGACAACCTCGACTTCAGCTCGATCAGCGTGAGCGGCGTCGACCCGGCCGCGCCGACGCTCGGGGCGATGACCGAGGCCCAGGTCACGAAGGGCTCCTACCTCACGACCGGTGACGCGCGCGAAGCCGTGCTCAGCGAGGGCTACGCCAAGCGCATGGGCCTGACGGTCGGCGACGAGGTGCGGCTCGGCGGCAAGACCTTCGAGGTCGTCGGCATCTCGAGCCCGCCGCTGGGGGGCACCGCCGCGGACGTCTACGTGAAGCTCGACCAGCTCCAGAGGCTCGCCGACCGCGACGGCCGCGTGAACGCCGTCTACGTGCGCGCCGCGTCGACCGATGACGTGAGCAGGGTCTCGAGCGAGATGGAGAGGCTCGTCGACGGGGCGAGCGTCACGACGACCGAGGACCTCGCGCAGCGCGTCGGCGGCTCGCTCGTCGACGCCAGGAACCTGGCATCCAAACTCGGAACGGCCCTCGCGGTCGTCGCGCTCGCCGCCGCAATCCTGATCGCGATGCTGCTGACGCTCTCGTCCGTCGCCAAGCGCACACGCGAGCTCGGCACGCTGAAGGCGATCGGCTGGAAGCAGAGCCGCGTCGTGCGCCAGGTCAGCGGCGAGGCGCTCGCGCAGGGCGTGCTCGGGGGCGTGGTGGGCGCGGCGCTCGGCGTCGGCGTCGCCACAGCCGTCGGCGCGCTCGGGCTCACCCTGGAGGCATCCGTCGCGTCGACCGGCGCGGGCACCGCCCCGGGCCCGCTTCCCGGCCTGCCCGGCGGCGGCTTCGGCACGGGGCAGATCGTCAGCGGCACGACCGATGTCGTCCTCAATGCGCCGGTCAGCGCCCAGCTCGTCCTGCTCGCCGTGGCGCTGTCGATCCTGGGCGGGCTGCTCGCCGGCGCCGTCGGGGGCCTGCGAGCCGCCCGTCTGCGCCCCGCCGACGCCCTGCGAAACCTCGACTGACACGGAGCCGCCGATATGACGACCGACACCAGCCCCATCTACGACCTGCGCGGCCTGGAGCGCAGCTACCCCAGCGGCGACGGCAAGGTCGACGCAGTCGCCGGCATCGACCTGCGCATCGAGCGCGGGGAGTTCGTCGTCGTCGCCGGCCCTTCGGGATCGGGGAAGACGACGCTGCTGCAGCTCCTCGGCGCACTGGACCGCCCCACCCGCGGCGAGCTGCGCTTCGAGGGGCGCGACCTCGCCGGCGCGGGAGACGGCGAGCTCACCGAGCTTCGCCTCAGGCGAATCGGCTTCGTCTTCCAGCAGTTCAACCTGATCCCGACGCTCACCGCCCAGCAGAACGTGGAGGCCGCGATCGCCCCGACCGGCGCCCCCGGAAGAGCCGCACAGGCACGCGCCGCCGAGCTGCTCGGTCGCGTCGGGCTCGGGTCGCGGGCGCGGCATCTGCCCTCACAGCTCTCCGGAGGCGAGCAGCAGCGGGTCGCGATCGCACGCGCGCTCGCCAACCGCCCTGACGTCCTCCTGGCCGACGAGCCGACCGGCAACCTTGACAGCGCCACGGGCCAGGAGATCATGAGCCTCATCCACTCCCTGCACGCAGACGGCCTGACGATCGTCCTCATCACCCACGATCCCGCAATCGCCGGCAGCGCCCCCCGGGTCATACGCCTGCGCGACGGGCGCGTCGATCCCAGCGGGGCGCCCCTGGCCGCGACGGCGTAGCGGCTCAGCGGGCGGCGCCGACCGGCCGGAAGCGGCATGGGTGCGGGCACGTCGACTTAGCCGCCACGCGAACGCACGCGCACGGCGAGCCTCCCCCCGCCGCTCGTCCTAGGCTGTCGGCCATGAGCGACACCGCGGCGCTGGACGTCACCTGGGATCTCGAGGACCTCGTCGAGGGCGGCGGCCCGGGGGCCTGCGAGCGGCTGCTCGACGAGGCCGACCGGCGAGCGGCCGCGTTCTCCGAGGAGCACGCCGGACGCGTCGCGCAGCTCGACGGCCCGGCGCTCGCCGCCGCGATGGCCGAGCTGGCGGCGATCGCCGACCTGGTCGGCCGGGCCGGCAACTACGCGCACCTGCGGTTCGCCGCCGACACCGAGGACGAGGCGAACGGCGCGCTCGTCGCGAGGGTCGGCGAGCGGGCGACGGCGATCGAGACGAAGCTGCTCTTCTTCGAGCTCGAGTGGGCGAAGCTCGACGACGAGCAGGCGGAGCGGCTGATCGGGGCCGACGGGCTCGAGCTGGCTCGCCACCACCTGCGCACCGTACGGCGCTACCGGCCGCACCTCCTCAGCGAGCCCGAGGAGAAGATCCTCGCCGAGAAGTCGGTCACCGGCCGCGACGCATGGCGGCGGCTGTTCAGCGAGCTCACGAGCGCGCTGCGCGTCGAGCTGCCGGGCGAGGACCAGCCGGCGACGCTCGACGCGGCGCTGAGCCGCCTTCAGTCGCCTGATCGGGACGTGCGCCGCACGGCCGCCGAGGCGGTGAGCGCCGCACTCGAGCCGGGGCTGCGCACCCGTGCCTATGTCTTCAACACGCTGCTGCAGGACAAGGCGACAGACGACCGCCTGCGCTCCTACGCCACCTGGATCTCCAGTCGCAACCTCGCCAACGAGGCCTCCGACGAGTCGGTGGCCGCGCTGCTGGAGGCGGTCCGCGGCGCGTACGACGTGCCGCACCGCTGGTACCGGCTGAAGGCTCGGCTGCTGGGCCTGGAGCGGATCGCCGACTACGACCGCGCCGCCGCGGTCGGCGGCGACCACGACGACGAGCGGATCGGATGGGCGGAGGGGCGCGAGATCGTGCTCGAGGCCTACGCGGACTTCTCGCCGCGCCTGGGCGACCTCGTCCGTCGCTTCTTCGACGAGCGGTGGATCGACGCGCCGGCCCGGCCCGGCAAGCGCGGCGGCGCCTTCTGCGCCTACGCGACGCCCAGCGTCCACCCGTACGTGCTGCTGAACTGGACCAGCCGCCGGCGCGACGTGATGACGCTCGCGCACGAGCTCGGCCACGGCGTCCACGCCGCGCTGGCGATCCCGCGCGGGATCTTCGAGCAGGGCACGCCGCTGACCGTCTGCGAGACCGCCTCGGTGTTCGGCGAGACGCTCGTCTTCCGCCGGCTGCTCGACGCCGCCGACTCCCCCGCCTCGCGCCTGACGCTGCTCGCCGAGAACATCGAGGGCTCGATCGCCACCGTCTTCCGCCAGACGGCGATGAACAGCTTCGAGGACGCCGCGCACACCGCGCGGCGCGAGGAGGGCGAGCTGCCGGTCGAGCGCTTCGCGTCGATCTGGGAGGAGACGCAGCGCGACCTGCTCGGCGACGCCGTCGAGATCACGCCCGGCTACCGCTCCTGGTGGTCCTACATCCCCCACTTCATCGGCACGCCCGGGTACGTCTACGCGTACGCCTTCGGCCAGCTTCTCGCGCTGTCGGTCTACGGGCGCTACACGCAGGAGGGCGAGGCGTTCGTGCCGGCCTACCTGGAGATGCTGGGGGCCGGTGGCTCGCGCAGCCCCGAGGAGCTGGCGGCGATCGCCGGCCTGGACCTCGCCGACCCGGGCTTCTGGAACGCCGGGCTGGACCTCGTGCGCGGCGAGCTGGCCGAGGCCGAGGCCGCCGCCGAGGCGGTGCTCGCCGAGCGCGGGCCGATGGGCTGAGCGGGCGGCGGATCG
>JANJTP010000057.1 GCA_024711025.1 Solirubrobacteraceae bacterium
GCGCGGACATGGACGCGCTGCCCGTCCGGGAGGAGACCGGTCTGCCGTACGCCAGCACGGCCACGGCGACCGACGCCGCCGGCAACGAGGTGCCGGTGATGCACGCCTGCGGGCACGACATGCACGTCACGTGGCTGGCCGGTGCGGCCGCGCTGCTCGCCGACGCCCGCGAGACCTGGCGGGGAACGGTGCTGGCGGTCTTCCAGCCCGCCGAGGAGACCGCGCAGGGGGCGCGGGCGATGATCGACGACGGCCTGTTCCAGCGCTTTCCCAAGCCGCAGGTGATCCTCGGCCAGCACGTGATGCCCGCTCCCGCGGGCACGATCGGATACCGGCCCGGCACCACGCAGGCCGCCGCCGACGGCCTCGAGGTGCGGCTCTTCGGCCGCGGCGCCCACGGCTCGATGCCGGAGTCGAGCGTCGATCCCGTGGTCATGGCGGCGGCGACCGTCCTGCGCCTCCAGACGATCGTCTCGCGGGAGATCGCCGCCGACGAGGCCGCGGTCGTCACGGTCGGCTCGCTCCAGGCCGGCACGACGGGCAACGTCATCCCCGACGAGGCCCGACTCAAGCTCAACGTCCGGACGTTCGACGAGGCCGTGCGCGCCCGCGTGCTCGCCGCGATCCGGCGCGTCGTCGAGGCCGAGGCGGCGGCCTCCGCGGCGCCCCGGCCGCCGGAGATCGCGATGACCGAGCGCTACCCGCTGACGGTCAACGATCCCGTGCGCACCGAGCGCGTGGCCGCCGCGCTGCGAGAGCGCTTCGGCGACGACCGCGTGCGCCGGCTTCCCGCGCCGATCTCCGCCAGCGAGGACTTCGGCTCCTTCGGCGCCGAATGGGGCGTCCCGTCGGTCTTCTGGTACGTCGGCGGCACCGACCCCGACGCCTACCACCGGGCGGAGCGGGCCGGCCGCGTGGCGCAGGACGTCCCGACGAACCACAACCCCCGCTTCGCTCCGGTCGTCCACCCGACGCTGGAGACCGGGGTGCAGGCGATGGCGACCGCCGCGCTCGACGCGCTCGACTAGGAGCTCAGTCCCACAGCGCCCCGACCGTGGCCGCGACGTCGCGGCGCAGCGCCGCGATCCGCGCCGTCGCCGCCGAGATCTCGTCCTCGAACGCGCCGAGCCGGGCGACGAGCTCGGCCTGCCCGCGCGGCGCAGGGAGCGGCACGCGCAGGCCGAGCAGGTCGTCGACGCCGATGCGCGGGTGGTTGGCGCCGACCATGAGGCTCGTCGCCTGCTCGGTCACCTCCGGCGAGCGCAGCAGGGCGGCCAGGAGGACCGGGTCGACGCGCGCGCCGTCGACCCGCAGGACCACCAGCTCGGTGGAGCAGATCCCGTCGCACGGGGCGAGCGCGACCTTCGCCAGGTACGGGCGCAGCCTGCCGTAGAGGAGGTCGCCGGCCGAGAACCGGCACTTGACGCTCTTGATCGCCGCACCGGGGACCGGGTCGGGCAGCGAGACCCGCCCCGTCCGCGCCTCGACGTGCTCCAATCCGAGGCACAGGAACCGCTCGTCGGGGTCGGCGCCCGGCCGTACCTGCTCGCGCCGGACCGAGGCCAGCTCGCCGACCTCGACCAGCGCGTGCGGAGAGGAGCGCCGGCCCGCCCCGCGCACGTACCGCGCCGCCACCAGGCGCGTCTGCGCCAGGTCGTCGACCGCCACCAGCGCCGACTGCTCCCCGTCGCCGCGCGCGCCGATCTCGGCGAGCACCCGGGGGAGGTCCGAGTCGCCGTTCGGGCGGCGTCCCGCGTTGAGCTCGTAGCCGTCGCGCCGGACGTCGAAGAGCCACACGCTGCGCGAAGGCCCCGGCTTGCGCAGCAGGACGATCCCGGTCCGGACCGCCGTGTAGGGGTGAAAGACCCCGCTCGGCAGCGAGACGACGGCCTCGACGCTCGCCTCTCGCAGCAGCCAGCGACGCACCCGGGCGTCGTTGCCCAGGTTCGTCAGCAGCCCCTCGGGAAGGACCACGGCCGCCCGGCCGCCCTCCGCCAGCGACGCCACGACATGCTGGAGGAACATCGCCTCCGCGGCCGCCGACGGCACCGGGAAGTCCCACAGCTCCTCGTGCGCGGCGATCGCGGCGCCGAACGGCGGGTTGGTCAGCACGACGTCGAAGCGGCCGGCGACCTGGCCGACGGCCACGAGCGAGTCGCCGTCGGAGAGACCCGCGGGGTCGACCTCGTGGATGAGGAAGTTCAGGACGCAGAGCCGGCGCACGACCGCGTTGAGCTCCCGCCCGTGGAGCCGGACCCCGGTCCGCCCGTCGCCCGCCCGCAGCAGGAACCCGCCGGTCCCGGCGGCCGGGTCGTAGACCGCCTCGCCCGGCCGCGGATCCACCAGCGCGACCATCAGGTCGACGATGTGGCGCGGCGTGAAGTACTGCCCGAGGTGACCGGCCTCGCCGAGCGTGGCGACGAGCTGCTCGTAGACCGCGCCGTTGACGTCGACGTGCTCGTGATCGAGCGACAGCTCCTCCGTCGCCTCCAGCACCCGCAGCAGCGTGCGGCCGTCCTCGATCTTGGGCTGGAAGCCCTGGACGACGAAGCGCACCGGGCTGTCGGGGAGCTCGGCCTCGACGCGGCGCCGGAAGCCGGGGAAGAACGAGTGGTTGAACCACGCCGCGGGATCCGTCCGAGACGCGCACTCCGCGAGGACGTCGGCGTCGCCGAGCAGGCCGTCGAGTCCGGCGGCGGACCGCGGCAGCTCCGCGCCGCGCTGCGCCGCGAGCCGGAGGAAGAGCAGGAAGCCGAGTTGCTCGATCGTGTCGAGCGTGTTGAGGCCCGCCGCGCGCATCGCGTTGGCCGCGGACCAGATCGTCCGCCGCACGCGCTCGCGCTCGAAGTCGGAGGACGGTGCATCGACGGCCACGTGACGCCAGGCTAGAGGCCGCGTCGGACGCGCGGCGCGCTCCTTCACGCACGCCGCCGCCTCGTATATGTTGCCCCTGTCATGGGTGCCGCAGCGCGCTTGACCAGGGGGACTCTGGACCGTGTCGCAGGGGGGAGGCTCGCGGAGCTCCCGTTCACGGTCGAGCTTTGGGACGGCTCCACGATCCCCGCCCGCCTCACACCCGAGATCGGGGTGGTGCGCGTCAAGCGCCGCGCCGTCGCGCATCTGCTGCACGAGCCCAACCAGCTCGGCCTCGTCCGCGCGTTCGTCTCCGGGGACGTGGAGCTCGACGGCGACGTCGAGGCGCTGCTCGCCCAGCGCGCACGCTACGACGACATCGTCCTCGGGCCGCTCGATGTCGCGCGCGTCGTGGCCGCCGCGCTCGCGCTCGGCGGCCGCTCCGTGCTGCGCGCGCCGCGCCCACCCGCCTGCGAGCTGCGTCCGCGCGGTCGCCGCCACTCCCTGAGCCGGGACCGCACCGTCGTCCGCCACCACTACGACGTCTCCAACGACTTCTACCGTCGCCTGCTCGGACCCACGATGGTCTACTCGTGTGCGTACTTCGCCTCCGAGGACGACACGCTGGAGGCCGCGCAGGAGCGCAAGCTCGAGGTGATCTGCCGGAAGCTGCGCCTCGAGCCGGGCGAGCGGCTGCTGGACATCGGCTGCGGCTGGGGCTCGCTGCTGCTGCACGCCGCCGAGCGCCACGGCGTCCGCGGCGTCGGGATCACGCTCTCCGAAGAGCAGGCCGCGCTCGCCCGCAGGCGCGTCCGCGACGCCGGCCTCTCGGATCGCATCGAGATCCGCATCGCCGACTACCGCGAGATCTACGACGGCCCGTACGACAAGATCGCCAGCGTCGGGATGGTCGAGCACGTCGGGCTGGCGCAGCTCGACACGTACGCGCGGACGATCGCGGGCCTGGTGCGTCCGGGCGGCCTGATCCTCAACCACGGGATCGGCCGGATGTTCTCCGAGCAGGCGGGCGAGAAGTCGCTCATCCAGCGCTACGTGTTCCCCGACGGCGAGCTGCCGCCGCTCGCCCGCGTGCTCGGCGCGCTCCAGGGCGCGGGCCTCGAGCCGCGCGACGTCGAATCGCTGCGCGAGCACTACGCGCTGACGCTGCGCCGCTGGGTCGCGAACCTCACGAGCGAGCGCGACGCGATCGTCGCCGAGGTGGGGGAGGAGCGCGAGCGCGTCTGGCGGCTGTACATGATCGGCTCCGCGCTCGCGTTCGACGACGCCGACATCAGCGTCTTCCAGGTGCTCGCCGCCCGACCCGGGGCGGCGCACGGGCTGCCGCTGGCGCGCGGCTCCGCCCCTCTCGCCGCGGACCGGGGCTGAGCGGCGCCCGTGCCGCGTCGCTACCGCGCGACGGGAGCCGACCTGCCGTTCGGTAACTGGCGCGCCGCGCACGGGGTCGCGATGGAGGGCTACTTCTGGCGCTTCACGGACGTCGCGGCGGGGCGCGTCGCGATCGCGCTGATCGGCGTCAACCGCGATGCCCGCGGCGCCTCGTGGGCGACCGTCGCGGTGGCCGCGCATCCGGGCGGGTTCCTGCGCGCGCAGGCGATGCAGGAGGGCCAGGCGGACGCCGCGCGGCTCGGCGTGCGCGCCGGCGAGGCGTTCGACGCCGGACCGGACCGGCTACGCGTCGATCTCGGCGCCGACGCGCGGCTGGAGGTGCGGCTGGCCGCGGTGCTTCCCTGGGGGCGTCGCGCCCTGGGCGGCTCGAGCGTCTTCCAGCTGGTGCCCAACCTCGCGCACTACTGGCATCCGTGGCTGCTCGGCGGACGGGCGGTGGGCCGCGCCGTGCTCGGCGGTCAGGTCTGGGATCTCGACGGAGCGGCCGTCTACGCCGAGAAGAGCTGGGGTCGCGGCGGCTTCCCGCCGGCGTGGTGGTGGGGTCAGGCGCAGGGCTTCGACGAGCCGGGAGCGTGCGTCGCCTTCGCAGGCGGCGTGATCGATCCCGGACCCCTGCGCACCGAGGTCACGGCGATCGTCGTCAGGCTGCCGGGCGGGCGCGTCATCCGGATCGGCGATCCGCTCGTCTCGCCGGTGCGCGCCCGCGTCGCCGACGAGCGCTGGCTGCTGAGCGGCCGCGGTGCGCTGTGGGGCGTCGAGGTCGAGGGGACGGCTCCGCTCGGCGCCGCGCACGTGCTGCCGGTTCCGCTGCCGGCGGAGCGCCGCAACGTCGCCGGGGCGCTCGAGCACCTTGCGGGACGGCTGCGCGTCGTGGTCCGCCGGCGCGGCCGCGTCGTCTGGCACGGAGAGTCGTCGCTGGCGGCGCTCGAGCACGGTGGCATCGAGCGCGCACGCGCCGAAGCCGAGCGCCGGGGGGCACCGGACGCCAGTGCCGTGCCACCGCTCACGGCCGACCCATCGGGTCCTTGGTCGCTCCCCGCCCCGCCGACTGCCCGACCCGGCACGTGACCGGCCGGGGGCCGGTACCGAGGTCCGGATGGGCTCCCCGGGGGCGCGGCGGCACCCCCGGGGCGTTCCGCGGCCTGACCGTCAGCCCTTGACGGCGGCCTTCAGCTTCGCGCCGGCGCTGAACTTCGGCGCCTTGCTCGCGGCGATCTGGATCCGCTCGCCGGTCGCCGGGTTGACGCCCTCGCGAGCGTTGCGCTGCGCGACGGAGAACTTGCCGAAGCCCGTGATCGAGACCTCACCGCCGTTCTTGAGCGTGCCCTCGATGCTGTCGAGGACGGCGTCGAGCGCCTGGGCCGCCTGGCTCTGGGACAGGCCGCTCTTCTCGGCTACGGCCTTCGCCAGCTCGTTCTTGTTCACGTGCGGGAGCCTCCTAGTGGGGTCGGGAACGCCGTGACTCTAGGGGGTGCCGCGGTCGGACAGGGGGATCGGCGCCTACCGATCCCCCCGGCGGGAGCCGCCGACCGCCGTGCGGAGCGCGCGCATCTCCGCGGCGAAGCCCCGGGCGATGCGCCCCGGATCGGGCACGAGCGCGGCATCGGTCATCAAGCCGACGGTCACCTCGCCCGCGTAGCTGATGATCGAGACGCTGATCCCCATCCCGCCCGCGACCGGCGCCCAGACCAGCACCCCGCGAACCGGCGTCCCGGCGAGCAGGACGCGCCGGCGCGGTCCCGGGACGTTCGTCACGACCGCCGAGCCGCTGCCGCTGAACAGGTCGACGAGCGCGCTCTCGACCTGCACCGGCGTGACGCCCATGGCCTCGAGCACCGCGTAGGCCATTACGCCCTCCGGCGAGTGCTTGATCGTGTCCATCTCGCGGTGGACCGCGGCGAGGCGCTCGGCGCGCCCGGCGATGCCGACCGGGAGCGCCAGCCGCACGAGGCCGAAGTGGTTGCCGAGGTCGCGGGGGAGCGGCTCGTCGAGCGGGCGCAGATTGAACGGGACGAGCACGTGGATCTCGTCGACGAGGCTGTCGCGTGCCAGCAGGTACCGGCGCAGCGCGCCGGTCAGCCCGGCGAGCAGGACGTCGTTCACGGTCGCGCCGGAGGCGTGCGCCAGCTCCTTGACGTCCGCGAGCGAAAGCGGCTCGGTCCACGTGACCCGCTGGGCGACGCCCAGCTCGCCGCGCAGCACCGTGTCCGTGTCCGGCAGCGGCACGAGCACCTTCGCCAGCGCGCGCGCCCCGGCCCGTGCGCCGGCCGCCAGGTCGATCGCCCGGGAGGGCTCGGCCAGCAGGCTGCGGCCTTCGCTCCATGTGCCGCCTGCGAGCGAGCGCGCGGCGCCGATCGCGGCGCCGGCAGCGCCGATGGCCGCCCGGGCCGGGCGCAGGACGGGGGCCAGCCCGCCGCGGCGCTCGACGTCGGTGGACGGTGCGATGGGCGTGGGACGGGGCGTGCCGGCAGCGTCCTCGTCGTCGGTCATCGAGAGCAGCACCCGCGCGAGCGCGATCCCGTCCGCGATCGCGTGGTGCACCCGGATGTGGACCGCACAGCCGCCGCGGTAGCCCTCGATCAGGTGCATCTCCCACAGCGCGCGTGAGCGGTCGAGCGCGACGACCATCCGGTCGGCGACGAGCGCCTCGAGCTGCGTGCGGTCGGCGGGCGCGGGCAGCGCGACGCGGTGCAGGTGCAGGTCGACGTCGAACGAGTCGTAGTCCTCCCAGCTCGGCGTCCCGAGCCCCAGTCGGGGCTCCGCGACACGCTGGCGAAAGCGCGGGAACGGATCGACGAGCCGCTCCTGCACGACGGTCCGCAACCGCTCCCAGTCGAGCGCCTCGTCGAGCCACAGGACCGCGTTGACGACCATCAGGTTCGTCGGGCGATCCATGTGGAGCCACGCGGCGTCGGCGCTGCCCATGCCGTATCGGCCCACGAGCCGACCGTACCGCAGCGTCGGCGTGCCGTCGTCAGGACTCCTTCACGATGGCGTAGCCGACGCAGTCGGCGACGTCGAGGACCTGCTCGGATATCGAGGTCAGCCGCCGGTAGAGCTCCTGCAGGCCGATGACGCTGCGCAGGTCGTCGGACTCGATCAGGTCGGACATCGCCCGGCGGTAGACGCGCTCGAGGCGGCGCTGGTCCTTCGTCGCGCTCGCGGCGGCGGCGTCGGCCCCCGCCTCGTCCACGCCCATCGCCGCGACCGCGTCGCGCAGATGCCCCAGTCCGCTGGCCACGAGCTCGACCATCTCGGCGAGCGGCCGGTCAGGCTCGATCCCCATCGCCTCGGCTTCGCGGACGGTGTCCTTCGCGCGGTTGAGGATCTCGTCGACGCCGCGCGAGAGCTCGAACAGGTCCTCCGGGTCGAGCGGCGTCGTGAACGCCTCGCGAACCGCTGCGAGGAGCCGCTGGCGACGCTCGTCGGCCTCGTGCTCGGCGGCGCGCACGGCGTCGGCGGCGTGAGGCTCGCCGTGGGCCCAGGCGACGAACGACGCGATGCCGCCGGCGGTGACGTCCACCTGCTCGAGCAGCAGCCGGATCAGGTCGGGGGACTCCGGCAGGAACCAGCGCCGGTGACGATGTCGCGCGCGGGTGCTCACAGCGATCCGACACCTTCCCAGATCGCCAGCACGACGATCGACAGCGCCGCGCTCGCGGGGATCGTCGTCGCCCAGGCGAGGCCCATCTCGCGAACGACCTCCCAGCGCACGTGCCGCCAGCGTCGTCGTCCGCCGCCGGTGCCGACCACCGTCGAGGCGACGATCTGGGTGGTGCTCACCGGGCCGCCCACGAGCGACGCGCCGAGGATCACGGCCGTCGAGGATGACTGGCTGGCCAGCGAGTCGAGCGGCCTGAGCCCGAAGATCCTCCTGCCGATCGTCCGCACGATCCGCCAGCCGCCGAGCGTCGTGCCGAGCGTCAGCGCAATGCCGCATGCGAGCTTGGCCCACAGCGGCACGTTCAGCTCGCTCGCGTGGCCGCCGGCCAGCAGCAGCGCCGCGATCACGCCCATCGCCTTCTGCGAGTCGTTCGCGCCATGGGCGAGCGAGAGACTCGCCGTCGCGAGCCACTCGCCGCGGACGACGGGGCCGCGCCAGCGCTGCGTCCAGCGGCGCGACAGCAGGCGCAGCGCGCGCAGCGACAGGTAGCCGGCGAGGAAGCCGAGCGGCGGCGAGACGACGAGCGCGGCCAGCACCCCCAGCACGCCGACCGGGCGCCAGCCGTCGAGGCCGCCCCAGTACACCGCGCTTGCGCCCCCGTCGACGAGCGCGGCGCCGACGAGGCCTCCGACGAGCGCGTGGCCGGAGCTCGACGGCAGCCCTCGCCACCAGGTGGCGAGGTTCCAGAGAGTCGCGCCCGCGAGCCCCGAGCCGATGACCGCGATCGCGCGCTGCGCCGGGAGATCGACGATCCCCGCGACCGTGTCGGCGACCGCCTCGCCCAGCAGCAGTGCTCCGGCCATGTTGCAGGTCGCGCTGAGCACGACCGCCTGTCCGGGGGTGGCTCCGCGCGTCGCGACCAGCGTCGCGATCGCGTTCGCCGCGTCGTGGAATCCGTTCGTCAGCGCGAAGGCGAGTGCGAGTGCGATCGCGATGAGCAGGCCGGCTTCCACGACGCTCGCATTCAACAGCCCGGTCCGGCCGCGCGCGAGGGTCCGGGACGGCGCGTGTGGGACGTCCAGACGCCCCCGCGGCATGGCGGCTGCGGGCGCCGCGGCCGCTGCACGACGCGGCACCCGGCTCAGGACGATGGCGTGCCGCGCCCGGCTCAGGACGATGGGCGCGCCGCGCCCGCCGGGCCCGCTGCGAGCTCGCGCCCGTCGGCGATCGGCGGCTCGCGCCCGTCGACGATCGGCCTCTCGCTTACGACGTCGACGAGAGCATCGACGACGCGCGCGTCGAACTGCGAGCCGGATCCCTGCCGGAGGTGCGCGATCGCGAGCTCCACGTCCATCCCCGGCCGGTAGGCGCGCCTGGTCGTCATCGCGTCGAACGCGTCGCAGGCGAGGATGATCCGCGAGGCGAGCGGGATCTCCTCACCGGCGAGCCCGTCCGGGTAGCCGCCCCCGTCCCATCGCTCGTGGCTCGAGCGAACGAGCCGCGCGACCGGCTGCAAGGCGCTGGCGGCGCTGATTATCCGCTCGCCGATCAGCGTGTGGCGGCGCATGAAGCGCCACTCCTCGGCGTCGAGCGGACCGGGCTTGTGCAGGATCGCGTCCGGGATCGCGATCTTGCCGACGTCGTGCAGCTCGGCGGCCCGGACCGTTAGCTCGAGCTCCTCGGCGCGAGCTCCGAGCCGCCAGGCGACCTCACGGGCCAGAGCGGCGACGCCGTCGGTATGGAGGTGCAGGCTGGGCTCGCGCTCGGCGAGCGCCTGGAGCAGCACGTCGCGCACGTCGGCACGGCCGCCCCCGGCGCCCTTGTCGGCGTACATCCGCCGGTCCGCGATCATCAGGGCGTCGCTTGCGTTCTGCGCCTCGCGCGGCAGGATGACCGACCCGACGGACGCGGTGACGGCGAAGCGATCGCCGTGGGCGGACAGTGCCACGAGTGCCCCGTGCATCGTCCCGCTGCTGCGGTCGATCGCGCGCTCGAAGAGGACGCAGAACTCGTCGCCGCCCAGCCGGTACGCGCGCCCGTAGGCGGCCACCTCGCGGGCGAGCTGGTCGCCGAGCCGGCGCAGCAGGTCGTCGCCGGCGCCGTGCCCGAACGAGTCGTTGTAGGCCTTGAAGCCGTCGAGGTCGAAGAACGCCAGCGTGTGCGAGCCTCCCCGACCCCCCTCTTCGGCGAAGCAGCTCTCGAGGTCCGCGACCAGCGCGCGGCGGTTCGGCAGGCCGGTGAGCCCGTCGGTCAGCGACTCGACGGTCGCCTCGTGCAGCAGGCGCCGGTTCTCGGAGAACACGAGGCCGGCGCGCAGCATCGCCGCGCCGATCGCGCCGGCGCTCAGCAGCGCCGCGCCGATGTGCGGAGCGACGTCGAATGCGCTGATCAACAGCAGGCCGAGGGCTAGGCCGAGGAAGGCGCCGGGCAGAGCCGTCGAGGCGTCGCTCTCGTCGGTCGCCGGCCCGACCGGAGTCGGTTGCCACGCCGCCGCGGCGAACAGGAGCAGGCCGAGCGCCCATCCGGTGTTGAGCAGGGTGCCGGGGGTGTAGCTGCCGACGGCCAGCTGGTAGGAGCTGATCGCGTCGGCGCCCGCGACGACCGTCAGGCCCACGGCGAGGATCGCCCAGGTGACGTCGCCGCGACGGCGGTTCACGACCATCCCGAGGATGACGAAGCACAGCAGCAGCACGTCGGCGAGCGGGTAGGCGATCGTCATGACGGCGGTGGCGAGCCCGCCATCGATCGACTCGACGATCCGCGGCAGCAGGATCTCGGAGGCGAGCGCGGCGAGCGCCAGCGCCCCGATCAGCCCGTCCAGCCAGCGCTGGCGGGTCCACGGCCGCACCCGCTCGCGGAGCAGCAGCACGACGCCGGCGTAGAGCGGCACATAGCCGGCGATGTAGAGGGCGTCGGCGATCGACGGATAGGGCGGCTCGTCCAGCCCGCCCACCCAGAGGTGCCAGGTCACGTCGCCGAGCGCCCAGAGGAGGATCGAGGCGCCGATCGCGATCCACGGCGCGGGCCCGCCCCAGGGGCCGGCCCCGCGGCCGCGCAGCGACATCGCCCGCGCGAGGCACAGCGCGGCGGCGCCGAGCTCGATCGCCAGGTACAGCCAGCCCGAGACGAGCACGTCGAGCATCGATCCGGTGCCGGCATCGCCCGAAAGGGCGTGGGCGGCGTGCAGGACGACTCCGAGGGAGAGGGCGGCGAAGGCGAGGCGGACGGGACCGGGCACACCGGACTATCGGCATCGGCGACCCCGGGGTTGAGAACGGGGGGACTCGACCTCCCGCTCCCACGGAGCGCAGCGGGGCCCGTCTACGACTATGGCCTGACACTTGGCATGAGGGCGAAGTATTAGTACGAGCCTTGGACGCCTTGGTTCGAGCCGCCCGCGACGCAGCCCCGTGCCTTGGCGCGCTGGGCTGTGTCCTGCCGCTCGCCGCCGGCGCGACGGTTCTTCTCGTGGCCTGCTTCGGCACCGGAGCGAAGGGATCCGTGGCGCAGGACGGACTGACGATGTCGGCGTCCATGTCTCCGATGGTCATAGACGCTGGCTCCACGAACGAGATCGAGTTCCGTCTCTCGATAAAGACAGGGGGGAAAGCTGAGCGCTTTGGGCTCGGGATCGAAGTTCCGCGGTATCGCACGCGCGCCGCAGGACGCATGCGATACGAGGGAGCCCCGATCTCGCCGGTCGATATCCCACGGGTTGACGGGCCGGCTGAGCTGCGGCCCCTGAGCGAAGTCATCGGAACTCCCGCGTGCTCACCGACAGATCCCCGACCGCACGGCTACGAGCCGCGAAATGCCGAGTACGAGCTCTCAGCCCCGGCGAGAACGGAGAGCGTGCTTGTGGCTCGATACCGGCTGGGTGATGTGGTCCCGTGGGCGGACTCCGACTTTCGACTGACGTTCATCGCAAGCCCAAGAATCGCCGGCCGACCGACAGGCACGATCGGCGAGCGACGCGTCATCAAGCCGCCACGGCCGAGGCTTATCGGGTTGGCTGGGACTCGGATAGAAATGTGGACTACGCCCGCGTCTAATCCGACGCCGGCTCGGGTCGATCGAGCGGTGATACGCCGCGGCGCGCGCGTGAGTGTCGAGGGACGGGTCGTACCGACAAGTCCGAGCCTGCGGGTTGCGCTGAAATACGTCCGACCCGGTTCGCGCAGTCTGCGTGCCCTCGCGAAGGTTCGAACCGATTCTCGAGGGCGGTTCGGCTATCAAGGATGGCGGCCTCGCTGGAGGGGCAGCTACGAGGTCTGGGCATTCACGCCGCGCCTATCTGCGGAGCGACAGGCAGACTACATGTGCCCGCTCGGCCTGTCGGTGCGCTGATCCGAGCACCGGTCCGCGGAGGCCTCCTCAGAAGACGGGCGTCTCGGCGTAGCGGCCCCAGACGTCCTGGAGCGCGCGGACGATCTCGCCCTCGGTGGCGTGGGCTCTCGCGGCCTCGAGGAGGGGCGGCATCAGGTTGCGCGCCGACGCCGCCGCCTCGCGCAGCTCGCCGAGCGTCGTGGCGACGGCCGCTCCCTCGCGGCGGGCCCTGAGCGCCTGCACGCGACCGATCTGCTTGCGCTCGATCGCGGGGTCGATGCGCAGCGTCGGCGTCGGCTCGCCGCCGTCATCGGCGAAGGCGTTGACGCCCACCACGATTCGCCGGCCGGAGTCGATCCTGCGCTGCAGCTCCCAGCTGGCCTGCGCGATCTCGCGTTGCGGGTAGCCCTGCTTGACGGCCTCGACCATCCCGCCGAGCTCGTCGATCCGCCGGAACGACTCGTAGGCGCGGCGCTCGAGCTCGTCGGTCAGCGCCTCGACGAAGTAGCTGCCGCCGAGCGGGTCGATCGTGCTCGCCGCCCCGGTCTCGTGGGCGATGATCTGCTGGGTGCGCAGCGCGATGCGGGCGGCGTCCTCGGTCGGCAGCGCGAGCGCCTCGTCGTAGCCGTTGGTGTGCAGCGACTGGGTGCCGCCGAGGACCCCGGCGAGCGCCTCGATCGCCGTGCGGG
This sequence comes from Solirubrobacteraceae bacterium, assembly GCA_024711025.1. Lineage (GTDB taxonomy): Bacteria > Actinomycetota > Thermoleophilia > Solirubrobacterales > Solirubrobacteraceae > F1-60-MAGs163. Next base: position 12,880 of record JANJTP010000057.1, read on the forward strand.
CGATGTTGTTGAGCGGCTGCTGGGCGGTCAGCGAGACGCCGGCGGTCTGCGTGTGGAAGCGCATCAGCCACGACCGCGGGTCCCTGGCGGCGAACGTCTCGCGCAGCTCGCGCGCCCAGATGCGCCGCGCCGCGCGGTACTTGGCGATCTCCTCGAAGAAGTCGATCTGGGCGTTGAAGAAGAACGACAGGCGAGGTGCGAAGTCGTCGACGTCGAGGCCGCGCGCGACGGCTTGCTCGACGTACGTCAGGCCGTCCTTGAGCGTGAACGCGAGCTCCTGGGCGGCGGTCGAGCCGGCCTCGCGGATGTGGTAGCCGCTGATCGAGACGGGGTGCCAGCGGGGCATCTCGCGGCTGCACCACTCGATCATGTCGCCCAGCAGCCGCATCGCCGGGTCGATCGGGAAGCACCACTCCTTCTGCGCGATGTACTCCTTGAGGATGTCCGCCTGGACCGTCCCGGCGAGCCGCTCGGCCGGCACGCCGCGCTGCTCGGCCGCCGCCACGTAGAAGGCAAGGACGACCGCCGCCGGCCCGTTGATCGTCATCGAGACCGAGATCTCCCCGACGTCGATCCCGGCGAACAGGTCGGTCATGTCGTCGAGGGTGTCGACGGCTACGCCCTCGCGGCCGACCTCGCCGAGGCTGCGCGGCGAGTCGGAGTCGTGGCCCATCAGCGTGGGCATGTCGAACGCCGTCGAGAGCCCCGTCTGCCCATGCGCGAGCAGGTAGCGAAAGCGCTCGTTGGTCTCCTCCGCGGTGCCGAAGCCGGCGAACTGGCGCATCGTCCACAGCCGGCCGCGGTACATCGACGGGTAGACGCCGCGCGTGAACGGCGGCTGGCCCGGAAGCCCGATCGAGGCCAGCCGGTCGGCCGGTAGGTCGACCTCGGTGTAGAGCGGCGCGACGTCGACGCCGCCGAGCGTCGAGAAGTCGCCGTCACGCTCTGGCGCGACGGCGAACGCCTCGCGCCAGCGCTCGTGGTCGGAGGGGGTCGACGGGCGGCGCTCGGCCATCTCAGGGCACCGGCTGCGCCGTCCCGAGTCGCCGATGCGCCTCGAGGGTCCGCTCCACGTCGGTGATCGAGAGGACGCCGAGCGGTCGACCCAGCGTGTCGATGACGACGGCGCGCAGGACGCGCCCGAACGCCGGCACGTCGAGCAGCGCGGCGAGGTCGGCGTCCGGCGAGACGAGCAGCTCGGGGTCGCGGTCGGCGAGCTCGGCGGCGGTGACATGGGCGCGCCGGTCCGCCCCGACCTGCTCGATCGCGGAGGCGGTCAGCATCCCGATCGCCCGATTGCCCTCGAGCACCGGGTAGGCGGGATGCGGATGGAGCAGCACGACGTCGCGAACCGCCTGCTCGATCGTCACGCCGGCGTCGATGCTCACGACCGGGCTCGACATCAGCTCGCGCGCGGGGACGCCGCCGAAGAGCCCGACGGCCTCGGCGTGCAGCGCCTCGCCGCGCCCGGCCGCCATGACGAACAGGCCGATGACGGCGAACCAGACTCCGCCCAGCGCGCCGGAGAGCGCGGCGAACACGCCGAAGGCGATCAGCAACGCGCCGAACGACCTCCCGATCGAGACCGCGGTCCGCGTGGCGCGCAGCACGTCCCCGCCGGCACGCCACAGCAGGCCGTGCAGCACGCGGCCGCCGTCGAGCGGGAACGCGGGCATCATGTTGAGGACCAGGATCGCGGCGTTGATGAACGCCTGGTAGGCGACGAGGGCGTGGAGCTCCGGCGCCGCGTCCTTGGAGACGACCAGCGTCAGCGCGCCGAACAACGCCGCGACGACAAGCGTCACGCCGGGCCCGGCCAGCGCGTACGCAAGCTCGTCCTGCGGGCGCCGCGCCGTGCCGCGCATCCGTGCGACGCCGCCGAGCAGCCAGAGCTCGATCTCCTCGACCTCCAGCCCGCGGCGGCGCGCGACGATCGCGTGGCCGTACTCGTGGGCGACGATGCTCGCGAACAGCAGCAGCGCGCTGAGCACGCCGAGCGCCCAGGCGAGGCCCGGCGCGATGCCCTCGACCTGGTCCGGGTAGTACGCGGTCGCGAGCGACCAGCTGATCAGCAGCACGATCCCCAGCCAGAGCGGATGGATCGCGAACGGGATCCCAGCGAAGGTGCCGATCCTGATCCCTCGGCCTGGCATCGGCCGATCGTAGGCGCTCCCGGGCGGGCGGTGCGCCCGTAGTCTTCCCGCGAGGCCCGTGCGCACGTCGGACGATCCATCGGAGCAGGGCGCCGGCCGGCACTCCGGGGCTGCCGGGGCCGGCCTGCGGGCGGGGGCCTTCGGGCCGAACGCGGGCCTGCGCGCGGTGCTGCTCGATCTCGACGGGGTCCTGTACGTGGGGGACGAGCCCCTGCCCGGCGCCGGTGAGGCCGTCGAGCGGCTGCGGGAGCGGGTCGGCGCGGTGCGCTTCGTCACCAACACGACGACACGCCCGCGCTCGGCGATCCTGGGGGCCCTGCGCCGACTCGGCTTCGCGGCCGGCGAGGACGAGCTGTTCACGCCCGCCGCGCTGGCCGTGCGTCACTGCGTCTCGGCCGGTCACCGCCGCGTCGCGCTCGTCGTGGACGATGCGCTGCACGAGGACTTCGCCGGCCTCGAGCGGGTCGAGCGCGACGTCGACGCGGTGATCGTCGGCGACCTCGGCTCCGCATTCGCCTTCGAGCCGCTCAACCGCGCCTTCCGCCTGGTGATGGGCGGCGCCGAGCTGATCGCGCTGCAGAAGAACCGCTACTGGCTGACGCCGGAGGGCCTGTCGCTCGACGCCGGGGCGTTCGTCGCCGCGCTCGAGTACGCGACGGGGCGCGAGGCGCTCGTCGTCGGCAAGCCCTCGCCCGACTTCTTCGGTGCGGTGCTCGACACGGCGGGTGTGCCGCCCGCGCAGGCGCTGATGGTCGGCGACGACGTCGAGTCGGACGTCGGCGGCGCCCAGCGCGCCGGGCTGCGCGGCGTGCTCGTGCGGACCGGCAAGTTCCGTGAGGACCGCCTGAGCGCGTCGGGGATCGTTCCCGACGCGATCGTCGACTCGGTCGCAGACGTGCCCGGGCTGCTCGATCGCCTGTAGACTGTCAACAGGCCCGGGATGTCCTCGGACCGTCGACCAACCAGGAGAGCGGGAGTCGTGCAGATCGCAAGTTTCACGTTGACGTCCGGGCCGACGATGATGTCCGATCGCGTCCGCGCCGCTCTTGGCGCCCAGGTCATCTATGACACGGATCCACTGTTCCTGCAGCGTTTCACGGCGCTGGAGCGGCGGCTCGCGGACCTGATGCAGACGCGCAACGACATCGCGCTGATGCAGGCCGAGGCGGTCGTCGGGCTCGAGGCCGCGGCGCGCGGCCTGACCGCACCGGGGACGAAGTGGTTGAACCTCGTCTCCGGTCCCTACGCCGGCTGGTTCGGCGACTGGCTGCGCAGCTGCGGCGGTGAGGTGATCACGCACGAGGTTCCGTACGACGAGGCGGTCGATCCGGCCGATGTCGAGCGGATCCTCGCCGAGCACGGCGACATCGAGTGCGTCGCGGTCGTCCATTGCGAGACGCCGTCGGGCATGCTCAATCCGCTGCGCGAGATCTGCGAGATCGCGCACTCTCACGGAGCGCTGACCGTTGCCGACACCGTCGCGACGTTCGCGACCTCCGAGCTGCGCGTCGACGACTGGCACGTCGACATCGGCGTCGTCGCGCCGCACAAGGGGCTCGGCGCGACGCCGGGGATCTCGATCGTCAGCGTCAGCCCCGCCGCGTGGGAGAAGATGGCCGCCAACCCGCACGCGCCGCGCGGCTCGTTCCTGTCGCTGCTGGACTGGAAGACGCGCTGGATCGACAGCGACCGCACCGAGTTCCTGCACGCACCGTCGGTCTCCGACGTCGTCGCGCTCGACGTCGCCGTCGACGAGCTGATCGATCTGGGTGGGATCGATGCCTCGATCGCCCGCCATGCACGTGCTGCCAAGGCGGTGCGCGAGGGCGTCACGGCGATGGGCTTGCAGCTGTGGGCCAAGCACGAGCGCGACTCCGCCAACTGCAGCACCGCCGTGCGTTGCCCGGAGGGCGTCACGACCGAGCAGCTGAGCCTTCATATCCGAGAGCGCCACGGCGTGATGCTCTCGCTCGGTCGCGGCTCGCTCAAAAGCGAGATCCTCTGCATCGGGCACATGGGCCTCTCGGCGCGCTCCTTCTACCCGCAGGTCGCCGTGGCCGCGCTCGGCCGCGGCCTGG
>JANJTP010000018.1 GCA_024711025.1 Solirubrobacteraceae bacterium
TGTCATGGTGCGGCGGCGGCGAGATCAGGCCGACGCCCGGGGTCGAGTGGCGCACCTTGGCGATGGTCTCGTTGACCTTGTCGCCGGGCAGCTGGCCGCCTTCGCCGGGCTTGGCACCCTGCGCCATCTTGATCTGCATCATGTCGGAGTTGACGAGATATTCCGTCGTCACGCCGAACCGGCCCGATGCCACCTGCTTGATGGCCGAGCGCTTGGAATCGCCGTTCGGCAGTGGCACGAAGCGTTCGGGATCCTCGCCACCCTCGCCGGTGTTCGACTTGCCGCCGATGCGGTTCATCGCCACCGCCAGGGTGGTGTGCGCCTCGGTGGAGATCGAGCCGAGCGACATCGCGCCGGTCGCGAAGCGGCGCACGATCGAGCTCGCCGGCTCGACCTCCTCGATCGGCACCGGCTCGAGGCCCTCGCGGAAGCGCAGCAGCCCGCGCAGCGTCGCGTGCCGCGCGGCGTCCTCGTCGACCTGCGCCGCGTACTGGAGATAGGTCTCCCAGGAGCGCCCCCATGCCTCGGGCCCGGCGCCGTCACGCGAGATCGCGGCCGGTCCGGCGCCGTCCGGCGAGCCGCCCGGTGCGGGCCCGCCGCCGTGCGCGCTCGCCGCGGGTCCGCCCTCGGCGCGAACCGCGTGCTGCAGCAGCGCGATCGTCTCGGGGTTCCACATGTGCCGCTCGCCGTCGCGTCGCCAGGCGTAGACGCCGCCGTCCGGCAGCAGCTCGTCGGTGGTCCCCGGCCAGGCGCGGCCGTGGCGGTCGAGCGCCTCCCGCGCGAGCACGTCCAAGCCGATCCCGCCGATCCGCGACGCGGTCCCGGTGAAGTGACGGTCCACGAGGTCGCGCTCGAGCCCGACGGCCTCGAAGATCTGCGCGCCGCAGTAGGACTGGATCGTCGAGATCCCCATCTTCGAGATCGTCTTCAGCAGGCCCTTGCCCAGCGCCTTGACGACGTTGCGCCGCGCGGCCGCCGGATCGCGGACGTCGCCCAGACGGCCCTCCTCGGCGAGCTCTGCGGCGGTCTCGAGCAGGAGGTAGGGGTTGATCGCGCTGGCGCCGTAGCCGATCAGCGTCGCCATGTGATGGACCTCGCGCGGCTCGCCGGACTCGACGACGAGGCCGGTCCGCAGCCGGTTGCCCAGCCGCACGAGATGGTGGTGGACGGCGCCTACCGCGAGCAGCGAGGGGATCGGCGCGCGGTCGGGGCGCAGCCGGCGATCGGACAGGATGACGATGTTCGCGCCGGCCGCGATCGCGTCGTGTGCCTCGTCGCAGACCTCGGCGAGCCGGGCGCTCATGCCGTCCGGGCCATCGGCGATCGGCCAGGTGACGTCGATCGTGTGCGCGTGGAACAGCCCGCCCGGGACGTGCCGCAGCGTCTCGAGCTCCACCTCGCTGAGGATCGGCTGGTCCATCACGAGCTGGTGGGCATGCTCGGGCGTCTCGTCGAGCAGGTTGCCCTCGCTGCCGACGCCGGTTCCCAGCGACATGACGATCGACTCGCGGATCGGGTCGATCGGCGGGTTCGTCACCTGCGCGAACAGCTGCTTGAAGTAGGCGAACAGCGACGGACGCTGGTCGGACAGGACGGCCAGCGCGGCGTCGTTGCCCATCGACCCGATCGGCTCCTCGCCGGCCCTCGCCATCGGCCCGATCAGGACCCGCAGGTCCTCCTGGCTGTAGCCGAAGGCCAGCCGGCGCTCGTGGGCCGCCGGCAGGTCGCCGCGTGCGAGCTGCGCGGGCCGCAGGTCCGAGAAGCGCACGCTGTTGGCGGCGAACCACGAGCCGTAGGGACGCCGCGTCGAGACCTCGCGCTTGACCTCCTCGTCCTCGACGATCCGTCCCTGGTCGAGATCGACCAGGAAGATCTTGCCGGGCTGCAGGCGGCCCAGCCGCTCGATGTCGCCGGGCTCGATCGCGAGCATCCCGGTCTCGGAGCCGAGGATGACGTAGCCGTCCTTCGTCTGGACCCAGCGACCGGGACGCAGCCCGTTGCGATCGAGCGTCGCGCCGACGATCCGCCCGTTCGTGAAGCAGACGGCCGCCGGCCCGTCCCACGGCTCCATGAGGCAGGAGTGGTAGGCGTAGAAGCCGGCGAGCTCGGGGGGCAGGTCCTCGCGCCCCGCGTACGCCTCGGGGATCATCATCATCGCCGCGTGCGGCAGTGAGCGGCCGGCGAGCATCAGCAGCTCGAGGACGTTGTCGAACGTCGCCGAGTCCGAGCCGCCGGGACGGACGATCGGCATCACCTTCGGGAGGTCCTCGCCGAACAGCTCGCTGGCGAGCTGGCTCTCGCGGGCGCGCATCCAGTTGACGTTGCCCATCAGCGTGTTGATCTCGCCGTTGTGGGCGATCACGCGGAACGGATGGGCGAGCTCCCAGCTCGGGAACGTGTTCGTCGAGAAGCGCGAGTGCACGAGCGCCAGCGCGCTGGCGTAGCGCTCGTCGGCCAGGTCCGGGTAGAAGCCCCGGAGCTGACGGGAGATCAGCATCCCCTTGTAGATGATCGTGCGCGAGGAGAAGCTCGGCGCGTAGAAGTCGGGGCCGGCGGCCAGCTCGACGCTGCGCCGGATCACGTACAGCTTGCGCTCGAAGGCGTCCTGGTCCTGCTCGAAGGCCTCCCCGGCGGCGACGAAGACCTGGCGGATGCACGGCCGCGAGCCGTTCGCCGTCCGCCCCACGTGGCGCTCGTCGATCGGCACGTCGCGCCAGCACACGATGCGCTGACCCTCGCGTGCGATGTGATGCTCGACGAGCCGCTCGATCTTGCGGCGCAGCTCCTCGTCGCGCGGCAGGAAGCAGACGCCGACCCCGTAGCGCCCGACGGCGGGCAGCGACGCCTCGAGCACGGCGCGGAAGAAGGCGTCGGGGAGCTGGGTGAGGATGCCGGCGCCGTCGCCGGTGGTGACGTCCGCGCCCTCGGCGCCGCGATGCTCGAGGTTGTCGAGCGCCTCGAGCGCGCGCTCGACCACGTCGTGGGCCGGCACGTCGTCGAGCTTGGCGACCATCGCGACGCCGCAGGCGTCGTGTTCGTAGCGTCGGTCGTAGAGGCCCTGAGGCCCTGGAGTCTTCACATTCATGATGTATCGCGCCCCTCGCATCCCCCCGGTGGGCGGCGCCGTCGGCGCGCTCCGGTGCGAAGGGCCGGGAATCTTACCGGCCCGCGGCGCGGCGACACGGCCCGGCCGCCGTGCGCCACCGCGCGCCCGGCGCCGTGAAGGGCGTCGACGGGCATCGGGGCGTGTGAGCGCCCAATTCTGACCGGGGCGGCGTGGGGCACCCGGTCACGGGCGACGCGATCAGCCGTGCTTGGGCTTCGTGGCGACCGCACGCTTGGGCTTCGCGACGGCCGCACGCTTCGGCTTCGCGGCGGCCGCGCGCTCGGGCTTCGGAGCGGTTGCGGGCTCCTGGCTCGGCGCCCCGCGCTCGCGACCCGCTGCGCGCCCCGCAGCGGGTTCCCGCCTGCGCTTGGCCGGCGCGGGCGCCTGCCGCTCGCGGACGGCGTCGAGGCTCGCCTTGAGGGCGCTCATCAGGTCGGGCACCGGCGTCGGCTGAGCCTCCGGCTCGACGATCACCTCGATCTCCTCGCCCTGCGCCTTGCGCTCGACCAGGTCGAGAACCCGCTCGCGGTAGTCGTCCCGGTAGCGCGACGGGTCCCAGTCGGTCGCCAGCGACTCGACGAGCTGCGCCGCGACGTCGAGCTCGCGCTTGGTCGTCTTCGCCTCTACCGCCGCCGCCAGCTCCTCGAGGCCGGACGGATCGACGATCTCGTCGGCGAACAGCATCGTCGTCAGCTCCAGCGACTCGCCGGCGGGCCGCAGCACGACCATGTACTCCTTCGTGCGCAGGACGACGCGCGCGATCCCCGCGCGCCCGGTGGCGCGCATCGCCTCCATGAGCAGGCGATAGGGCTTCGATCCGCCGGCGCCCGGCGCCACGTGATACGTCGCATCGAAGTAGATCGGGTCGATCGCCGCGGCATCGACGAAGTCCTCGATCTCTATCTGGTGGGTGCGCCGCGGGTCGAGCGCGTCCAGCTCCTCCTGCGTGATCACGACGTAGCGATCCGGGCTCAGCTCGTAGCCCTTCACGAGGCGCTCGTACGGCACCTCCTCGCCGGTGCGGCTGCTGACCCGCCGCTGCTGGATCCGCGCGTGATCCGCGCCGTCGAGCTGGTGGAAGCGCACGGTGCGCCTGCGCACGGCCGGATAGAGCTTGACGGGGATCGACACCAGGCCGAACGACAGCGTCCCAGACCAGATCGCGCGTGCCATGGGCACAGCATGACCGCTCCGGCGCCGCTCGCAACCACGCAGGTGGCGTTGCGCGGTCGCCCGCCACGGCCGCGGGGCGCGTCGGGGCCGCTATCCGGCGAGGATGCGCTCGACCGCCTCGGTGACGTGGGCCTCGTGCGTCCTGTGCGCGAGCACGCAGATCCGGATGTGGAAGCGGTCGCGGATGCTGGTGCTCGTCAGCAGGATGCGGCCCTCCGCGCGGATCTCGTCGAACAGCGCCCGCGTCGCGTCATCGCCGGCCTTCAGCCGCAGCGCGAGCGTGCTCAGCGGCGGCCGCCACGGGATATCGATACGGGGGTCGGCGGCGAGCCGCTCGTAGGCGAGCTCGGCGAGGTCCAGCTTCTCGTCGAGCGCGTCGCGGAACGCCTGGACGCCGTGCAGCCGCAGCGGCAGCCACATGCGCAGGCCTCGAGGGTCCCGCGTCAGCTCGATGCCGCGGTCGGAGTAGTCCGGCAGCCCGCTGAGCTGGTCGATGTCCTGGAGGTACGGAGCGTCGTGCCGGTGGGCGGCCGAGAGAACGCTCGCGTCCCGCACCAGCAGCGCGCCGACCCCGTAGGGCATGAACAGGCCCTTGTGCGGATCGAGCACGATCGAGTCCGCCTGCGTCACCCCGCGCAGCCGCTCGCAGCCGCGAGCGGTGAGCTGGAACGCGCCGCCGTAGGCTCCGTCGACGTGGAACCAGGCCCCCTCGCGCCTGGCCAGGTCGGACAGCGCCTCCAGGGGGTCGACCGCCCCCGTGTCCGTCGTGCCGGCGTTGCCGACGATCATGAACGGACGAAGCCCCTGTGCGCGGTCCTCGCGGAGCATGCGGTCGAGGGCGGCGGGATCGATCCGCAGGTCGTCGTCGACCGGAACCGTCCGCACGGCGGACGGCGGCAGCCCGGCGACGTGCGCGCTCTTGGCGACGCACAGGTGCGTGTGCTCGCTCACGTAGATGGTCCCTGACGCGATGTCGCCGCCCAGCAGCGCGTCTCGCGCGGCGACGACGGCCGACAGCGTGGCGCCGGACCCGCCCGCCGTCAGCAGCCCGCCCGCGCCCCGCGGCAGGTCGAACTCGTCGCACAGCCAGCGCAGGACGCTCTCCTCGAGCGCCACCATCCCCGGCGTCAGGTCCGCGACGGCGGTGTAGCGATTCACCGCAAGCGCGATCAGCTGCCCCAGCGCGGACGTCGGCAGCCCGCCGGCCGGGATGTAGCCGAAGTGGCGCGGACCGGCGCTCTCGATCCCCGAGTCGGTCGCCCGCCCGATCGTCGGCAGCAGCTCCCCGAGCCCCGTCGGATCGTCGACCAGCCTCAAGTCGTCGAGCAGCCGCTCGTCGATCTCGCCGGGGTACACCGCAGGCCGCTCGGCCAGCTGGTCGTCGAACGAGGCGACGAAGTCGACGACGGCCTCTCCCAGAGCGCGCAGCTCGGCGCCGGTCGGTTCAAGGGAGTTCATGTGTGCCTGCCTGGACGTGGTGGAAAGGGTTCGCAGCGCCGGTCGCGTTGCACCGCGCGCTCCACCGCGCAATGAATGGCCTGGCCGCAAGCTGAAGACTGCCTGCCGAACGGTACCGGGCGCGGAGGTCGACGCACCGTCCGCGATCGGAGATGATCACCGAGGTGTCGCCGCGTCACCGCCAGAGGACGCCCGCTCGCGGGGCGGCGCGCCCACCGGGCAGGGGGCTCCCCGGCGAGAGCGAGGGCGAGCGCACCCAGCGCCAGCTCATCGAGCTGCTCAACGAGATCCGGGTCGCGATGCCCGGCGTCCAGGTCCTGTTCGCTTTCCTGCTCGCCGTCCCGTTCCAGGCGCGCTTCGGCCGGGCGGACGCGATCGACCGGACGCTGTTCGCAATCTCGCTCGTCTCCGCGGCGGTCGCCGTCGCCTGCTTCATCGCGTCGACGGCCGCGCACCGGGTGCTGTTCCACCACCGCCAGCGCGACTACATCATCCGCCTCGGCAGTCGGCTGCTGCTGGCGGGGCTGGTCGGGCTGGCGCTCGCGATGAGCTTCGCCGTCGCACTGGTCCTCGGCTTCATCTACGGCCACCGCACCGGCTGGCTCGCACTGGCGCTTGGCATCGCGCTGTTCGGCGCGATGTGGTTCGTCGCCCCGGCGATCCGCATGCGGCGGGCCTCGGGCTGGGAGGAGTCGCGCGCGCGGGCCGAAGGCTGACCGAGCGCTCCGCGGCCGGCGGCAGGGTGCCCGTGGACGCGGCGCGCCACGGGTGGTATCCCTTGCCGCGCCGGCAACCGGCCGGCGCCATCTGCGACCGCAGGCGGCCGGGCAGTCCGGGCCACCGGCGCGTCGCTCGATCGGGGAGCGATCGCATGAGGATCGGAGTACTGGGCACGGGGATAGTCGGCATGGCGATCGCCGACAGGCTCGTCGGGCTCGGCCACGAGGTGACGATGGGCTCGCGATCGGCCGACAACCCCGATGCCGCGCACTGGGCACGCTCCGCCGGCGAGCGCGCCGGCCACGGCACCTTCGCCGACGCCGCGGAAGCCGGTGAGCTGCTGTTCAACTGCACGGCCGGCACGGGATCGCTCGACGCGCTGCGCTCCGCCGGAGCGGAGCTCGTCGCCGGCAAGATTCTGGTCGACGTCGCGAACCCGCTGGACTTCACCGGCAGCATGCCGCCGTCGCTGCTGGTCTCGAACACCGACAGCCTCGGCGAGCAGATCCAGCGTGCCTTTCCCGAGGCCCGGGTCGTCAAGGCGCTGAACACGATGCGCTGCCAGATCATGGTCGATCCGGGGAGGGTTCCCGGCGCGCACGACGTCTTCGTCTGCGGCGACGACGCCGCCGCGAAACGGCAGGTGCGGGAGATGCTGACGACGTTCGGCTGGCCGGATGAGTCGATCGTCGACCTCGGCGGCATCGGCTCGGCGCGCGGGACCGAGGCGTACCTGCTGCTGTGGCTGCGTCTCTGGGGCGCCCTCGGCAGTCGCGACTTCAACATCCACGTCGCCCAGGCGCCGTAGGTCTCCGGACCGGCTGCCCGGGCGTCCGGACGCGGACACCTCGGCGGGGCATGCGCGCATTCGAAGGCCGACCGGCTCGCCCGTCGCCCGTGCGGAGGGCGGCCGCTCAGGAGCCGCGAGCGGAGCTCTCCGCGTCGCCCGCCGCATGCTCCGGGGCGAGCCGAGCGAGCCCGCCGCGCGCGATCTCCTCGTCCGTCCACGAGCACAGCCCGCCGCGCCCGGGGCACTCGGCGCACAGCGCCGGGGACGGGCTGTCCGTGACGGCGGCCTCGCCGGCGAGCAGCGGAGCGGCGGCCTCCAGCAGCGCCGCACGCAGGCGCGACTCGTCGGTACGCGCGAACGACGCGCTGACGGGCTCGTCGGGTCGCCCCAGATACAGGTGGACGACCTCGACGCGCTCGTGGCCGGCGGCGAGCGCGGCGAGCGCGTAGGCCGCCCGCTGCAGCCCGTAGTCGCGCTCGACGCGAGCGGCGAGATCCTCGTCCGCGCCGATGGCGTCCGTCTTGTGGTCGACGACGAGCGCCGTCCCGTCCTGCTCGCCGGCGAGCAGGTCGATCGACCCGACCAGGAGCGGCATGGCCGGATCGTCCGGCTCGAGCGCCACAGTGAAGCGGACCTCGCGATCGACGCCGGCGGCCGCGGCGGCGCGCGCCCCCGTGGCGCTCGAGAGGAACGCCGCGACGTATGCCTTCTGCGCCGCCACGTCGACCTCGCCGCGCGGGATGTCGCAGGCGTCGGCGGTCAGCAGGATCTCCGACTCGTCCGGGGGCTCGGCCCCCGGGTGGAGCGCGACCCGCTCGAGCAGCGCGTGGGTGAGCGTGCCGCGCCGGCGCGCGCTCCCGGAGGGCGCCGGCCGCTCCATCGCCGGATCCCACGACTCGCGCGACGGGAGCCTCAGGACGCGCCGCAGGTACCAGCCGTAGCCGCAGCTCGCGTGCTCGTCGAGCGACGAGTAGCTCAGCGTCGGCGGCACCGGGATCGCGCCCGCGGCAGCTTCGGGCGACCCACGCCGCGGGAAGCCCTTGCCTGAGCTCGCCGGCTCCGGCCGTGCCGGGCCCACGTCGCGACCCACATGCCGCGGCTCCGTGCCCGCGAGCCCCTCGCGCCGCGACGACCCGGCCGGCGCCGAGGCGTCGTCCGAGGGCCGCGCCGCACGGATCGCGCCCCCGCCCGGAGCCGGCGGCCGGAGCACCGAGCCGAACGTCCGCGGAGCGCTCACCGCCAGGCGCAGCGGAGCACACCACTTCCCGCGGGCAACCGTCAGCGTCTCGTCCCCGACGTCCGCGATGCGCTCAAGCGCATCCGTTCCGCGCAGCAGGCACGGCACCATCCAGCGCAGCGGCGCCACCGCCTTCTCGAGCGGCTCCGGCCAGCTGCTCGCAGCGACGTTCGTGATCCCGGAGAGCACGAGCCGCCGCCGCGCACGCGTCACCGCCACGTGCACGATGCGCGCCTCCTCGGCTCGCTCACGGGTCTTGCGGCGCTCGTCGAGGTCGTCGTAATCGAACGCCTTCCACTCGTGGCGATCGAGCGTCGTGACTTTCAGCCCGGCACGGCCGCCGTCGACGAGCAGCCGCCGTGCGCCGTTGACGGGCCCGCGCCCGAGGTCGGCGAACACGACGACGTCGAACTCGAGGCCCTTCGCGCCATGGACGGTCATCAGCCGGATCGCGTCGGTCTCGCCGACGTCGATCGACGCGTCGGAGGTCACAGCGCCGGCCTCCAGCTCGGCCTGCGCGTGATCGACGAGCGCGCGCACGTCTCCGCCGCGGTCGGCGGCGAAGCCGTGGGCCAGGCGGACGAGCTTTCGCGCGTTCGCCAGCCGGCGCACGCCACCCGGGCGGCGCAGCAGCGCCTCGTCGTAGCGCAGCTCGCGCATGACGCGCTCGAGCAGCGGCCCCGGGCCCAGCCGGGCCGCCTCCGCCCGGTCGCGATCGACGATCGCGACGTACCGGGCCAGCAGCCCTCGCTGCGCCGGCGGGACCGCGACCGCGGCCTCGCCGGCGGCCAGGCGTGTCGCCGCCGCCCAGGCGCGGGCGTCTCCTCCCCCGCGACCCACCCGCCGACGCTCGAGCGCGATCAGCGCCATCGTGTCGCGAGAGACGCCCGCGAGCGCCCGCAGGGCGGCGAACAGCGCCTCCTCGTCCGTCGGGTTCGCGACGGTGCGCAGGTGCGCGACGAGGTCGAGCACCTCCAGGCGCTCCCACCAGCCGCGACCCTGGGCGGCGACGGCCGACAGCCCGACTCGTCCGAGCGCCCGCTCGAGCAGGCCCAGCTTCGCTCCGGCGCGGACGAGCACGGCGATCTCGTTCGGCGCCGCCTCGCCCGCGTCGACGATCTCCCTCACGCGCTGCGCGACGAGCGCAGCCTCCGCCGCGTCGGTCGGGCTCGTCTGCGACGGCAGGCCTGCGAGCAGCGGCTCGAGCTGCTCCGCCGAGGCGCCGCTCCAGCTCTCGTCCGTGATCAGCAGCTCGACGCGCGCCGCCGGCGCGGCGGCGCCGGGTTCGGCGGCGCTTGGTTCGGCGGCGCTTGGCTCGGCGGCGCCCGACGCGGCGGCGCTTGGCTCGGCGGCGCTTGGCTCGGCGGGCGACCCCTCGCCGGGAGCCAGCAGCGGGATGTGCTCGCCCGGCCCGTGGACGTCACCCAGGGCCGCGTTGATCACGTCGAGGATCGCCGCGTGCGAGCGGAAGTTGGTCGTCAGGCTTGCCGTGCCGTCGTCGTCGGCGAGCTCGTCGCGAACGTCGCGGAAGACCTCCACGTCGGCGTGGCGGAAGCCGTAGATCGACTGCAGCGCGTCGCCGACCATGAAGCGGTCGGCGAGGCCCAGGGCGTCGAAGAGCCGCAGCTGCAGCCGGTTGCTGTCCTGGAACTCGTCGACGAGCAGCCGCCGCAACCGCCGCCGGTAGCCGGCCGCCACGGCCGGCTGCCCCTCGAGCAGCCGCGTGGCCCGCAGCGCCAGGTCGGCGAAGTCGAGCGCTCCGGCATTGCGCTTGGCATGCTCGTAGCCCTCGCCGTAGCGACGCAGCAGGTCGTCGAGCAGCACGAGCGACGGCAGCGAGCGCTGCGCGGCGAGCGCCGCCCCGTAGCGGTCGACGAGGTCCCGGCAGGCCTCGACCGGCGGCTCCCTCAGCAGAGCCGACCTCGCGGCGGGCCGCCAGCCGGCCACGTCCTGGGGATCGTGGGCGCCCCCCTCGAGGGCCTCCACGCAGGCCTCGAGCCGGCCGCGGGCCGTGACGGCGGTCGGCGCCGAGGCGTCCGCGAGCAGCGCCAGCGCTTCGCGCGCGGCGTCGCGCAGCTCGGCGGCCAGCGGCGCCGGATCGCAGGTCGGCTCCGGAACGGGTATCCGCGGGCGCTCGTCGCCGGCGTTTCGCAGGCTGTCGTGGACGCCGGAGACGAGCGCCGCGAGCTCGTCGTAGCCGATCGCCGCCAGCAGCTCCAGCGCCGCCAAGCCGTCCGGCGGCGGCCCGTCCAGCCAGGCGTCGAGCGCATCCGCGAACGCCTGGGCGCGCAGCTCGCGTGCATCGGCCTCGTCGAGCACGCGGAACTGCGGATCGAGTCCGGCGAGCACGGCGTGAGAGCGCAGGATCCGCGTACAGAGGCCGTCGATCGTCGTGATCCAGGCGCGCTCGCAGTCGCGCGCCGCCGCGTGCTCGCCGAGCTCGGCGAACCGCGCTCGCACGCGCTCGCGCAGCTCGCCCGCCGCCTTGCGGGTGAACGTCGTCGCGACGATCTGGTCGAGGCGGATCTCCCGCTCGGTCCCACGCGTCTCGAGGACGTCGCGGACGATCCGCTCGACGAGCACCGTCGTCTTCCCGGAGCCCGCTCCCGCCTGTAGCAGCAGGACCCCCTCACGGCGCTCCACCGCATCCGCCTGCTCGGCCGTGAGCGGGCGTCCGCCGGGTCCCGGCGGCGTGCCGCTCACGTGGTCGTCGAGGCCGACGTCGCCGATGGTCATCCCTCGGCCCGACAGATCGAGGGATGGGCACAGCCCTCGTCGCGCCCCTGCCCGCAGCGACCCGGGCACGGCTCCAGGTGGCCCGATCGGATCGCCGCGACGACGTCGACGGCCACCGCCCGCACCCGGTCGCCGAGCTCAGCCAGCTCGCCGGCGGCGATCCGGTCGTCGGCGTCGGCAGCGACGTCGGCGCGCGCCTCGTCGGCGCCTTCGAGCAGGAACCCGCGCGCGGCGAGCTTGTCGGGCGCCGCGCCGACCGGCTGGTACAGCGCCCCGACGACCCGCGTGCCGCGCCGCTCCTCGAGTCGCTCCAGCGCGAGCGCGTAGAGCGGCGCCTGCAGCCGGCCCTCGTCGAGCCACGAGCGCCACGAGCCCTGCCGGCCGCGGCCCTTGTAGTCGACGACGATCGCCTGCTCGCCGCGGCGGTCGATCCTGTCGATCCGCCCGCGCAGCTCGAGGCCGTCGGCGAGCGGCGCCGACGGCGATCCCTCGTCGACGCCGAAGGCCAGCTCGAAGTCGCAGGGGGCGAACGAGGACCCGATCGCCGCCTCGTGGACGAGCGCGCGCACGAGGTCGGCCTCGACGCGGTGGCGCTCGGCGGCGCGCCTGCGCGGGTCGCCCGAGATCGGGTTGTCGCGCTCGACCACTTCGAGGTGTCCGCGCATCGCCTCGATCGCACGGGGCAGGCTGGCGCCGTCAAGCCGCAGCCCGCGATCCCGCAGCTCGCTCAGCGTGCGCTCGAGCACCGCGTGCTGGACGCGGCCGCGACCGAGCGGCTCCGCGTCCGGCTCGAGCGCGCCCGGCCGCAGGAGGTGCTCGACGAACCAGCGCACGGGGCACCGGGCGTACGCCTCCAGCTCGCTCGGCGACCAGACGACGCGTTCGGCGAGGCTCGCCAGCACCGCGGGGTCGCCGAGCGGCTCCGCGGCGGCCCGATCGGGCGCGCCGCCGCGCTCCAGGCCGGCGACCAGCGCGAGGGCGAGACGGTCTGCCACCTCGCCGGGGTTCTCTCCGGGATCCCACTCGACGGCGCCACGCCGGCGCTCGCGGGTGTCGGGCCGCCGATCGAGGCAGTCGAGCACGTCTTCGGCGAATGGCGAGCGCATCGCGGGCTCGCCGTCGTCGTCCGCCAGGTGCCACGAGAGGACTAGCCTCTCGGTCGGGCGCGAGATCGCCGAGTAGAGCAGGTAGCGCTCGGCATCGAGCCGATCCTCGTGGCGGGGCAGCCGCAGCCGCGCGATCGTCGGCCGGACGGCGGTCGCCGCCTCGATCTCGGCGCGCTCGGCATCGCCGAGGAACGGCTCCCCGCTGCCGAGCTTCGGGAAGACGCCCTCCTGCAGGCGCGCGAGGGCAAGCACGCGCACGCGCCTGACGCGCATGAGCAACGGGTCGGCGACCGTCACCGCGCCCGGCCGCGGGCGCTCGCCGGCGTCGACCGGAAGCGCGGCCAGCAGATCGTGGAGCTCACGCGGATCGGGCGCCAGCGCGCGCTCCGCCGCCGCCAGCGAGCCCAGCTCGTCGAGTGCCACCAGGATCTCGCGGGCGGCCGCGGCATCCACGAGCTCGGGCCCGGCGAGCAGCGGCGCCGAGCCGCGCCATGCTCCGTCCGCCGGCGCGCGCCACGGCCCGGCGAGCAGCCGCCGGGTCTCCAGCGCGAGCGCGTCGCACAGACGACGTCCGCCGCGCTCGGCGGCGCCGGTGAGCCGCCCGAGCGCCGGGACGGAGGGGCCGCCGAGCTCCTCCAGCCGCTCGAGTGCGAACGGCAGCCCGCGCCGGCCGGCTCGCCGAAGATCGCGCTCGAGCCGGTCGGCGATCGACGCCCGGCGCAGCACGCCGGGCGTTCGCAGCCAGGTCAGCAGGTCGTCGGCATCGCCGTCGAGAAGCGCGCAGCGCAGCAGCGCGAGCAGCCCGCGGCCGAGCGAGGTGCGCTCGGCGGGCAGTCGATGCTCGAGCGCGAACGGGACTCCGGCGGCGCCCAGGACCTCGCGAATCAGCGATCCCGCCGCCGCCGGATCGCGCACGGCGACCGCCATCTCGTCGAACGGGACGCCGTCGCGCTCATGCAGCGTGCGCAGCCGCTCGGCGACGAGCTCGAGCTCGGCCCGCTCCCCGCCGCCGACGAGCACGGCGATCGCGTCGCCGGGCTCCACCCGCTCGGCGTCCGGCTCGAAGATCGCGCGCTCGAGCCCCTGCAGGGCCGCGCGCGACGGCTCGGCGTAGTCGGCGTCGCCGGCGTCCAGCTCGACGATCTCGCCGGCGATCCGCGCGAGCCGCTCACGGGTCTCCTGGCGTCCGGCGAACGCCGCTCGCGGCTCGAACGGAAGCGAGACGACGAGCGGCGCCCGGGCACCGGTGGCCAGCGTCTCGACCGCATCGAGCTGCCCCGCCGTCAGGTCGTCGAAGCCGTAGAGGGCGACCGGCGTCCCGCCCCAGGCGGCCGGGCGCCGGCGCAGCTCGTCGCAGACCCTGCAAGCGTGCAGCGCGCCGTCGGGGCGTCCCAGCCGGTCGAGGCGCCGGCGATATGCCGCGTAGAGGGCCGCCAGCTCGCTCGCAAACCGGTCGCGGCCCGGAACATCCTCGGCCCAGGCGCCCATCGCCAGCGAGAACGAGCGAGGGTCGCTGCGCGCCGCGGCCAGCTCGCCGCACAGCTTCGCCAGCGCGCCCGAGAAGCCGGCGGTGGCCGCCGAGGCGGCGAGCGCCCGCAGCTCACCACGGTCCTGCAGCTCGCGCACCGCGCCCCGCGCGACCCGCTCGGCGGCGAGCTCCCCGAGCGGGGCCGTGCTCACGCCCGCGCGGCGCGCCATCTCGCGCCCGAGCTCGCGGAAGGTGACGACGCTCACGCCGAGCACGAGACCGTCCCGAGCGAGCTCGCGACGGAAGGCGTCGACCTCGTCGGCGTTGGGGACGACCAGCCACGGATCCCTGCCCGCGCGCGCGGCGGATCGAACGGCGTCGAGGACGCGGCCTGCCTTCTCGGCGTTCGCCGGGCCTGTGACGAGGGTCAACGGCATCGATGCCCCCAGGGTCGCGCACCGACCGGCGGATCTGACCGTCGAGCCGATGAGGTGCCGCCGCGGCGGCACGACGACGCGGTCGTCGGACGCCGGCTCGGCGTGGCGCCGCGGCGCCCGGTCGCCCGCGGTGGCCGGGCGGCTCAGGCGGCCGCCACGCCGCCGCCGGTCGCTGCGGCGGTGACCTCGGCCTCGGCCTCGGCGTCGTCGACCTTCGGCGTCGCCGCGCCCTCCTTCGCCCAGGGCTCGTCGAACTGCACGCGCCAGCGCCCCTCGGGCGTCTGCTCGAGCGCCAGTCGCGCGCGGAACGAGCGGCCGCTGCGGCCGCGGAAGCCGGTGACCGGCTTTGCCGTCCGGCCGGCCGAGATCAGCTCTCGAACCACGCCCGGGCCGAGCTGCTTGCCGGCCTTCGCCTTCCAGATCACGAACCCGCAGCCCGGGTCGGCCCGGGACCAGCACGAGTAGCCCTTGCGGTTCTCGACGATGTCGTGGCCGCAGACCGGGCACGGGCCCAGGTTCGCGCGCGGGATCCGCACGTCCTTGAGCGTCTCGTCGAGCATGTTGACGGTCTGGCCGGCAAAGCTCGCGATGTCGCTCATGAAGCGCTCTCGCGTCTCCTCCCCGGACTCGATGCGCGCCAGGCGCAGCTCCCAGTCGCCGGTCAGGCCCGGCTGGGTCAGCGGATGCTCGCCGAGCAGGCGGATGACGTTCATCCCCTTCTCGGTCGGGACGAGCGCCCGGCCGTCGCGCTCGACGTAGCCGACGTCGATCAGCCGCTCGATGATCGCGGCCCGAGTCGCCGGCGTGCCGATGCCGGAGTCCCCCATCGCCTCGCGCAGCTGGTCCTCGTCCACGAGCTTGCCCGCCGACTCCATCGCTCCCAGCAGCGAGGCATCCGAGTAGCGCCGCGGCGGCTTGGTCTCCTTCTCCAGCGCGGTGACCTCGGTCACGTTCGCCTGCTCGCCCGCGGCGAGCTTCGGGAGCTGCTGGTCGCGGCCCTCGTCCTCGTCGCCCTCGCCCTCGGGAAGCTCGCCGTAGACGCCTCGCCAGCCCGGCACCAGCAGCACCTTGCCGCGGGTGCGGAACACGTGGCCGGCGACCGTCGTCTCGATCCGCGTGTTCTCGAACACGGCGTCGGGATGGAAGACGGCGAGGAACCGCCGCGCGACGAGGTCGTAGATCCGGCGGTCGTCGTCGCCCATCTTCTCGAGCCGATGGGGCGCGTTCGTCGGGATGATCGCGTGGTGGTCGCCGACCTTCTCGTCGTTGACGACCCGTGCCAGGGGAAGCAGGTCGAGCCCGGCGACGTACTTGGCGGCCGTTGCGTACTCCGGCCGCGCTCCGACCTGACGGGCCGTCGGCTTGATCTCGGCGACCATGTCGCCGGTCAGGTAGCGCGAGCTCGTTCGCGGATAGGTCAGCGCCTTGTGCTCCTCGTAGCAGCGCTGGGCGGCGGCGAGCGTACGCCGCGCCGAGAAGCCGTAGCGGGTGTTGGCCTCGCGCTGCAGCGACGTCAGGTCGTACAGCAGCGGCGCCCGCTCGCGGCGCTCGGTCGTCTCGAGCTTGGTGATCTCGCCGCGCCCGCCGTCGACGTCCGCGACGATCGCGGCCGCCTCCTCGGCGCTCGCCATGCGGGGCTTGGCGCCGAGGTGGTAGCGCCCCTCGTAGGCCCGCCCGTCGTCGGTGCGCAGCGCGGCGTCGACGAGCCAGTAGCGCTCCGGCCGGAAGGCGCGGATCTCCTCCTCGCGGCGCGTGAGGATCGCAAGCGTCGGAGTCTGGACGCGGCCGAGCGACACGGCTCCGTCGAACGACGAGCGCAGGCGGATCGTCGCCGCGCGCGTCGCGTTCATGCCGACGATCCAGTCGGCCTCCGAGCGTGAGCGCGCAGCCAGCTCGAGCGTGTGCAGCTCGTCGCCGGGACGCAGCCGGCCGAAGCCGTCGCGGATCGCCGACTCCGTCATGGAGCTGAGCCAGAGCCGCTCGACGGGCAGCTTCGAGCCCGACTTCTCGTACACGTAGGCGAAGATCAGCTCGCCCTCTCGCCCGGCGTCGCAGGCGTTCACGACGACGTCGAACTCGTCGCTGCGCAGCAGCCTGCTGACGACGCTCATCTGCTTCTGGGAGCGCTCGTCGCGCACCACGAGCCTGAAGCGCTCGGGGACGATCGGCAGGTCGCCCATCTTCCACTTGGCGAAGCGCGCGTCGTACTCGTCGGGATCGGCAAGGCCGACGAGGTGCCCGACGGCCCACGTGATGACGTGCTCGGGTCCCTCGAGCCAGCGCGCGGTCCGCTCGCCCGTCCCGGTGTGCTTCTGGAACGGACCCGGGAGCACGCGCGCCAGGTCTTGGCCCACGGACGGCTTCTCGGCGATGACGAGGGTCTTTCCCATCGGCGCGCAACCTTAGCGACCGCGCGCCGGGGCGCTCCGCGGAAGCGTCGTCCCGGCGCGAAGCCGCGACCGCTGCGTCGCACTTTGCGGCCGTGCGCGCCGAACCCTCTACGCTGCGCCGCAGAGGCCGCTTGACCGAGCCGACGACGCGATCTGGGGAGCGCCGCGCCGGCCCGAAGCCGGCGCCGAGGACCGTGCGCCGGCGGCAATCAGACTCCGTCCGCCGCCGGCGACTCGCGATCGGCGGCGCCATCGCGGGCGTCGCGTTCGCCGTCGGCGCCGCCGTCGGCGCCGGTGCCGGCGACGACGGCGAGGCGACCGTCGCCGCGTACGCGCGTGCCTGGGCACAAGCCGACTGGGCGCGGATGCACGCGCAGCTCGCGGCGACGACCCGCCGACGCACCGATCTGATCGCCTTCGCGCAGGCGAACCGCGACGCGCTCGCGACGGCGACGGCCGACGAGCACGCGGTCAGCACCGGGCGCCCCAAGCGGGTCGGCGAGGACCGCTGGCGAGTTCCGGTCGCGATCCGCACGCGCGTCTTCGGCACCGTACGCGGCGCGGTGCTCGTGCCGCTGGTCCGCGAGGGAGACTCGCTCAAGGTTGCCTGGACGGCGCAGCTGGCCTTCCCGGGCCTGCGCCGGGGCGAGGCTCTCTCACGCGAGACGCGGCTGCTGGAGCGCGGCGCCCTGCTGGCCCGTGACAAGACCGTGCTCGCGGCGGGACCGCAGCGCTCCTCGCCGATCCCCGACGTCGCCGGCCAGGTCGTGGGCGCTCTGGGGCCCGCGCCGCCCGAGCAGGCTGCGCGACTCGAGGCGCTCGGAGTTCCCCCCGGCGCCCCGGTCGGGCTCACCGGCCTCGAGCGCATCTTCGACGAGCGGCTCGCCGGTGCGCCCGCCGGCATGCTGCGCGCGGGCAGCCGGACGATCGCCCGCTCTGCCGGACGGCCGGGCGAGAACGTGCGTACGACGATCGCCCCGGATCTGGTGCGCGCCTCCGTCGCGGCGCTGGCCGGGCGCTATGGGGGCTCGGTGACGATCGACCCGCGCGACGGCGCCGTCCTCGCGTTCGCCGGGGCGCCGTTCTCGCTCCTCCAGCCGCCGGGCTCGACGTTCAAGATCGTCACGACCGCCGCCGCGCTCGACGCCGGCGTCGCGAGCACGCGCAGCAGCTTCCCGTTCGAGGAGCGAGCCGTGCTGTCCGGCGTGCCGCTCGCGAACGCAGGCGGCGAGATCTGCGGCGGGACGCTCGCCCAGGCGTTTGCCGAGTCCTGCAACTCGGTCTTCGCGCCGCTCGGCGCGAGGCTGGGCGCGAAGCGCCTCGTCGCCGCGGCCGAGCGCTTCGGCTTCAACGCCGACCCGCCGTTTCCGGGCGTCGCACGCAGCACGATCCCCGCGGCCGGAGAGATCGGCGACGACCTCGCGGTCGGCTCGACGGCCATCGGCCAGGGCCGGGTGCAGGCGACGACGCTGCTCATGACCCGGGTCGCGGCGAGCGTTGCCGCGGGCGGCTATGCACCCCGCCCGACGCTCGACCTCGCGACGGCGCGCGCCACTCGACCCCGCGACGGCGAGCGTGTCATGAAGCCGTCGACCGCGCGGACCCTGGAACGGCTGATGCTCGACGTCGTGCGCACGGGCACCGGGCGCGCGGCGCAGATCGCGGGCGTTCCGGTCGCGGGAAAGACCGGCACCGCCGAGCTGCGCTCACGCGAGCCGGGCGACACGAGCACCAACCCCGACGAGACGACCGCGTGGTTCGTCGCGTTCGCCCCGGCCGGCAAGAGCCGCACGCCGCGCGCGTGCGTGGGCGTCGTGCTCCCCGGGCAGGGTGCGGGCGGCGACGTCGCGGCGCCGGTGGCGCGCGAGATCCTCGTCGCGGCCCTGCGGCGAGGCTGACCGCCGCGGCTCGCGCTCAGACGTCGAGCTGGACGCTCGACTCGGCGCCCGGCAGCTCGCTGCTGCCGAACGCCAGCTCGAGCGGGCGGAAGTCGAGCGCCTGGCGCGGCAGCTTGAACAGCACCAGCGCGCCGGTCGACGGGCTCTGCGCCGGGACGCTGCCCAGCTCGGGGTACTGGCTCTTGCCGGGCACCCTCACCGAGCGGTAGGCGAAGCTGTTCACCGGCTGCAGCTGGATCGGCTGGTACGTGACACCGCGCGTGTCGACGATCCGAAACTCGTCGGCGCCCCGCTGCGCACCGTCGGTCTCGTTGAAGATCCGCACCCAGACGCCGAACCAGACCTGGTCGGCGGTGAGCTCGCGCTCCGCCGGCGGAATGCCGACGAGCGTCTGGCGGTCGCCGAGCTCCTGCGGGTTCAGCTGGCGCGAGATCTGCACCTGGTACTGCATCTCGCCGAGCGTGACGTAGAAGGCCTCGGACTCGCCGTGCGTGACGCGCTGCTCCTTGTCGCCACAGGCGGCGAGGCCCAGGATGGCGAGTGCGGCGAGCAGGATCGGCAGGAGTCGGCGGCTCATGGCCGGCCGGAGTCTAGACATTCCGGACCTACGCCCGCAGGCCGGTGGCGGGCTTGCGGGGACCGCCGGCGATCGTCGCTCGAGCACCGCGCAGGCGACCCTCCTCGAGGATCGCGCGCAGACGCTTGACCGCCTTGCGCCAATGGCGCTTGGCCGCCCGACGCTGACCGAGGGACTCCAGGAGCCGATCGCTGGGGAGCTCGGGGCGGGTCTCGACCGTGACCGTGACGCGCGTCTTGCCGCCGGCCACCTCCCTCAGCTCGACGAGCGAGAGCGTCCGGACCCGGTTGAACTTCCCGCTGCGTCCGCGAAGCACCAGCAGCCCCGGCTCCTCGAGCTCGGAGATCGCCCAGTCGCCCCACGGGAACCGTGCGAACGGCAGCTTCGCGCGGAAGCGCCCGCCGGCCCCCAGGCCGTAGGTCTCCTCACGCGTCATGTGCCAGTCGCGCAGGAAGTGATCGGTGAACTCGGGATGGTTCGCGACGTCGGCGAGGTACGCGAAGATCTCCTCGCGCGGCACCGCGATCGTCGTCTCGAGCGTGAAGGGCTGCATCGGCGCCCGGAGTCTAGACATCCGGGGCCGACGAGCGACGTACGGTCACGCCGCGTCCGCAAGCCGCCTGACGCTGCTCCCGTGCTCGCCGTGGCGTACGACGTCGGACGCCTCCGGGCCCTCGCTGCGGCGCGGGCGGCACAGCTCGCACACGGCGTCGGGGCCGTAAAGGTGGACCGTCTCCCCTGTCAGCGGGGTGCGTCCGCAGTCGGCGCAGTGGACGCCTCGCACGCTGCGCCGGTGAACCCCCTTGCGCAGCAGCGCCCGCTCGAGCTCGGGCTCGGAGATCCCCATCAGAGGTCGCAGCATGGTGCGCTGTTCGGCGTGCTCGCCGGCGATCCTGCGAGACGAACGGGCCGTTGCGGCGTCCTACGGCGCCGCCGCCGAGGCGGGCGGCGAGGCCCTCGCCGCTCGTTGACACCCGGTCTATCATCGTTTGAAGGCGCCTTCGGGGGACGGCTGCCTTCGGAGTTGACGGGTCCGCGAACGATGGAGGCCCTTGACCACATGGAATCGCTGACTGCCGGGACCGCTGCCGGAGCAGGTGCCTTCCATTGCGAGCGCTGTGGCTACGTGCTGTCGCTCGAAGCCTCCGATTCCGTGCCGCGCTGCCCGAGCTGCGGCGGCGAGAGCTTCCACCGCGCCTCGCTGTTCGCCGCAGGGCTCCCGCCAGGGCGACGCAGCGGCCCCGGACCGCTCGACGACGACGAGCGGCGCGGTCTCCTGGAGCTCGCCGGCGGACTCGCCGGGGGTCCCGGCTGCTACCTGG
This sequence comes from Solirubrobacteraceae bacterium, assembly GCA_024711025.1. GTDB lineage: Bacteria > Actinomycetota > Thermoleophilia > Solirubrobacterales > Solirubrobacteraceae > F1-60-MAGs163. Next base: position 20,419 of record JANJTP010000018.1, read on the forward strand.
CCTACCACGAGACCGGAGAGCTGCGCGTCGTCGCCCTCGCGCGCGAGTGGACTCGCATCGGTCGCAGCCTCGCGGCCGACGTGCGCTTCGACGACCCGACCGTGTCCCGTCGTCATGCGCTGATCGTGCGCCAGCCCGACGGAGTGCGGGTGCTCGACGACCGCAGCCTCAACGGCGTCTTCGTCAACGGCGAGCGGGTCGAGTGGCGCACGCTGCGCGGCGGGGACGAGATCGTCGTCGGACGCCACCGGCTGCACTTCCTCGAGATCGAGCCCACCGGCGTGCCGGCAGCGGAGTCGTGGCGGCCCGCCTCGGCGGTCGAGGTCGAGGCGGACGCGTAGCACACGGGTCGCGCGACGCGCGATAGGGCCCCTCGGCGCCCGTAGACTCCGCCGCCATGGCGCTGACGATCGCGGTCCTCTCGCAGAAGGGCGGCACCGGCAAGACCACCGCGGTGCGCCACCTCGCGGGGGCCTTCCGCGAGGCGGGCCTGCGCGTCCTCTCAGTCGACCTCGACCCGCAGGGGAACCTCTCCGACTACTTCGACGTCGACCCGGAGGCGGAGCCGACGATCGGCGACGTGCTGACCGGCCGCGCCCGCCCCGAGGACGCGGTCCGCGACGACGTGATCCCAGCGAACCTGAGCCTTGCCGAGGCCGAGCTGGCGCTCGCCGGGAAGATGGGCCGCGAGCTGGCGCTGCGCAAGGCGCTGTCGACGTTCGCCGACGACTACGACGTGATCTTCGTCGATTGCCCGCCGGCGCTCGGCCTGCTGACCGTCAACGCTCTCGTCGCGGCCGACTTCGCGCTGATCAGTGCCGAGGCCCAGTACTTCGCCCTCCAGGGAGTGGAGCAGGCGCTCGAGGTGATCGAGCTGGCTCGGGACAGCCTGAACCCCGGGCTGGAGTGGCTGGGGGTGCTGTTCAACATCGCGGACATGAGGACGGTCCACTCGCGCGAGGCCTTCGCCGCGCTGCGAGAGCACGTGGGCGACAGGCTGCTCGACCAGACGGTGCGCCAGTCGATCGCCTACGCGGAGTCGGCCGAGCGGGCGATCCCGATCTACGAGCATCGACCCGACCTCGGTGCCGACTACCTCGCCGTCGCCGAGGAGCTGCTGCGCCGGCTCGGCCTCGAGCAGGCTCGCCGCAACGTCAGCGAGCGCCTCGCGGCGGCGAGCGCCTGAGCCGGCTCGAAACCGGCTCCGCCCGCCGCGCACCGCGGCCGCACGCCGTTCTTCGACCGGCGTCGGAGACGCTCTCCCCGCCGACCGGGGCGGCGCTACAGCTCGCGAACGTCGGCGCCGGCGGACTCGAACGGCACGCGCAGGACGCTCGCCCAGCCGCCGGCCCGGTCGCGGAGCTGCTCGACGACGGCCCCGGTCGAGTCGGACGTCGTCCAGACGAGCACGGACGGCCCGGCCCCGGAGATCGTCGCGCCGAGCGCGCCAAGTCCACGAGCGTCGCGCACCAGCTCGATCGAGCTCGGGAAGAGGTGTCCACGGCGCTCCTGGTGGAGGCGGTCGTCGAGGCCGCGCGAGACGAGGTCGAGATCGCCCCGCTCGAGCCCGAGCACCAGCAGAGCCCCGTGCGCGACGTTGAAGACCGCCTCGGCAAGCGGCACCAGGGGCGGCAGCGCGGCTCGGGCGGCCGCTGTGCGGACCGGGTCGTGCGGCGCCACCAGGACGGCCTCCAGACCCGCGGGCGCCGCCAGGCGCGCCGGCCTGCCCTCGACCGGGCAGACGACGATCCCGCCGTGGAGCGCCGCGGCGGCGTTGTCGGGATGGCCGTCGAGCTCCGCGGCTAGGGCGAGCAGGTCGGCGTCCAGCTCGAACAGGTGATCGGCCGCGACGAGCCCCGCGACGTACGCCGCCGCGCTCGTGCCCAGGCCGCCGCAGAGCGGGATCGCGGAGCGGATCCGGAAGGTGAACCCGTCGGCGGGAGCCAGCCGCTCGAAGCCGCGCACGACGAGGTTGGAGCGGTCGCGGTCGATCGGCAGGTCGGTCTCGACGGCGAACTTGCCGGGCGTCTCCAGGACCTCGAGCTCCATGTGCAGCGAGAGCGCAGCCGCGAACGCGTCGAACCCCGGGCCGAGGTTGGCCGTCGAGGCGGGCACTCGGACCAGGCGCCGGCGGCGCATCACGCCTCGCCGTAGATAGCGCGTTCGACGGCCTCGCCGTCCGCGTCGCACGGTACGACCGAGCCGGCCTGCTCGAGCGCGGTCTGCGGATCCTTCAGCCCGTGCCCGGTGAGCACGCAGACGATCCGCTGCGCCCCCTCCGGCGCTCCGTGGACGAGCAGACCGGCGACCGACGCCGCGCTCGCCGGCTCGCAGAAGACGCCCTCGCGCGACGCCAGGAAGCGGTAGGCGTCGAGGATCTGCTCGTCGGTGACGGCGGCCACCGCGCCGCGCGAGTCGCGCATCGCCGCCATCGCCTCCTCCCAGCGCGCCGGGTTGCCGATGCGGATCGCGCTGGCGACGGTCTCGGGGTGCTCGACGGGGGCGCCCTCGACGAGCGGCGCGGCGCCCGCGGCCTGGAAGCCGTGCATGCGCGGCGCGGCGCCCATCTCCGAGAAGCCCTTCCAGTAGGCGGTGATGTTGCCGGCGTTGCCGACCGGGATGCACAGAGCGTCGATCTCGCCGAGCTCGTCGAGGATCTCGAACGCCGCGGTCTTCTGCCCCTCGAGCCGATAGGGGTTGACGCTGTTGACGAGCGCCACCGGCCGACGTTCGGCGAGCTCGCGCACGATCTGCAGCGCCTGGTCGAAGTTCCCGCGCAGAGCGATGACCGTCGCGCCGTGCATGAGGGCCTGGGCCAGCTTGCCGGTGGCGATCTTGCCCTCCGGCACGATCACGGCGCCGGTCAGGCCGGCGCGCGCCGCGTAGGCCGCCGCGCTCGCCGCCGTGTTCCCGGTCGAGGCGCAGATCACCGCTCCGGCCCCTTCCCTCACCGCCGCCGACACCGCGCAGGTCATCCCGCGGTCCTTGAACGAGCCGGTCGGGTTTGCGCCCTCGATCTTCAGCCAGACCTCGGCACCGACGCGCTCGCCGAGCGTCGGCGCCGGCACGAGCGGCGTCGAGCCCTCTTCCAGGCTGACGACGGGGTCGCCCGGACCGAACGGAAGCCGGTCGCGCCAGCGCTCGATCAGCCCGGCCATCAGGCGACGTCGAACGTCTCGTCGATGACGCGGATCGCCCGCGGCGCGGCGCGCAGGAAGTCGAGCGCCTCCAGCAGCCGGACGGCGGCGAGGAAGCGGCTCTCGGGCGCCGGATGGCTGACGATGACGAGCCTCGCCGTCTCCCCCAGGCCGCGCTGGACGACCGACTTGACCGATATCCCCTGCAGCCCGAGCCGCTCGGCGACCTGCGCCAGCACGCCCGGGCGGTCGTCGACCTCGAGGTGCAGGTAGAACGACGAGCGAACGTCGTGCACGAGCTTGGCGGGCCCGTCCGCGGCCGGCAGGGGCCGAGTTCCGCGCATCACGCCGACGACGTCGCCGAGCACGGCGCTGGCCGTCTGCGGGCCGCCGGCGCCGGGGCCCGAGAGCGTGATCTCGGTGATCGCCGGCGACTCGATCGTCACGGCGTTGTACGGACCGTCGATGGCGGCGAGCGGGTGCTCCGCGTAGAGGAAGACGGGGTGGACGCGCACCGAGATGCCGTCGGCGACGCGCTCCGCGGTACCGACGAGCTTCAGGCTCAGCCCGAGCTCGCGCGCATAGGCGATGTCGTCGGCCGTCACGTGCTCGATCCCCTCGTACACCACGTCGTCGAGGTGGACCCAGCGTCCGAACGCGAGCCGCGCCAGGATCGCCATCTTCGCCGCGGCATCGGCCCCGGTGACGTCGTCGGTCGGGTCGGCCTCGGCGTAGCCGAGCGCCTGCGCCTCGCGCAGCGCATCGGCGTACGAGGCCCCGGTCGCGGCCATCTGGCTGAGGATGTAGTTCGTCGTGCCGTTGACGATCCCGTGGATGCGGTCGACGTGCGCTCCGGCGAGCGACTCGCCGAGCACCCGGATCACCGGCACGACGCCGGCGACGGCCGCCTCGAAGCGCAGCTCGGTCCCGCCCTGCGCGGCCGCCTCCCACAGCTCGGGGCCGTGGCGGCTGACGAGCTGCTTGTTCGCCGTCACGACCGGCGTGCCGGCACGCAGCGCGGTGAGGACGTGCTCGCGCGCCGTGTCGACGCCGCCCATCAGCTCGACGACGACGTCGGCGCCGGCGATGATCCCGGCCGCGTCGCCTCGACTGCGAGTCAGCACGCCGCTGATCAGCGGGCGCCGGCCGGTGATCCGGGCGACCTCATCGGCGCGCTCGTCGACGAGCGCCGCGAACGCCGCGCCGACGGTGCCGTGGCCGAGCAGGCCGATGTGGAACGGCTCGGCCTCAGGCATCGCGGACGAGGAGGTCGTCGCAGGTCTCGCGCCTGACGACCAGCCGGGCGTCGCCGCCCGAGGCGAAGACGACCGGCGGGCGCAGAGCCCCGTTGTACGTGTTGGCCATCGCGTGACCATAGGCACCGGTCACCGGGACGACGAGCACGTCGCCGGGGTGCGGGTCTGCGAGGTCCGCGTCGCGCACGAGGATGTCGCCGGACTCGCAGTGCTTGCCGACGAGGTGGCAGCGCGTGCCGCCGCCGATCCGGTCGGCCACCTGCGCCTCGTAGCGAGCGCCGTAGAGCATCGGGCGCAGGTTGTCGGACATCCCGCCGTCGACGGCGACGTAGGTGTCGACGTTGCGCTTGACCGACTGCACCTCGTAGAGCGTCACGCACGCGTTCGCGACGAGCGCACGGCCGGGCTCGTCGAGCACGCGCCGGCCGGGGCCGACGATCTCCGCGACCGCGTCGAGCTTCGCCGCGACGTAGTCCTCGATCGACGGCGGCCGGTCGTGCTCGCCGTAGGCGACGCCGAGCCCGCCGCCGAGGTTGTACTCCCGGAAGTCGCCGAGCGCCGTCAGCGCCTCGAGCGCCGTGCGGAACGGCGCGAGGTCGAGGATCTGCGAGCCGATGTGGAAATGCAGGCCGCGCAGCTCGACGGCGCGCGAGGCCCGCGCGCGCTCGATCGCCGCCGGAGCGTGGGCGAGGTCGAAGCCGAACTTCGTGTTGGGACCGCCGGTCGAGATCGCCGGATGCGTCTCGGGGCTAACCCCGGGGGCGATCCGCAGGAAGACCGGCTGGCGCCGACCGGCCGGGACGAGCTGCTCGAGCAGGTCCAGGTCCCGGTGGTTGTCGACGATGACGTCGCCGACGCCGGCGTCGATCGCCGCCGCCAGCTCCGCCCGCGTCTTGGCGTTGCCGTGGACGTGGATCCGCGCGGGATCGACGCCGGCGGCGAGCGCCATCGCCAGCTCGCCCGGCCCCGCGACGTCGCAGCCGATGCCCTCCTCCCACAGCAGCCGGTAGACGGCGGTGCAGGGGAACGCCTTCGACGCGAAGATCACCTCGAAGTCGTCGGTCTGCGCGGCGAACGCCTCGCGGAAGGCGCGGGCCCGCGCGCGGATGTCGTCCGGGGCGACGACGAAGCACGGCGTACCGAACTCCCGCGCCAGCTCCATGGTGTCGCAGCCGCCGACCTCGACCCGCCCGCGCTCGTTGATGCGGCTGCCGAGCGGGAAGACGTGCGAGAGCTGTTGCGCGGCGAGCATCCGGCGCAGCATCATGCCACGCCGCGCGCGCCGCCCACGCGCGGGCGACCGGCTTGCGCGGGGCCGGCCAGCAGAACCGAGCCGTGCCGCCCGCGGATCAGCGCGAGCCAGGCGATGCCGGCGGCGATCATCGCGACGCTCATGAGCTGCGGCAGGGTCAGTCCCAGCCAGACGGCGTCGTTGAGGCGCAGGAACTCGATCAGCAGGCGCTCGAGCCCGGCGAGCACGAGCCAGAGCGCGAACAGCGCGCCCGGGCGCACGCGGTCGCGCAGCGTCCACAGCAGCCACGCGATCAGCCCCATCGCGATCGTCTCGTAGATCGGCGTCGGGTGCACGGTCTCGCCGGGAGCCGTGGGGACGACCCCGTTGGGATAGCCCATCGCCCACGGACCGTCCCAGGCCTTGCCGTAGTCGCCGTCGCCGGAGATCTGGCAGCCGATCCGCCCGATCGCGTTGCCGAGCGCCAGCGGGACGGCGGCGATGTCGATCGTCTCCAGCGTGAGCCAGCGCCGCCGGCGGGCCCAGGCGAGGACGAGCGCCGCGCCGCCGATCACGCCGCCGTACCAGACGAGGCCGGTACCGCCGACGATGTCGCCGAGGCCCTCGACCTTGGAGGGGTTCTCCAGGATCCAGAAGAGCCGCGCGCCGACGAGACCGCCGATCAGCGCGGCGAAGATCATCTCGAACGCCCAGTCGACGGGCTTGCCGATCTCCCGCATCCGCCGATGTATGACCGCGCCGCTGGCCAGGAAGCCGAGCGCGAACATCAAGCCGAAGGTCTTGATCGAGATGCCGAAGAGATCGATCTCGGGCTGCACGCAGCGCAGGCTACCGGCAGTCGCCGGTCGGGCCCGTCGTCAGCGCGCCGCTTCGCGGCTCGCCTCCAGCTCGCGTGCGAGGCTCTCGGTGTCGTACGGGCCGACATGGCGCCGCTCGCCGATGAAGAACGTCGGAGTGCCGCGCGCGCCGCTGGCCTCGGCACTCGCCGCGTCCTCCCGCACCCGCCCCTCGTGGCGCGCCTCGCCCAGCTCACGCGCGAAGCGCTCGACGGCGAGCCCCAGCTCGCCGCCGTGCCCGATCAGGTCCTCCAGCTCGAGCTCGTCCTGGTGCTCGAACAGGAGGTCGTGCATCTCCCAGAAGCGCCCCTGGGCGCCCGCCGCCTCGACCGCCTGTGCGGCGAGCTCGGCGCGCTCGTGCACGTCCGCGAGCGGCAGGTGGCGAAAGACGTAGCGCAGCCTGTCGCCGAAGCGCTCACGCAGCTCGTGGACGACGCCGGTCGCGCGCCCGCAGAACGAGCACTCGAAGTCGCCGTACTCGACGAGCGTCAGCGGAGCGTCTGCGGGCCCCCGGATGTGGTCGCGACGGGGGTCGACGGGGCGGTCGAGCGCCATCGGCAGGCCGGCGTTGCGCTCGCCCCGCAGGACGGCCGCCAGCCAGAACGCCGTCCGCCCGTTGAGCGTCGCGAGCACGAGGGCGATCAGCACGCCGACGGTCGCCTGGTCGCGCAGCGCGGGACTGTCGAAGGCGAGGCCGGTGATCAGCAGCGCGACGGTGAAGCCGATCCCGGAGAGGGCCGCGCCGCCCACCGCCTGCCCGGGCCCGACGCCCTGGGGCAGCGCTCCGAGGCCCAGCCGCACGGAGCCGAGCGTCCCGCCGGCGACCCCGACGAGCTTCCCGACGACCAGGCCGAGCGCGACGCCCCAGGTGACCGGCGAGGCGAGCGCGTCGCCGAGCACTCCGCCCCTCAGGTCCACGCCCGCGTTCGCCAGCGCGAACAGCGGCACCACGACGTAGCTCGTCCAGGGATGCAGCGCCGTCTGCAAGCGCTCGTTCAACGACACCGCGCGCACCAGGCCGAGCTTGGCGGAGTAGCCCACGCTCGGCAGCGGCGATTGGCGAAACGCCCGGAACAGCGACGCCGCGCGCTCGACGTGCTCCCGACGGGGCGGGCGCGCGGTCACGAGCAGCCCGGCGGCCATCCCGGCGATCGCCGGGTGCAGCCCGGACTGCTCGGCCGCCACCCAGAGCACGCCCCCGACCACCGCGTAGGCCGAGGCCCGCCAGACGCGCAGCCGCCCGAGCATGGCGATCCCCGCAAGCGACGCCAGCGCGACCGCGAGCCAGGCGACGTCGACCGCCTCCGAGTAGACGAGGCCGATGACGGCCACCGCCACCACGTCGTCGACGATCGAGAGCGCCAGCAGGAAGACCCGCAGCTGCGTCGGGCAGGCAGGGCCGACGAGCGCCAGGGCACCGAGCAGGAACGCGGTGTCGGTGCCGATCACGATGCCCCAGCCGGCTGCGGCATCCCCGGAGGGGTTGACCGCGAGGTACAGGAGGGCGGGCACGGCCAACCCGCCCAGCGCGGCGATCGCAGGCACGTCCATCCGACGGCGATCGGTCAGCTCGCCCATCGAGAGCTCCCGCCTGACCTCGAGGCCGATGACGAGGAAGAACAGCGCCATCAGGCCGTCGTCGACCCAGTGCCGCAGGTCTCGCACGAGCTCGGCCCCGCCGATCCGGACGGCCAGCTCGGTGCCCCACAGCGACTCGTAGGCATCCGACCACGGCGAGTTGGCCCAGACCAGCGCCGCGGCGGTCGCCGCGAGCAGCAGGCCGGCGCTGCCGGCCTCGGTCGCGACGAAGCTGCGCAGCGGTGCGGCGAGCTGCGCGACGAGAGCCCGGCGGCGAGGACGCGTCTGACCGGCCGGCGGTGCCTCGCGCGTCGCCACGGGCGGATCCTAGGAGCTGTGTCGGAGCCCCGCGCGCGGCGGGCTCCGACCGGTGACGATTCGCGGGTGCGCGGCGCGCCGCGGGACCGGCGCTACAGGTAGCCCATCGGGTTCACGACGGACCCGTTCACCCGCACCTCGAAGTGCAGATGGTCGCCGAAGCACAGACCGGTGCAGCCCACGTAGCCGATCACCTGGCCCTTGGAGACGTTCTGGCCGACGCTGACCGCGTAGCGCGACTGGTGCGCGTAGCAGGTCGAGAGCGACGCGCTGTGCTGGATGCAGGTGAAGTTCCCGTAGCCGCTGGTCGGCGCGGCGAGGGCGACCCGGCCGCCGTCGGCGGCGCGGATCGGCGTTCCGGCGGGGACGCCGATGTCGATGCCCGGATGGCAGGACTCCCACGAGCGCCGCTCGCAGAACGGCGAGGTGATCGGCCCGTTGACCGGCCAGATCATCTGGCCCGACCCCCGGCGGATCGGCCCGGGCGGCGGAGCGCCGTTCAGGATCCCCTGGATCTTGGCCTGCGTCTCGCGCATCTTCGACAGGTCGCCCTCGAGGTCGTGGCGCTCGCCGCGGATGCTCAGCAGCAGCCGGCGCTTGCCCGCTCGCGTGCGGTCGTAGCCGCTGCGCGCACCGACCAGGTCGCGCTTGACGCCGGCGATCTCGTCGCGGCGCGACTGGATTCGGGAGGTCGCGCGCTGCTGGCGCTGCTCGAGCCCGTCGAGCCGATCGGCGTTCGCCGTCGCGTCTGCCTTCGCCGTCCTGACGACGTCGATGATCCGCGTGTCCTGCTCGTTGATCCGCTTGAGGAACTCGCCGCGCTCGAGCAGCTCGGCGAACCCGTTCGAGCTGAGCACGACCGTGACCAGGTCGGGCTCGTCGGCCCGGTAGCGCTCGACCAGCCGCTGCGCGAGCATTCGCCGGCCGTCGGCGAGCCGCGCCCGCAGGCGGACCTGGCGCGCCCGCTGGAAGCGCAGCTCCTTCTGGATCGCCCGCAGCTCGCTCACCGCGCCGTCGAGGTCGCGCTGGACGCGGTCCTGGCGCGTCTGCAGCGTGTCGATCCGGCCCTGCAGGCGGTTGATCTTCGAGGTCCAGCGCGCGATGTCGGTCGTCAGGACGCGCTCGCGGCCCTTGCGCCGGCCGATCTTGCCCTCGGTGACGTCGATCTTGCGCTGCAGCTCGTCGAGCTTCTGCTGGCTCGTGCCGGCGGTCGAGCCGACAGGCAGAGCCATCCAGGAGAGGACGGCCATCGCGCAGATCGCGCAGAGAAGGGCGAGCAGGCGCAGGCGCATGCGACGGCCCAGGGTAGGAGACGGGGCCGCGCCGTCCTGCAAGTTGGCCTGCGCACGAGCCCTTCGCGCCATTTCCGGGCATGAGCCTGCCGCGCACCGAGCGCGAGCCCGTCACACCCCCTTATGAACCTTTCATGGTTCCTGTCAAGATGGTGTCCATGACCCGCTCGACCTCCGTGATCGGCCGCGATCGGGGCCTGCAGGCCCGGATGCTGATGACGATGTTCCTGCTCGGCGCGCTGTACGTCGCGTTCATGGGCGTGCTCTTCGCCGCCGGCGCCGGGGCGGTGACGATCGTCGCACTCGCCGGCGGGATGCTCGCGCTGCAGTACTTCGCCTCCGACAAGATCGCGCTGGCGTCGATGGGCGCTCGCGAGGCCTCGCCGAAGGAGGCGCCGGAGCTGCACCAGATCGTCGAGCGCCTCTGCCTACAGGCCGACCTGCCCAAGCCGCGGATCGCGATGGTGCAGTCGACGATGCCGAACGCCTTCGCGCTCGGCCGCTCGCCGAAGCACGCGACGGTCTGCGCGACGAGTGCGATCGTCGAGCTGCTGAGCCCGTCCGAGCTCGAGGGCGTCATCGCCCACGAGCTCACGCACGTCGCCAACCGCGACGTCGCGATCATGACGCTCGCCAGCTTCTTCGCGTCGCTGGCGGCGATGATCATGCAGTTCGGGTTCTTCTTCGGCGGTGGCGGCGACGACGACGAGAACGCCGGCTTCTTCCTGATGATCGTCGCCGCGATGGCGACGTACGTGATCTCGTTCGTCCTGATGCAGGCGCTGTCGCGCTATCGCGAGTTCGCCGCCGACCGCGGCGCCGCGGTGCTCACCGGACGGCCGAGCGCGCTGGCCTCGGCGCTGCTGAAGATCAGCCAGGGGATGGAGCGGGTTCCGACGCGCGACCTGCGCCACGCCGAGATGAACGCCTTCTACATCTTCCCCGCCAAGGCCAAGCGCTCGATGTTCAACATCTTCTCGACGCACCCACCGATCGAGCAGCGGATCGCGCGGCTCGAGCGGATGGAGAGCGAGCTCCAGGGCACGGCCGGCTCGATGCTTCCCGCCGCCGCCTAGCGGATGGGGCTGTTCGACGCGATCCTCGGGCGCCGGAAGGTCGCCCGTCCGGCGCCCGACCGCCTGTTCGCGATCACCACCGCGGACATCACGCTCAGCACGGAGCACGGGATCACAAGCCGCGGCGTCGCGGCGATCGTCTTCCAGCCGCTCGCGACCGGCGACTTCGAGCGGATCGCCGGCGACATGGAGGCGGTCCTGCGCAGCGCCGGCGAGGAGACGGGCTCGACGATCGAGACGAGCACCGACGAAGTCGGCTACCGCTGGATGATCGTCCACGACCCGGACGTCGAGGACCTGGCGGTCGGCGTCAACGCCGTAAGCGACCAGCTCCAGCTCGACGGCTACGCCGAGCGGCTGCTGTGCGCGGTGTTCGCCTTCCAGGACGGCGAGGGCCGGCCGCTCTACTTCATCTACAACTACAAGCGCGGCGCCTGGTACCCGTTCGCCCCCGCCGACGGCGAGCAGCAGCGGGACACCGAGCGCGAGCTGCGGATCAAGGCCGTCGTCGGCGCCGACCTGCCGATCGAGCCGGAGCTGAGCCGCTGGTTCCCCCTCTGGGGCATCCCGATCTGAGCTTCCCGGCCGATCGTGGCCGCGAGCCGCGCGGCTCTCGATAGGCTGGGCGCAGCGCAAGCCGATCAAGGAGCAGCGGATGGCAGGTCTCGGCGGACGGATGTCCACCGTCATCAAGGCGAAGATCTCGAAGATCCTCGACAAGGCGGAGGATCCCGCCGAGACGCTGGACTACAGCTACCAGAAGCAGCTCGAGTCGCTGCAGAACGTCAAGAAGGGCATCGCCGACGTCGTCACCGCGAAGAAGCGCCTGCAGATGCAGTCGCAGAAGCTCGAGCAGCAGCTGGTCAAGCTCGACACGCAGGCCCGTCAGGCGCTCGCCCAGGGCAACGAGGATCTCGCGCGCGTCGCGCTCGAGCGCAAGAACGGCATCCAGGTCGAGCTGCAGACGCTCGACAAGCAGGTCAGCGAGCTCGAGGACCAGCAGCAGCGGCTGGCCGACTCCGAGCAGAAGCTGCGCACGAAGATCGAGGCCTTCCGCACCAAGAAGGAGGTCATCAAGGCGCAGTACTCGGCGGCCGAGGCCCAGGTGCGGATCTCGGAGGCGGCGACCGGCGTCGGCGAGGAGATGGCCGACGTCGGCCTGGCGATGCAGCGCGCGGTCGACAAGACCGAGCAGATGAAGGCGCGCGCCGACGCGGTCTCCGAGCTCGAGGCGTCCGGCACGTTCGAGGACCTGACGCAGCTCGGCGGCGGCGAGGACGAGATCGACCGCCAGCTCCGCGAGCTGTCCAGCGCCAGCGTCGTCGATGACGAGCTCGCGCGGATGAAGGCCGAGCTGGGCGCCGGCACCGGGTCGAACGGCGAGCTGAACGCCGGCGCCCCACCGGCCGACGCCGAGGGCGACGCGGAGCCCGAGGACGGCCGGGCATGATCGTCCGGATCTCCCAGGAAGGGCAGTACAAGCTGCCCGACGACGTCCTCGCGCGCGTCAACGAGCTCGACAACGCGGTCGTCGCGGCCGTCGAGGCCGGCGACGAGGGCGCGTTCGCCACGCGCTTTGCAGAGCTGCTCGCACTGGTGCGAGACGGCGGCGAGCAGCTCCCCGGCGACGACCTGCACCCGTCCGACGTGATCCTGCCTCCCGCCGACATCACGCTCGACGAGGCCCGTCACGAGTTCACCGGCGAGGGCCTGATCCCCGACTGACGGCGGCGCCTGTCCCGGCGGGCGTCAGACGCCTGCCAGGTAGGCGACCGCGCCGTCGAGCGTGCGCAGCTTCGGCTGGTCGCGCTCGGGGATGTCGATACCCGTCCGCTCGCTGACGAGCGTCATCAGCGTCAGGAAGTCCATCGAGTCGATGTCGAGCTGTTCGCCCAGCTCGACATCGCCGTCGAGCCGGACGCCCTCGGTCTCCGGCGCGATCTCGACGAGCGCGGCGAGCACCACGGCGCGGGCCTCCGCCTCGGTCACAGCGCCTCCGGCTCCTGGAGCCTCGAGTCGATCGAGCCGAGGAAGAGGCCTCCGGTGTGGCCGTCGGCGGCACGGTGGTCGACGGCGAGCGTCGCATGGACGACCGGGCGCGCCCCGACCATTCCCCTCACCGCCCACGCCCGCTCGGTCACCCGGCCGAAGCCGACGAGCGCGACCTGCGGCGGGTGGATGACGCCGTAGACCGTCTCGACGCCCCGCTCGCCGAGGCTCGTGACGGTGATCGTCGGGTCGGCCATCTCCGAGCCGCGCAGCTGGCCGCGCCGAGCGCGCTGGGTCAGGTCGCGCAGCGCCGCCATCAGCGCCTCGACGCCCAGCATGTCGGCGTCGTGGATCGCCGGCGCCAGGAGGCCGCCGCCCCGTAGCGAGATCGCGACGCCGACGTGGACGCCGCCGCCGGGGCGCAGCTCGTCGTCGACCCAGAAGCCGTTGAGGCCCGGATGCTCGCGGCATGCGAGCGCGACGGCCTTGAGCAGCAGTGCGGCGGGCAGGACCCGCTCGGCCGGGCCGCGGGGCGCGTTGCGCTCCTTCAGCCAGTCGAGCGCGCGCGAGAGGTCGATGTGGTGACCCAGGTAGTAGTGCGGGATCTCGCGCTTGGAGCGGGCCATCAGCCGCGCGATCGTGCGGCGCATCGCGATCGATCGCTCGTCGCCGGCTGTGGCAGCGACGGCGGGAGGCTCGATCGTCTGGGGCATGGGCGCGCTCGGCGCAGGCATCGTGGGCGGCGCAGGCATCGCGCTCGGCGCGGGCATCGCGGGCGGCGCGGGAGCCCGGGTCGCCGGCTCGGCTGCGGTCCGCTCGACGTCGGCCCTCGTCACCGCACCGCCCGGCCCGGTGCCCTCGCAGGAGGCGGGGTCGACGCCCAGGTGAGCGGCGACGCGTCGTGCGAGCGGCGAGACGCGGCGGCGCCCTGAGCCGTCGGCGGCGCCGGGCGGCTCGGCAGGCGGCGCGGGCGCCGCAGCCGCGACGACGGCCGCGGGCACCGGGGGCGCGGGCTCGGCGGCGGTCGGCTCGGGAGCGGCCGGCGCCTGTGTCGCGGCGACGCCGGTCGACCTCACGTGCGCGAGCACCGCCCCGACGGCGACCTTCTCCCCCGGGTCCACGACCAGCTCCTCGATCACGCCCGGCTCGAAGATCTCGACCTCGATCTCCGCCTTGCTCGTGTCCACCACCGCGACGATGTCGCCCTTCGCGACGACGTCGCCGGGCGCCACGCGCCACTGGATCAGCCGCCCTTCGACCATGTCGGCGCCCAGCGACGGCATCAGGAAGTCACCCATCGCGCCCAACCGTCCTCAGCGCGGCGGCGACGACGTCGTCGGCCTGCGGTATCGCGGCCTGCTCGAGGTGCGCCGCGTACGAGGTCGGCACCTCCTCGGCGCAGACGCGCTCGACCGGAGCGTCGAGCTCGTAGAAGGCGCGCTCGGCGATGCGCGCGCTCAGCTCAGCCGACAGCGAGCCGCTGCGCCAGCCCTCGTCGACGATCACGGCGCGGTGGGTGCGGGAGATCGAGCGCAGCACGGTCGCCTCGTCGAGCGGGCGCAGGACGCGCAGGTCGATCACCTCGGCGCTCACACCCCGCCCCGTCAGCCGCTCGGCGGCCTCCAGGACTCGGCCGAGCAGGCCACCGTAGGCGACCAGCGTCACGTCATCCCCGGCGTGCATGACCGCGGCGCGCTCGATGTCGACGGGCTCACGCTCCGCGGGCAGCTCGCCGCTCACGTTGTAGAGCGAGCCGTGCTCGAAGATCAGCACCGGGTTCGGGTCCGCCAACGCCGGCGCGAGCATGCCGCGCGCGTCGGCGATCGTCGCCGGCGCGAGCACCTTGATCCCCGGGATGTGCGCGTACCAGCCCTCGAAGCTGTGCGAGTGCTGGGCCGCCAGCTGACGCCCGGCGCCGGTGCACATCCGGATCACGAGCGGCACCGCGAACTGACCGCCCGACATATGGCGGATCGTCGCGGCGTTGTTGACGATCTGGTCGAGCGCGAGCAGGCTGAAGTTGACGGTCATGATCTCGACGATCGGACGCATGCCGTTCAGCGCGGCGCCGATTCCCGCGCCGGTGAACGCGCTCTCCGAGAGCGGCGCATCGCGGATCCGCTCGGGGCCGAACTCGGCGAGCATCCCCTTGCTGACGCCGAACGCCCCGCCATAGCGCCCGACGTCCTCGCCGATGAGGAAGACGCGCTCGTCGGCCCTCATCGCCTCGCTCATCGCCTCGCGCATCGCGTCGCGGTACGTCAGCGTCACGGTCCGATCGGCCGTGCTCACGGCCTGTCCTGTGCAGCGGCGTAGACGTCGCGCAGCAGATCCTCGACCGGCTCGGGCTCGGAGGCCTCGGCGAACGCGACCGCATGCTCGATCTCGGCCGCGATGGCCGCCTCGATCTCGTCGATCGCCGCCTGGCCCAGGGCCCCGTGAGCGCGCAGCCGCGCCGCGAGCAGCTCGATCGGGTCGTGGCCCTCACGCCACTCGCGGACCTCCTCCTTGTCGCGGTAGAGGTCGGGGTCGTACATCGAGTGCGCACGGAAGCGATACGTGCGGCACTCGAGGAAGACCGGCCCCTCGCCGCCGCGGATCGCGAGCGCCGCCCGCCGCGCCGCGCGCTCGACGGCGACGACGTCCATCCCGTCGACGCTCCAGGCGGGCAGGTCGTACGAGGCCGCCTTGATCGTGAGCTTCGTCTGCGACTCGGTCAGCTCCAGCGCGCTGCCCATCGCGTAGTAGTTGTTCTCGCAGACGAACAGCACCGGGAGCCGCCAGAGGGCCGCGAGGTTCAGCGACTCGTGGAACTCCCCCTCGGCGATCGCGCCCTCGCCGAAGAAGCAGGCCGTGACGCGCTCGCGGCCGAGCATCAGGTCGGCCAGCGCGAGGCCCGCGGCGATCGGCAGCCCGCCGGCGACGATCGCGTTGCCGCCGTAGAAGCGTGAGGCGCGGTCGAAGACGTGCATCGAGCCGCCGCGCCCGCGGCAGCAGCCCCCCGAGCGGCCGAGCATCTCCGCCATCAGAGCGTCGGCTGCGACCCCCCGCGCCAGCGCGTGACCGTGCTCGCGATACGTCGTGACGACCGCGTCGTCGGGCTCGAGCACGCGCATCACGCCGGTCGCGACCGCCTCCTCGCCGATGTAGAGGTGCAGGAAGCCGCGGATCCTGGTCGCGCTGTAGAGCTCGACGCAGCGCTCCTCGAAGCGCCGGATGCGCAGCATCCCGCGCAGCAGCTCGATCGCGTGCGGCGGAAGCGGCCCGGACGCCGGGTCGGGCCGGCCGGCCGGCGGGTGGACGGGTGTCACGCGGCGCCCTCCAGCGTCGAGGTGTCGCCCTCGGGCAGCCCGAGAGCGCGGGCGCGCAGCAGCCGGCGCATGATCTTGCCGCTGCGGGTGCGAGGCAGCTCGTCGGCGGCCTCGATCCCCCGCGGCGCGACGCTCGGGCCCAGGCGCGTGCGAGCGAAGCCGACGAGCTCGCGCCTCAGCTCCGGCGTCCACTCGACGCCCGGCGCGAGGCACACGACCGCCTCGACGAGCTCGCCGGCGACCTCGTCGGGCACGCCGAAGACCGCCGCCTCGACGACCGCCTCGTGCTCCATCAAAACGCTCTCGACCTCGAACGGGCCGATCAGGTGGCCGCTCGTCTTGATCACGTCGTCGGCGCGCCCGACGAACCAGAACCAGCCGTCCGCGTCGCGCCGCGCGAGATCGCCCGAGAGGTACCAGCCGTCCGAGAACGCCGCCGCGTAGCGCTCCGGCTGGTCGAGGTAGCCGCGGAACATCGACGGCCACCCGGCACGCAGCGCCAGCTCACCCTCGACCCCGGCCTCCTCGACGACGCGCACGCCCCCGTACTCGTCGCGATGGACGATCGCGGCATCGATCCCGGGCAGCGGTCGACCCATCGAGCCGGGTCTGATCTCGTCGCAGGCGAGGTTGGCGATCATGATCCCGCCGGTCTCCGTCTGCCACCAGTCGTCGTGCGCGGGGCGGCCGTAGGCCTCGTCGGTCCACAGCACGACCTCGGGGTTCAGCGGCTCGCCGACGCTCGCGACGAGGCGCAGCGCGCCCAGGTCGTGGCCGCCCACGGCCTCGGCCCCTGCGCGCATCAGCATCCGCAGCGCCGTCGGCGCCGTGTACCAGACGCTCACGCGCTCATCGGCGAGGATCGAGTACCAGCGCTCGACGTCGAGCTCGCCCTCGTCGACGAGCATCGTCACGCCGCGGCACAGCGGCGCGACGATCCCGTACGAGGTTCCCGTGACCCAGCCCGGATCGGCGGTGCACCAGAAGAGATCGTCGCGATGTAGGTCGAGCGCGATCCGCGCGGTCGCGTCGTGGACGACGACCGCGTCGTGCACGTGCTGGGCGCCCTTCGGCAGACCCGTCGTCCCACTGGTGAAGTGCAGCAGCGCCCAGTCCTCGGCGGCCGTCGCCTCGACCCGCCGCCGAGGGTCGCCGGCCGCCAGCAGGGCGTCGAGGTCGAGAGTCCCCTCGGGCGCCGGCTCGCCCTCGAGGCCCGCCACGAGAACGTGGCGAAGGCCGGGGAGGCGATCGCGGATCGCGGCGACCTTGCGCCGGTGCAACACGGGTGTCGTGACGAGCACGCGCGCGTCGCCGAGCGCGAGCCGCTGGGCGACGGGCTCGGGGCCGAACGCGGAGAACAGCGGGCAGAAGACGGCGCCGCGCTTGAGCGTCCCGAGCGCGGCGACGTACAACTCGGGGATCCGCCCGGAGAGCGCGTAGACGCGCTCTCCGCGGTCGACGCCGAGACCGTCGAGCACGCTCGCGAAGCGGCTCGTGAGCTCCGCCAGCTCGCCGTAGGTGATCTCCCGCCGGGCGCCCGTCCTGCCGAGCCAGCGGATCGCCACGTGGCCTGCCCGCTCACCCTGCGCGTGCCGATCGACGGCCTCGTGGCAGATGTTCAGCCCGCCGTCCGGCAGCCCGTCGAGCGCCGAGCGCGCCTCGGCCCAGCTGAACCGGGCGCGAGCCTCCTCGTAGCTGACGACGTTGGGCGGCACGCTGGCCGAAGCTGGCGGTCGGATCACTCGCATCAGCGCTCGCGTGCCGCCTCGAGCAGCAGCCGCCGCTCCGCGGCGGCGACAAGCCGGCGCGTACGGTCGACGGCGTCGACGGTCACCGAGATCGCGTCGATCCCCGCGCGGACGAGCAGCTCGGCGTACTCGGGGTGCACCGAGGGCGCCTGGCCGCAGATCGACGTCGCAAGGCCGAGTCGGCGCGCCGCCGGGATCAGCTGTCGCAGGTATGCGACGACCGCGGGATCGCGCTCGTCGAACGTCCCGGCCAGCAGCTCGGAGTCGCGGTCGGCACCGAGCACGAGCTGTGTCAGGTCGTTGGAGCCGATCGAGATCCCGGCGACGCCGAGCTCCGCGTACTCCTCGAGCGCGAAGAGCACCGACGGGACCTCGGCCATGATCCACAGCTCGAAGCCGGGCCGGCCGAGCAGCCCGCCGGCGGCGACCAGCTCGCGGCAGGCCGCCAGCTCCCGAGCGCTGCGCACGAACGGCAGCATCACGTGGAAGTTCGTGTGGCCGGCGTCCCAGACGCGCCCGATCGCCGCCAGCTCCAGCGCGAAGACCTCCGGGTCGCGCGTGTAGCGCAGCGCGCCGCGGAAGCCGATCATCGGGTTGGCCTCCTGCGGCTCGAAGCGCTCGCCGCCCTGCAGCCCGCGGAACTCGTTCGTGCGGAAGTCGATCGTCCGGTAGGTCACCGGCCGCGGCGCGAAGCCGGCCGCGAACGTCGTCAGCGCGTCGGCCATCCGGGCGACGAACTCCTCGCCGCGCCCCTCCTCGAGCAGCAGGCGCGGGTGCGCGCCGTCCAGCGCCTCGAGCACCATCATCTCGGCCCGCAGCAGCCCGACGCCGTCGACGTCGAGCGCGGCGGCGCGCGCGACCTGCGAGGGCTCGGAGAGGTTCACGAGCAGCCGCGTCCCCGTGACGGGCGCAGTCCCCTGCGCTGCCGCCGCGCCGGGCGAAAGCACCGGCTGCGGCGCCGCCACGGGCCGCGGCGCCTCACCCTCCAGCACGTCGCCGCGCGTCGCGTCGACCGTGACGATCTCGCCGTCGCGCAGCCTGCGCGTCGCGTCGCCGGTGCCGACGACGCACGGGATCCCCATCTCGCGGGCGACGATCGCCGCGTGACAGGTCATCCCGCCCGAGTCGGTGACGATCGCGGCGGCCCGGCGCATCAGCGGCACCCAGTCGGGCGCGGTCATCCGGGCGACGAGCACGTCGCCCGCTCGCAGGTCCTCGGCGGCGGCCAGCGACGGGGCGACGCGCACCGGGCCGCCCGCGACGCCCGGCGCGGCGCCGAGGCCGTGCGTCAGGAGGACCCGCCCGCCGGCCCCCGCCGCAGCCGGTGCGGCCGTGACGACGGCGAGTGTGGTCACCGGGCGCGACTGCAGCATCCACAGCGTTCCCTCGGCGTCGAACGCCCACTCGGTGTCCTGCGGCGCCCCGTAGTGGCGCTCGATGCGCTCCCCCATCTCGGCCAGCGCCCGGACGTCGGCGTCGGCGAGGACGGGCCGCAGCGCCTCCTCGTCGCTCAGCCGCCGGGTGACGGTCCCGCCCCCCGGGTCGGGCTCGACGACGAGCTCCTTGCGGCGGACCTCGCGGATCAGGATCTCGAGGGTGCGCTTGTCGACGACGTAGCGATCGGGCGAGACGCTGCCGGAGACGACCGACTCGCCGAGCCCGAACGAGCCCTCGATGACCAGCCGGCCCTCGTCGCCGGTCGACGGGTCGATCGTGAACAGAACCCCGGCGCGCACCGCCGCAACCTGGCGCTGGACGACGACCGCGATGTCGACGTCGGCGCGGCCGAGCCCGCGCCTGGCCCGGTAGAAGACCGTGCGCGTCCCGAACAGGGAGGCCCAGCAGCGGCGAACCGCGGCGACCACCGCATCGGCGCCGATCACGTTGAGGAAGGTCTCGTTCATCCCCGCGAACGAGGCCGACGCGGTGTCCTCGGCGGTCGCCGACGAGCGCACCGCGACCGCGACCTCGCGATCCGAGCCGGCGAGCTCGGCGTACGCGGCGCGGATCGCGTCGGCGACGTCGTCCGGGAGCGGCTGGGCGTCGAGCAGCGCCCGGGCGCGCGCGCACGCAGCCTCGAGCGCCCCCGTGTCCTCGACGTCGACGCCCCCCAGCTCGGCATCGAGGCGCTCGCGCAGGCCGGCGGCGTCGACGAACGCGCCGTAGACCGGCGCCCCGACGACAAAGCCCGGCGGGACCGGCAGGCCGGCCGCGATCAGCTCGCCGAGGTTCGCCCCCTTTCCGCCGGCGAGCGCCACGTCGCCGCGGCGCACGTCAGCGAGGGACCGCACGGCGGTTCTGGCGCTCGCCCTCAGGGCCATCGGGGAACCTCCCTCTGCCTGACGTCGGTCTGCGGGTCGAGCGTATTTGGGAGCGCCCGCGGCGACAAGGGCATGCGGCTGTCAGCCCATCGGGGCTCGCGCAGCGGGCGCGACCCGGCTCGCGCGCACACGCCGGTGCGGCACCATCACCGGGCGATGCCCGCGCAGGATCGACCGAATCCCGACGGGACGGGCCCCGGCACCGCTCGGTCGCCTCCCGGGGTGCAGGGCACGGTGCCGCCGTCGGCGGTCGTCGACCCCGAGGAGGCGATCGACCGCCTGCTCGGGCACCTCGACACCCGACTCTCCGGGCTGTCGACGCAGGAGGCGATCCGCCGACTGGAGCAGCACGGCGCCAACGAGATCCGTCGCCGCGAGGGCCCGGGACACCTGCGGTCGCTGGTGCGGCAGCTCACGAACCCGCTCGCGCTGCTCCTTTGGCTCGCCGCCGGGCTTGCCGCGGCCGCGGACCTCGCTCCGCTTGCGCTGGCGATCGTCGCGGTGATCGCCATCAACGCGGTCTTCGCGTTCCTCCAGGAGGTGCAGGCCGAGCGGGCGACCGAGGCACTCCGGCAGTTCCTGCCCCCGCGGGCGCGCGTTCGGCGCGACGGGCGCGAGCTCGAGGTCGACGCGCTCGAGCTGGTTCCCGGCGACGTGCTGCTGATCGCCGAGGGCGACCGCCTCTCAGCCGACGCGCGGCTCATCGACGGCGCCGTCGAGGTCGACATCGCGCCGCTGACCGGCGAGTCGCAGCCCGTCGGGCGCAGCGCCCTGCCGAGCCGGCGTCGCGCGCCCCCGCTCCAGTCCGAGGATCTGGTCTTCGCCGGCACGCTGTGCACGGGGGGCCAGGCGACCGCCGTCGTCTACGCGACCGGAATCGCGACGCAGCTGGGGCGTATCGCGGCGCTCTCCCAACGCGTACGCCAGGACGTCAGCCCGCTCCAGCGGCAGGTCAACCGCGCGGCCCTGCTGATCGCCGCGGTGGCCATCGCCTTCGGCGTGGTGTTCCTGCTCGTCGGAACGCTGCTCGCGGGACTGGCGCTGAGCGACGCGGTGCCGTTCGCGATCGGGCTCATCGTGGCCAACGTGCCCGAGGGACTCCTGCCGACGATCACGCTGGCGCTCGCCGTCGGCGTACGGCGCATGGCGCGTCGACGAGCGCTGATCAAGCGGCTCACGGCGGTCGAGACGCTGGGCTCGACCGACGTCATCTGCACGGACAAGACCGGGACGCTGACGACCGGCCGGATGTCCGTTCGCGCGTTCTGGGCCGACGGCCGCGAGCTGAGGCCGTCCGTCGCGGACCTGACGACGGCCTCGGCCGAGCCGTTCTCGGCGCTGCTGCGAACGGCGGTGCGCTGCAACAACGCGCACGCCCTGCGCACGGATTCCGGCTGGGAGCGCGGCGGCGACCCCAGCGAGAGCGCACTGCTCGTCGCCGCAAGCGAGCTCGGCGTGCCCGTCGAGGAGCTCGTGGCGGAACGCGACGCCGAGCGCCTGCGCCTCTTCCGCTTCGACCCGCACGTCAAGCGCATGACGACGCTCGACGTCGAGCCGGACGGGGAGCGCTGGCTTCACACGAAGGGCGCCCCGCTCGAGCTGCTCGAGCGCTGCACCAGCGTGCGCACGGCCGACGGCGACGTCGCCTTCTCGCAGCACGGGCGCGACGCGGCGGCGGCGGCATTCCGCCGCTACGCGGGCAGCGGGCTGCGCGTCCTCGGGTTCGCCGAGCGACGAGCGCAGACGCCACCGGACGGTCCGCGACGCGACGACGCCGAGTCGCGGCTGACGTTCCTCGGACTCGCCGCGCTGGAGGACCCTCCGCGACCGGAGGTCGGGCCGGCGGTCAGCGCCTGCCGGGCGGCGAGCATCCGGATCGTCGTGATCTCGGGCGACCACGGGCTGACCGTGAGCGCCGTGGCTCGCGACGTGGGGATCGTGGGCGAGCACCCGCGAGTGGCGACCGGACCCGAGCTCGACGCGATGGACGATCCCACGCTGCGGACCGTGCTGGCCGAGCCGGAGCTCGTCATCGCGCGCTCCTCGCCGGAGACGAAGCTGCGCATCGTCGATGCGCTGCGCTCGGAGGGACACGTCGTCGCGATGACCGGCGACGGGGTGAACGACGCTCCCGCTCTGCGACGGGCGGACATCGGCGTGGCGATGGGCGCCTCGGGCACCGACGTCGCGCGCGAGGCGGCGACCATGGTGCTCACCGACGACAGCTTCGCCTCGATCGTCGACGCCGTGCGCGAGGGCCGCGTCGTGTTCGACAACATCCGCAAGTTCGTCCTCTACATCTTCGCCCACGCGACGCCGGAGGTCGTGCCGTTCCTGCTCTTCGCCCTGTCCGGCGGCTCGATCCCGCTGCCGATCACCGTCATGCAGATCCTCGCGATCGACCTCGGCACGGAGACCCTCCCGGCCTTGGCGCTCGGTCGCGAGCCGCCCGAGCCGGGGATCATGGGTCGTCCTCCCCGGCCACGCGAACGGGGCATCCTCGACCGTCCGATGCTCACGCGCGCGTGGCTGTGGCTGGGCCTCGTGGAGGCGGCGCTCGTGCTCGGCGGCTTCCTCTGGGTGCTGTCGCGCTCCGGCTGGTCTCCGGGCGACGCGACCGGCTCGGGCAGCCCGCTGCACCACGCCTATCTCACCGCGACGACGATGACCTTCGCCGGGATAACCGCGTGCCAGGTGGGAACCGCGTTCGCGGCGCGCTCGAGCGGACCGTCGCTGCGGCGCATCGGCGCGCTCTCGAATCCCCTGCTGATCGGCGGGATCGCCTTCGAGCTCGCGATCGCGGCAGCGATCGTCTACCTGCCACCGCTGCAGCCGCTGTTCGGGACGGCATCGTTGGGCGCCGACGAGCTCGCGGTGCTGGCGACGTTCCCGGTCGTCGTCTGGGGGAGCGACGAGCTGCGACGCTGGGTGCTCCGGCGGCGCTCGGGTCGGTCGGGCTGAGCGGAGGCTACGCTCGCCACCAGTGCCCGACCGTCAGGATGCCCGCGCCGAGCAGGAGACGCTGATCGCGGCCCTCCGCCGACCCGGCGCGCTGCCCGGCGACCCGGGAAGCGCGACGCTGCACGAGACGCACGTCTCCTGGGTGCTCGTCGGCCGTGACCGCGCGTACAAGGTCAAGAAGGCCCTGACCCTTGCGTTCCTCGACTACGGCACGCTCGCGCAGCGGCGCGCCTGCTGCGAGGCCGAGGTGGCGCTGAACCGCCGCCTCGCGCCCGATCTGTACCTCGGGGTGCGGGGGATCGCCCGCACGCCCGGCGGCGCGGTGCTCGTCGATCCCGACGGCGCCGGCGTCGTCGAGCACGCGGTCGAGATGCGGCGGTTCGACGAGCGCTCGACGCTGGCGGCCCGCATCCTCGCCGGCGAGCCCTGCGACGAGCCGATCGACGCCGCCGGGCGCATGATCGCGGCCTTCCACGCCTGCGCCGCGCGGGTGCCGGGCGTCGACTCGCCCGGCGGGCTCCTGAGCCGGCTCGCCGACACCCGCTCCACGCTCGACGAGCTGATCGGCGACCCACTGCGCCTGCGCCTGATGAGCGGCGCGGCACGCGGCGCCGCCGCCGCGATCGGGCGCCACGCCCCACTCCTGCGCCGGCGCGCCGCATCGGGCCTCGTCCGCGACGGCCACGGCGACCTGCGCGCCGAGCACGTGCTGTGGGACCCGGACGTCGGCATGCAGGTCGTCGACTGCGTCGAGTTCGACCCGCTGATGCGCCGGGTCGACGTCGGCGCCGACCTCGCGTTCCTGCTGATGGACCTCGAGGGGCTCGGGCGCCCGGACCTGGCGGCGCGCCTGCTCGACTCCTACGTCGCCGCCGGCGGCGAGCCGGGGCCGCCCGCGCTGCTGTGGGCCCTGGCGACCGACCGCGCCCTCGTACGGGTCAAGGTCGCGCTGCTGCGGGCCGCGCAGCAGCAAGGCGCCGAGGCTCGGCGCTCACGCGAGCGGGCCGAGGACCTGCTCGACCTGGCGGAGCGGCTTGCCTGGAGGGCCCGGCTGCCGCTTGCGATCGCCGTCTGTGGCCCCCCGGCCAGCGGCAAGTCGACGCTCGCGGCGGCGATCGCCGAGGCGAGCGGGCTTGCGGTGCTCGCGTCCGACCTCGTGCGCAAGGAGCTCGGCGGGATCGCCCCGACCGAGCGGGGCCGGCAAGGTCTGTACGGCGCGGACGTGACGCGGCGTGTGTACGCACAGATCGCCGAGCGCGCCGCGCGAGAGGTCGACTCACGCGGCGGGGCGATCCTCGACGCGACCTTCGGGCGCCGCGAGGCGCGCGACCTGCTGCGCGCGTCGCTCGCCGGCACGCCGCTCCTGTGGGCTGCTTGCGAGGTCCCACGCGCGCTCGCGCTTGCCCGCGCCGCTGCGCGCGAGCGCGACCCGGAGCGGATCTCCGACGCCGACGTCGCGGTCGCCGCGAGGCTCGCCGCGAGCTTCGAGCCGCTCGCCGAGTGCCGACCCGCGCAGCGCGCCGTCATCGACGCGACGCGCCCGGTCGGCGAGCAGCTCGAGCAGGTCCGCGAAGCCGCCGACGGGCTGCTCGCAGGCACTCCCGTCCACGAGGGCGAAGTTGCCGCGACCCCGTAGCGCCCGGCCTGCGGGATGAACGCCCCTCCCCGCCCGGCCGCTCGGCGGAGTGGACGCGCCCGGCCGCTACTCGGCGGTGCGACCGCGGCGCAGGAACTCCTCCTCCCACGCAGACGGCTCGAAGGGAGCGCCCTGCGGGGCGCCGACCGCGAAGACGACGGTCTGAGGCTCGAGCGCGATCGCGCGTCGAACGAGCGCCGGATCCTCGATGAACACGATCCCGCGCGCCGGCAGGTCGACGACCTCGTCGCCGATCTCGAAGCGCGCCGAGCCGGCCAGGACCAGGTAGAGCTCCTGCTGTCCCGGTAGCCCGCTGCCCTCCTCCGGCAGCTCGTCGTGTCGCTCGACGACGACGTCGCCCGGCTCCTCGGCCACGTAGGCGTTGGTCCCGAACGCCGCGACGCCGAGCTGCCGGCGGACCGGCTTCCACGGCGGGGTGACGCCGTCGTCGAACTCGACGGTCGGGATGTCGTCGAGACGAAGCGTGCGGTAGCCGGAGCTCATCGGCGGACCGTACACGCGCCGAGCCGGCTCGGCGTCGATCCGCCGGCGTCGCTCGACCGGATCGCCGACCGGGGAGCGAAGCCGCAGCCGCCTCGAGGCCTAGAAGCCTGCCGGGTGCCGCGCGCGGAAGCCGCGGGTCGACCGCAGCGCCGGACGCCAGCGCGGGCCCTTGCCGCCGCGGGGATCGCCGGCCGCGCTGGTGTCGAGGCGCAGCCCGGCGATGACCACGTACGCGTGCCCCGGGTTCGTGTAGACGGTGATCCAGTCGCCTCTTCCGCGCTCGCCCCAGCTCATGAACGAGGACGAGTCGAGCGGGCTGTCCAGTGCACCGGCGCCGTGCAGCGCGAACGAGACCGTGCCCGAGCAGTCGTAGCCGCTGTCGCGAAAGCGCCGGTGCCCGCCGCCGTAGCGGTAGGGCTTGCCGACGATCGCGTTCGCGGCCCAGATCGCCCGCTGGACCTCGACCGGCGCCCCGGCCGGCGCGGCGGCCAGGCCGGACCGCAGACGGCGCGCCCGCAGGCCGGCGACGACCCCCGTCACCCGTGCGTTGGTCTGGTGGAAGGCGAGTCCGCCGGTCGGGCGGCTCTGGGCGGCGTCGAGCAGCTCGACGCTCGTGTCAGCGCTCGCGCCTGCCGGAACGACGGCACACGCGAGCGCGGTCAGGGTCAGGATCGTCGCTTGGCGAAATCGCACGGAGTCCGTTGCTGTCGTTCGTCGGCCTCCGGGGTTAGCTGACGGGCTGGCGCGAAACGAACCTGCGCTCCCCGCGGGATCACCGCGGAGTTCGCCCCAAACTTTGGGTCCCCCGGTCCCCGCGATCGCGGGGATTCGGCGTCTTGTGCGCGCGCACAGTACACAAGCGCGACGACGGAACGCCATCTCGCCGTCGCGAAGACCCTCGCAGTTTGCGGGGAGGACCCGCAGTACTGGCTCCGTTTCCTGGTCGGTGGGGCCGATGATTCGGCGCGCCCCGAACGACGCGGCACGCCCCGAACGACGCGGCACGCCCCGAACGACGCGGCACGCCCCGAACGACGCGGCGCGCCCCGAACGACGCGGCACGCCCCGAACGACGCGGCACGCCCCGAGCCATGCGGCACGCCTGCGAGGGTTGTGGCTGCAGTAGCTCAGGTATGGGGTGTGTTTCTGCAGCCACGTTCCCGTCGCGGCGGCGACGGCACGAAGGCGGCGCGGTCCTGTCGCAGAGCGTGCGCGATCAGCGGGCGCAGCGGGTCTCGTCGGAGGTGGCCGACCGGCGGACGCGCCCGCCGCCCTCGCTATGGTCGCGCCGCGATGCGCCCGATCGGCAACCGTCGCGCCACGGCCGCACTGGCGCTGGCGCTCTCCGCGCTGGCCCTGGCCGCCTGCGGCCGCGGCGGCGACTCGCGCGACGAGGGGCGCACGACGCGCGGCCCGGGCTCGTCCCCCGGTCCCGCCGCAAGCCCCTCGCCGGCGACCCCCGACCTGGCGTCGGTGACCAAGAACACCGCCCGCGTCGAGGCCGACGAGCCCGTCGAGGTGGCCGCGGCCGTCGCCTCGATCGTCTACCCGTCGGATCTCGGAGGCGATCGACCGGATGCCGTCGCGCTCGCCGACGTCCGCGACTGGCGTGCAGCCGTCGCCGGCGCGGTGCTGATGGCGCCGCCGCTGCGCGCGCCGCTGCTGCTGACCGATGCCGGCGAGATCCCCGCGGCGACCGCCGCGGCGATCGAGCGCCTGAGCCCGCGCGGCTCGTCTCGCGCGGGCGGCGCGCAGGCCGTGCGCCTCGGAACCGCCGGGAGCGTCCCGGGCCTGCGCACCACGTCGATCGCCGGCGACGACCCGTTCGCCCTGGCCGGTCGCATCGCCGAGTACCGCGCCCGACTGGCGGGCCGCTACGCGAACGCGGTCGTCGTCGTCGGCTCGGACTCTCCCGAGCTGGCGGCCCCGGCGGCCGCGTGGGCGGCGAAGTCCGGCGATCCGGTGCTGTTCGCCACGCGCACCACCCTGCCCACCGCGACCCGCCGGGCGATCCGCGCGCACGGCCGGCCGCGTATCTACGTGCTCGGGTCGGCCGCCGCCGTCGGCGACGGCGTGCGAGCGCAGCTCTCTCGACTGGGCACGGTGACCCGGCTGGCAGCCCGTACGCCGCAGGCCGCGGCCGTCGCCTTCGCACGCTTCTCCGAGGGCGCGTTCGGCTGGGGAGTCAGCGACCCCGGGCACGGCTTCGTGTTCGCGGCCCCCGGCCGGCCCGCGCTCGCCGGGGCCGCCGCCGCCCTCTCGGCGAGCGGCTCGTACGGGCCGCTGCTGCTGCTCGACGACGACGGCGGCCTGCCGGCGGTGGTCCGCGACTACCTGCTCGACGTCAAGCCCGGCTACTCCCGCGACCCGGTGCGCGGGGTCTACAATCACGCGTGGATCGTCGGCGCAGCGGCCACGGTCCCGTTCGCGACGCAGGCCGAGATCGACGGCCTGCTCGAGATCGCCCCCGTCCCCCCTCCCCCCAGCGAGCCGTGAGCGAAGCCGAGAGCCCAGTCCTGACCGCGACAAGCCGCGTCACCGTCGACGACGTGCGCGAGCTGGTGGGCGCGTCGACCCCGCACTTCGCGCTGCAGATCCGCAACCGCCTGCGGCGCCTGACGCTCGACCTCCCCGCCGGCCATCCGGCCCGGATCGAGGCGGAGCGCGAGATCGCACGGCTCGAGACGCTCGGGCTCGCGGGCGAGCACCGCGGTCGCCCCGCCGAGCCGGGGCTCGCTCCGCTCGCGTCGGCCGGCGGCCCGGCCCTCGGCTAGGAACCCCGCCGCGGGGTAGGCTGGCGGCGATGCGCGCCGGCCCCGCTCCCGTCCATCGGCCTTGACCCGGAGCCGGGAGCACGACGGCTCGACGCCGGCACCGGCACCGGCACCGGCGGAGCCCGAGCCGCGCCCCGAGGGGCTGGAGGGCAGTGAGCTTCCGGGGCCGTTCCCCGTCGGCACCTGGGCGAAGGGCTTCCAGGGCTTCCTACGCACCCGTCCGCGCGTGCAGCTCTTCGGCGAGGTCTGGAACCTGCGCCGCTCACGCGCCAAGGTCTACTTCGAGCTGCGCGACGTCGACGGCGCGGCACCGTGCTCGATCTGGGCCGACCGGCTCGACGCGCTCGGCCTGCCCGAGGGGAGCCTCGTCGACGGCGCGCGCGTCGTCGTCGCGGGCGGGCCCGGCTACTACCCGGGGAGCCGCACCGCATCGCCGAGCTTCGGCTTCGACGTCTCGGCGCTGCGGATCGCGGGCGAGGGCGATCTGCTCGCCCAGCTCGCGGCGCTGCGCCGCCGGCTCGACGCCGAAGGCCTCTTCAAGCCGCAGAAGGCGCTGCCCCGCACGACGCTGCCCCGGATGATCGGGGTCGTGACCGGCGAGGGCGGCAAGGCCCGCGACGACGTCCTCGCCGCGCTGCTCCGGCGAGGCTGGGGCGGCCGGCTGGTCTGGGCGTTCGCGCCCGTCCAGGACCGCCACGCCGCGCCGGCGATCACCCGCGCGCTGCAGGACCTTGCGGCGCTGGAGGAGGTGGACGTCGTGATCGTCGCGCGCGGCGGCGGCTCGCTGGCCGACCTGTTCGCGTTCTGCGACGAGATGCTCTGCCGGACGGTGGCCCTGCTGCGCGTGCCGGTGATCGCCAGCCTCGGCCATCACACCGACAGCACGCTGCTCGACGACGTCGCCGCCGTGAGCTGCTCGACGCCGACGCACGCCGCGACCGCCGCCGTGCCGCTCGACATCGGCGAGCAGCGCCGGCTCATCGCCGTGGCCGGGCGCTCGCTCGCACGCCACGGGCGGCGCGCGGTCGTCGAGCGCGCACGAGCGCTCACGAGGCTGGCCCGCGTGCCCGGCGAACACGTCGAGCGCCAGCGCCGAGCGCTGCACCAGGAGCTTCGCGAGCTGCGCGCGAGCGCGACGCGGCGGGTCGCCGAGCGGCGCCGCGGGAGCGCCGTCCACGCCGAGGTCCTGCGCCGCAAGGCCACGGCCGCCGCGGATTCGGGGGTCCGCGAGCGTCGCCGCGCGCTCGACGGGCTCACACTCGCGCTCGACGCACACGAGCCGCGACGGGTGCTCGAACGCGGCTACGCGATGGTCGACGACGGCGCGGGCGCACTGGTCACGAGCGCGACGGCGGCGCGGGCGGCCCGCAGCCTCCGGGTGACGTTCGCCGACGGGTCGGTCCGGGCCGACGTCAAGGATGCAGGTACATGAGCGACGACGAGCAGAGCTACGAGAGCGCGACCGCGCGCCTCGAGGAGATCATCCGGCGGCTGGATTCCGGCTCGGCGGGGCTGCGCGAGACGCTGGAGCTCGTCCGCGAGGGCCGCGGCCTGGTGGAGTTCTGCGCCGGTGAGCTCGACGCCGTGAGCCGGGGCCTCGAGGAGCTGCGTCTCGACGAGCTCGTCGCCCGCCTGGAGGCGCAGGCGCCGAGCACCGCCGGGGAGGGCTCATGAGCACCTGGTCGCGCCTGGCGGACCTGCCGTTGACGATCGACGACTATGCGCTCGAGCCGCGCGAGCAGCTCGTGTCGAGCGGCTTCCAGCGCCGCACGACGACCTACCTGCTGCGTGGCGCCGGCGGGGAGGGAGCCGGCGAGGACGTCTCCTACGACGTCGACGACCAGGAGGCGCTCCAGCGGGCGGGGGCGACGCTTCCGCTCGCCGGGTCGTGGACGCTCGGCTCGTTCTGCGAGCACGTCGAGGCGCTCGGGCTGTGGCCCGAGCCGCCCCGGCACGCGCCGTCGGTCCAGTACCGCGTGTGGGGCTACGAGTCGGCGGCGCTCGACCTTGCGCTGCGCCAGGCCGGCACCTCGCTGCACGTGCACCTGCGCCGCGACCTGCGCCCCGTGCGATTCGTCTGCTCGCGACGGCTCAACGGCCCCGACGAGCCGCCGGACGCGCGGCGTATAACGGGACTGCTGGAGCGCTATCCGACGCTGCGCTTCAAGCTCGACCCGATGCCGTCGTGGACGAGCGCGATCGTCGCCGAGCTGCAGGCGACCGGCGCGGTCGACTCGGTCGACCTCAAGGGCCTCTACGAGGGCACGATCGTCGACAACCCCGCCGACCCGGTCTTCTACCGCTGGATCGCCGAGTCGTTCCCGGACGCCTGGATCGAGGACCCGAAGCTGACGCCCGAGACCGACGAGGCGCTGCGCCCGTTCCGCGACCGAATCACCTGGGACGCCAACATCCACTCCGTCGAGGACGTCGACGCACTGCCGTTCGCGCCGCGGATGGTCAACGTGAAGCCGAGCCGCTTCGGCCCGCTGCGCGAGCTCATGCGGATGTACGACACGTGCGCGGAGCGCGGGATCGGCATGTACGGCGGCGGCCAGTTCGAGCTCGGTCCGGGGCGAGGCCAGATCCAGCTCCTGGCGTCGCTGTTCCACTCCGACGGGCCGAACGACGTCGCACCGACCGGCTACAACGAGCCCGACCCGCCGGACGGCCTGCCCGCCAGCCCGCTGCCCGTGGCGGCGCACGAGCTCGGCATGCGCTGGGGCTGAGCGGCCGCCGAAGGGGCTCAGATCCGCTGGATCAGGGTGCCGGTCCCGAGGCCGCCGCCGCAGCACATCGTGACGAGGCCGATCTCCTTGTCCTCGTCCTCGAGGGTGTGCAGGAGCGTGGTGATCAGGCGCGCGCCGGTCGAGCCGAGCGGGTGGCCGAGCGCCATCGCGCCGCCACGGACATTGACGCGGTCCATGTCCGGGTGGTGCTCGCGGGCCCAGGCGAGCACGACCGGCGCGAACGCCTCGTTGACCTCGAAGCGGTCGATGTCGCCGATGGCCATGCTGTTGCGCTCCAGCAGCCTGGCGGTCGCCGGGATCGGTCCTTCGAGCATCTTCACCGGGTCGGTGCCGACGCTCGTCTGGTCGACGATCCGCGCGCGCGGGGCAACGCCCAGCTCGTCGGCCTTCTCACGGGCCATCAGCAGGACCGCCGCGGCGCCGTCGGAGATCTGCGAGGAGTTGCCGGCGGTGATCCGGCCGTCCTCCTTGAACGCCGGCCGCAGAGCGGCGAGCGCCTCGAGCGTCGTGTCCGGCCGAATCCCCTGATCGGCGACGACCACCTGGCCGTCGATCTCGAACGGGACGACCTCGCGCGCGAAGGCGCCCCCTTCGGTCGCCTTCGCGGCGAGCCGATGGGAGCGCAGCGCGAGCTCGTCCATCTCGGCGCGGGTGATCTCCCACTCGTCGGCGATCATCTCCGCTCCGAGGCCCTGGCCGACGATGTGGTGGCGGTCCATCAGCTTCGGCGTGAAGGCGATGCCGTACTCCTGCTGGATCCTCATCCCGTCGGCGAACGAGACGTGGCCCATGTGCTCCACGCCCGAGCCGATCACGACGTCGTGGATGCCGGCGGCGATCAGCGCTGCGCCGAACCCGACCGCCTGCTGCGCCGAGCCGCACTGGAGGTCGACCGTCTGGGCCGAGGTCCCGATCGGCAGGCCCTCCTGCAGCCACGCGTTGCGCGCGATGTTGAACGCCTGCTCGCCGAACTGCTGCACGCAGCCGGCGATCACGTCCTCGACCTCGCCGGCGTCGATCCCGCTGCGCGCGATCAGCTCCGTATACGTCCTTCCCAGCAGATCGGCCGGATGCGTGTCCTTGAAGTAGCCCTTCTCCCTGTGGCCGCGACCGATCGGCGTGCGAACGGCATCGACGATGACGACCTCTCGACCCTGCTGCGCCATGGATCAGCTACCTCCGGTTCTTGTCGAGCACGACCATCGAGAGGGTAGTCGCCCCGGTCGACCGCTACGCGCCACGCGGCGCGCGCGGTAACCTGCCGCGCCGCATGCAAGACGAGCGCCTCGCCATCGCAGGGACCGGTTCGATCGCCTGCGGGCTCGCGGTGGTCGGCGCCCGTTTGGGAGATGTCCACGTCAGAGCCCGCTCCGAGTCCTCGGCGGAGCGCGCGCGCGGCGCCATCGCCGCCCTGCGCGAGAAGCTCGGCGACGACGACGGATCCGGCGAGATCCACGTCGGAACCGAATGGGAGCCGCTGGCGTCGGCCACGGTGCTCGTCGAGGCGGTCGCCGAGGAGCCGGTCGTCAAGGGCGGCGTGCTCGGTCGCCTCGATGCGCTCGCCGCCCCCGACGCGATCATCGCGACGACGACCTCCTCGCTCTCGATCTCCGACCTGGCGCGAGCCAGCGGCAGACCGGACCGCTTCGTCGGCCTGCACGTCTTCAACCCGGTGACGCGGATGGAGCTCGTCGAGCTCGCTTTCCCGGCGCAGGCGCGCGAGAGCACCGTCGCCCGCGCCAGCGCGCTCTGCGAGGCGCTCGGCAAGACCTCGGTCGTCGTTCCGGACACGCCCGGCTTCGTCGTCAACCGCCTGCTGTTCCCCTACCTGTTCTCCGCGGTCGACTTCATGGAGCGGCACGGGATGCGGCCCGAGGACATCGACGAGTGCATGCGCCTCGGCGCCGGCCATCCGATGGGGCCGCTCGCGCTGCTCGACTTCGTCGGCCTCGACGTCGCTGCGGCGATCGGGCGCGAAATCGGCGTGCCCGTCCCCCAGCGGATCGGCGCGCTGGTCGGCGAGGGCGCGCTCGGCCGCAAGACCGGGC
The DNA here is from genome assembly GCA_024711025.1 of Solirubrobacteraceae bacterium. Classification (GTDB taxonomy): domain Bacteria; phylum Actinomycetota; class Thermoleophilia; order Solirubrobacterales; family Solirubrobacteraceae; genus F1-60-MAGs163. The sequence continues at coordinate 53,206 of JANJTP010000018.1, forward strand.
GCGGCTTCTACAACTACGGCTGAGCGGCGCCGCCGGCCCGAGCGCGAAGGCCGCGGGCACTCCAGGGACCCGTCGACATGCCCCCCTGGCACTCCGGGGACCCGTCGACATGCCCCCTGGACCGAAACCTTAACGACCTCGTAGCCCGTCTTTAGGCTGCGTTGAGGGGCGCGGCGCATGATGCTCCTGCGAACGCACCTCGCAAGTGCACCTCCTCCCAGAAGCACAGGAATCGGCCCGCCTCAAGCGGGTCGATTCCTTTCTGGGGGGGCTCGCGGAACGGCTGGGGGGCTCGCGGAACGGGCCCGTTCGGGCCGGCCGGGCGCCTCACGGGCGAAAGCCGCCGATCTGGACGGCGGGCCGGCCGGGCGCCTCACGGGCGAAGCCGCCGATCTGGACGGCGGGTCGGCCGGGCGCCTCACGGGCGAAGCCGCCGGCCTGGGCGGCGAGCTGGCCTGGCGCATCACGGGCGGAGTCGCCGGTCTGGGTGGGGTCTCCTCGGACCGCCGAGCCCGGCCCGTCAGCCCTCAGCGGGCGGGGCCGCCGTGCGCGGGCGGATCCGGACCGCCTCGATGCGGTTCTCGCGGACCGACTCGACGCGGATCGAGTAGCCGTCGGCGCGCACCGTGTCGCCGCGCTTGGGCAGCCGGCCGAGCTCGTCGAACACGAGGCCGCCGACGGAGTTGTAGGCGTCCGTCTCCACGGGCAGCTCGATTCCGTGATCGAGTAGGTCTGTGATCGACACGTGGCCGCGCACGAACCAGTCGCCGTTTGCGAGCCGGCGGATCGCCCCGCCCGCCGGATCGGTCTCGTCGTCGATCTCGCCGACGACCTCCTCGACGATGTCCTCGACCGTCACGACGCCGGCCGTGCGCCCGTACTCGTCGACGACGACGGCGAGCGACGAGCGCTCGCGCTGCAGGTCGGCGAGCAGGTCGTCGAGCGGCTTGGTCTCGGGAACGATCAGCGCCGGCTTGACGAGCGGCTCGATCGACGCCTGGGGCCCGTCGGCCATGTAGCGACGCACGAGCGAGTTGGCGTGGACGGTGCCGCGCACGCGGTCGGAGCTCTCGTCCTCGGTGACGACGAGCCGCGTGTGGCCCGAGGAGACGCAGCGGCGCAGCGCCGTCTCGATGTCGTCGGAGACGTCGATCGTGACGACCGCGGGAATCGGCGTCATCACCTGACGGGCCTCCTGCTCGTGCAGGTGGAAGACGCCCGCCAGCATCCCCGCCTCGCCGGCGTCGAGCTTGCCGCCGACATGGGCCTGGGAGATCAGCAGCTTCAGGTCCTCCGGCGAGGCCTCGTCGTGGAAGCCGGCGTGCGGGTCGATGCGGCCGAGTCGCAGGATGCCGTTCGACGCCGCGTTGAGCGTCGAGATCGCCGGCCGCATGACGATCTCGAACACGTCGAGCACCAGCGCCGAGTGACACGCGACGCTCTCGGCCCGGACGATCGCGAAGATCTTCGGGACCTGCTCGCCGGCGACGACGTGCAGCGCGGTGACGAGGACGTAGGCGATCGCGACCGAGACGACGACGGCGGCGCCGTGGGCCGCCACGCCGCCGATGAGCGGCTCGAAGATCCGCGCGACGGCCGGCTCGCCGAGGAAGCCGATGCCCAGCGAGGCCATGGTGATCCCGAACTGACAGGCCGACAGGTAGCGCGACAGGCTGCCCTGCTGGCGCAGCGCCCGGGCCGCGCCGCGCACGCCTGCGTGCGCCTGCTGCTCGAGCCGGGCGCGCGTGGCGCGTACCAGCGCGAACTCGGCCGCGACGAAGAACCCGTTGACCAGCACGAGCACGAGGACCGCGAGCAGGAGCAGCGCGGTCATGGGCACGCGGCCTGAGAGCCGCTACTTCGAGGAAGGTCGTCGGGCACGATCGACTCAGCGGAGCATAGAGGGCATGGCGGCCGGCACGTCCCGAGGTCGCTCAGACGAGCTCGTCGATCCGCTCGGCGAGCTCGAAGTCGGCGTCGGTCAGGCCGCCCGCGCTGTGCGTCGACAGCGTCAGCCTCACCCTGTTCCAGTCGTGAACGAGGATGTCGGGGTGGTGCCCCGCCTCCTCGGCCGCGTGCGCGACGCGGTTGACGAAGGCCATCGCGGCGGTGAAGCCGGCGAAGTGCAGGTCGCGGACGATCGCCGTGCCCTCACGGCGCCAGAGCCGACCCTCCAGCCGCGCCGCGATCTCCTCGTCGCCGAGCGTGGTGCTCATCGCCGGAGTGTACGCCGCACGGCTCGCCTCATACGATCCCCGTCCGTGCGCATCGTGAGCCTCGTCCCCCATGCGACCGAGCTGCTGTTCGCCCTCGGGCTCGGCGACCAGGTCGTCGGCGTCACCCACGAGTGCGACTTCCCGCCTGAGGCGCTGGACCTCCCGCAGCTGACTCGCGACGTGCTGCCGGCCGGCCTGGGCGCGGCCGAGATCGATGCCGCGGTGCGCGAGCGAGCCGGCGCCGGAGAGGCGATCTACGAGCTCGACGAGGAGCTGCTCGCCGAGCTCGAGCCGGATCTCGTCGTCACCCAGGCGCTGTGCCCCGTCTGCGCGGTCGACGTCGCCGCGGTGCGCCAGGCGGCCGAGCGGATGCCGTCACAGCCGCGCGTCGTCGCCCTCGACCCGCATACGTTCGGGGAGACGCTCGCCGACGTCCGGACGATCGCGCAGGCGACCCGGGCGGAGGCGGCGGCGCTCGAGCTGATCGTCCGGCTGCGCTCCCGCGTCGACACGGTGCGCGAGGCGGTGCGCGGCGCCCCGCCCGTGCCGGTCGCGGCGCTCGAGTGGCTCGACCCGGTCTTCGTCGCCGGCCACTGGACGCCGCAGCTCGTCGAGCTCGCCGGAGGGATCGACGTCCTCGGCTTTCCCGGCGAGGCCTCGCTGCAGGCGAGCTGGGAGATGGTCGCCGCCGCGGGCCCGGAGATCGTGGTCGTGATGCCGTGCGGCCTTGACGCCTCACGCGCGCTGACGGAGGCCGACGCGCACGCCGGGGAGCTGCGCGCGCTCGGTGCGCGGCGAATCGTCGCGGTCGACGCTGCGGCGACGTTCTCGCGCCCCGGACCGCGGCTCGTCGACGGGCTCGAGACGCTCGCTCACGTCCTGCACCCCGACCGCGTCGCGCACGCGCCGACCGCGGTCCTCGACGTCGAGCTCTAGAGCCGTCCGGGGGCGCGGCTCAGAGGCCGAGCCCGGCACTGCTCGCGACCGTCTCGGCGCCGGCCACGGCGGCGATCGCGACGGCCGCGCAGACCGCCCAGCCGAGCCACGGCGCGCGACGGCGCTCGCCGATCGCGAACGCCAGGCCGGTCGCGACGCCTCCGGCCAGGCCTCCGAGATGGCCGCCGATCGAGACGTTCGGGATCGCCAGGCTGAACACGAGGTTGATGACGATCAGCATCCCGATCCCGGTCTGGAACGGGTTGACGCCGCGCGCCCAGAGGATTGCGGCGATGGCCCCCATCAGGCCGTAGATCGCTCCGGAGGCGCCCACGGTCAGCGCGTCCGGCTGGAACAGCAGCGCGCCGAAGGCACCGGCGAGCAGCGAAGCGAAGAAGATCGCGGCGAAGCGTGCCGATCCGAGCTGGGGCTCCATCTCGCGGCCCAGCAGCCAGAGCAGCAGCATGTTGAAGCCGAGGTGCAGCAGCCCGGCGTGCAGGAAGCCGGAGGTCACCAGCCGCCACCAGTCGCCGGCGGCGACCGCGGGGCCGTAGAGCGCGCCGTCGCGGAACAGCGCGCCGCGCCCGCCGGTCGCACCGAAGCTGCCCTCGGCGAGGAAGGCGACGGCGCAGATCGCGATCAGTGCGATCGTCACTCGAGGCTCGCCGCCGGCGAGCGCGGGCAGAGAGCGGACCTTGGTCGTCTGCCGTGCGCACTCCGGGCAGCGCATGCCGACCGGGCTCGGCGTCATGCAGTCGGGGCAGATCGGCCGCCCACAGCTCGAGCACGACACTCGCGTCGGGCGGCCGGGGTGGCGGTAGCAGGTGGTCTCGGTCGTCGTGCTCATCGACTTCGGTCACGCTACCAGCGGCCCGTGACGCCCACGCCGCCGGTCCTCCCAAGGCGCAACGCCCAGCCGGCGCCGGCGTGCGACGCCTGCGCCCGCCGAAGCGCCCGGCTTCCGCGCGTCGCTCGATGTCGGCGACGCTCCCGCGCGTCGATCAACCGCGCAGCCGGCGCTCGACGGCGCCCGCGATCGTACGGGCGGCGGCCGCGGCGAACGCGACCGGGTCCGCATCCTCCGGCCGACGCCGCCCGCGCCGTCGGCGGGCCTGGAGCAGCGCCACGCCCCCGGCGGCGAGCGTCCCGACGGCGGCCGCCGCGACGGGGCGCACCCAGGTCCGCGGATCGTGCAGCGTGCGCAGCTCCCAGGAGTCGAGCTCGTCGGCGGCGAGCGCGCTGATCGTCGTCAGCGCGTCCTCGAGGCGCGCCGATAGGTGGGCCGGCGGCTCGACCGGCGCCAGCGCCCGGCTCAACAGCGCCTCGACGTC
>JANJTP010000054.1 GCA_024711025.1 Solirubrobacteraceae bacterium
CCCCGCCGCGCGGCGCCGGTACTCCGGTAATGGTCTGACGCGTTCGCATTCGTCGCGGGCGCCGCGGCGCCCATCTCGAGCCTGCCGGTCGGCGGCCCGCCGCACGACGGTAGCCGTACGAGCACCGCCGGCGTCGGTCACATCGCGGCGACCGGCGCGGCGTCGTGGCGGAAGAGCGTGTGCATCGCGTCGGCGCGGACGTCGAGCTCGCGCACGCCGCGGTGCACGACGTCGATCGCCGATTGCGTCACCGCCTCGGCGATCGCGCAGGCCTCCTGCATGAGCGCGAGCTCGCCGGGAAGCTTGATCAGCATCGGCTCGACGACCGACTCGCCGATCCCCCGAAGTTGGCGGGGCACACCCGCGACAGCCCCCGCACCGAGCCCGTCGACCTACTCCCGCACGACCAGCATCACCCCGCCGGCCAGCAGCGCGATCCCGAGGATCTTGGCCGCGCCGACCGGTCGCGGCTCGACGCCGAGCAGGCCGAGGTGGTCGACGACGACCGACGCGGCGAGCATCCCGGCGACCGTGGCGGCGGTCACGCCCCCCGCCCCGAGCGAACGGACCGCCACGAGCGAGGCGACGACGACCACGACCCCCACGACGCCGCCGAGCAGCGCCCACCAGGGAGCCGCCGTGACACCGCGCAGCTCTCCGAAGCCGCCGCCGAACACCGCGATGAGCAGCACGATCAGCGCCGTCCCCACGGCGAAGTTCACGAGCGCCGCCTGCCACGAGCCGACGTGGCGTCCGAGCTCGCCGTTCATCGGCGCCTGGGCGGCGACGAGCATCCCGGCGACGACGACGAGGGCCGCCGCGCCTGTGCGGTCCATCACTTCGCCTCGAGCCAGGTGCGTCCGACGCCGGCCTCGACGGCCAGCGGCGGCTCGCGCTCTCCCCACGGGGCGAGCATCTCGCGCTCGGCCAGCGCTCGCACGGCGTCCGCCTCCCCCGGTGGCCCCTCGAACAGCAGCTCGTCGTGGATCGTCAGGATCATCCGCGAGCGCAGGCCGCTGTCGCGAAGCGCGCGGTGAGCGCCGATCATCGCGAGCTTCATCACGTCGGCGGCCGTTCCCTGGATCACGGTGTTGACGGCCAGCCGCTCACCCAGCGAGCGCACCTGGCGGTTGCGCGCGCGCAGCTCGGGAATCGTCCGCCGGCGACCGAACAGCGTGGTGACGAAGCCCTGCTCGCCGGCCCGCTCGATCGTGCTCGACATGAACGCCTGGACCCGCGAGAAGCGCTCCAGGTACGCCTCGATGAATGCCTTGGCCTCCTCGCGGGAGATGTTCAGCCGATCGGCGAGACCGAAGTCGGTGAGGCCGTAGACGATCCCGTAGTTGATCATCTTCGCCTTCGAGCGCATGCTCGGGTCGATCTCCGACTCCTCGACCTGGAAGACCTCGCGCGCCGTCGCCGTGTGGACGTCCTCGCCGCGCACGAAGACCTCCTTCAGCACCGGCTCGTCGGCGACGTGGGCCAGCACCCGCAGCTCGACCTGCGAGTAGTCCACGGCGACGAGCACGTCGCCGGGCGCCGCCTCGAAGCAGCCGCGGATCTCGCGGCCGAGCGGCGTGCGGACCGGTACGTTCTGCAGATTCGGATTGGTCGACGAGAGCCGCCCGGTGCTCGCGACGGCCTGCACGAACGTCGTGTGGATGCGGCTCTCCTCGTCGACCAGCCCGGGCAGCGCGTCGAGGTAGGTCTTGGCGAGCTGGTTGAGCTCCCGCCAGCGCTCGACCTTCACGACGATCGGGTGCTCGGCACGGATCGCCTGCAGCACCCGCGCATCGGTCGAGAAGCCGGTCTTGCCGCGCCGCTTGCGCGAGAGGCCGAGCTTCTCGAACAGCACCGCGCCGAGCTGCTGAGGCGAGGCGATCACGAACTCCTCGTCGGCCAGATCCCAGATCTCGCGCTCGAGACCCGCGATCTCCTCGCGGACACGTGCCGCGATGGCCGCCAGGCGCTCCGTGTCGAGCCGCACGCCGGCCAGCTCCATGTCGCGCAGGACGCGGACGAGCGGCAGCTCGACCTCGTCGAGCAGCCTCTCCTGGCCCCGCTCGCGCAGCTCGTCGCGCTGGGCGACGGCGAGGGCCTGCACGAGAACCGCGTCGGCGGCGGCTTCGTCCGCGGCATCGCTCGCGAGCCCGCGCTCCTCGCAGAGCTCCCGCAGCGGGAACGCCCGCCGCGCAGGGTCCAGGAGGTAGGCGCCGAGCAGCGTGTCGTGCGCCAGGCGGGCGGGCACGACGCCGAGCGACTTGGCGTCATGAGCGATCGCCGGACGATCGCCGAGCGCCGCGACGAGCGCGGCCGGCCCGTCGCACCCACCGGCGAGCGCCTCGCCCCCGCACGCCGCACCGAACCGCCAGCCCTCGTCGCGGGCGAACAGCTCGCCTTCTGCCGCCAGCGGCGCACGCACGGCGAGCGCGACGGGCGCCGCGCCGTCGCCGAGCGAGGCCACCTCGCCCACCGCGGCGGCACGAACGCGCGCGGCTACGACCGCGGCGCTCGCCGCCTCGGCAGCCGCCTCGGCGCCGAGCGCCTCCTCCAGGCGCCGCAGCGGGTCGCGCAGCTCGAACTCTCGGAAGACCTCGCGCAGACGCGAGCGGTCCGGCTCGCGGGCGACCTCCGCCGCAGGGTCGAGCGGAACCGGCACGTCGCGCCGCACCGTCGCCAGGCGCTTGCTGATCCGGGCGTCGTCGGCGTGCGCCCGCAGGTTCTCCTGGCGCTTCGCGCCGGACACCTCGTCCACGTGCTCGAGGACGCCCTCGAGCGTGCCGAAGCGCTGCAGGAGCTGCGCCGCGGTCTTGTCGCCGATGCCGGGAACGCCCGGGATGTTGTCGGACGCGTCCCCCTTCAGCCCGTAGAAGTCGGGAATCAGCTCCGGCGCTATGCCGTAGCGGTCGATCACGGCCTGCCGGTCGTAGCGCTTGGTCTCCGTGATGCCGCGCGCGGTCGCCATGACCGTGATCCGCGACTCGGGGTCGATCAGCTGGAAGGCGTCGCGGTCGCCGGTGACGATCGTCACGGGAACGCCCTGCTCCCGCGCCCGCTCGGCGATCGTCGCGATGACGTCGTCGGCCTCGTAGCCCTCGACGCTGACGTTCCGATAGCCGAACGCCTCGACCAGCGGCTCGAAGCACGGCCACTGCTCCTTGAGCAGGTCGGGCCGCGCGGTGCGCTGCGCCTTGTAGGCGCCGTAGAGCTCCTTGCGCCCCGACGACCCCGCGTCCCAGCAGACGATCGTCGGCCGGCTGCCGTGCTCGGTGAGGATCTTCACGAGCATCGAGGCGAGCCCGAAGATCGCGTTCGTCGGCTGGCCCTTCGACGTGGCGATCGACTCGGGCAGCGCGAAGAACGCACGGTACGCGAGGCTGTTGCCGTCGATCAGGTAGAGCTCGTCCGCCACGACGGGCACCGTACCGGCCCACCCGCCCGAACGGGCGCCGAGGGCCGCGGCGACGGCGCGAGGGCCGCGGCGAAGGCGCGGCGTGGACAGGCGAGTCGTAGACTCGCGAGATGTGACCGCGCCATCAGCCCAGTTCAGCCTGACGATCCGCGTCGAGATCCTGGATCGTCCAGGCATGCTCGGGCGGCTGACGGGCGCGATCGGCGAGGCCGGCGCGAAGATCGGCGCGGTCGACCTGATCGAGGTCGGCGAGCGGTTCATCCGTGACATCACGGTCGACGCGCGGGACGCCGAGCACTGGCAGCGGATCCTCGCCGCGATCGACGAGGTCGACGGAGTGCGCGTCATCGAGACGACCGACCGCACCTTCCAGGCGCATATCGGCGGCAAGATCGAGCAGCGCAACAAGATCCCGCTCAAGACGCGTGACGACCTCTCGATGGCCTACACGCCCGGTGTCGCGCGCGTCTGCATGGCGATCGCCGACGACGCCGAGAAGGCGTTCCAGTACACGATCAAGCGCAACACGGTCGCGATCGTCAGCGACGGGACCGCGGTCCTGGGGCTGGGCGACATCGGCCCGCGCGGCGCGATGCCGGTGATGGAGGGCAAGGCGATGCTCTTCAAGGAGTTCGCCGGCGTCGACGGCTTCCCGATCTGCCTGGACACCAAGGATCCCGACCAGATCGTCGAGACCGTCAAGGCGATCGCGCCGGGCTTCGGCGGCATCAACCTCGAGGACATCTCCGCCCCACGCTGCTTCGAGATCGAGGACCGGCTCAAGGAAGAGCTCGACATCCCCGTCTTCCACGACGACCAGCACGGCACCGCGGTCGTCACGCTCGCCGCGCTGATGAACGCCTGCAAGATCACCGGCCACAACCTCGAGGACCTGCGCGTCTTCGTCGCCGGGCTTGGCGCCGCCGGCGTCGCGGTGACGCGGATCCTGCTCCAGGCCGGCGTTCGGGAGATCATCGGCGTCGACTCGAAGGGCATCGTCGGCACCCGGCGCCCGGACTACCTGGACGGCACGATGAACCCGGTCAAGCGCTGGTACGCCGAGACCACCAACCCTGAGGGGCTGACCGGCGGACCGACCGACGCGATCGCCGGAGCCGATCTCTTCGTCGGCCTGTCCGGCGCGCGGATCATGCCCGCCTCGGCGCTCGCGACGATGCGTCCCAACGCCATGGTCTTCGCGATGGCCAACCCCACGCCGGAGGTCAGCCCCGAGGAGGCCGCCGGATACGCGCGGATCGTCGCCACAGGCCGCTCCGACTACCCCAATCAGATCAACAACGTCCTCGCCTTCCCCGGGATCTTCCGCGGCGTGCTCGACGTCCGCGCGCCACAGATCACGGAGCCGATGAAGATGGCCGCCGCGCGGGCGATCGCCGACGTCGTCCCCGACGACGAGCTGCGCGAGGACTACATCATCCCGTCGGTCTTCAACCGCGACGTCGCCCCCACGGTCGCCGCCGCGGTCGCCGACGAGGCGCGTGCGAGCGGCGCGGTGCCCGAGTACGAGCATCGCGTCGGATTCGCGACCGCCGACCTGGACGCGCTGCGTAACGCATGATCTGATACCGTGTGGTCCGGGCTCGCCGGACGATCCGGGTAGGGTCGAGTTCGCGTAGCGACGGGATGGTCCGAGCGGCGGGCGTCCGAGTGCAGCCGACGACGGAGGGACTGCGGTGAACATTGCGGTGACCGGCTCGACCGGCCTCCTCGGCAGGCGCCTCGTCGCCGCCCTGCTCGCACGCGGCGACGAGGTCACCGTCCTCTCGCGCGATCCCGAGCGCGCGCGGGGCGTGCTCGGCGTCGCCGCGGAGCGCTGGGATCCGCCGGCCGAGCCCGCGCCGGCCGGCGCGCTCAGCGGTCGCGACGGCGTCATCCACCTCGCCGGCGAGCCGCTGGCGCAGCGCTGGACGACGCGGGCAAGGGACGCGATCCGCGCGAGCCGCGAGGTCGGCACGCGCAACCTCGTCCACGGCCTGAGCGCTGCCGCGATCACCCCGGGAGTGCTCGTGAGCGCCTCCGCGGTCGGCTTCTACGGCCCCCGCGGCGACGAGCGGCTCGACGAGAGCGCCGGCCCGGGAAGCGACTTCCTCGCCGCGGTCTGCGTCGCCTGGGAGCGTGAGGCGCAGGCCGCCGAGGAGCTCGGCATGCGCGTCGCGAGGGTCCGCGCCGGCGTTGTCCTGGACCCGCACGGCGGTGCGCTCGCGAAGATGCTGCCGCCGTTCCGGCTCGGCATCGGAGGACCGGTCGCCGGTGGGCGGCAGTGGCTCTCCTGGGTCCACGCCGACGACATCGTCGCGATCTACCTGGCCGCTCTCGACGGCGACGCATGGCGCGGCCCGGTCAATGCATCGGCACCGCAGCCGGCGCGCAACCACGACTTCTCGCGGGCGCTCGGCCGTGCCCTGCGCCGCCCCGCGCTGCTGCCCGTGCCCGCGCTCGCCCTCCGTGCGCTGTACGGCGACATGGCGCAGATCGTCACCGCCGGTCAGCGGGTGGTGCCGGCGTTCGCGCTCGAGCACGGGTTCGCCTTCCGTCATCCCGACCTCGACGAAGCGCTGCGCAGCGCGATCGGCTGACCCGGCGTGCTCGATGCGCCCGTCGTGACCGCGGGGGTCTCCGTGGCGCCGGACCGAGACCGCGGCTCGGCCCGATGACGCGCGCGCAGCGCGGCACGCTCGCCGGATGCGCCGTCGGCATCGCGCTCGGCTGGAACATCGGCAACGTCGGGGCGATCGCGGCCGACCTGGCGCGCGCCTACGACGTCACGCTCGTCGTCGTCGGGCTCTTCACGACAGCGCTGTTCGTGACCCACACCGCGCTGCAGATCCCGGGCGGCAGGGCTTGTGACCGGCTCGGTGCGGCACGCGTCGCCGCGGCCGCGCTGCTCGTGATGCTGCTGGGCAACCTGATCGCGCTCGCGGCGCCGGATCCCGCGCTGGCGATCGGCGCCCGCGGCCTAATGGGAATCGGGACCGGCCTGGGATTCGTGGCGGGCATCTCGCTCGTGCGCGAGACGGGGGGCTCCCCGGCCGCCCAGGGTCTCTTCGGCGGCCTCGCGCTCGCCTCGGGCGGCCTCGCGCTGGCGATCGTGCCACAGCTCGCCGGAGGGTCCGACGGCTGGCGGACGCCCTACCTGAGCTCGTTCTCGCTGGCGATCGGCGCGCTGGCGCTGCTGCTCACGCTGCGTCCGCGTGCTCGGCACCCGGCGTCGCCCACGCCGCCGGGCCACAGGTCGGCGGGGGTGCTTCGCGACCCCCGCCTCTGGCGCCTCGCGTCGCTGTTCGCCACCTCGTACGGGCTGAGCGTGGCGCTCGGCAACTGGGTGATCGAGCTGCTCGACCGCCACAGCGCGATGAGCTACTCCACCGCCGCCGTCGTCGGCGCCTCGACGCTCGTGCTGGGCGCCGTGACGCGGCCGCTCGGCGGATGGATCCTGCGCCGGCACCCCCGACGCACCCGCCCCGCCATCGCATGGAGCCTGGTCGCCGGCGCGGGCGGGACCTTGGCACTGATGTTCGCCGACTCGGCCTGGATGGCCGCCGCCGGCGGCATTCTCGTGGGGATCGGGGCGGGGATTCCGTTCGCCCCCTCGCTCTCCGCGGCCGCGCTGGCGAGGCCCGAGGCCCCCGCCGCGTCAATGGGCTTCGTCAACACGGTCGGCAACGCCATCGTCCTGCTCGGCGTCCCGCTTCTCGGCCTCTCGTTCTCGATCGCCGGTGCGGGGCGAGCCGGCTTCGCCGTGGCTGCGCTGCTGTGGCTCGCGGCCCTGTTGGCGCTTCCGAGCGATCGTGCCCTCGGCGTCGAAGCGGTCCCGGTGGCGCGGCCCGCCTGACCGTCAGCCCTCCGCAGCCGCCCCCAGCACACGAGAGAGAGCGAGCTCGCCGCGGCGCACGACATAGCCGCCGTAGTGGCCGAGCGCCATGTCGCCGTCGGCGTCGATCGAGTACCGCCCGAGCACCGAGTTGCGGCTCCTCGTCGCGAAGAACGCGTCGACGACCTCCTGGCGCACGCTCGCGCGGGCGCCGGCGCGCTCGATCGCGTCGAGCACGACCGACATCGCCTCGTAGCCGCGAGCCGCGTCCGGCGGGGCGGGCTCGCCGAAGCGGCGCTCGTACCGACGCAGCATCTCGCGCTCCATCGACGCGTAGTGGCCCGGGCCAAGCGTCGGTTCGGTGAGGAAGGTCACGGCCTGCTCGGAGGCGCCGAGCCCGGAGGCGAACGCCGGTCCCGCGATGCGGTCCGATCCGAAGAGCTTGGCGGTCGGAGCCGCGGCGTGGAGCGCGCCCCACAGCCGTACGGCGTCTTGCTGGGAGCTCATCGCCGCGAAGACGCAGTCGGCGCCCGACGCGGCGACCCGCTCGCCTACGTCGCGGAAGCTGCTCGCCGCGGGATCGAACGCGTCTTCGCGGGCGATCGCGATCCCGACCGCTCTCGCGGCACCGGCGACACCGAGGGCGAGACCCTTGCCCTCGACCTCCTTGTCGTTGAGCACGTGGAGCCGGGTGCAGCCCTCCTGCCGCTGATAGGCCGCCTGCGCGGCGACCTGCGCGCCATCGCTCGGCACGACCCGGCCGAACGTGCGCCGCCCGGTCGGGTAGTACTTGTCCGGCTCGCCCTTCTCGGCGCCGTCCGAGGTCGTGAGGCCGGCGTACGGGCTGCCCGGCGAGACCTGGAGGATCCCCGCCTCGTTGAGCAGCGGGATCGAGATCGCCGACGCGAGCGAGTCGAGCTCCCCGAGGTAGGCGATCGTCGTCTGATCGAGAACGGCCTTGCGCGCGTTGGTCAGCGTCGCGCCCGGATCCCACATCCCGGCGGAGGCCGTGGAGTCGTCGAGCGAGACGTACTTGACCGTGAACCCCCCGACCTTGCCGCCGCGCTCCACGAGCGCCAGCTTCTCGCCGTTGACGATCGCCTGCGAGCGCGCCCGATCGGCGCCCTGCAGCGGCAGGCTCGAGTAGATCGTGAGCGTCTTGCCGCCGATCGTCCCACCGGCGCTGTCGTCGCCCGCCGGAGCGCTGCCGGCGCACGCGGCGAGCCCCAGCGACAACGCGACGGCCGCCGCGGCCCGGACTGCCAGGCTACGTGCTCTCAGGGCTTGCTCCTCGGGGATGCCGGCGAGGTTCGCTCGCGACCAAAGCGGTGCGAGGCAGCGATCCTACCCCGCGATGAACGCGGCGCCGGCACTTGGTCGAGGTCCGCATGGTCGTGGCGGCGGTCGGCCGTACGCCGGCCGGCGCCGTCAGTCGCGTCGGACGGAGCGCAGCCTCGAGGCGAGGATCTGGCTGCCGGCGGCGACGAGGACGATGATCAGCGCCACCAGGAAGCCGTCGAATGCCTTGAAGCCGAGCGCCCAGAGGACGACCCAGAGCGAGGTGGCAAACGTGGCGACGATCGACAGGGCCATACGGGCCGGGATGCTAGCGCAGCGCGCCGGCGAAGGCGGCGACGAGCCCTCGCACGGCCGGCGCGGGATCGTCGTGCTCGCCGGCCTCGCGCACCAGACGACTGCCCACGATGACCCCTTCGGCGCCGGCGTCGGCGGCCTGCCCCGCCTGCTCGGGCGAGGAGATCCCGAAGCCGAGCGCCACCGGCACCTCGGTGCTCGCCGCGACGCGGGCGACGAGCCCCGCCAGGTCGCCGGCGAGCGCGGCGCGCTCGCCGGTCGTCCCCGCGACCGAGACCGTGTATACGAACCCCCGCGCGCGGGCGCCGATCCGCGCGAGCCGCTCGTCGGTGGTCGTCGGGGCGACGAGCGGCACGAGAGCCAGCCCGGCGGCGTCGCAGGCCTCGAGTGCGGCGGGGGCCTCCTCGAGCGGCAGGTCGGGGACTATCAGGCCGCTCGCCCCGGCGGCGGCCGCGTCGGCGGCGAAGTGCTCCACGCCGCGTGCGAGGACGAGGTTCGCGTACGTCATCAGCACGACCGGCAGGCGCGCCGCGAGCGCCTCCGCGAGTGCCAGCACGCCGTCGACGCTCGCGCCGGCGGCGAGCGCCCGCGAGCCGGCCGCCTGGATCACCGGCCCGTCGGCGATCGGATCGGAGAACGGGATCCCCAGCTCGACGAGGTCCGCGCCGCCGTCGGCGTAGGCCTCGCCGATCGCGCGCGAGCGCCCCGGATCGGGGAAGCCGCCCATCATGTAAGGCATCAGCGCGGCGCGCCCCGGCGCCGACGCGAAGGCTGCCGCGATCCGCTGCGCTCCGGCGATCGCCGTCGGCGCGCTCACCGCGCCTCCAGCCGGTCCATGACCTCGGCGAGATCCTTGTCGCCCCGCCCCGAGAGGCAGACGAGGTCGAGCAGCGACTCCGAGCGCTCGCGCAGGACGACGTGCAGGGCGTGTGCCGACTCGAGCGCGGGGATGATGCCCTCCAGGCGCGCGACGTCTCGCACCGCGTCGAGCGCCTGGTCGTCGGTGACGGCCACGTAGCGCGCGCGACCGGTGTCGCGCAGCCAGGCGTGCTCGGGTCCCGCTCCCGGATAGTCCAGGCCGGCGGAGATCGAGTGCGCCTCGACGACCTGGCCCTCGTCGGTCTGCAGCAGCGCGACGAGCGCCCCGTGCAGGACGCCGGGGCGCCCGCCGGCGGTGAGCGGGGCGCCATGGCGCCCCGAGTCCAGACCCTCTCCGCCCGCCTCGACGCCGAGCAGCCCGACGCCGTCGTCGGCGACGAACGCGGTGAACGCGCCGATCGCGTTGGACCCGCCCCCGACGCACGCGACGACGCGATCCGGCAAGCGCCCCTCGCGCGCCAGGATCTGCTCGCGAGCCTCGTCGCCGATCACGCGCTGCAGCTCGCGGACGATCGCCGGATACGGCGCGGGCCCGACGGCGGAGCCGAGGACGTAGTGCGTGGTGGCGACGTTCGCCACCCAATCGCGGATCGCCTCGGAGGTTGCCTCCTTGAGGGTTCCCGTCCCCGCCCGGACCGGCCGGACCTCCGCGCCGAGCAGCTCCATCCGCTGGACGTTGGGACGCTGGCGGCGCATGTCCTCGACGCCCATGTAGACCACGCACTCGAGGTCGAGCAGCGCACAGGCGGTCGCCGTGCCGACCCCGTGCTGACCGGCGCCGGTCTCGGCGACGATGCGCCGCTTGCCCATGCGACGCGCCAGCAGCGTCTGCCCGAGCGCGTTGTTGATCTTGTGCGCCCCAGTGTGGTTCAGGTCTTCGCGCTTGATGACGACATGAAGCCCAGTTTCGTCGGAGAGGCGGTGAGCCTCAGTCAGCGGGGTCGGGCGGCCGACGTAGTCCCTGAGGAACCCTCGAAACTCGCTGAGGAAAGCGTCGTCCGACCACGCTCGGTTGAACTCGGATTCGAGCTCTTCGAGGGCGGGGATAAGCGTTTCGGGCACGTAGCGCCCGCC
>JANJTP010000062.1 GCA_024711025.1 Solirubrobacteraceae bacterium
CTCCAGGTCGCGTTGTCGTAGCGGCCGTAGAGCGGCTGCCGTCCATCAAGATCGCCGGCGCAGTGCAGCGGCGCGCCGAAGACCGGGCCGGGAAGGAACGGCTCGCCGTCCCGGGCCGGCGGCAGCCCGGCGTGGACGGCGATCGTCGAGGCGCCGCTGGGATCAGGCATTGGACCGCCGGTGCTCGATGTCGCTGTCTCCTGCCGGTCGTTGCGGAAGGCCGGAAGGCCGCCCCGTGGGCGGCCTTCCGGGAAGATCCGGCGCTCCGGCGGCGCTACTCCCGAGCGCCCTCGCCGTGCTCGGTGCCCTCGTCGAGCTCGCCCGGCTCATCTGCGCCCCGGCGCTCGCCGCCGCCGACCGCAGCCGGCACCTTCGGCGCGATGACGGACAGCGCCATCTCACGCTCGTCGCCCTCGGGCGCGGGCTCGACGAGCACCGTCGCACCCGGGGTCAGCTCGGCCCGCAGCACGAAGTCGGCGAGCGGGTCCTCGATGAAGCGCTGGATCGCGCGGCGCAGCGGCCGTGCGCCCATCGCCGGGTCCCAGCCCTTGTCGACGAGCAGGTCCTTGGCCTCTTCGGTCAGCTCGAGCTGCAGCCCGCGGTCGGCGAGCTGCTCGCGGATCCGTCGCAGCAGCAGCTCGACGATCGTCTTGATCTCGTCCTTCTGGAGCTTGTGGAAGACGATGACGTCGTCGATCCGGTTCAGGAACTCCGGGCGGAAGACCTTCTTCAGCTCGCCCATGATCCGGGACTTCATGTCCTCGTACGTGATGCCGGTCTCGTCGTCGGCGACCGCGAAGCCGAGCGGCGTGTTGCGCGCGATCTCCTGGGCTCCGATGTTCGAGGTCATGATCACGATCGCGTGGCGGAAGTCGACCGTGCGCCCCTGCGAGTCGGTCAGCCGGCCGTCCTCGAGGATCTGCAGCAGGATGTTGAAGACGTCGGGGTGCGCCTTCTCGATCTCGTCGAGCAGCAGCACGCAGTAGGGCTTGCGGCGCACCGCCTCGGTGAGCTGGCCGCCCTCGTCGTAGCCGATGTAGCCGGGAGGCGAGCCGACGAGGCGCGAGACGGCGTGCTTCTCCATGTACTCGGACATGTCGATGCGGACCATCGCGTCCTCGTCGCCGAACAGGAACTCGGCGAGCGTGCGCGCCAGCTCGGTCTTGCCGACGCCTGACGGGCCGAGGAAGACGAACGAGCCGGTCGGGCGCTTGGGGTCCTTCAGGCCCGCGCGCGAGCGGCGGATCGCCTTCGAGATGACCTCGACGGCGGCGTGCTGGCCGATGACGCGCTTGTGGAGCTCCTCCTCCATGCGCATCAGCTTCGCCGTCTCGGCCTCGGTCAGCTTGAAGACCGGGATTCCGGTCCACATCGAGACGATGTCGGCGATCTCCTCCTCGCCGATCGCGGGACGCGGGCCCTCGCCCTCGCCCGCCCGCCACTGGTCCTCCAGGTCGCGCTTCTCCTGGGTGAGCTTGCGCTCGTCGTCGCGCAACGCGGCGGCCTTCTCGAACTCCTGGTTCTCGATCGCCGCCTCCTTGTCGCGGCGCGTGCGCTCGATCCGCTCCTCCAGGTCGCGGTAGACCGGCGGCGAGGTCATCGACTTGATCCGCATCCGCGAGGCGGCCTCGTCGATCAGGTCGATCGCCTTGTCGGGCAGCTGCCGGTCGGCGATGTAGCGGTCGGCGAGCTCGGACGCCGCCTGGAGCGCCTCGTCGGTGATGTCGACCTTGTGGTGCTGCTCGTAGCGGTCGCGCAGGCCCTCGAGGATCTTGACCGTCTCGTCGATCGACGGCTGCTCGACGCGGATCTGCTGGAAGCGGCGCTCCAGCGCGCTGTCGCGCTCGAGGTACTTGCGGTACTCGTCGAGCGTCGTCGCGCCGATCGTCTGCAGCTCGCCGCGGGCGAGCGCGGGCTTGAGGATGCTGGCGGCGTCGATCGCGCCCTCCGCGGCGCCGGCGCCGACGAGGTTGTGCAGCTCGTCGATGAACAGGATGATGTCGCCGCGCTGGGTGATCTCCTTCATCACCTTCTTGAGGCGCTCCTCGAACTCGCCGCGGTACTTCGAGCCGGCGACGAGCGCCGCCAGGTCGAGCGTGTAGATCTGCTTGCCCTTGAGCAGCTCCGGCACGTCCGCGTTCGTGATCCGCTGGGCGAGCCCCTCGACCACGGCCGTCTTGCCGACGCCCGGCTCGCCGATCAGCACCGGGTTGTTCTTCGTCCGCCGCGAGAGGATCTGCATGATCCGCTCGATCTCGGTCTCCCGCCCGACCACCGGGTCGAGCTTGCCGTCGGCGGCGAGCTTGGTCAGGTTGCGGCCGAACTGATCGAGCAGCTTCGAGGACTTCTTCTCCCCGGCCGGACCGACGGCCTGCGCGCCGCCCTGTCCCTGGGAGCCGCTCTGGCGGCGCCCGCCGGGGCCGGAGAGCATCCGGATGACCTCGTTGCGGATCTTCTCGGAGTCTGCGTCGAAGTCGAGCAGGATGCGAGCGGCAACGCCCTCGTTCTCGCGCACGAGGCCGAGCAGGATGTGCTCGGTGCCGATGTAGTTGTGGCCAAGGCTCAGCGCCTCGCGAAGCGCCAGCTCGAGCACCTTCTTGGCCCGCGGCGTGAACGGGATCTGACCGGAGGTGACCTCCTCGCCCGAGCCGACGATGCGCACGACCTGTGCGCGGACCCGCTCGACCGTGATGTCGAGGCTCTCCAGCACGCGAGCCGCCAGGCCCTCCTCCTCGCGGAGCAGGCCGAGAAGGATGTGCTCGGTGCCGATGTAGTTGTGCTTGAGGGTGCGAGCCTCTTCCTGCGCGAGGACGACCACCTGACGGGCGCGCTCGGTGAATCGCTCGAACATGCTGCTTGATCCTTACTAGCGGGCGGGTTCGGTCTGGTCGGTCGGGGCGGTGTTCCGGTCTGTTGCGGGGTCGTTCTCGGGGTCACCGAGAACCCGCTGCTCTCCCTGATCTCCGGCACCTGGTGCCGATTGTCGGAAGGGCGAGCGGGTCGGTTCGGACGGCATGGCCCAGTCTATCAACGGGCATCGGACGACCGAGCCGGTCGTCCGGCCAGTCGTGGTCCGTCCGGACGGGTGGTCGAGCACGGCCGAGGGGCCACCCGCGGGATCAGTCCCGCATCGCGGGGAACAGCACCACCTCGCGGATCGAGCGCCGGCCGGTCATGAGCATCACGAGGCGGTCGATGCCCAGCCCGACCCCGCCCGTCGGCGGCATCCCCTGCTCGAGCGCCTCGACGAAGACCTCGTCGTAGGGCTGCGCCTCCTCGTCGCCGGCGAGCGCGAGACGCTGCTGGGCCTCGAAGCGGCGGCGCTGCTCGTCCGGGTCGTTGAGCTCGGTGAAGCCGTTGGCGATCTCCATCCCCGAGCAGAACGCCTCGAAGCGCTCGACCAGCCCGGGCTCGCTGCGGTGATCCTTCGCGAACGGAGAGAGCTCCTTCGGGTAGTCCACGATGAACACGGGGTCGGTGATGTGGGGCTCGACCTCGCGCGAGAGCAGGTCGTCGACGAGCGCCGGCCAGCTCCGCTCCTGCGTGTCGTAGCCCTCGAGCCCCGCGCCGACGATCGCCTCGGCCAGCGACTCGCGGTCGCGGTGGGCCATGACGTCGACGCCGCAGCGCTCGCGGATCGCCTCGCGCAGCGTCACCCGGCGCCACGGCGGCGAGAGGTCGACCTCGCCGTCGTAGCCGCAAGCCTCCGCGACCTGCCCGACGGCGACCTCGACCCGGTCCATGACGGCGCCGTAGTCGGCGTACGCCTCGTACCACTCGACCATCGTGAACTCGGGGTTGTGCTTGAACGAGACGCCCTCGTTGCGAAAGTCCTTGCCCAGCTCGTAGACGCGTTCGAGGCCGCCCACGACACAGCGCTTCAGATACAGCTCCGTCGCGATCCGCAGGTAGAGGTCGCGGTTCAGCGCGTTGTGGTGGGTGACGAACGGACGGGCCAGGGCGCCGCCGTAGAGCGGCTGCAGCACCGGCGTCTCGACCTCGATGAAGCCATGGTCGTCGAGGTAGCGGCGCAGCGCGGTGACGATCCGCGCCCGCATGACGAACAGCTCGCGCGCCTCGACGTTGGCCAGCAGATCGAGCTCGCGCCGTCGGAAGCGGGTCTCGACGTCGGTCAGGCCGTGGTGCTTGTCGGGCGGCGGGCGCAGGCTCTTGGCCAGGACGGCGTAGTCGTCGACGCGGAGGGTGAGCTCGCCGCGTCTGGTGCGGAAGATCGTCCCGTCGACGCCGACGATGTCGCCGAGGTCGAGCTCGAGCAGGCGCTCCATCGGCTCGGAGCCGAGCACGTCGACCCGGGCCTGCAGCTGCAGCCGGCCGCTGAGATCGACCAGGTCGAGGAACGCCATCTTGCCCTGGCCGCGCCGGGCGGCGAGGCGCCCGGCGACCCGGTAGGGCCGCTCGGTCTCCTCGCCGGGCTGGAGGTGGTCCCAGCCGGCTGTCGCCTCGGCGATCGGGACGACCCCCGGGAAGTCGTGGGGGAAGGGATCGATGCCGGCCGCTCGCAGGCGGTCGAGCTTCGCACGGCGCGCGGCGAGCAGGTCGGAAGGGCGCTCGCCCTCGACCACCGTCACGCTCCCTCGACCACCGTCAGACCCCGACGTCGATCTTCGTGATCTTGAGCTTGCGGGCCGGGCCGCGCGGCACCTGGACGGAGACCAGCTCGCCGCGCTTGCGGCCGATCAGCGCCTTGCCGACCGGCGACTCGTTGGACAGCCGGTGCTCGCCGGGGTTCGCCTCGGCCGAGCCGACGATCGTGTACTTGACCGACTTGCCGGTCTTCTCGTCCTTGACGTGGACGATCGAGCCGACCTGGACGGCGTCGGTCGAGAGATCCCTGGCGTCGATGACCTGAGCGGAGCGCAGCTTGTCCTCGAGCTGGGCGATGCGCGCCTCGAGCATCGCCTGCTCGTTCTTGGCGTCGTCGTACTCGGAGTTCTCGGCGATGTCGCCGAACTCGCGCGCGTCCTTGATGCGCTCGGCGACCTCGCGACGACGCTGGCCGCGCAGGACGGCGAGCTCCTCCTGGAGCTTCTCGAGGCCTTCGGGGGTGAGGATGACGTCCTTGGACATGGCGATCGGCAGGGGGCCGTGGGAGTGCGAAAAACCCCGCCTCGCAGCGGGGCTGGGAACCGGGGAGACCCCGGCGAAGCGCGCAGTATAGCGGCCCGTCAGGGTGTCGCCGCAAGCGTTCCGAACGCCTCGATCAGAGCCCGCGCCTCGACGATCGACGAGGAGCCCTGGAGCGCCGCTTGGTCGGCCTTCGAGGCGCCGAGGCGCTCCAGGTAGGGCGGATAGAGCTTGCGCAGGTAGCGGGCGGCCCGCTCGGCTCCGAGGTGCTCGACGGCGCGGCCGATCAGCCAATCGAGCTCCGTCAGCACCTCCTCGCGGCCCGGCTCGGCGGACCGCAGCCCGAGCACGCCGCCGAACAGCCACGGGTTGCCGAGCACGCCGCGCGCGAGCATGACTGCGGCGGCACCGGTGGCGGCGAACGAGTCGAGCACGCGCCGCTCGTCGCGCAGCCCGCCCGAGAGGACGACCGGCGTCGGCGCGAGACGCTCGACGAGCAGCGCGGCGAGCTCCAGATC
Organism: Solirubrobacteraceae bacterium; assembly: GCA_024711025.1. GTDB lineage: Bacteria > Actinomycetota > Thermoleophilia > Solirubrobacterales > Solirubrobacteraceae > F1-60-MAGs163. The sequence continues at coordinate 5,604 of JANJTP010000062.1, forward strand.
CGGAGTGCCCTTGTGCTGCACCTGCGCGGAGCGCGGGTGGAAGCCGATCGCGCTGACGCCGGCATCCTCGACGAGGCGCAGCGCGAGCTCGAAGCCGTCGCGCTCGCCGGCCCGCAGGCCCGAGCGCAGCTTGACCGTCACCGGCAGCCCGCTTCCCTCGCGCGCCGCTCGGGCGACGGCCACCGCTCGCGCCGGGTCGCGCAGCAGCGCCGCGCCGGCGCCGGTCCTGCAGACCTTCGGCACCGGGCAGCCCATGTTGATGTCGATGATGTCCGCTCCCCGCTCGGCGACCGTCGAGGCCGCCGAGCGCATGACGTCCGGGTCCTGGCCGAAGAGCTGGATCGCGACCGGGCCACCCGGCCCCGTGGTGCGCTCCCGTGGGTCGATGCGCAGCAGCTCGGTGAGCGTCTTGCGGTTGCCGTGGTGGATGGCGAAGCTCGAGACCATCTCGCTGACGACCAGCCCCGCCCCGTGGCGACGGGCCTGCAGGCGCACGAACCAGTTCCCGATGCCGGCGAGCGGGGCGAGCGCGACGCGGTTGGGCACGTGGACCCCGCCGATCTCGAACGGCTCGCTCAGCGCCTGCTGCGTCACCCGGCCAGGGTACCCGCGGCCGTCGGCACGCCACACCCGCCCGGCTTCGGCCCGCGGACGGGGAGGCCGGCCGCCCTCCCCGCGCCACGATCAGGCCGTTGCCGCGGGCTCGGCCATAGCGCCGAGCTGGCGCAGCATCGCGGCCTCGTCCCAGTAGTTGTGCTCCTCGCGGACCAGGCCGTCGTCCCCGAAGAACAGGACCGAGCAGCCGTCCACCGTCATCTGACGGTGGGTTGCCGGAAGCCCGGGCATGTCGCCCTCGTGGGTGCCCGTGCAACGCCACTCCTCGACGCCCACGTCACCGTCGATCTCCAGGCCGACCCGCTCCCAGCGAAGGTCCGGGAACGCCTTCATGTAGCCGTCGATGTACGCCCGAACGGCTTCTCGGCCCTCGATCGGGCCACCCGCGGCCGCGTCCCGCATGCGGGCGTCGGTCGCGTACGTCGCCGCGATCGCCGCCGCGTCGTGCCTGTTGAACGCGTCGTCCTGCTCGTCGACCCGGCGAAGGATCTCCTCGCGTGTCATGGCTACCCCCTTTCTGACACGCCGCACGTCGAGCGTACTCCCACCGTGGAGCGCCCGCAACACGCGCGTCGAGGCATCGCGCCGGGCGTGGACGGGGCCCTCGCGGGTGCGTCGCGCGGCCCCGCCGCGCGGCCGTCTCAGACGCCGCTGTTGCGCTGCCAGAGCAGCCGCAGGCCCTCCAGCGTCAGCAGCTCGTCGATCTCGTCGATCGTCTCGGTGAACGGCACGATGTGATGCGCGAGCCCGCCGGTCGCGATCGTCGCCGTCTCCTCGCCGAGCTCGCGCAGCAGCCGTCCGACGATGCCGTCGACCTGACCCGCGAAGCCGTAGATGACGCCCGATCGGATCGCCTCGATCGTCGACTTGCCGATCAGCGCCCGCGGCGGCGCGAGGTCGATCCTCGGCAGCTTCGCCGCGCGGCTGGTCAGCGCGTCCATCGAGACCTCGACTCCGGGGCTGATGATGCCCCCGAGGTACTCGCCCGCGGCCGACACCGGGTCGAACGTGATCGCGGTTCCGAAGTCGACGACGATGCAGGCGCGGCGGAAGCGCTCGTACGCGGCCACCGCGTTGACCAGGCGGTCGGCGCCGATCTCACGCGGGTTGTCGTAGCGCAGCGCCATGCCGGTGCGGACACCGGGGCCGACGATGAGCATCTCGTGACCCAGGTAGCGATGCGCCATCGCCGCCCACTCGGGCCCGAGCTGCGGCACCGTCGACGAGACGATCGACGTGTGGAGATCGGCGAGCCCGATCCCACGCAGCTCGACGAGATTGCGCAGCGCCGCCCCGAGCTCGTCGGCGCTCGACTCGCGCACGGTCGCCAGCCGCCAGTGCTCGACGAGCTCCGAGCCCTCGTAGGCGCCGAAGTGCGTCTGGGTGTTGCCGACGTCGACGGCGAGCAGCATCGCCGGCGGAGCCTACGCGCCGGACCCGCCGGGCGGCGGCTCCTGCGAGACAGGGGCGACGCCGGCCTGCCGCTGCATGAGCACAAGCTTCTGGCGCTCGAGGAAGGCGATCTCGCGGCTCGACTCGAGCAGGCGGAAGATCGCGACGATGACCTCGAGCCCGACGCGGGCGCAGATCACGTAGAGCAGCGCAACGAGCGGCGCCGCGACGACCGCCACGACGATCGACGCCGTCTCGCCCGAGAGGATCGCGGCGACGATCGCCGCGGCGAGCCCCAGCGCAACGAGCACCAGCAGCAGCAGGTAGAGGAGCCGGATGACCCTCGTCGTCACGAGCGAGGTGAACGACAGGTCCAGCAGGCTCCCGAAGAACCCCCGGCGCCTCGTGGCGATCTGCGGCGGCGTGCTCATCGCCCGGAACGGTACGCGCAGCGGCGGACCGCTGCCCGGCCACGCCCTCGCCGTACGGCCGTCCCCGCGCCTTCCGGCGCAGCGCCCGCCGCCGTCGCCGCTCGGTCTGGACACGACGGGCGAGGACGGTCCCAGCGCCACCGCGACGGACCGTCCTCGGAAGGGTTCCCGCACACCCGTCAACTGGTGGGTCGCGGATCCACTGCCGGCACGACCAGCGGGTCGCCCGCGCGGCGCACGCCCTCTCCCTCGATGGGGAGCGCGGCCAGGCGGTCGCTGAGCCGCGTCCCGTCCGGGGTCGCCAGCTCGAAGTCGAGCTCGAGCAGCGGGATCAGGACGAAGCGCCGAGAGGTCGCCTGGGCGTGCGGCAGGGTCAGGCGATCGCTCGCGTGCTCGAGCTCGCCGAGCAGCAGCACGTCGACGTCGATCGGCCGCGGGCCGTGTCGAACCGCGCCGACGCTCTCGCGCCCCAGCTCGCGCTCGATCGCCTTGCAGGCGTCGAGCAGCTCCTCGGGGTCCAGCGCGGTCTCGACGCGCAGGCAGGCGTTGAGGAACGACGGCTGGTCGAGGACCAGCCCGACGGGGTCGGTGTCGTATGTCGCCGACGAGGCGAGCACGCGGACGCCGTGCGCGGCGAGCCCGTCGACGGCTGCCTGGAGATTCGCGCGACGCTCGCCGACGTTCGAGCCCAGTCCGAGGTAGCCGATCATCCGGCGCGGTCCGGGCTCACTCGTCGTCGTCGTCGGCGGCGGCGCGCCAGACCTCGACCGAGACCGACTCCACCGGCAGCGCGATCGGCGGCTCGGGCTTCGTCGCCTTGACCCACACCTCGCCCGCCTCGAAGTCGTCCAGCAGCCGGTCGGCGACGGCCGTGCAGAGCGCCTCGAGCGTCGCGTAGCTGCGCCGCTGGGCGACAAGGGCCACGACCTCGCAGACGCGCCCGTAGTCGACCGTGTCCTCTATCCGGTCGGTGACCGTCGCGTCGCAGGCGCCGGCATCGAAGCGCAGGTCGAAGATCAGGCGCTGGCCGATCTCGCGCTCGGCCTCGCTCACCCCGTGGTGCGTGTACAGCGACAGCCCCGTGACCTCGACGGTGACGGCCGTGCGCTCGAGCGGATCCTCGTCGAAGCCGTCGCCGTCGACGTCCTCGTCGTCCCAGTCCTCGTCGTGCTCGGGCTCAGCGCTCATCGCATGCCAACGTACCAGCCGCGACGCGCAGCCCATCGACGGTCTCGGCGACGTCGTGAACCCGGAAGACGGTCGCGCCGCGCTCGTAGGCGAGGACGTTGGCCGCCACGCCGGCCGCGACTCGCTCCGCGGCGAGCGAGCGGCCCGTCAGCCGCCCGAGGAACGACTTGCGCGAGACGCCGATCACGACGGGGAAACCGAGTGCGACGATCTCGTCCAGGCGCCGCAGCAGCTCGAGGTTGTGCTCGAGCGTCTTGCCGAAGCCGATCCCCGGGTCGAGCTGGATGCGATCCGGCGCGACGCCGCGCGTGATCGCGAACTGTGCGCGCTGCTCGAGGAACGCGCCGACCTCTCCGACCACGTCGCCGTACCTGGGATCGTCCTGCATCGTGCGCGGCTCGCCGCGCATGTGCATCAGACAGCACTCGCAGCCGGCCTCGGCGACGAGCTCGGCCATCGCCGGATCCCCGCGAAACGCCGTCACGTCGTTCACGTAGGACGCGCCGGCGCGCAGGGCCTCGCGTGCGACCGCGAGCTTGGCCGTGTCGATGCTCAGGCGCGCGCCGGGCGCGGCCGCGCAAAGCCCCTCGATGACCGGCAGGACGCGGCGCAGCTCCTCGTGCTCGTCGACGGACGCAGCGCCGGGCCTGGTCGACTCGCCGCCGACGTCGAGGACCGCCGCGCCCTGAGCGTGCAGCTCGACGCCGTGGCGAACCGCCGCGCCGGCGTCGAGCCACAGGCCCCCGTCGGAGAACGAGTCCGGGGTGACGTTGACGACGCCCATGACGGTCCACGGCGGCGACATGCGGTGCGGATCGTAGTGAACGACGGCCGACGGGCGGGCGGAGCGCATCGGCCCGCTGCGCCGGCTACGCCAGCTCGGGCTTCTCGGGCAGGTCGAGCCCGCGTGCCTCGAGCCCGCCGCCGGCGAGGCCGGGCCGGGGCAGCGGGCGCGGAGCGTCGCGGCGGGGCTGCTCGCCGCCCTCCGGGGCCCCCGGAAGCTGCGGGACCTGGGGCTCGCTGGGACCGAAGACCTCGTCCTCGCTCTTGCCCTCGAGCAGTGCCTCGAACTCGGACTTCTCGATCGTCTCGCGGCGAACCAGCACCTGGGAGGTGGTCTCCAGCGCCTCGCGATGCTCGGTGAGGATGTCGCGCGCTCGCTGATGGGCGCCCTCGACGATCCGCCTGATCTCGTCGTCGATCTCGCGCGCGATCTCGTCGGAGTAGTCGGGCTCGCTCGAGAACTCGCGCCCGAGGAACGGCTGGCCGTGTTCGTGACCGAAGACGCGCGGACCGAGGCGCTCGCTCATCCCGAACCGCATCACCATCTGCTTGGCCGTCGCCGTCACCTTCTCCAGGTCGTTCGAGGCGCCGGTCGTGATCTCGCTGAAGACGATCTCCTCCGCGGCACGGCCGCCGAGCGTCATCGCCATCTGGTCCTGGAGCTGGGCGCGCGTCGTGAGGAACCTGTCCTCGGCCGGCATCGAGATCGTGTAGCCGAGCGCCTGACCGCGGCCGATGATCGAGATCTTGTGAACGGGATCGGCGTGCTCGAGGTAGTGGCCGACGATCGCGTGACCCATCTCGTGGTACGCGGTGATCAGCCGCTCCTGCTCGCCCATCACGCGCGTCTTCTTCTCCGGCCCGGCGATCACGCGCATGATCCCCTCCTCCAGCTCGTGCTGGGTGATCTCGCGCTTGCCCGTGCGGGCGGCCAGGAGGGCGGCCTCGTTGATCAGGTTCGAGAGGTCGGCGCCGGTGAATCCCGCCGTCTGGCCGGCGAGCGTGTCGACGTCGATGTCCCGCGCCAGCGGCTTGCCGCGGGTGTGGACCTCGAGGATCTTCGCGCGACCCTTGCGGTCCGGCCGGTCGACGACGATCTGCCGGTCGAAGCGGCCCGGCCGCAGCAGCGCCGGGTCGAGGATGTCGGGCCGGTTGGTGGCGGCGATGAGGATGATGTTGTCCTTCATCTCGAAGCCGTCCATCTCGACCAGGAGCTGGTTGAGCGTCTGCTCGCGCTCGTCGTGGCCCCCGCCGAGGCCGGCACCGCGGTGGCGGCCGACGGCGTCGATCTCGTCCATGAAGATGATGCAGGGCGAGTTCTGCTTGGCCTGCTCGAAGAGGTCGCGCACGCGACTGGCGCCGACGCCGACGAACATCTCGACGAAGTCCGAGCCGGAGATCGAGAAGAACGGCACGCCCGCCTCGCCGGCGACGGCGCGCGCGAGCAGGGTCTTGCCGGTGCCGGGCGGGCCGAACAGCAGCACGCCCTTGGGGATGCGCGCGCCGAGCGCCTGGAACTTCTTCGGGTTCTCGAGGAACTCCTTGATCTCGTGCAGCTCCTCGACCGCCTCGTCCACCCCGGCGACGTCGCGGAAGCTGATCTTCGGCGAGTCGACCGACATCCGCTTGGCGCGCGACTTGCCGAACGACATCACCTTCGAGCCGCCGCCCTGCACCTGGTTCATCAGGAAGATCCAGAACCCGATGAAGATCAGGAACGGCAGGACGTACGTCAACAGCGAGAGCCAGCCGTTGGTCTTGCGACCCTCGACGTTGTAGCTGTCGATCTTGCCCTGCTGCTCGGCGGTGGACAGCTGCGCGTCGAGGCGGTCGGCGCCGCCGTCGGTGTAGCCGGTCTCGTACGGCTTGCCCTGACGCGGCGTGACGACGACCGTGTTGTCCTTCGTGCGAAGGTCGACCGACTTCACGTCGCCCGCCTGGAGCTGGGAGAGGAACTGGCTGTACGTCGGCGGCTTGGGCTGGTCGCCGGTGTTGATCAGGCGCTGGGCGAAGAACGCCAGCATCACCACGATCAGGATCGGGAACGCAGCGCTCTTGAAGAACCTGCTCATGCCCCTGCTGGAGCGCCCTTCGCGCGGCCTGTCGGCGGACCGGTCAAGAAGCTGAGGGTACCAGGGGGATCATGGCCGCCCCGGCGGTCCGCGGCGGCGTGGACGACGGTCAGCACCCCTCGTCCGCCAGCGCGGCGACGTAGGGGAGGTTGCGCCAGCGCTCCGCGTGATCGAGCCCGTAGCCGATCGCGAAGCGGTTGGGGATCTCGAAGCCGGTGTAGCGGATGGGGACCTCGGCCACGAGCCGCTCGGGCTTGGTGAGCAGCGCACAGACCTCGAGCGACCCCGGGTCGCGGGCGCCGAGGTTGCGCAGCAGGTACTGGAGCGTCAGGCCCGAGTCGACGATGTCCTCGACGATCAGGACGTTGCGCCCCTCGATCGGCGTGTCGAGGTCCTTGAGGATCCGCACGACACCCGAGGAGTCGGTCGCGGAGCCGTACGAGGCGACCGCCATGAAGTCGACCTCGCAGGGCCCGTCGATGCTGCGCATCAGGTCGGCGAGGAAGAACATCGCCCCCTTCAGCACGCCCACGAGCAGCAGGTCGCGGCCGGTGTAGTCCGCCGAGATCTGGCGCCCGAGCGCTCGCACGCGCTCCTTGAGCTCGTCGGCCTGGACGAGGATCTCGCCGATCGGCGGCTGGTCGGTCATCGCGGCCGGGACTCTATTGGGGCCGTATCGGGGCCGGCCCGCCGCGCTCGAAGCGCAGCGCCCCCCGCTCGACGACGGCCCGCGCGCCGTCGCCCAGGTCCAGCGCGGCCGGGCGTCCGTCAGCGCGTGCGAGGCCGAGCAGCTCGTCCAGCCGGCCGGGCGCCCTCGCGCAGAGGCGCCCCGCGGCATCCTCGGCGAGCCTGCGCACGACGAGTCGCGCGAGCGCCGGCGGCAGGGCGGCGAGGTGCTCGACCCCGATCTCCCGCCGATCGCCCAGCACGGTCTCCACGAGCTCGTCCAGCACCGCCGCCTCCTCGCGCAGCAGCGCGACGGTCCGCAGCAGGTTCGTCTCGGCAGCCGGGTGCAGCTCGCGCAGCGCCGGCATCGCGCGAGCGCGCACGCGCCCACGCGCGAAACCCGGGCTCTCGTTCGTGAGGTCCTCACGCCAGTCCAGCCCGCGAGCACGGCACCAGTCCGCGGTGTCCTCCCGACTCAGGCCGGCGCGCAGCAGCGGGCGTACGAGCAGCCCGCGCTCGTCCTCCATCCCCAGCAGCGCGCGGCGCCCCGGCGAGGCGGCGAGGCGATAGAGCACGGTCTCGGCCTGGTCGGTGATCGTGTGGCCGGCCGCGAGGCGCGCGCCGACGGCGGCGGCGAGCCGCGTGCCGGCGCCGTAGCGCAGGTCGCGTGCCCATGCCTGCAGGTTCCCGGCGCGCGGCGGCGCACCGGGCCGCTCGACGCGCAGCTCGACCCCGAGCCGCTCGCACAGCTCCACGCAGGCGTCCTCGTCGGCGCTCGCCTCGTCCCGCAGGCCGTAGTTGACGTGCAGCGCGCGCACATGGCCGACTCCCGCGAGCAGGACCGCGGCGTCGAGCAGGCAGACCGAGTCGCGCCCGCCGGAAAGCAGCACGAGCACGTCGCGCCCCGCCGGCAGGAGGCCGCCGGTGCGCAGGCGGGCGAGCAGCTCGCCGCCGTCGCTCCCGCAGGCCGGAAGAGCGCCGGCCATCGCCCTCGCCGCAGCCGCTAGGCGAGCAGCTGCGGCCAGCGCTCCTCGAGCAGCGCTCGGTACTGCGCGTACACGGGCTTGGTGATCGGGATCAGGGCGAGCGCCGCCTTCACGTCGCCGCCCGCCTTGATCCGCCGGCGCGCGATGGCGAGCGGCACGTTCTCCTTGCCCTGGAAGTAGCGGTTGGCGACCTCGGAGCTCATCCGCATCCGCACCCTCGCCTCCCAGTCGACGTCGTCGGTCCACTCCCAGCGCAGGTTGCCCGGCTCGCCGGCTCGAGAGGCACGGATGTTCACGACCAGGTCGACGTCGTCGAACTCGAAGCGCTGGGGCACGTCGGCGTCGCGCAGGCTCGGCCCCATCTCGGGGTCCTCGTCCATCAGCGCGAAGACCGCGTCCATCGCCTCGCGGAACTGCCGCGGGGAGTCGAACTCGACGCCCATCGGGCCTCCCGCCCGCTCAGGACCCGCGCTCGGGCGGCGTACGGCCGGCGGGCTTCTTCGCCGCCGGCTTCTTCGCCGCGGCCGCCGCGGGCCTCCTGGTCGGCGCCCTCCTCGCCGTCGCCTTGGGCGGCGCCGTCCCGGTCGCCGCCTCGAGGGCCGCGATCCGCTTCTCGAGCCCGGCGATGCGCTCGTCCACGCGTCGCAGCTCGTCTCCGCTGGGCGGCTTCAGGTCCTCGAGCGCCTCGCGCACACGACCGGCGGCCGCCGCCAGCTCGTCGGCGATGTCCTGGGCTCGCTCGCGGGTGAGTTGCGAGCTGGCCGCCTGCAAGGCCTGATCGACCGCCGAGCGAACCTGCTCGGCACGCGATCCCCCTCGGCTGCGGCCACCGCTTTCGTCCTGCTGCTGCTTGGCCATGGGCGCAGCATATTCTCGCGGACCGATGCGCGGGCAACCTCGTCATGTCCACCCCACGGCGCCGCTCGCGCGGCGGGCGCTGCTGCCCGGCGATCCGGGTCGCGCGCTGCTCCTCGCCCAGGCCCTGACGAGCGAGCCGCGGATGTTCAACCACAACCGCGGCCTCTGGGGCTACACCGGCGCCGGACCGGACGGCGAGCCCCTGACGATCATGAGCCACGGGCTGGGCGGGCCGTGTGCGGCAATCGTGCTCGAGGAGCTCTGCGACCTGGGACTCGAGGTCGCCGTGCGCATCGGCTCGTGCGGCTCGCTGTCGCCGGGGCTGCGGCTCGGCGACCTCGTCGCCGCGACGTCGGTGATCTGCGCCGACGGGACGAGCCGCGCGCTCGGTGCCGGAGAGGCGCTCGAGCCCGACGCCGCGCTGACCGCCGAGCTGGTCGCGCGCGCCGACCACAGCGGACCGGTCGTGACCACCGACCTCTTCTACGACCCGGACCCGGACCGGCCGAGCGATTGGCGGGCGGCGGGTGCGCTCGCGGTCGAGATGGAGGCCGCGGCGCTGCTCGCCGTCGCCGCGCGGCGCGGCGTGCGCGTCGCCTGCCTCCTCATGGTCAGCGACGATGGGCCCGGCCGGGGGGAGCGGCTGGCCGGCGAGCCGCTCGAACGTGCGGCGCTCCGGCTCGGCCGGGCCGCGCTCGAGGCGCTTCTGCCGAGTCCAGGCTGAGCGGGCGGCTCCGGCGACGGGGAGCCCACCCGACGCATTCCGAGGGCGAGGCGCGTGGAGGCGAGCCTCCGGGCGCCGCCCGCGCCGGTCACTCCCCGGTCGCCGGTTTCGACGGGGTGGAGCGCCGCGCCGGGGCCCGCTTCGCGGGAGCGGCGCGCGCGGCCTGCAGCGAGGCCAGCGCGGCCACCGCCTCGCTCATCGCCGTGTCGATCGCGGCCAGCCGCTGCTCGATCGTGCGCAGGCGCTCGTCCGAGGCTCCGCGATCCGCTCCGCCCAGTCGCGAATCGAGCCGGTCGACCGCGTCCTCGATGCCCTCGAGCCGCTGGCTGACCGAGCGCAGCCGGCGCGTGAGCCGTTCGATGTCGGCCGCCGAGGGAAGGTTCAGCGCGCCCATCGCCGCCTCCTGGGCCTGCACCGCGCGCTCGCGCGCCTCGAAGGCGCGAGCGAGGGCACCGCTGACGAGAGGGTTCTCGAGCAGCTCCTGAGCGATCTTGCCGAGCGTGTCCTCGCCCTGGCGCGCGAGGCGCTGACGCAGACCCTCGCCGGTCCCCTCGTCGAAGCTCATGGCGGAAAGCTACCGCAGCCCTGCGCGCGCATCCGGGCGCCCCGACTCCACCCAGCCGTCGTGATCCCATGTCACCATCGCGCCCGGATGCCGACCCAGCTCTTCTCGTTCGTGCAGGTCGAGGTGCCCTGGTCGCTCGGACCGGCCGACGGACGCTACGTCCTGCGCGGGCATGCCGGGGAGCCCGCCTACGTCCTCGTCGTGCGGACGCTTGGCGCGCCGCCCGCCGCTGGCGGTCCCCTGGCCCGCCGGCGACGATCGAGGCCGCGAGCGGCCGCGCCCGGCGCGCCGCCCACCCCGGTCCTCGTGACGCGTGCCACGCTCGTCGCCGCGCGGGCGCTCGACGTGCCCGGCGAGCACTGGCTGCGCGAGTGTGACCCGCAGGCTCTGGTCGCGGAGGCGATCGCGGTGCTCAACGACGTCGTCCAGGCACACCGCATCGCGACCGCCGACCCCGGTGTCCGCCCGCTGACCCGCGAGCAGGCGCTCGTCGCGCGCGTCGGCGTCGGCGTCGGTGAGGAGGTCGCCGAGGGGCGCTGGTCGCGCGCCGTCGAGGTTCCGGCGCCCCACGCTCCGCGTCGCGTCCGCGAGCGCCGGCACGAGGAGCGGCTCGCGGCGATACTCGCGGTCCGCGACGTCGCGCTCGCCTGCGAGGAGCTGACTCTCCGCGCGCGGGCCGACTTCGACGCCGGTCGCCGCCGCGAGGCCGCGCTGCAGCTCCGCGCCGCCTACGAGGCGGCGCTCGCGGAGCTGACGCCCTGGGCCGGCCTGGGCGACATCGAGGCCAGGCTGGACGAGCTGCAAGAGCTGCAGCCGGCGGCGGACGAGGCCGCTCGGCGCGCGCTGCTCGGCGGCGTCGGCGACGAGCCGTGGGCGGCTGCGCGTCACGCGCTCGAGCGGCTCGAGGCCGCGCTGCGAGCGCGCGCGTATCTCGCCGCCGGCGCTTAGCGAGATCCGCGCCTACATCGACCGCTGGCACTACCGACCACGCCGCCGGCCGGCCTGCAACACGCCGCGCGAAGTCGCGGCGACCTGGGAGCAGATCCAACCTCATCCTGTACAACCACGCTTGACACGGGGAGAACGCCATGGATGCAGCCCACACAGCCCTCGAAGCGCTCGCCGACGCGCGCCGGCGGACCTTCGCGGCTGCGACCGCGCGGATCGAGCTGCGAGTCGACCTCGACTGGGCGATGCCGCCGCTCGTGAGGCCTCGCCGCGGCGGGCTCCTCACGCCCGCGGTGGCAGCCGGCAAGGCGGCCGGCAAGCGGCTGCTCGGCATCGCATCCGGGGGCGTCGACTTCCGCCATATGAGCGCCGAGGGCGTCATCGACATCGCCGGTCGGCGGTCGATGCTCGACTACGGCGGGGCGGCGAGGCTCTACGCCGACGGCCGCGAGTGGGACGGCGCCTCCGGCTGTCCGCTCGCCACCCTGCCATCCGATAAGCCGCAGATGCCGACGCCGCTGTGGCTGCTCGACGTCCTCGTCGGCGTCACGGCCGCGACCGACATGCCGTCCGAGACGGTGCGCGGCGCGCGGTGCCGCCGCGTCGCCGCGACGGCCGACCTGAGCGTCGCCTCCCGTGCCGCGCCCGGCGGACTGGCCACACCAGAGCGCGAGCGCTTCGAGGAGCTGCTCGCGCTGCCCGTCGGCATCTGGCTCGACGACGAGCACATCCGGCGGGTGCGCTTCACCTGGGGGCATCGCACCGACACGCTCGAGCTTTGGGACTTCGGCGTTCCCCTCGACGACGTCGACTGGACGCGCCTCCCGACGTTCCGCACACCGGGATCGCCCCCGCGGTGAGCGGCGTGGTGCCGGCGACGCGAGGGCGCCGCCGGCACCACGCTCGGAGCGTCAGCGAGGTCGGCGACCTCGGCGGCGGCGCCGGCAGGCCACTCGACCCCGGCCGCGCGTCACGGCCGGGCCTGGAGCGTCATGCAAGGGCCGCGAGAAGCCCCTCGAGCTCGTCCACGACATCTCCGCCGAGCCGGGCGGACGCGTGCTCGTCGAACGACGTCGGCCCTTGCGAGACGATCGCCACGCGGCCGCCCGCGGCGGCCGTGATGCCGGGGAGCTGGGCGACCGGATAGACCTCGAGCGAGGTTCCGATGCACAGCAGCAGATCGGCTCCCCTGGCCAGATCGAAGGCGCGATCGATCGCCGGCTCGGGCAGCAGCTCCCCGAACAGGACGACGCCCGGCTTGAGCGCGGCGCCGCAGTCGCAGCGCGGAACGCCCTGCTCGTCGGCGGCGATCCGCTCGCGCACGACGGCGAGCGCGAACGAGGCGCTGCAGGAGAGGCAGACCGAGCTCTCGATCGAGCCGTGGACCTCGACCAGCTCACGGGTTCCGGCATGCCGGTGGAGGCGGTCGATGTTCTGCGTGACGACGGCGTCGAGCAGGCCGCGGCGCTCGAGCTCGGCCAGCGCGCGGTGCGCGGCGTTCGGGACCCGTTCCTCGAGCAGCGCGAAGCGCTGGGCGTAGAAACCCCAGAAGCGCGCCGGGTCGGACCGCCAGACGTCGATCTGCGCGACCGTCATGGGGTCGACGCTCTGCCAGATCCCCGTCCCGGGGCTGCGGAAGTCCGGGATCCCCGAGGGGACCGAGATGCCGGCGCCCGTGAGCGCGACCACCGAGGAGGCCGCACGGACGAGCGCGGCCAGCCGGCCGCGCTCCTCGTCGGGGGTGCGGCTCAGGAGCCGCTCCATCTCGGCTTGCGCCTGCCGAGGAACGCACCGATCCCCTCGCGGGCATCGGCCGAGCGGAAGACGCGCTCGAAGGCGACCTTCTCCGCCTCGATCCCCGCGTCCAGGTCGCCGTTCGCGGAGACCTCCTTGATCGCCTCGACGGCCAGCGGCGCCTGCTCGGCAAGCCGCCTGGCCCACGCGAGCGCGGTGTCGAGCAGCTCGTGGTCGGGCACGACGCGGCTGACGAGGCCGATGTCGTACGCCTCGTCCGCGCCGATCGGGTCGCCGACGAGATTCAGCTCGAGCGCCTTGCTCTCGCCGACGAGCCGCGGCAGCCGCTGGGTGCCCCCGAAGCCGGGGATGATCCCGAGCTTGACCTCCGGCTGACCGAAGAGCGCCGAGCGCCCGGCGAGGCGCAGGTCGCAGGCCATCGCCAGCTCGCATCCGCCGCCGAACGCCAGGCCGTTGACGGCGGCGATCGTCGCGATGCCGGCCCGCCCGAAGTCCCGCAGCAGCGCGTGGCCGCCGTCGATCAGCTCCTTGCCGCCGGCCTCGTCCATCTGCGTGAACGACCTGATGTCGGCGCCGGCGCAATACAGCATCGGGTTGGCGGAGGCGACGACGAGCGCACGCGCCGGGCCGGCCTTCACCGCCTCCCAGACCTTCCCGAGATGCTCGATCACCTGCGGCGAGATCGAGTTCATCTGGCCGTTGGCCAGCCAGGCGATCGCCACCTCCCCGCGCGACTCGAGCTTCACGACGCCGTCGGCCCCGGCCGGCTGCTCGGCATCCGCCTGCGGGTAGGCGTAGAAGCCCTGGCCGCTCTTGACGCCGAGCCGGCCCTGGGCGACGAGCCGTCTCAGGATCGTCGGCGGGGCAAACCGCTCCCCCTCCTGCTCGGCGGCGCTCTCGAGGCGCTCCAGGACGATGTCGAGCCCCTCGACGTCGGCCTTCATGAACGGCGGCAGCATGCCACGCCGCGGGTCCAGTCCGGCGCCGGCCATCATCCCGAAGTCGATGTCGCGGTGGGACGCGACTCCCTCCTCCAGCACCAGGCACGCCTCGACGAGCGTCTTCAGCGTCAGCAGCTCGACGAGCCGCTCGACGTCGGGCTGCGCATCGCCGGCGACGTTCGGCTCGCCGCTCGGCGAGTAGAAGCCGTCGCCGCCGGTCTTCGCGCCGAGCTTGCCCGCCTCGACGAGCCGACGCATCCCCGCGGGCACGTAGAAGCGCTCCCCGTAGGCGCCGTGCAGGTGCTCGGCGACATGCAGCACGGTGTCGAGGCCCAGCAGGCTCATCAGGAAGTACGGGCCCATCGGGACGACATTGGCCGCGCCGACGCCCTCGTCGATCGCCTTGATCGACAGGCCCTGCTCCTCCTGCGCACGCCAGATCTCCGCGATGCCCGAGTTGAGGATCCGGTTGACGACGAATCCCGGCACCTCGAGGCAGGCGATCGGCTGCTTGCGGATCGCCTGGGCGAAGGTGACCGCCGCCTGCACGGTCTCCTGCGAGGTGTCGTCGCCCTCGATGACCTCGACGAGCGGCATGACCGAGGCCGGGTAGAAGTAGTGGAAGCCGACGACCTTGTCGGGGCGCAGCGTGGCCTCGCCGATCTCGGTGATCGAGAGCGACGAGGTGTTCGTCGCGAGCACCGCGTGGCCGGGCGTGCAGGCGTCGAGCTCGGAGAACACCGCCTGCTTGATCGCCATGCGCTCGGGCACCGCCTCGATGACGAAGTCGACGTCGCCGAAGCCGTCGTAGCTCGTCGTGCCGTGGATCCTCCCCAGGACCTCCGCGACCTGGGCGGCCGCCTGCTCGTCGGTCAGCCTGCCCTTCTCGACCAGCTTCGCCACCTGGCCCTCGGTCACGCCCCGTGCCTCGCGCAGCCCGGCCTCGACGAGGTCGTCGCGCACGTCCTTGAGCATGACGGGGATCCCGGCGGCGGCGATCGTCTGGGCGATCTGGCCGCCCATGGTCCCTGCTCCTACGACGGCGGCCTTGAACACGAACATCGCGCGGGGTCTCCTTGGGTCTGCGGGAGTGGGGCGGACAACGTTACGCGACCGGCCGTCGCGCGGGGATCCGCGAGCAGGCGGCCCGCGGCGGCCGCGCCCGGCGGCTAGCGGTCTTCGAGATCGAGCAGCGAGCGCTGCTCGGGATGCACGTCACGCTCGGCCTGGGCGCGCGGACGCCCGCGGCGGGCCCAGTGCTCGACCACGTCGCGCGCCTTGAGATGGCGATAGCTGATCCCGCGCTCGATCGGGTCGACCTGCAGCCCACCGGGAACCGTGCCCCGCACGACCGCGTGGAACATCCGCCCGCGCACCGAGGCGCGGACGATGTCGCCGGGGCTGACCGCTTCGAGCCGCACACCCGCTGATGATGGCGGCCCGGACGGCGCCCCGCCTACTCAGCGCTCGACGGCGCGAGGGTCGCCCCGCCGGGGGCGGCCCTCGCGCCGCTCCTGCCGAACGAAGCCGGGCGCACTACGCCGTCGCCGCGGCCGGCGTCTCGACCTGGCGCGGCATCAACGTCTCGCGGGCGATGACGAGGCGCTGGATCTGCGAGGTGCCCTCGTAGATCTGCATGATCTTCGCGTCGCGCATGTACTTCTCGACGGGGTAGTCCTTCATGTACCCATAGCCACCGAAGACCTGCACGGCGTCGGTCGTGATCTCCATCGCGGAGTCGGCGGCGAAGCGCTTGGCGTGCGAGCTCTCGAGCGACGCTCGCCGGCCCTGGTCGAGCAGCACGGCCGCGTTCCAGGTCATGAGACGCGCGGCGTGAAGCTTCGTCGCCATGTCGGCGATCATGAACGAGACGGCTTGGTGCATCGCGATCGGCACGCCGAACTGGACGCGCTCGATCGAGTAGGCCTTCGCCGCCTCGAATGCCGCACGGGCGATGCCGACGGCCATCGCGGCGACCGCCGGACGGGTCAGGTCGAGCGTCGCCATCGCAAGCTTGAAGCCGTGGTTCTCCTCACCCAGCAGGTTCGCGGCGGGCACGACGGTCTCGTTGAACGACACGGTCGCCGTGTCGGACGCGCGCTGACCGAGCTTGTCCTCCTTCTTGTCGATGATCACGGTCTCGTCGCGCGGCACGACGAACGCCGAGATCCCGCGGTGGCCGGCCTCCGGGTCGGTCTTCGCGAAGACCGCGTACCAGTCGGCGTGGCTGGCGTTCGTGATGAAGCACTTCTGGCCGGTGATCACGTACGAGTCGCCCTTGCGCACCGCCCGCGTGCGCATGCCGGCGACGTCGGACCCTGCCCCCGGCTCGGTGAGGCAGAACGACGCGAGCTTCGGCTCCTCGATCAGCATGCCGAGGTAGCGCCGCTTGACGGCGTCCGATCCGCCGA
The DNA here is from genome assembly GCA_024711025.1 of Solirubrobacteraceae bacterium. Classification (GTDB taxonomy): domain Bacteria; phylum Actinomycetota; class Thermoleophilia; order Solirubrobacterales; family Solirubrobacteraceae; genus F1-60-MAGs163. The sequence continues at coordinate 21,939 of JANJTP010000062.1, forward strand.
GCAGGAGCGGCGTCGACGCGAGGCCGTTGGCGCCGAGGGAGGTCTGGATCCCGGAGCAGCCGCGCGCCATCTCCTCCTCGACGAGCACGCCGTCGAAGTGGCGCAGTCCCGCCCCGCCGTACTCCTCCGGGACGTGGATGTTCATCAGGCCGACCTCCCAGGCCTTGCGGACGATCTCCGCCGGCCAGCTGCCGTCGCGGTCGTGCTCGGCCGCGACCGGTCGGATCTCGTTCTCCGCGAACTCGCGCGCCAGGTCGCGGAGGTTCTTCTGCTCGTCGGTGAGGGTGAAGTCGACCACTTTCTCTGCTCCTTGCGGCTCCGGCACGGGGCTCCGGAGGCGCCGGCACGGCGACGGCACTCCTCGGAGCACGATTGACTCGTCAGTCAATATTCGTCTCGCCACAGGTTAGCCTGCGTGACGCAGGCGTCAAGTCCGCCGCCGGCGCACGCTGGATGCGCCGCGCGGGGCCGTCCGCGACACTCCACGGCCAGGATGACCGCCGTGGGCAAACGAACCGCGCTGCGATCCACGCTGAGACCGGATCAGGCGGTGCTGCTGCTGCGCGGCGAGCGCCGGCCGTTTGCGCTGATCGGCGACTGGGCAGGCGGGCCGGCGCTGCTCGGGTCGGCGCCGCTGCGCGTCGCGGGCGACGACGAGGACCCCTTCGAGCTGCTCTCGCAGGTCCCGGCGGTCGAGCCCGGCGAGGCGATCGTCGGCGGGGCCTGGGTCGGCTGGCTGGGCTACTCGCTCGCCCACCGCATCGAGCGGCTGCCCCCCGGGCCTCCCGGCGCCGGGGATCGCCCACCGCTGTCGCTGGCCTGGTACGACCATCTCGTGCGCTTCGACGGCGAGCGCTGGTGGTTCGAGTCGCTCTCCACGCCGGAGCGGGCCGGCGCGCTGGCCGAGCGCCTCGCCCACTGGAGCGCCCTGCTCGCCGGCGACCCACGTCCGCGTCCGGCGCGGCTCACGACCCGCTTCGCGGCGCGCCCGCCCGGCGCCGGCTGCCACCAGGTCGCCGTCGCCGACTGCGTCGAGCGGATCGCCGCGGGCGAGCTCTTCCAGGCGAACATCGGGATGCGGCTCGAGGCGCGGCTGGACGGCGACCTCGTGGACCTGGCGGCGCACGCGCTGGGCGTCGCCCACCCGCGCTTCGGAGCGCTCGTCGACGGCGTGCTGAGCCTCTCCCCCGAGCGCTTCCTGCGCCGCGATGGGCGCGCCGTCTCGACCGAGCCGATCAAGGGCACAGCGCCGCGCCGCGGCCCGGCGGACGAGGACGCGGCGCAGCGCCGGGCGCTGCTCGCCTCCTCCAAGGACGCCGCCGAGCACGTGATGATCGTCGACCTGATGCGCAACGACCTCGGCCGGGTCTGCTCGTACGGGACGGTCCGCGCGCAGCCGCCGCGAGTCGAGCCGCACCCCGGCGTCTGGCACATGGTCTCGACGGTCAGCGGCGAGCTGCGGGACGAGGTGACCGACGGCGCGCTGCTGCGCGCCACGTTCCCGCCCGGATCGGTGACCGGCGCCCCGAAGGTGCAGGCGATGCGGGTGATCTCGGAGCTCGAGCCGCATGCGCGGCACGCCTTCACAGGCGCCCTGGGGCTCGTGAGCCCGATCGCGGGCCTGGACCTGAGCGTCACGATCCGCACTTTCGAGACGGCCGGCGATCGGATCTGGCTCGACGTCGGCGGAGCGGTCGTCGCCGACTCGACGCCCGGCGGCGAGATGCGGGAGGCCGCCGCCAAGGCCCGCGGCCCGCTCGCCGCGCTCGGCGCCGAGCTCGACGAGCCGGCCCGGCCCGCGGCGATCGAGGCGCTCCCGCGCGCGCTCGCGTTCGGCGAGCGGCCGGATCCCGCGGGCGGCCTGCTGGAGACGATCCTCGTCGAGGACGGCGAGGCGCGCGAGGTTCGCGAGCACCTCGCGCGCCTGCGCGAGAGCGCGCTCCGCGTCTCGGGACGAGTCGCCATCCCCCGCGACCTGGAGGAGCAGGTCGCCGCCGTGGCTCGCGAGGTCGCGGGCCGGTCGCGGATGCGGATCGCCGCCACGGAGCGCGGCTGCTCGATCGCCGTGGCGCCCGCGGGCGAGCCGACGACGGAACCGGCTCGCCTCCGGCCGGTCCTGCTGCCCGGCGGCCTGGGCGCCGACAAGTGGCTCGACCGACGGCTGCTCGACGCGCTCGCCGAGGCGTTCCCCGGCGAGGTCCCGCTGCTCGTCGACGCCGACGGCGACGTGCTCGAGGCCGCCCATGCGAACGTCTGGCTGCTCGATGGCGAGTGTTGGCTCACGCCGCCGGCCGACGGGCGCATCCTGCCGGGCGTCACGCGTGCCCGGATCCTCGCCGAGAACCCGCACGCCCGCGAAGCGCGGCTGTCGCTCGAGCAACTGCGAAGGGCACGGCGACTGGTGCTCAGCTCGACGATCCGCGGGCTGCACGAGGCCGTGCCGGCCGGCGCCCGCTGACTTCGCGCGCCGACGGGCGACCTACGGCCGGTGCCGAGCTCACCGGGACTTTCCGGCCGGGCCGCGGTGCGCGACAATCGGTCGGCGGTGCAGGAGGTCTTCCCCATCGTGCTGTACGCCGTCGTCGGGCTGGCGCTCGTCGTCGGGCTCGCCACGCTGCCCGGCGCGCGGCGATCCTACGAGGAGATCGGCGAGGGCCTGCTCGGCGCCGGGCCGGCGCCGAGCGGCGCCGGTGCCACGCCCGTTCGCGAGGTCGAGCTGCGCCAGCTGCTCGAGGCGCGCAACGCGGTCCGCACGCGGGCCGGGCGTCCGCTGCTCGACGTCGAGGCGGAGCTCGCGCTGCTGCTCGGCGCCCCTACGGCAGCCGAGCCCGCGGCCTGCCACCCGACGGCCGCAGGCCCCGCGCTCGAGTCCGAGGTGCGCGACCTGGTCCATGCCCGCAACGCGCGCCGCGCGCGCCGGGGCGAGCCGCCGCTCGACGTCGAGGCCGAGGTCGCCCGTCAGCTCGGCGGGCTCGGCGGGCTGACCTGAGCGGCCGCCTCGCGCCGCTCGACGATCAGCGACAGCCCGATCCCCGCCGCGAACAGGCCGACGACGAGCGCCAGGCTCAGCGTCGCGGAAACCTTGTAGACGTCCTCGACGAGCAGCTTCACGGCGACCACGCCGAGCACGATCGCGACCGTCTGGTTGAGGTAGCGGAAGCGCGCGACGAGCGCCGTCACCAGCACGAACAGCGCCCGCAGGCCGAGCAGCGCGAAGCCG
>JANJTP010000017.1 GCA_024711025.1 Solirubrobacteraceae bacterium
TGACCGGACCGATCCGCGTGCACTATCGGGGAGACAGGATTTGAACCTGCGACCTTCCGGCCCCCAGCCGGATGCGCTACCAGACTGCGCCACTCCCCGTGGAGTTGCCTGCCGAAGCGGGCGACGGGAATCGAACCCGCCCTAGAAGCTTGGAAGGCTTCTGTGCAACCACAACACTTCGCCCGCCAGCGCAGCGAAGGGTATCGCGCGGAGTCCGGTCGGTGGCCGCTCGTCCATCGGGATCCCGAAAAGGCGGCCTCATCGCGCCTCGCCGGCGCCGTCGCCGTTCAGCCGCCGGACCGCCGCCGACCCTCGACCGCAATCTCCTGGGCCGGTGCGCGGCACCGGCCGCCGGCGTTGTCGATGAGCACATCGAGGCGCCCGTGATCGGCGATTGCCCGCTCTCCGGGCGGGGCCGCCTGGTCCGGATCGGCTCTCCGGGCGCGACCGCCCGGTCCGGATCGGCTCTCCGGGCGCGGCGGCCCGGTCCGGATCCGCTCTCCGGGCGCGACCGCCCGGTCCGGATCGGCTCTCCGGGCGCGGCGGCCCGAACCGGATCGCGCGTCCCCGAAGGGGACCGTGTAGCCGGAGTCGACCTACCTGCGCGGCGCGCCAGCGGGGGAGCCGGGATTCGAACCCGGATTCACGGTTTTGGAGACCGCGCGCATAGCCATTAACTCACTCCCCCGGGGAGCGGACCGCCATGGTACCGAGCGGCTCGCGCGGCCCCGCTCTCGCTGGTCCAACGACCGGCGCGCCCGCCCCGCTGCGATCGTGGCTGCAGAAGCTCAGGTATGCGCCTGGTTTCTGCAGCCGCGTTCGCGAGCCCCCGGGCCGTCGCGCCCTCGCACGCCTGGAGAGCCGGGCCGTCGCGCGCCCTCACACGCCTGGAGAGCCCGGCCGTCGCGCCCTCACACGCTCGAAAGCCCGGCCGTCGCGCCCTCACACGCTTGGCGAGCCCGGGCCGTCGCGCCCTCACACGCTCCGACCCCGGTCGACGACGCCACGCTCGACGGCGCCATCGCCGCCGACGGCGCCATCGTCCGCCGCGACGATCGCCTCGGCACCCATCGCTCCCGCGGCCGCCTCCTCGGCGGCGAGGTCGGCTGTCTCGTGCAACGTGGCGCGCAGCGGCACCTCGTCGAGCATCCAGGCGAGCGCGAAGGAGACGGCGGCGAGGGCGGCGCCGGCGAGGAAGACGGGCTGGAGGGCGTCGACGAACGCGAGCAGGAAGTCGTGCCGGACCTCGGCGGGCAGGCTGTGGACCTGCTCGGGCTGGATGTTGAGGCCGCCGGACAGGCGCGCGGTGACCTCGCCGGGCAGGGTCGAGAGCTCGTTCGCAAGGCGGGAGGCGAAGATCGCTCCGAACAGCGCGACGCCGAGCGAGCCGCCCATCGAGCGCAGGAACGTCGCCGTCGACGTCGCGACGCCGATGTCTCGCGCGGGCGCGTCGTTCTGCACGACGAGGACGAGGACCTGCATGACCAGGCCGATGCCGACCCCGACGACGAGCATGTACGCAGAGGCGAGCCATGGAGCCGTGTCCACCTCGAGACGGGACAGCAGCAGCATCCCCACCGTCGTGATGGCGGTGCCCGCGATCGGGAACGCCCTGTAGCGCCCGATGCGGCTGATGGCGCGCCCCGAGAGGATGGTCGCGGCGAGCAGCCCGCCCATGAGCGGGATCATCCGCAGGCCCGAGCTCGTCGGACTGACGCCGTAAACGAGCTGCAGGAACAGCGGTATGAAGATGATCGCGCCGAACATCGCCAGGCCGATCAGGAAGCCCAGCCCGCCGGCGACGCGGAACACCGACGAGCGGAACAGGCTCAGCGGGATGATCGGCTCGGCGGCGCGCCGCTCCTGCCACGCGAACGCCGCGAGCAGCGCGACGCCGGCGAGCGCGAGCCCGACGATGACCGCCGAGCCCCACGCGTACTGGTTGCCGCCCCACGTCGTGACGAGGATCAGGGCGCTCACGCCGGCGGTCAGCAGACCGACGCCGAGATAGTCGATCGCGTGGCGATGCGCAGGCGTGTGCAGATGCAGGCGGAAGGCGACGATGACCACCGCGAGCGCACCGATCGGCATGTTCACGTAGAAGACCCACCGCCAGGAGATGGCCTCGACGAGAAAGCCGCCGAGCAGCGGCCCGGCGACGGACGACACCGCGAACACCGAGCCGATCAAGCCCATGTACCGGCCGCGCTCGCGCGGTGGGACGATGTCGGCGATGATCGCCTGCGCGCCGACCATCAGCCCGCCGGCGCCCAGTCCCTGCAGCCCGCGGAAGGCGACGAGCTGTCCCATCGACTGGCTCAGACCGGCGAGCATCGACCCCGCCAGGAAGATGAGGATCGCCGCGAGGAAGACGGGCTTGCGCCCGTACATGTCGCCGAGCTTGCCGTAGAGGGGCGTCGACACCGTCGAGGCGAGCAGGTACGAGGTGACGACCCAGGCGAGGTGGTCGACCCCTCCGAGGTCTCCGACGATCGTCGGCAGCGCCGTCGAGACGATCGTCTGGTCGAGCGCGGCCAGGAACATGCCGAGCATGAGCGCGACGAAGACCGTCGTCAGCGCGCGGCCCGTCAGACCGGCGCTGACGGCGGCGCCGCCGTCAGCGCTAGCCGACACCGTCACGCGACCTCGGGGCGGGGAATGAGGGGCCGACCGCGCATCGAGGGCCTCGCCGTGCTGATCGCGTTCTCGACTGGATGGGATTCACGGGGCTGGGACGAGCGACGCCCCATGCGAGCAGAGCCGCGGGAGTGCCACCGCGACGCGGGCGTAGGGACTCGAACGCGGGCGTAGGGACTCGAATGCGAGCGGAGGGAGTCGAACGCGGGTGTAGGGACTCGAACGCGGGCGTAGGGACTTGAATGCGGGCGTAGGGACTCGAATGCGGGCGTAGGGACTCGAATGCGGGCGTAGGGACTCGAATGCGGGCGTAGGGACTCGAATGCGGGCGTAGGGACTCGAACGCGGGCGTAGGGACTCGAATGCGGGCGGAGGGACTCGAACCCCCACGGCCAAGGCCACCGGCTCCTAAGGCCGGCGCGTCTACCGGTTCCGCCACGCCCGCTCGAGCGCCCAGCCTAGGGCCCCGCGCGGTGCGGGGTCGGCGATCGCCCGGACCGGATCGTCAGGGACTGCCTGTGAGGTGTCGGCCTCGGGGGATGCACCGGGCACCGGCGATCGTCCGGACCGGATCGTCAGGGACTGCCTGCCGGGGCCCCGGCGCGGTAGTCTCGCGCCCCGATGCGCGCCGTCCGCGAGGGCCAGCCGATCGTCGAGCACCCCAATCGCGACAAGCCGTCGAGCAAGGTGGTGCGGGTCGCCGTGATCACGCTGCTGGTCGCCTCGGCCGCGCTGATCGCGGTGATCCTCGTCGGCGGCTGGAGCGTGCGCCAGGGAATGACGCTCCCATCGCTCGCCTGGATCGCCGCGTACCTGGTGTTCGCCGTCTACGTGGCGCGCTGGAACCGGGGCGTGCTGCCGGTCACGGCGGCCCTCGCCGTGATCATGATGGTCTTCGGAGTCATCGCCGTACCCGCCTGGATCGACCGCGACGCGCCTGGCTTCGCCGAGCCCGCGCTGAGCTCCGGCCTGCTCGGCGCCTTGACGGCGATCCTCGTCGCCGTCCAGGCGCTGCTGGCGGTCGTCGCGATGCACGGCTTCCACCAAGCGTGGAACGTCGAGGTCGAGGTCTGGCCCGACGAGGGGCCGCTCGCCCCGCCGCACGACGCCTAGCGCTGCTCCGTTTCCTGGTTGGTGGGGCCCGAGAGTCCCGTCTCCTGGCACACCCCGAGCCGAGCGACGCGCCTCGAGGATTGTGGCTGCAGAAGCTCAGGTATGGGGCGTGTTTCTGCAGCCACGTTCCCGTCGCAGCGGCGACTACACGGAGGCGGCGCGGTTCTGTCGCAGAGCGTGCGCGATCCGCGGGCGCAGCGGGCATCGCACCGGCTGACTCCTCGCCGCTCCTACGCCGGCGCCCGAGCTGTGCCGGCGGCCGCTTCGACAAGCCGTGCCATGACGGCCGCCATCCGCGGATCGACGTCGGGGTCGTAGTCGGCGAAGCTGGTCGCGAGGACGTCGAAGCGCCGGCCCACCGCCTCGATCGCCTCGACGACCTGGCTCACCGACAGGCCCCCCTCCGCGGTGTAGCGGCTCGCGTTCGCCTCACGGGGGTCCAGCACGTCGACGTCGACGTGCAGGTACACGGCGTCGGTCCGCTCGGCCAGCCCGTCGAGCGCCGCGTCGAGCGCGCCGCCGAAGCCCTCCCGGGCGACGGCGGGCGGGTCGACGAGCGTCCCCAGCGGCTCGGCGTCGTAGAGGTACGGGCGCCGGTCGGCGGGTACGTAGCGCTCGTGCAGTCCGACCGTGACGATCCTCTCCTCCGGCACGACGCGGAAGCCCGGTATCTGCTCGCGCCAGGCCTTCCAGCAGCGGCCCGCGATCGTCGCCACCGGCATGCCGTCGAACAGCCCGGTGAGCGACGTCTCCGGCGTCTCGCTGTCGGGGTGGGCGTCGATCCACACGAGCCCGAAGCCCTCGCGCCGAACGCCGCTCGCGACGCCGATCGACGAGCTGCAGTTGCCGGCCAGCACGATCGGAGCGCGACCGGCGGCGCGCGCCTGCGCGACGAGCTCCGCGAGCTGGCGGTTCTGCACGAGGTGCTTGGTCATCACGTCGCCGATCGCGAGGCCCTCGTCGGGCTCGGCATCGTCCCGATCGACCCAGCGAACCTCGACGTCGCGGCCGAGCGCACGCAGCCGCGCGGCGAGGCGCTCGTCCTCCAGCAGGACGGTCGGCCCCCGCCCCATCGAGACGTTGCGCTCGCCGAGCGAGTACGGAACGCCGATCAGCGTGATGGCTGCGTCATCTCCCATGCGGATCCTTCGGCTCGTAGGTCGGCTTCTCGTCGGGGGCTAGCTCGCGCCCGCCGACACGGTCGCGAAGGCGGCCTCGTACCACTTGAGCTGCTCGCGCGTCGGCGTCGGGGTCGGCAGCCCGTTCGTCGCGATCTCCTCGGTGACGAAGATGCTGTCGAGCAGCTCCGGCGGACCGACCTTGCGCTCCTTGAGGACGTCGAGCGTCAGCTCCTTGAGCGGCTGCTGGTAGCCGACCGTCTTGAAGTTCTCGAGCGCGGTCTCCGTCTCCAGCAGGTGGTTCATGAACAGGTGTCCCAGAACCGGGTTCTCCGAGGACTTCGGGATGCACCAGAAGTCGTTGTTCACGAGCCCCTTGCCGTCCGGCGGGAACCAGTAGCGGATCACGTCGGCCGGCTTGCCCTTCGGCAGGTAGGCAGGTGCGACGAACGCGTCCCCGGGCCATGCGTGCGCGAGGATCTCGGTTCCCTCGGCGATCGGTTGGAACGCCGTGTACTGGAACTTCGCGCCGTTTGCCGTCAGCTTCTTGAGCGCGACGACCGCCTCATCGACCTGGGCCTTCGTGATCGTCGTGAAGTCGGTGACCCCGAGATGGAGGAAGGCGAGCGCGAGGCCCTCGAAGTACGTGGCGTTCTGCAGACCGATCTTGCCCTTGGCCGCCGGCGTCTCCCAGAAGACCGCCCAGGGGTTGGCCATGCTCGCCGGATCGACGTCGGGCAGCAGGTCGGCTCGCCACATGATCCCGCTCGTCCAGATGTAGTTCGGCACCGTGTACTGCGAGCCCTGGTCGTAATACGGGTTGGCCATCGCGGGGATCGCGTGCTCGAGGTTGGGGATGTAGTCGTGGTTGATCGGCTGGATCAGCTTGGCCGCGACGAGCTGGGGGAGGTTCTCGGTAACGGGAACCCAGACGTCCGGCTTCACCGCGCCCGAGACGACCTTGCTCATCGACTCCTGGAAGGACGAGTACGTCGTGAGCTTCGTCTTCACGCCGTACTTCGCCTCGAACGACTTCAGGACGCCGGGGCTGATGTAGTCGCCCCAGTCGAGGACGACGAGCGGCCCGCTCTCCGGATCGAGGCTCGACGCGATCGCGTGGTTGTCCGGGTACAGCGGCAGCTTGACCGGATGCCGCTTGCTGGCGATCGGGATGCCGCCGATGCCCTTCGCCTGGCCGGCGGCCGGCGCCGAGGCGGACGTCGTCGTCTCGGACGAGCCGCCGCCGCACGCGGCGAGGATCGACCCCGCCCCCGACACGGCGGCCAGCGTCCCGCCCGCCCGCACGATCAGGCTGCGTCGTGTCAGCCCCTTCGACGACGTGATTCCGCGCACGTCGTCTCGATCCGTCTTGCTCATCCTCGACTCCCCTCGCTTCTGATTGCGTGCACCGCGCGCGCACCGTGACGTCGATGCACCTCAAATAACCTGACAAAAACCTACACTATAGTGAAGACGTTGTGGGTGAATTGCGCCCGCCCGCCGACCGTCACGGCGAGCGATGACCCCCGCGAGGGGATCGCCGAACCGGCGCCGGTACCGCGACTAGGCGCGGACGGGGCCGAAGGTCTCGACGGCCAGGTCGAGACGCCGCTGTGTGAAGAGGATGTCGCTCTCGGCGAGATCGACGTCGCGATCGACGCCGATCGGCAGCTCGACGACAAGCGTGTCGGGGGGCGGCGTCATCCCCGGCGCAGCCCGAACCGCCTCGGCGATCACCTCACCCTGCGGCGAGATCACCTGGCTGCGTCCGAACAGCGACATCGAGCGGTGGCTGCCGGCCTGGTTCACCAGCACCCAGCACTGCCCGTTCGTGAGCGCATGCGCGGGGTAGAGGAGATCCCACCACCGCTCCGCGGGATGGTCGTACGCCGAGGGCTGGACGACCAGTCGCGCGCCGCGCTCGCGCATCGTCCTCGCCACCTCGGGGAAGTCCCCGTCGAAGCAGATCGAGAGGCCGATCGTGCCGAACGGCGTGCCCTCGAAGACGGTGATCGCGTCCCCCGGGGTGATCGACGACTGCTCGAGCGGGCCGTACATGTGGGCCTTGCGGTGCCGACCGACGATCGCGCCGCCCGAGTCGATCAGCGCCGCCGTGTTGAAGCAGAGGTCGCCGTCTCGCTCGGGAACGGTCCCGGCGACGAGGTGGATGCCTCGCTCGCGCGCCAGCCGGCAGAGCCGCCCCAGGAGCGGGCCGTCGAGCGGCTCCGCGCAGCGTGCCACGTCCTCGGCGAACGTCTCGGGGTCGTAACCGCACGACCAGTACTCGGGCAGCACGATCAGGTCGCAGTCGGCGCTCAGCTCGTCGATCAGGCCTAGCGCGGTCTCCAGGTTCTGCGCCTTGTCGCCGGCGGCGGCCAGCCACTGGGCGACGCCGACTACCGCCCGGTCCGAAGCGCCATCCGCCGCACGGCGAGGCGCGCCCGGACGCCGAGCCGGACGACGGCCCGACACCGCCTCGGCGGACGTCATCGATCCCCCTGGTCCCACGCGCCATCTCCCAAGGTGCCGGATCCCGCGAGCGACCGTTCGGTCGCCCGCCCCGTGCGGGGCTGTTTAGCAGTACGAGACATTGGTTGTCAACCCGCCCTCATGCGATCAGGTGGCGCCACGTCGGCGGCGGCGTGCTCCGCGGCGCCGAGCAGCGAGCCGCTCTTCCTCGCCGGCCGGCATGCGCATCGCGAGGCTCCTGCTCAGCGCGATGTCGGCGTGGGCGGGTGGATCGCGGCGACGAGCCGCTCGGCGGCTGCGACGACCGCCTCCTGGTGAGCCTGGAGCTCCTGGTAGCCCGCTTCGCGGTATGCCTCCAGGAACGGGTCCTCGATGCGCTCGCTCGCGCCGATCAGGGTCTCGACGACCGCCGCCCCGCAGAACGGCACGTACGCTGACGAGTAGCCGCCTTCGTGGCAGAGCACCAGGCGCCCCGCGCAGTGCTCCTGCGCCGCGTCCATCGTCAACCGCGTGAGGGTGGCGAAGCCCTCGCTCGTGAGCATCATGCTGCCGAGCGGGTCGAGCATCGAGGCGTCGAACCCGCAGGCGACGAGGACCAGCTCCGGGCGGTACGCGCGCAGGGCCGGCAGGACGACGCGCTCGAACGCGGCCAGGTACGCCCCGATCGCCGAGCCCGGGGGAAGCGGGATGTTGATGTTGAAGCCCCGGCCCGCGCCCTCCCCGACGTCCTCGATCGCGCCGGAGTCGACGGGGAACACGTTGTCCTGGTGCAGGGAGATCGTCAGGACGCCGGGGTCGTCGTAGAAGGCGTGCTCGGTTCCGTTGCCGTGGTGGACGTCCCAGTCGATGATCGCGACACGCTCGAGCCCATGGGCCGCGCGGGCGTGCAGCGCGGCGAGGGCGGCGTTGCCGAAGAGGCAGAAGCCGCGGCCGAGGTCGCGCTCCGCGTGGTGGCCCGGAGGACGGACGAGGGCGTACGCCTGCCCGACCGTCCCTCCCATCACCGCATCGACCGCGGTCAGCACGCCGCCCGCCGAGAGCGCGGCGATCTCGTAGCCGCCGGGGCCGAACGGAGCGAAATCCCCGCCGTCACCCCCGCCTGCGGCGCTCATCGCCTTGATCGCGTCGACGTAGTCGCGCGTGTGCAGGCGCAGGAGCTCCTCCTCCGTGGCGGGACGCGGCCTGAGCGCCACCAGCTCGTCCAGCAGCCCCGTCACCTCGAGGAGGTTGCGTAGCCGGCGCTTCGTCGCCGGGCTCTCGCCGTGCATCTCGGGCTCGACGAGCCCGCCGGCGGGCATGAAGCTCGAGCCCGTGCCGGTGTCGTGCCAGGCGTAGAGCTCGTGCCACACGAAGCCCGTCGCGGTGGTGCCGCCGAGCTCGCTCTTGGCCATCGTCCTGCTCTCTCCCGCCATTGTCCTGCCCTCTCCCACAAGTCGGTGCTACGGGCCCGATGCTGTTTAGCGACGCCGGACGTCTAGCATCGGCGCATGCGGGAGTCAACCGTACGAGAGTCCCGAGGAGCTGCGTAGGACTAGGTGTCGGTTGCGGCCGCCACCCGGCAACCAGGCACGATTGACACCCCGGTTTGGCACTGCTAAACATCGCACCGCTCGGTGAGAGCTTGAAGTGACCGACGGCGGAGGGCGTTTCGTCGTCGTGGCGCGCCGAGCAGGAGAGGAGATCGCACATGCAGAGTCACGAACCTTCTCCGCCATGCCATGCCCCGATCCGCCCCGCGCGGCAGCGGGCCGGGCACATCTCGCCCGCCGGTCCAGCAGCTCACGTCCCGTGCGTCGCGCGGGTGTGAGAACCACACGAAGAGGAGGATGAAGTGAGCGCACGTTCAGGCGGCAACCCCGGGCATACGCTTCCGACCGATGCCCTGACGCGGCGCAACCTGCTTCTCCGAGCCGGTGGCGGCGCGCTCGCGCTCTCCGGCGCGGCATCGATCCTCGCCGCGTGCGGTGGCGGCGGCTCGTCCGATGGAGGCTCGTCGGCGACGAGCTCGGGCGCTTCGGGCGGCCAGGGCAAGGGCATCGGCGGGATCCCGATCGCCAGCAAGCAGCACCCCGTGAAGCTGCCCATCTACGACGCCAACCAGGCGATCAAGTCGGGGCTCGACCCCGAGGCCGGGCCGCTCACCGTCTTCGACTGGGGCGACTACGTCAGCCCCGAGGTCCTCAAGTCCTTCGAGAAGAAGTACGGCGTCGAGGCGAAGCTCACGACGTACGCCGACTTCCAGGAGTCGCTGGGCAAGATCTCCTCCGGCGCTATCAAGGCCGACGTCTGGGTGCCGGTCGTCGAGCGCATCCCCCAGCTCGTGGCCGCCAAGCTCATCCAGCCGCTGAACCACGACTACGTCCCGAACTTCGCCAACGTCATCCCGGCGATGGCGAACCCGTACTACGACCAGGGCTCGCAGTACACGATGCCGAACTACATCTGGACCACCGGCATCCTCTGGCGCGGCGACCTGCTGCCCGATCTCGACCCGCAGAGCGAGAGCAACCCGTGGGACGTCTTCTGGACGACGCAGGGCATCAAGGGCAAGCTCGGGCTGCAGAACGCCGAGGCGTTCGACCCGCTCTCGCTCGGGCTGCTGCGCAACGGGGTGACGGACTTCCCCAACACCACCAAGGCGCAGGTCGACGAGGCCACGGCCAAGCTCAAGGAGCTGACGGCCAACGGCGCCAAGTTCCAGTACACGGGCTTCCAGCCGATCGCCAACGGCACCCAGGTCATCGCCCAGGCGTGGAACGGCGACGCGTTCGTGGCACCGGGCTACCTGAAGAAGGGCACCCCGGCCAGCGCGATCCGCTACTGGTTCCCGGACGACGGCGTCGGCGCGGTCAACAGCGACTTCTGGAGCATCCCGAAGACCGCCAAGAACCCCGTGCTCGGCCACCTGTTCATCAACCACCTCCTCCAGGAGCAGACCGCGATCGAGAACTTCAAGGTCGTCGGCTACCAGCAGCCGCTGAAGGGGCTCACGGCCGAGCGGTTCAAGGAGCTCGAGCTCGGCGACCCGGACCTGCTCGACGCCGTCGTCGTGACGGAGACGGATGCCGACAAGGGGCTGCCGAATCCGACGCCGTCGAAGGACCAGCTCACCTGGTATGAGGACGCGTTCGCGTCGCTCACGTCGGGCGCGAGCTGATCGCCTGAAGCCGGAGTCGACCCCGAGACCATGAGCCGCCGTTCCTTCTACCCGCTCCCGTACCTGCTGACGACCAGCGGGCCCGGGCTGGCATGGATCGCGTTGTTCGTGGTCCTCGGGGTCTACTCGCTGTTCGCGATATCGCTCGGCACGCCCGACCCGATCCTGCTCACGCCGACGCCGGCATGGAGCCCGCTCGACTGGAGCTTCGCCAACTTCCGGGACGTCATCTCCGGGCTGAACCCGTCCGGAGGGATCTTCTGGGAGGTCTTCCGCCGCAGCTTCGTCTACATCGTGCTGGCAGCGGCCGGATGCGTGCTGATCGGCTATCCGGTCGCCTACTACGTGGCGATGTACGCCAAGCGCAGCAAGGCGCTGCTGCTCGTACTGCTGATCCTCCCCTTCCTCGTCAGCTACATGCTGCGGATGCTGGCGTGGGTCGGGCTGCTCTCCCCCGACGGATACGTCAACGAGGCGCTGAGCCGGCTGCACCTCGTCAGCCAGCCCCAGGACTGGCTCGGCGGGCGCCCGAGCACCGTCGTCCTCGCGCTGATCTACGGCTGGGTGCCGTACTTCATCCTGCCGCTCTACGCGGCGCTCGAGCGCCTCGATCGTCGCTACCTCGAGGCCTCCGCCGACCTCGGCGCGGGGCGCGTGCGCACGTTCATCTTCACGACGCTGCCGCTCTCCGTGCCGGGCATCCTCGCCGGGCTGGTGCTGATCGCGCTGCCGATGTTCGGCGACTACTACACGAACCAGCTCGTATCGGGAGCGGCCACCACCAGCATGATCGGCAACACGATCAACACGTACATCGCCAGCACGCAGCAGCGCGCCATCGGGGCCGCGCTCGCGTCGACGCTGCTGATCTTCCTGATCGCCGTGCTCGCGTACTACGTGCGCACGACCGCGCGCGCCGCCCGGGCGGTGGTCCGGTGAGCGTCGCGATGACCCAGGCATCGGCTACGGGCCGCGCGCACGCGATCCGCCTGCGACTGCGGCGGCGGCCGAAGGTGCTGACCCTGTTCGTCTGGGGGTACATCGTCTGGTCGCTGGCGCCGGCGCTGATCGCGATCGCCTTCTCGTTCAACAGCGGGAAGTCGCGCAGCATCTGGCAGGGGCTCTCGCTGCGGTGGTGGACGGACGGCCCCGGCTCGATGCTCCACAACGACGTCTTCCGCGGCGCGCTGGAGCACAGCTTCACGCTCGCCGTGCTCAACGTGCTGATCGCGGTGCCGCTCGGCATCGGCCTCGCGATCACGCTCAGCCGCTGGTTCGGCCGCGGCTCGGGCGCCGTCAGCCTGCTCGCGACGATGACGCTCGTCGTCCCCGAGCTCGTGCTCGCGATCTCCCTCTTCCTGCTGTTCACGCAGCTGCTGGACATCGTCGAGCTGGGCACGATGGCGCAGGTGATCGGCCAGGTGACGTTCACCCTGCCGTTCGTGGTCGTGATCACGCGCGGACGGATGTCGTCGATCTCCACCGACCTCGAGGAGGCCGCGATGGACCTGGGCTGCTCGCCGCTCCAGGCGCTGCGCCTGGTCCTGGTCCCGCTGCTCCAGCCGGCGATCGTCGCGAGCGTCGTGATCGCCTTCGCGCTGTCGATCGACGACTTCGTCGTCACGCAGTACCTCTCGTCGGACGCGTCCACGCAGACCGTCCCGATGCTGATCTACAACACTGCTCGCGGCTCGGCCACGCCGGCCCTGAACGCGACCGCCACCGTGCTGGTCGTCGTGACGGCGCTCCTGGTCGCGCTCGGCGGGCTCCTGTACTACGCGCTGAGCCGCAGGCAGCGGCTCGGCGCCGCTGAGTAGTCGGAATGCAAACAGAAAGAGGAACGATGGCTGGCGGCGAAGTCAGGCTGGCGAAGCTCGTCAAGGCGTTCGACGAAGTGACCGTCGTGGATGGGATCGACCTCCACATGCCCGGGGGCGAGTTCTTCTCGCTGCTCGGGCCGTCCGGCTGCGGCAAGACGACGACGCTGCGGATGATCGCCGGCTTCGAGCAGCCGACGTCCGGGGAGATCCTCCTCGACGGCAAGAACGTCGCGTTGACGCCGCCGCACAAGCGCAACGTCAACACCGTGTTCCAGGGCTACGCCCTGTTCCCCCACCTGTCGGTCTTCGACAACGTGGCGTTCGGCCTGCGCCGCCAGGGGACTCCCAGAGCCGAGGTGCGCCGGCGGGTGAACGAGGCGCTGGCGATGGTCCACATGGAGGCCTTCGCCAAGCGCAGGCCGGCGCAGATGTCCGGCGGCCAGCAGCAGCGCGTGGCGCTCGCGCGCGCGCTCGTGCTCAAGCCCGCGGTGCTCCTGCTGGACGAGCCACTCGGCGCGCTCGACGCGAAGCTGCGCAAGATCCTGCAGATCGAGCTCAAGGCGCTCCAGCAGGAGGTCGGGATCACGTTCATCTACGTGACGCACGACCAGGAGGAGGCCCTCACGATGAGCGACCGCATCGCCGTCATGCACGAGGGCCGGGTCGAGCAGGTCGCGCCGCCCGAGGTCGTCTACGAGGAGCCGAGCACGACCTTCGTCGCCGACTTCCTCGGCACGTCGAACGTGATCCACGCGGTCGCCACGCAGGCGACCGCGAGCGGCTGCGAGGTTCGCGTCGGCGAGTTCGAGCTGACGGCCGGTCGCGGCGCCATCGATGCGAGGGGCGAGACGAAGATCGCGATCCGCCCCGAGCGCGTCACCCTCGAGCCCCACGGCTCCACGGGCCCCAACCGCCTCGCCGGCATGGTGGAGCGGGTGGTCTACCTCGGCAACGCCAACCAGATCATCGTCCGCCTCCCCACGGGCGAGGCGCTCCAGGCGCTCGTGCAGAACACCGGCGAGAAGCTCGCCTACGAGCAGGGAGACCCCGTCCGCGCTCACCTTCCGGCGGAGGCGCTGCGGGTCCTTGCCGACACCGGAGCCGCGGAGATCGAGGAGCAGGCGGCAGCCGCCGCTTAGATAGCGCCGACCGTCCCGCGAGCCGGTTCGGCGGGGCCCTGCGACAGCCGCCAGGGCCCCGCCGGACGGAGCCGGGCGCAGCGGCCCGGTCAGGCGCCACCGCCTTGACCTCGGCGTTCGGTGATAGTAAACAGTCCTTTCGGGGCCGGCATGCGTCGGGTCGCGCGAAAGCGCGACACGTCAGCTCCGGACCGGCCGGATCAACGACTCAGGAGACAGGCGATGGCCACCCCCCATCTCGGTGCGACCACCGAGAGCATCATCCAGCAGGATCGCGACCTCATCATCCACCCGTACCTCCCGACGACCGCCGAGGAGCGCGTCGTGATGCGCGAGGGCAGCGGCTGCCGACTGCGTGACATCGAGGGCCGCGAGTACCTGGATGCGACCGGTGGCCTGTGGCTCGCCCAGATCGGTCACGGGCGCGAGGACGTCGGTGCGGCGGCGGCCCGCCAGATGAGCCAGCTCGAGTACTTCATGAGCTTCTGGGAGTTCTCCAACGAGCGCGCGATCGAGCTCGCCCAGCGGCTCGTCGACCTCGCGCCGGAGTCGATCTCGAAGGTGTTCTTCACGAGCGGCGGCTCGGAGGGCAACGAGGCGGCGATCAAGATGGCGCGCCTCTACCACCACCGCCGCGGCGAGACCGACCGCAACTGGGTCATCGCACGCAGCCAGGCCTACCACGGCGTCGGCTACGGCTCGGGGTCGGCGACCGGGTTCCCGATCTACCACGACGGCTTCGGCCCGATGCTCCCCCACGTGCGCCACGTCACTCCGCCGTGGCCCTACCGCAGCGATCTCTACGGCGGGGAGGATCCGACCGACTTCTGCCTGCGCGAGCTGGAAGAGGTCATCGAGGAGATCGGCGCCGACAAGATCGCGGCGATGATCGGGGAGCCGATCATGGGCGTCGCCGGCATGATCGTGCCCCCGGAGGACTACTGGCCTCGGGTTCGCGAGCTGCTGAGCAAGCACGGCATCCTGCTGATCTTCGACGAGGTCGTCACGGCCTACGGGCGCATGGGCCACTGGTTCGCGGCCGAGTACTACGGGATCACGCCGGACATCATCGTCACCGCTAAGGGCATCACCTCCGGCTACTCGCCGCTCGGCGCCGTGCTCGTGTCCGAGGGCGTCGCCGAGGTCATGGGCCGGGAGCACGGCTTCCCGATGGGCTACACGTACAGCGGCCATCCCACCGGCTGCGCGGTGGCGCTCGCGAACCTCGACATCATCGAGAACGAGGGGCTGCTGGAGAAGGCCAAGACGACCGGCGCGAAGCTGCTCGAGCGGCTCCGCGCGCTGAGCGACCTGCCGGTCGTCGGTGAGGTGCGCGGCGTCGGGATGATGCTCGCGCTCGAGCTCGTCAAGGACAAGGAGACGCGCGAGCCGCTGTCGATGCACGCTGCGCCGCAGGACGTGATCCGGCGCGAGAGCGGCGTGATCGTCCGCGAGTGCGGCCACAACATCGTGCTCTCGCCGCCGCTGATCATGAGCGACGGCGAGGTCGACGAGGTCGCGGACGCGATCGGCTCGGTGCTCGCCCGCATGGACACCGACGGCAACATCGCCGACGCCGCCTAGACTGCCGCCGCGTGCCCGTGGCCAGAGCGGCCGCGGGCGCGCCTCCGCGGGCCGCTGCGCGTCTTGCCCGGCCGTGCTCCGGCCGCCGATCCCACCCGCGGTGGGCGCTCTCCCGGCCATTCGCATTCGCGGCCGGCCGATACCCGGGGTGGGACTCGAACCCACACGCCCTGAGGCAGCCGATTTTGAGTCGGCCCTGTCTACCCATTCCAGCACCCGGGCGGGCGAGGGCAAGGGTACTCGCGGGCGGTCCGCCTAGCGCGGCAGGTTCATCCCGAGCAGCTTCGGCAGCTTCGCGATCCCGGCCGTGAGCGGATCGACCGGCTCGCCGCGCTCGTCGAGCGCGTCCTTGCGAACGAGCGCGGCGCGAATCGCCGAGCCGCCGATCCAGCGCGCCGGCTCGGGCGGGAAGCGCTTCGCGTCCGGCTCGACGAGCGGCAGGCTCGTCAGCTCGTCCCGTTCGCCCAGCGCGAGCGCCGCGAGGATCCGCCCACCGAGGTGGGAGGGGCCGACGCCGTGGCCGGTGAAGCCCCAGCCGGCGTGCAGCGCGCCGTTCGAGCGGTAGATCGGCAGGCGCCGCGGCGCGACGTCGATCGGCCCTCCCCAGGCGTGCGTGATCTCCCGGCCGCGCAATGCCGGGAAGAACCGTCGCAGGGTGTCGGCCGCGATCGCGATCACCTCCGCGTCGACGTCGATCCGCGGGTCCTCGCGCGCGCCGTAGACCATCCGCCCGCCCCCCCAGCCGAAGGCGATCCGCCCGTCCTCGGTCGTCCGGAAGTAGTGCAGCATGCGCCGACAGTCGGCGAGCGCCTCGTGACCGGTCCAGCCGATCTCCTCCAGCACGTCCGGAACGGGCTCGGTCAGCACGATGTGACTCGATGCCGCGCTCAGCTCGCGGCTGAGCCCCGGCCAGCGCAGCGTGCGCCAGTTCACGGCGAGCACCGCCGCCCGAGCGCTCACGCGCCCGCCGCGGCAGCGCACGACCACCCCGCCGTCCCGCGACTGGTCGACGCCCCGCACCTCGCTGCCCTCGTACACCCCCACGCCGCGCCGCAGCAGCGCGGCGCGCAGGCCGAACGCCAGGCGAGCCGGCTGGATCGTCGCGGCCGTGCGCTGGGCGGCGCCGGCGCGGAACAGCGGCGAGCGACAGATGCCCTGGACCTGCTCGGGACTCAGGTAGACGTGCTCGTCGCCGTGGCCGAGCTCGCGCAGCCCGTCGACCGAGGCACGCCACGCGCCGTCCTGGGCGGCGGCCGTCGAGATCTCGATCTGCGGCACCGGGCGGTACCAGGCGCCGACGCTCTCCGCCCGGCAGAACTCCCCGATCGCCCTGACAGAGGAATCGGCCTCGCGCGCGAGCCGCACCGCCGGCTCGCGCCCGAACCGCTCCGCGAGCTCCGGCACGTGGTCCCAGTAGCCGTTGACGAAGCCCCCGTTGCGCCCGCTGGGCCCGAAGCCGCAGCGGTCGCGCTCGAGGACCACGACACGCAGATCGCGATCCCGCTCCAGCAGGTGCCAGGCGGTCCACATGCCCAGGTAGCCGCCGCCGATGACGACGACGTCGGCCTCGTGCCTCCCGTCGAGCGGCGCGGACGGCTCCGGCGCTCCCGCCTCCTCGATCCACCAGCCGGTCGCCGTATGACGCATCGCCGGCACCCTACCCGGCGCGCGTCGGCGAGCTCCCCGCAGATCGGCCCCTCCTATGCTCGCCGTAACGAACCTGCCACCGAGCAAAGGAGAAGAGATGAGCGTCGAGCTGCCCCAACGCGCGAGGGAGATCCTGGCCGCGCCGAACTTCGCGACGGTCTCGACCATGCGGGGGGACAACACGATCCACGCGGTCGTCGTGTGGGTCGACGTCGACGAGAGCGGCCGCGTGCTGCTCAACTCGGCCGAGGGACGCGCGTGGCCGCGGAACGTCGCCCGCGACCCGCGTCTGACGATCACGGTCCCCAACCTCGAGAACCCGTACGAGTTCGTCTCGATCACCGGTCGCGTCGTCGAGACCGATCACGACGACGCGCCCGCGCACATCGACGCGCTCGCGATGAAGTACCTCGGGCAGGACAAGTACCCGTTCCTGCAACCCGGCGAGGTTCGCGTGAAGCTCACGGTCGCGCCGGAGCGCGTCCACGTGCAGGCCGGCTGACGGTCGCGCCGGAGCGCGTCCACGCGCAGGCCGGCTGACGGCGGCCGCCCGGCCGTGCGATCGGCGACCGAACAGTGCCCCGCCCGCGCTCCCCGCGCTGCCCGCCGCTCAGGCGAGCAGCGCGGCGAGCCGGTCGACGATGCCGGGCGAGGCGACGAGCACGCCCGGCGGCAGGTCCCCGTGCGCCGTCAGCGCGCGCGCCGCGAGCCCGGCGTTGCGGCACAGCAGCAGGCCGGCAGCGACATCCCACCGCTGCACGCCGCGCTCGTAGTAGGCGTCGTAGCGCCCGGCGGCCGTCCACGCGAGGTCGAGCGCCGCGCTGCCCAGACGCCTGATGTCCCGCACCTGCGGCAGCAGCTGCGCGACCTGGCGCGCCTGCGCGGCGCGTACCTCGGCGTCGTAGCCGAACCCGGTCGCGACGAGCGCCGTTCCCAGCTCGTCGCGCGCCGAGGGCGTCAGCGCCACGCCATCGAGCAGCGGCGCCTCGCCTTCGAGGACGCTGAAGCACTCGCCGCGCACCGGATCGAGCACGACGCCGACGTGGCCCTCGCACGCGATCGAGACGCACCACTGCGGGATCCCGAAGAGGTAGTTCACCGTTCCGTCGAGCGGGTCGACGATCCAGCGCAGGCCGCTCTCGCCGGCGCGGTCCTCGCCCTCCTCGCCGAGGATCGCGTCGGCCGGCCGGCGCCGCTCGAGCACCGCGCGTATCGCGCGCTCGGCGGCGACGTCGGCGGCGCTCACCAGGTCGGTCGGCGTCGACTTGGTCCGCACGCCGTCCGGCTCGCGGAGCCCGGCCTGCTCGACCAGGATCTCGGCGGCCGCGTGCGCCGCCTCGAGTGCCACGGCGAGCAGCTCGCGACGGTCGGGCTGCTCGTCCGCCTCGCTCATCGGTCGATCCCAGTGCCGCTCATCGGTCGTCCTTTGGTGCCGGCGGCCTCGCGATCGTGGAGGCGGGACCGCCGGATCGCGAAGACGTGGGCGAGCCAGTTCGGTCCATCGGCCTCCGGGAGCCTAGTCAGCGGTGGCGAGACACGCGCTCACCGTCCGACGATCCCTCCCTGGCCCGATCGCGAGCGCCGGCGCTCGCGATCGGTCGGACGTGTCATCTACGCTGCAAGGGACCCGCCGCACGCCATCCGAGGAGAGCGTCACGTGAGCAGCGAGCTACTGTCGGAAACGGCCGGCCGCCAACCGGTGTTCCGGATGGCCTACCAGGAGCGCCACAGCCGGCTCACGACGTTCTTCAGGCTGATCCTGGCGATCCCGCCGACGTTCGTCCTGGGCCTGTGGTCGATCGCGCTGTGGGTGACGGTGCCGGTCTCCTGGTTCGCGCTGCTGTTCACGGGGCGCTACCCGCGCGGTCTCTACGACTTCCACGCCTCGTTCGCGCGCTACAACACGTTCGTCTCGGGGTACTCCTATCTGGCGAGCGACCGCTGGCCCGGATTCTCCGGCACGAGCCCCGGCTACCCGGTGCAACTCGCGGTCGGCCCGCCGCTCGAGCGCTACGACCGCGTGAAGGTGGCGCTGCGGATCGTGCTCGTCATCGTGCCCGCCCTGATCGCGTACGCGATGGGCCTCGTGATGTCGGTCGCGGCGATCATCGCCTGGTTCGCCATCGTCTTCACCGGCAAGCTGCCGCAGGGCATCTTCCAGATGCTGCACCTCGGGATGAGCTACGTCGTCCGGGTGACGCCCTACTACCTGCTCCTGACCGAGGACTGGCCGCAGTTCACGCAAGCGGAGGACCGCGAGGTGCTCGCCGCCGGGGAGCCCGCCCTGCCCGCCCCGCCCGCCGGCTCCGGACCACGCGGCGACGAGCGCGGCGCGAGCGAGCTCCCCGGCGGATTCGAGCCGCCCAGCCCACCTGCCGGATCGAGCTGACGGCGGGCCGTCGCGCGGACCGGGCAGACCGAGGAGCCGGCGCCACCGGACCGGCCGAGCGGCGCACGGCGACCGTCCGGCCGGACCGCACCGAGCCGACCGGATCGATCGGCGGAGGCCGGACGGGCGAGCGCCATGCGAAGGCGTCGCGTGCCGTCGTCAGTCGTCTTCGTCGTGGTCGTCGCTGCGGTGCCCGTGATCGTCGTCGTGCTTCGTCGTCGTGCCGTGCGAGTCGTCCGGCGTGGTGCGCTCCGTGCTCGTGCCGGATGTCCCGTCGTCACTCCGGGGCGTCGTTGCCGTCGTCGTCCGGCTCGATGCGTCGGGCGCGAGCGACTCGCCGAGCGTCGCCGGCTCACCGGTCAGCCCGATCGGCTGGGAGACGAGCCGCCCCGCGGCGTACGTGACGCCGGCGGCCAGCGCGAGCCCGGCGACGGCGAGCAGCATGACGAGGGAGCGGCGCATCGGCTCGAGCGTACGTCACCCTGCGCAAAGCGTTCGTAAAGCCGGCCCCGTCATGCGGCTCGCATCCGGATCTCCGCGACCACGCCGCCGCCGGGCGCGGGCTCCAGCGTGACCTCGCCGCCCCAGCGCCGCGCGAGGTCGCGGGCGATCGACAGGCCCAGGCCGGTCCCCGCCGGCCCATGGAGCCCGGCCGGGCCGCGGTGGAAGCGCTCGAAGAGCGTCTCCACCGCATCGGTCGCGAGCCCGGGGCCGTGGTCGCGCACGCGCAGCGTGGAGCCGTCGACGCTCAGCTCGACGGGCGCCCCCGGGGCATAGGCGAGCGCGTTCTCGACGAGCACGTCGAGCATCCGATCGAGATCGCCGGCGTGGCAGACCACGGTCGAGGCCGGCCCTCCTCCGGGAACGATCTCGAGCCGTCCGCCGCCGGCCTGAGCCGCGGCGGCCAGTCGCTCCACCGCCCGTACGAGCGCCGCACGCGGATCGCTGGTCGCCGGCGCCCGCGGATCCTCACCGGCCCGGCTCAGCTCGAGCAGGTCGTTGACGATCCTCGTGAGTCGGTCGACCTCGCCGATCGCCCGTCCGAGATCGTCCCGCTGACGCTCGTCGACCGCATCGACGAGCGTCTCCTCCAGGCGCAGCCGCAGACCGGTAAGCGGCGTGCGGAGCTGATGCGAGGCGTCCGCGACGAAGTCGCGCTGCGCGGCGAGCAGCGTCGCCAGCCGCTCGGTCATCGCGTTGAAGGTGTGCGCGAGATCGCGCTGCTCCGCCGTGCCCTCGACGACGGCGCGGACGGTGAGGTCGCCGTCGGCGACCCGCCGGGCCGCCGCGTCGAGCCGCACGATCGGACGGGCGACGCCCCGTGCGATCAGCGCGCCCGCGACCAGCCCGAGACCGAGCACCAGCGCACCGATCAGCCCCAGGCCGAGCCACGTGCGCCGAACGGCCCGGTTGACGGCGGCGACGCTCTGCGTCACCCGGACCGCACCGACGGTGCGCGAGCCGTCGAGCACCGGTGCCGCGGTCGCGAGGATGTCCTTCCCGAGGGTGCGCGACGAGCGCTGGACCTGCGTGACGTCGCCCGACAGCGCCGCCGCGATCTCGGGTCGGTCGTCGTAGGGCGTGCCGCGCGCGACCTCTCCCGACGAGTCGGCGAGCAGCGCGCCACGTGCGTCGGTCACGAGAACCCGTCCGCGCACCTCGCGCGCCGCGCGCCGCGCCAGCGAGATCAGCTCTGAGCGGCGCAGCGGCGAGACCGAGCCGGACGCGCGCGCGGCGACGATCTCGGCCTGCGCCCGCGCCTGCAGGCGCACCTCGGCGTCGACGCGGTCGCGCAGGCTGAGGCCGAGCGGCACGAGCAGCGCCACGATCGCCAGCACCAGCACGTAGCTGAGCGCCAGCAGCAGTCCACGACGCAGGCTTACGGCGCCCCGCCCTCCCCCGGTGCGGCGAAGCGGAAGCCCACACCGCGAACGGTCTCGATCCAGCGCGGCGCCGAGGCGTCGTCGCCGAGCTTGCGCCGCAGCCAGCCGACGTGGACGTCGAGCGTCTTCGTGGATCCGAACCAGTTCTCGTCCCAGACCCGCGCCATCAGGTCCTCGCGCGTCACGACGTCGCCGGCGTGCCGGGCCAGCTCGACCAGCAGGTCGAGCTCCTTGCGGCTCAGCTCGAGCTCCTCCCCGGAGAGCCACGCGCGCCGCGCGGCCGGCTCGATCCGCAGCTCGTCGATCTCGATCGGAGCGGACGGGGCGACCCCCTCGACGACCTGGGCGCCGGAGCGGCGCAGGACCGCCCGGATCCGTGCGATGACCTCGGCCGACGAGAACGGCTTGACGACGTAGTCGTCGGCGCCCAGCTCGAGTCCCACGACCCGGTCGGTCTCGGTGCCGCGCGCCGTGAGCATGATGATCGGGACCTGCGAGCGGCCGCGGAGCTCGCGCGCGACGTCCCGTCCATCCCGATCGGGGAGGTTCAGGTCGAGCAGCACGAGGTCGGGAGCGTCGCGGTCGTGCAGCTCGACGGCGGCCCTCGCGGTCGACGCGATCGTCGTCGCGAAGCCCTCGCGGCCCAGCAGGCGCGCGAGCGGCTCGGCGATCGATGGCTCGTCCTCGACGAGCAGGATCCGCGGACCGGCCACAGTCCGGCGAGCGTACCGGCCGAGAGCGAGCCGCCCGGGCCTTTGCCGAACCTTTGCCCGGCTTTGGCGGGCGCTTGGGAGCGGCCCGGGCACGCTGGCGCACATGCTCAAGCTCACCCGCACCCATCTCGCCGCCGGCGGAACCGTCGCGGCGCTCGGCGCACTCGGTGCCGTCGCGCTCGCCGCCGGCTCCGGCGACGAGAAGACGGCCACCGCATCCGCGCCGGCGGCTCCACAGGTCCGCACGATCATCGAGCGGCGCACGGAGACGGTCGTGCGCCGCGAGCGCCCCCGCAACGGGACGGCCGGCGCGAGCGGCGAATCGCAGGACGCGCCCGCGGCGGCCGCGAGCGGCGCGCGGATCGTGCCGATCGACGCGACGTCCTCCGCGCCCCGGCCCGCCGACCCGCTACGCAGCGGATCGAGCGCCGCGGGCGACGACGATGACCACGCGGACCACGGCGACCGCGAGGACCACGGCGACCGCGAGGACCACGACGACGACGAGAGCCACCACGAGGATGACTGACGCTCGCCGCCCCGTCGCGAGCCGTCCGAGAGCCCTGCCGGTGTTCGCAGCGGGAGCGGTGCTCTTCGCCGGCATCCTCGGCCTGCTCGGCGTGCGCACCGTCCAGGGCCACGACCCGGCGATCGGCGCCGGTCAGGGAGCCGCGACGAGCGCCAAGGCCGGCCCTCCGAGGGTCGTGCGGCGGATCATCGTCACGCGGCGGGTGATCGTCGTGCGCCCCGCTCCGCGGGTGGCGGCATCGCAGGGATCGCCGGCTGGCGCCGGCGCGCCGGCCCCCGTCGGCCCGGCGTCCGCTCCCACTCCCGCTCCGGTCCAGAGCGCGCCCGCTCCTGCGCCGGCCCCCCCGCCGGTGCAGAGCTCGAGCTCGTGATCGCCGGCTTCCCCGGCTCCTGATCCTCAGCTTCCCCTCAGGTTCTCCCCGTACACCGCAAGCCATGATCGCCACCACCGCCACCCCCCGCCGCGTGACCACGGCCGAGCCCGACCAGCTCGCCGACGTGCGCCTGCTGCTGATGGGCACGCGCGCGCGGATCGTCGTCGGCTCTCCGGCATCGCCGGACCTGCCGGCGGCCGACGACGCCGCGGCCGAGGTCGCGGCGATGCTCGCCGACTACGACGCGCGGCTCTCGCGCTTTCGCACGGGCTCCGAGCTCTGCGCGCTGAACGCCGACCCCCGCCGCACGGTGCCCGCCTCGGCGCTGCTGCGCTCGGCGATCAGCGCCGCGCTCGAGGCCGCCGAGCGCAGTGGCGGGCTCGTCGATCCCGTTTGCCTCGACGCGCTCGAGGAGGCCGGATACCGCGAGTCCTGGTGCGGCACCCGTCGCGTTGAGCTCGGACCGGCGCTGGCCACCGTCCTACAGCCGCGACGCCCCGCCGCGCCGCGACCGGACTTCGCCTGGACCACGATCGAGATCGACGACCGAGCCGGAACGATCACGCGCCCACCCGGGATGCGGCTCGACACCGGCGGATCGGGCAAGGGCCATGCGGCCGACCTCGCGGCACCGCTGCTCGCCGGCTACGAGCACTGGGCGGTCGACGTCGGCGGCGACGTGAGGCTCGGCGGCGTCGCGAGCCTAGTGCGCGACGTCGAGATCGAGGACCCGTTCAGCGGCCGGACGCTTGACGTGCTGCGCCTGCGCGGGGGCGCGGTGGCGACGTCGGGCCTGCGCTCACGCATCTGGCGCGGCGCTGACGGCATCGTCAGCCACCATCTGCTCGATCCGGCCAGCGGCCTGCCGGCGTTCACCGGGCTGGTCGCCGCGACGGCGCTGGCACCGACCGCCGTGGAGGCCGAGGCGCTCGCCAAGGCGGCGATCCTCGCGGGGCCGAGCGGCGCGCTGCGCGTGCTCGCCCGACACGGCGGCCTGACGGTCGACGAGGACGGAGCCGTCGCTCGCATCGGCCGACTCGAGCCCGCTCCGCGCGTGCGCCTTCGCCGCCCGGTGGGCGTCCGGGGCCTGCCGACCGGGAGCGCGCCATGAGCGGCCCGAACCCGCTCGACTACGGCTGGTGGCTCGCCTCCCGCTCGGCGGGCATCGTCGCGCTCGTCGCAGTCTCGATCTCCGTCCTGATCGGTCTGATGATGGCCAACGGGCTGCCCAGGCGCCCGGGCGTCAAGCGCAAGCTGCTCGCCGTGCACGAGTCGACCGCGCTCGCCGGGCTCGTCGCGATCTCGGTCCACGGCCTGACGCTGCTGGGCGACTCGTACCTGCGGGCGACGATCGCGAACCTGCTCGTGCCTTTCACGCTCGGCTACCGGCCGCTCTTCACCGGTCTCGGCGTGATCGCCGGCTGGGGCGCCGCGCTCCTCGGGCTGAGCTTCTACGTGCGAAGGCGCATCGGCACGAAGCTGTGGCGCAAGCTCCACCGGCTGACGGTCGTCGTCTGGGCGCTGGGCGTGATCCACACGCTCGGCGCCGGCACCGACGCGGGCCAGGTGTGGCTGCAGGCGATCGTCGCCGTCACCGGGATCCCGATCGTGTTCCTCTTCCTGATGCGGATGCTGCCGGGCGAGCGGCGCCCGGCACCGCTTCCGGCGACGGCCCCGGCGCGCGGCGCAGCGCGCTCCGCGGCGCGGCGCACGTCCGCCGAGCGGACCGGCGGACGCCGGCCCGCCGAGGTGGCGAGATGACTTCCGGGGTCGTCATCGCCGGTGGCGGCCTGGCCGCCCAGCGCTGCGCGGAGGCGCTGCGCCGAGGCGGCTGGGAGGGCCCGCTGCGAATCGTCGGCGAGGAGGCCATGGCGCCGTACGACCGCCCCCCGCTCTCGAAGGGCTTCCTGTCAGGCGACCTCGATCCCGCGGAGATCGCGCTGCGGCCGGCGGGCTGGCACGCCGAGCAGGGCGTCGAGCTGCTGCTCGGCGACCGGGCGAGCGGCCTCGACCCAGACCGGCGCCTGCTGCTGCTGGCCTCCGGCGCGACGCTCCCGTTCGAGCATCTGGTGATCGCCACCGGTGGACGGGCGCGCGAGCTTCCGGGCGCCGCCGGCCTGGCGAACGTCCACCGCCTGCGCTCGATCGACGACGCCGCCCGCCTGCGCGCGGCGCTGCTTCCCGGTGCGCGGCTCGCCGTGCTGGGTGCCGGGCTGATCGGTCAGGAGGTCGCGGCCACCGCGAGCGCGCGCGGCGTCCGGGTCACGCTGATCGAGGCCGAGCCGCTGCCGCTCGCACGGGCGCTGCATCCCCGGCTCGCGAGCTGGCTCGTCGACCTGCAGCGCGCGCACGGCGTCGACGTACGACTGGGCACGCGCCTCGAGCGGCTCGAGAGCGGCGATTCGCGGCTCGAGGCGCTGCATCTCAGCGACGGCTCCCGCCTGGAGGTCGATGCGCTGCTCGTGGCGATCGGCGTCGTCCCCGCGACCGGCTGGGTCGGCGCCGACGTCCACCAGCTCGCCCGCGCTCCGCACATCCACGTGGCCGGGGACGCCTCCGGCGCAAACCACTGGGAGGCCGCCGTCCATCAGGGCCGCGCGGCCGCCGGCGCGATCCTCGGCGGGGCGGCGCCCGCTCCGGCGCTCACGAGCTGGTGGAGCGACGTCCACGGCGTGCGCCTCCAGGGTCTCGGCGACCCCGTGGGCTCGGACGCGCTCGTCGTGGACGGAGATCCGCGGGGCCGGTCGTTCACCGCCGTCGCGCTGCGCCGCGGCTCACCGGTCGCCGCTCTCGCGGCAGGCCGCCCGCGCGAGCTGCCGCGCCTTCGAAAGCTGCTGACCGACGTCCACGAGCCCGCCAAGGAGGCCGCATGACCCTCGTTCCCACCATCGACCCCGCGGCCTGTGCCGCTCACGGCGACTGCGTGGACATCGCACCGTCGGTGTTCGCGCTCGACGGCGACTTCGCCGAGGTGATCGGCACCGACCAGGACGGCGTGATCCTCGCCGCCGCCGAGGCCTGCCCATCGGTCGCGATCGTCGTGACGGACGAGCAGACCGGGGAGCAGGTCTACCCCTGAAGCTGCTCAGGCCGCGCAGCAGGACAGCTTGCTGGGGTCGCGGGTGAAGGCCAGCGCCGCCAGGTGGATGGCCTCACCGATGGTCAGGTACGGGTCCCAGTCCTCTGCCATGTCCGCGACGGTCCGGCGTGCTTCGATGGCGTAGACGCCTGCAAGGATGGCATCACCGGCGCCATCGGCGAGCAGGTGCACGCCGACCACGCGCCCGGTGTCGCGCTCGGCGACGAGCTTGACGACGCCGTGAGTGTTGCGGCTGACGATGGCGCGCGGCACGTTGTCCAGGTCGAGCACGCGGCACTCGCAGTCCAGGCCCTGCTCCTGCGCCTCGGCCTCGGTGAGGCCGACCGAAGCGATGGTCGGGCTCGTGAAGGTGATGCGCGGCAGCGCGGAGTAGTCGATGCGCCGCCCCGCGCCCTCGAAGGCGTTGTCGACGGCGAGCGCGCCATGCCTCGCCGCGACGTAGACGAACTGCGGGTGGCCCGTCACGTCCCCGGCAGCCCACACGCGAGGGTTGCTCGTGCTCATGTCGTCATCGATCACGACCTCGCCTGTGGGACCGACCCCGACCCCGAGCGCCTCCAGGCCCAGGCCGTCGGTCCGCGGGCGCCGGCCCGTGGCGACCAGCACCCGCTCGGCACGAAGCTCCCGGTCGCCTGCCACGACCACCACCTCGTCGCCTTCTCGTCGAACCTCGATGGGCTGCGTGCCCTCGATGACGGCGATGCCTTCGTCGGTGAACGCATCGTGGATGCCTTCGGCGACCTCCGGCTCTTCGCGGCGCGCGAGCCGCGAGCGCACGAGCATCGTCACCTGCGTGCCGAGATGCGCGAACAGCTGGGCCGTCTCCATCGCGACATAGCCGCCGCCGAGCACGAGCATCGACTTCGGCAGGTGGTCCAGCTCCATCGCGGTGGTGGATGTCAGGTAGCCGCTGTCGGCCAGTCCGGGGACATTCGGGATGTGCGGCTCGGCTCCGGTCGCCACGACGTAGTGGGCCGCCTCGATGCGCCGGCCGTCGACCTCGAGGGCCGGCCCCTCGACGAAGCGGGCGCCGCCCTGCACGAGCTCGAAGCCCCACTCCTCGGCGAGGTCGACGTACTTCGCCTGGCGCAGCCCCTCGACGATCTCGCGCTTGCCGGCGATGAGGGCGGGGAAGTCGACCGCGCCCGCTTCGGTGCTGATGCCGGGGAACCGCTGCTGGGCCGCGCGATGGCGCGCCTCGGCGGCTGCCAGCAGTGCCTTGGACGGGATGCACCCAACGTTGACGCACGTCCCGCCGATAGTGCCGCGCTCGACCATCACGACACTCAGGTCCTTGCGGCGCGCGGCGATGGCGGCCGCGAAGGCCCCGCCGCCGGAACCGACGACCGCCAGGTCGTAGTCGTGGTTGCCGCGCATCAGCAGCCCTTCGAGTCGATGCGGCGGCAGGCGGCGACGTGCTCGGCATTGTCGGCGAGCAGCGCGCGGCCGAGCGTCAGCAGCTCGGTGACCCGGTCGTCGGCGATGCGGTAGTAGACGCTCGGATGGTCGCGGCGCGTCTGGACGAAGCCGCACCAGCGCAGACAGGACAAGTGGTTGGAGATCTTGGGCTGGGACTGGCCGAGCCAGTCGACGAGCTCGCCTACCGACAGCTCACCTTGCTCATCCAGCAACTCCAGTATCCGCACGCGCGTCGGATCGCCAAGACCCCGGAAGTACTTGGCCACGAGGTCCGGCTCGCGGGGTGCTGCAGGCAGCACGAACGGGGCTTTGGTCGGAGTGGCTTCAGGCATCAGCATCAGGGACTTCTTATGAAGAGTATCAGGAACGGTTGATGTATCTGCCCCGCCCCCCCTCCCCCCCACGTGCGCCCGGGCCTCCGGCTGCTCACGCTCATCGCCGGAGCGCCACGCGACGCGGGGTGCCGCCTGCGGGTCGCGGCGAAGCAGCCCTGCATGTCGGTAGGACGACGCCGGTGGTTCGTCGAGCCGTGGACGAAGGCGCGGCACCCGGGCGGTTCCTGCTCACCGGGTCTGCTCTGCCGGCTGGCCTTGGGACGCACACCGGCGCCGCTCGCATCGCGAGCGTACGGATGCGGCCACTGGCTCTCTCCGAGCGCCTCGCCACACCGGCCACGGTCAGCCTCGGAGCCCTGCTCGCGGGCTCGCAACCGACCGTCGAAGGACGGACGGAATGCCGGCTTCAGGACTACGTGGACGAGATCTTGGCCTAGCTCGCCCGTGACGTCGGCGACCACGACGCACGCCATCTCACCTGGCTCGCCGAGAGGATCGACGACGAGCTGCTCGACCAGATCATCATCACCACCGGCGAGCAGGCGTACCGGCGCCGCGACGGGATCGCCGTCGTTCCCGCCGCGCTCCTCGGCCCGTAGATCGCCGGCGTTCCCGATCCGGGCCAGGGGATCCTCAGGGACTCCTCAGAAGGCGTTGAGGCTCCGCTGAGTCGCGTACCTCAACCTGACCGCATGCCCGAGCGCCGCCGCACCGTCTTCTCCGCCTTCGGCACGCTGTTCGTAGTCGTGCTCGCCGGGCTCGGGATCCGCGTCGCGGGCGGGCACGACCCGGCGCTCGGCTCGCGGGCGGCCGCCGGAGGCGCAGCCGCGATCACGCAGGCGCAGACGGAGCGGTCCGACGACGAGGAGTGGTTTGACGAGGGTGGCGCGCTCGTCGCCCCCGCCACCCGGCAGGCGCCCGCACAGGCGCCGCCGCTCCAGAGCGGCGCGTCCTGATCGGCGATCGGCCGCGCGCGGCACTCCCCGCCCGTCGCGCGTGGCCCGCCGCTCGTCAGACCGGCGTCACGGCTCGGCGCTTCGCCGGCCGCTCGCGCCGCCTGCCGGCGGCCGGCGCCAAGCGCCTCGCGATCTCCTCGCGCAGCCGCGCCGGCTCGACGACGGCGTCGACGACCAGCTCGTCGGCGAGGTGCAGGATGTCGATGTCCCGCGCGTACTCGCGCCTGAGCTCCTCGGTCCTGGCGGCGCGCGCCTCGGGGTCCTCGATCGCCTGGAGCTGGTTGTAGAAGACGGCGTTGATCGCGGCCTGCGGGCCCATCACGGCAATCGACGCCCAAGGCAGCGCGATCGTCGCCTCGGGCTCGAACGCCGGCCCGGCCATCGCGTACAGCCCGGCGCCGTAGGCCTTGCGGACGATCACCGACAGCTTCGGCACGGTCGCCTCGCTGACCGCGCTGATCATCTTCGCCCCGTGGCGGATGATGCCCTGACGCTCGACCTGCGTCCCGATCATGAATCCGGGCACGTCGGCGAGGAACAGCAGCGGGATGCCGAACGCGTCGCACGTCCAGATGAAACGCGCCGCCTTGTCGGCCGAGTCGACGAACAGCACCCCGCCCTTCTGGCTGGGCTGGCTGGCGACTATCCCGACCACGCGGCCCTCGATCCGAGCGTAGGCGACGATCAGCTCCTTCGCCCACCGCGGGTGGATCTCCAGCAGCGAGCCGCCGTCGACCAGCGTGTCGAGCAGCAGCCGCATGTCGAACGGGCGGTTCTCGTCGGCCGGGACGATCCGCTCGAGCGGGGTGTCCGAAGCCGGTGGCGCGGCCGTCGCCGACGGCGGCTCCTGCGTCCAGCAGGTCGGCATGTACCCGAGGTAGCGCCGCGCGAGCTCGATCCCCTCCTCGTCGCTGCCGACCAGCAGGTGGCCGCAGCCGGAGACGCCCGTGTGCATGCGCGCGCCGCCCATCTCCTCGAGCGTCACCTCCTCGCCGATCACCATCTGCGCCATCCGCGGCGAGCCCAGGTACATCGAGGCATTGCCGTCGCGCATGATCACCAGGTCGCAGAACGCCGGGATGTAGGCGCCGCCCGCGGCGCTCGGGCCGAACAGCACACAGACCTGCGGCACGAGGCCCGACATCAGGACCTCGTTGTGGAAGATCCGTCCGGCGCCTCGCCGCCCCGGGAACATCGCGACCTGATCGGTGATCCGCGCGCCCGCGGAGTCGACGAGGTAGACCATCGGCACGCGAAGGTCGATCGCCCGCTCCTGCACGCGCAGGATCTTCTCGACCGTCTTCGCTCCCCACGAGCCGGCCTTGACCGTCGGGTCGTTCGCCATCACGGCGACCGGCCGCCCGTCGATCCGCCCGACGCCGGTGACGACGCCGTCGGCGCCGAGGCCGTCCTGCTCCCAGTTGGCGAGCAGCCCGTCCTCGGTCAGCGAGCCCGCGTCGAGCAGCAGCGCGAGGCGCTCGCGCACCGGCAGCTTGCCCTGCTCGGCCGCCTTCGCGCGATGGCGCTCGGGGCCGCCGAGCAGCGCCCGCTCGATCGCCTCGTGCAGCCCGTGCGGATCGCTCATGGCCGTGATCGGGACTCTACGCGGGAACGCGAGCGGTGAGCGCCGCCGCCACGGCGGCGGCGAGCCCCCTGTCGTACGTCAGCACGTAGTCGTAGACCGCCCCGCCGGTGTGAGGCCCGTCGCCTTCGCGCTCGAGGGCGACGAGCGCCGCCGCGTAGTGGGGCCCGACGACCGCGATCGCCCACTCGCCGCCGAGCGGGTCGCCGGGGACGATCGGCCCTCCGCGAACGCCGGGCGCCGGGTCGACCGGCACGCCGTGGCCGACGATCGCGCAGAACGCCAGGCGACGCCCGAGCTCCTCGTAGCGGGCGCGCAGCCCGTCGGTGAAGCGGCGCTCGCGATCGAACGAGGCGACGAGCACCGCGGTCCGCCCGAGGCCGCGCGCCTGCTCCTCCAGGTGCTCGGTCATTGCCGTGAGCAACGGCTGGGTCGCCTGACGGGCCGGGCGGCGCGAGGCGACCAGCTCGAAGGGCGCGAGGTCGCGCGGATCGGGATGGCGACCCGGTAGCACGATCGCGTGCTCCGATGAGGACGGCAGGGCGATCGCGAGCTCGCGACGCCCGTACAGCCACCCCTGGGCGAGCGTCGCACCGAGGGCGTCCCCGGCCCGTGCCTGCGCGTCGTTCTCGACGCCCTCGACGAGGATCGTCGCGCCGGAGCGCTCCGCCTGCGCGGCGACCGCATGGACGACCTCGGCCAGCTCGGCATCCGGCGAGTTCTGGACGAGCGCGAGGTCGAGCTTGATCACCTCGGGCGCCAGCAGGCTCATCATGGCCAGCGTGTCCGGGTCGGTGCCGACGTCGTCGAGCGCCACGGCGACGCCCATAGCGCGCATGTCGGCGACGTGCCCGAGCAGGGCGCCCGGGCGCTCGGTCAGCGCCCGCTCGGTCACCTCGACACAGACGATCATCTGCCCGCTGGCGTGCGCGTAGAGGTCGCGCAGCTCCAGCGGCAGGAAGCCCGACGAGTCCGGCTCGATGTTGAGGAACAGGATGTACGGGTGGCGCACGCCCGCCTCGAGCGCGCCGCGCAGCGCGTTGCGCTGGCAGAGCCAGTCGAGCTCCTCCAGCCGGCCCGCCGCGCGAGCCGCCCCGAACAGCCGATCCGGCTGCTCGAAGCCGCTGCCGATCGGCCCGCGAGCGAGTGCCTCCCAGCCGACGACGCGCCCGCTCACGAGCTCAACGACCGCCTGGAACCCGATCTCGACGGCACCCTCGGCCAGGATGTCGGCAAGCTCAGTGCGCTCGGCTGGAGAGATTCCCCGCCGGCGCGTGGCGGTCTCTCTTCGCACGGCCATCGATGTTCCGATCGGGGCCAGCATCCCCCACCATGATTCGCCGCGCGCAAGGACGTTCCCTTCGTGGAGCTTTTCCCCCCGAGCCGCCACGAAAGCGCCATGATTGGACGATGTCCGGCACCGGTGAGAGAGGACCGGCGCAATGAGCATCCTCGTCACCGAGGACCGCGGCGCCGTTCGCCATGTCGTCCTGAACCGCCCTGAGAAGCGCAACGCGCTGAACGACGAGTTGGTGCTCGCGCTCGACGAGACGCTGCGCTACGCGGCGACCGACGAGCAGGTGCGGGTGGTGGTCGTGCGCGGCGCCGGCCCGATGTTCTCCTCGGGGATGGACCTCGGCGCGCTCGGCCGGCTCGCCGAGGACCCCGGCCGGCTGCGCGAGGTCCGCCGGCAGATCCTCACGGCGTGGAGCCTCCTGGAGGAGATGCCGAAGCCGACGATCGCCGAGATCCACGGAGCCTGCCTCGGCGGGGCGATGGAGCTCGCGCTCGCGTGCGACCTGCGAGTGATGGCGGCCGACGCGCTGATCGGCCTGCCCGAGACGCGTGTCGGGTTGGTGCCGGACGTCGGCGGCTCGTCTCGGCTGCCGGCGCTGGTCGGCCTCGGCCGCGCGAAGGAGCTGGTGATGACCTCGAAGCTCGTCGACGGAGCCGAGGCCGAGCGAATCGGCCTCGTCAACCGCGTCGCGCCCGCCGATGAGCTCGAGGCGGCCACGGAGCAGCTCGCCGCCGAGCTGCTCGCCTGCGCGCCGCTCGCTATCGGCCTGGCCAAGCGCATCATGGACGGAGCCGCCCGGCCGACGCTGGCCGCGTCGCTGGAGCAGGAGGTCACCGCACAGGAGCTGTGCGTGCGCAGCGCCGACTTCGCCGAGGGCGTCGCCGCGGTCGCCGAGAAGCGCCAGCCGTCGTTCGGCGGACGGTAAGGGTGCCGGCGCCCGACCGCGAGCTTCCGGGCGTCGGCGTAGGCGACGAATCGCACGAGACGCACGATCACGCGCGGGACGCACACGGGCACTCCCACGGCACGCACCATCACGCCCGGGACGCGCACGATCACCTCCACGGCGCGCAGGATCACCTCCACGGCGCGCACCATCACGCCCGGGACGCGCACGATCACGTCCACGGCGCGCACGGGCACTCGCACGGGCTCGTCGATCGCTCGATCCTGCGCTCACGCGCCGGGATTCGCGCCGTCGTCCTGAGCCTGGCGATCCTGACGGCGACGGCGATCGCACAGCTGGCGATCTTCGTCATCGCCAACTCGGTCGCCCTGCTCGCCGACCTGATCCACAACATCGGCGACGCGGCCACCGCCATCCCCCTCGGCATCGCCTTCCACCTGCGCTCCGTCCGAGCCGAGAAGGTCGCCGGCCTGTTCGTCGTGCTCGCGATCTTCGTGTCCGCCTGCGTCGCGCTCTACGAGACGATCGTGCGCCTCTTCGACCCCCAGTCGCCCTCGCATCTCGTTGCGCTCGCCGCAGCGGGGATCGTCGGCTTCGTCGGCAACGAGATAGCCGCTCAGGTCCGGCTGCGAGCCGGGCGAAGGCTCTCGAGCCCGGCGCTCGTCGCCGACGGCAACCACGCCCGGATCGACGGCTTCGTCTCGCTCGGCGTGGTCGCGAGCGCGCTGGGTGTCGCGTTCGTCGCCGACGTGGCCGATCCGATCGTCGGCCTGCTGATCACGCTGGTGATCCTCAAGATCACGTGGGACTCGTGGCGGATGATCGTCGGCACCGAGCCCGGCGAGATCGTGATCGACGAGAGCGTCATCGCAGCGCCGACGATCCCGGGCACGGACGAGGGGCACTCGGCTCATCGGGATCCCACGGGTTAGCCGCGAGCCCTCCAAAGTCCGCTTCCCCCGCGTTCACGCCGCGCGGCTCACGGGGATCGCACGGCCGGCGGCTGCGGCCGCACGTCGTCGAGACGTGCGGCCGCGGCCGGATCGAGATCTGCGCGCAGCCGCGCATGGCCGTCCAGCTCAGGCCGGCGCGACGCGCACCCGCTCACCGGGTGTCATGCACGGCACGTCGGCCATTCGATGCGGGTGCCGGACGGTCAGCTCGCGGCCGCCGGGCAGCCTGAGCCGGTTGCGGCAGTGCGATACGCCGTCCGCGTCCGGCTGGCAGTCCTCGTCGCTGAGCACCGTCGCGATCGTCGGCGCCGAGGGGACCGCGCCCGTCAGTCGCTCGGCGTTCATCGGCCCTCCGGGCTGCGAGGGAGCGGCGCGGCCGCTGCGCGAGACCAGCACCGTGCGCGTCGCCGCCGGCGGCGCGTGGGACTGGTCCGGCGCGAGCGCCGAGCCGGCGGCCGCGGGCGTCCGAGCCGGCTCGCCTCCCCGGGAGAGCGCCGCTCCGACGGCGAGCGCGATGACGAGCAGCGCGCCGGCGACGAGGCCGACGATCTTGCTTCGAGGGTTCATCTGTTCGGTTCCTTTCGGTCCGCGTGGCGCCAGGCGGGCGAGCAGCTCGCCGACCGAGAGCCGTGAGCAGCTTCTCGCATACCACCCGGGGGTATCAACGTATCATCACTCGGCCCGAGCCGACCGGGACCCGCGGTCACCGGTGGTGCTCCTCGTGCCGAGCGCCGTCCGTCTGCCGAGGGGCGGCCGGCGCACGGCGCTCGCCGTCGTCCGAGCCGGTGATCGCCGGCGCGACGACGAGCGACGAGAGCGCGAACAGCACGGCAAATAGCGCGAGCGCGGCGGACGGCGCCCGCCACGAGCCCGTCCGCCGCCTCATGCGAACGAGCATCGGCAGCGCCGCGACAAGGCCGAGGAGACCGAACAGCAGCGTGCCGGCGAACCCGGCGAAAAGCGCCGCCCCGGCGAGCGGACCGGCGTGGTGCAGGACGTGGGGCGCGGCGCCGAGCAGCGCCGCGCCCACGCCCGCCGCCGCCAGCCGCACGCGCCGGAGCAGGCTCGGCGGCGCGGCATGGGCGGCGTCAGCGATCGACGCGGTCATCCGCGCCCGTCGGTGGGGGCCGGCGGTGTCGACCCCGGCGGGCCATCGATCGACCGATTCCCATCGCGCGAACCGGAGCCGTGACTGCCGTGATGGCCGCCCATCGAGCCCATGACGAGCGTCATGACGAGCATGCAGACGGCGAGCGGGACGAGCGAGCCCAGGCCCGCGCCGCCGATGATCAGCACGACGCCGACCAGCAGCATCGGGGCGCACATCAGCAGGTGCTTCAGGTGGCCCTTCATGACAGGCCCTCCTCGACTCGGATGACTCCAGGGTAGCCCGTGACTCCTACGGTCTGTAGGGGTGCTGCCGCTCCGCGATCGTCACTCATGGCCGGCTCCTTCCCCAGTCGTGTGGCCCTGGTCGGCCTCCGGCATCGCCGCGTGCTCGTCGCCGGTCATCGGCTCGGGCGCCGGCGTCGGCTCGGGCGCCGGCGCGTTGGTCGTCTCGAGCGCGCCGATGGCGCCACGGACCATGTCCCCGAAGGCGTGGGTGACGAACGGATACTTGCCCTCACGGTCGAGCGTGAGCTCGACGAAGCCGCCCTCGGACGGCCCGAGATTCATCGTCTGAGCGTGCCGCCGCTCGTCGCCCTCGCTCCACACCCGGTCGAACACACTGCCGATGACGTGGAAGTAGGACGGCAGCGACGGACCGGCATTGAGCACCCAGATCCGCACGCGCTCACCGCGCCGCACGGCGATCGGCTTCTTGTAGTACTGCGTCGCGTAGCCGTTGAAGGCGATCACGTCGGGTGCCTTGGCGACCATCTTCTCGACCGACGCGTCCTCCTTGGGACGCCCGATGTAGAACTCCTGCTGGGTCAGCCAGAGCTCTCGATCGACCTTTGGCAGGCGGCGTGGCTTGACGACCATCATGCCCGCCATCCCCGCACCGACGTGGCGCAGCGCCGGCATGGTCCCGCAGTGGTACATGAAGACGCCCGGGTGCTTGGCGACGAAGCGGAAGCGCAGCGCCTTGCCGGGGTCGACGTCGCGGTAGGCACGCTGCGGCGAGACCTCCGCGGCGTGCGTGTCGAACGAATGCGGGAAGTGCACCTGCATCGCCTTCGAGCTGCCGTTGACCATCTCGATCTCGACGGTGTCGCCCTGGCCGACGACGATCGGCGGCGAGCCGCCGGTGCCCGACAGCCTCCGACCGTTGACCGAGTAGGACCAGACGCGCAGCGCCGGCTTCTCGTCGGAGACGCGCGTGACGTGCTCGGCGACGTCGAGACGGAAGCGCTTGACCTTGCCGGCGGGAATCGCCGGAAGCGCAGGGTCGGGGCGCCGGTAGCGCTCCACGCGCGTGGAGCCCGTCGCCTCGTGCTCATCCATGGCGAGGTCGGCGCCCTCCATCAGCGCGCGCTCCGGGCCGTAGTCGGGAACCTGCGTGGCGGCTGCCGCCGGGTCGGCCGGCGCAGCGTCGGTGCGATCGCTCAGGCCGACGGCAAGGCCGCCGGCGCCGAGCACGACGCCCAGCAGGGCGATGGCCTGCCAGCGTCGTGGGGATGAGGCGCGAGCCCCTGCGGGCTCACGCTGCGGGTCGTCTTCGAGCATGTTGGGTCTTCCTCTGGGATCTGAGAGCTCGCTGCACGCGCGACGGCGCGCGCAGCCCGAGATGGCGCGACGGCGGAGCCGTCCTGGTCGCGGTCGTGCGACCGCGCTCGCAACCGGGATTCCCGGTGCGCGCGCGGCGCGAGCAGCTCAGAGCAGCAGGACCTCGAGCTCCGGCGGGCCGGCGCGGATAGGCGTCGCGGACCGCGGGACGAGGACAAACTCGGCCGTCGCCTGAGCGGGCACGACGAGCCACGTTCGCCGCGCCGGCGACGATCGAGCGAACGCGACCGCGCCGATGGCGGCGGCAGCCGTCTCGGCGACCGCGAGGCAGACGGCCACAGCGTCGTCCACGTGCTCACCGGACGCCCCTCCGTGGGCAACCGCCACCACGCCGGCCAGCGCCAGCAGCGCCGCGATGACGAGCACGCGACGGCGCCGGCGCCGGACGAAGCGGTTGAGGTCGCTGAGCAGCATCACGCGGTGCGGGAGCTCATGCCGCGGGGACGGGGAGGTCGGAGCGAGCAGCAGGACGCACCGCCAGCAAACCCACGCCGATCAGGACGAACGCGGCGGCGAAGAGCTGCGGCTGGGTCAGCCCGAGCACGACGGCGTCGTTGCGTCGCAGTAGCTCGACGAGGAAGCGGGCGACCCCGGAGAGCACGAGGTAGACGGCGAACAGCGACACGGCGGAGATGCGTGCGCGAAGTCGCCACAGCACGGCGAAGATCAGCAGCCCGACGAGCGTCTCGTAGACCGGCGTCGGATGCACGCGCTCCAGCGTCGGGACCTCGCCGTCGGGATAGCTCATCGCCCAGGGGAGGTC
Organism: Solirubrobacteraceae bacterium; assembly: GCA_024711025.1. GTDB lineage: Bacteria > Actinomycetota > Thermoleophilia > Solirubrobacterales > Solirubrobacteraceae > F1-60-MAGs163. Next base: position 36,614 of record JANJTP010000017.1, read on the forward strand.
GCTCGGCACGCCGTAGGTTCCGTCGCCGGCGAGCTGGCAGCCGATGCGTCCCACCGCGTAGGCGATCGCCAGCGCGGGCGCGGCCGCGCCCAGCAGAGCCGGCAGGCTCACGCGCATCCGCCACGCGACGAGCAGCGTCGCGAGCGCGCCGCCGATCACTCCGCCGTACCAGGTGAAGCCGGCGCCTGAGACCGACTCGGTCAGCCCGACGCTCCTGAGATGCTCGGCCAGCCAGTAGAGCCGCGCGCCGACCATGCCGCCGAGCAGCGCGGCGATCGTCAGGGCGCCGGCCGCGTCGGGCCGGCCGGCGCGCCTGGCGAGCTCGTGACGGACCACCCACCACGCGGCGAGCGCGGCCAGCGCCCACATCGCTCCGTAGCCGTGCACGCTGAGCGGGCCGAGCTCGAACAGGACCGGGCGCATCAGACCGCCTCCCGCCTCGCCGCCGAGGCATCCGGCAGCGGCAGGCGCTTCAGCGCGATCGCGTTGGCGGCGACGATCACGCTGGAGCCCGACATCGAGATCGCCGCGACCTCGGGTCTGAGGACGAACCCGAGCGGCGCGAAGACACCGGCGGCGATCGGCAGCGCGAGGCCGTTGTAGCCGACCGCCCACGCGAGGTTCTGGCGCATCTTGCGCAGCGTCCCGCGGCTGATCGCTATCGCGGTCGCGACGTCGAGCGGGTCGGAGCGCATCAACACGACGTCGGCGGTCTCGACGGCGACGTCGGTGCCGGCGCCGATCGCGATGCCGACGTCGGCCTGTGCCAGCGCGGGCGCGTCGTTGATGCCGTCACCGACCATCGCAACCCTGCGGCCGCGCCGCTGCAGCTCGGCGATCGCCGTCGCCTTGTCCGCGGGAAGCACCTCGCCGAGGACCTCGTCGATGCCCAGGCCGGAGGCGATGCGCTCGGCGGTCGCCTGGCTGTCACCGGAGAGCATGACGACGTGCAGGCCCTGCTCGCGCAGCATCCGCGCAGCCTCGGCGGAGGTCTCGCGCGGCGCGTCGGCGACGGCGATCACCGCGACCGCCCTTCCGTCGACCGCCACGTGCACGGCCGTGCGACCCTGGCCGACGAGCCGCTCGAAGTCAGCCGCCAGACCGTCGGCGGAGACGCGCTCGCGCGCCAGCAGCCGTGCGTTGCCGACCGCGACGTGACGACCGTCGACGCTCGCCACGACCCCAAGGCCGGGAACCGCCTCGAACCCCTCGGCTCGTGGCACGTCGACGCCGCGCACGCGAGCGGCACGAACGATGGCCTGGGCGGTCGGATGCTCGGAGCCGCCTTCGGCGGCCGCGACGAGCTGCAGCAGCTCGTCCGCGTCGATGCCGTCGGCGGTCGCGACCTCGATGACCTCCGGCTCGCCGCGGGTCAACGTGCCGGTCTTGTCGAAGACCACCGTGTCGAGCCGCGCGCCCTGCTCCAGCGCCATCGCGTGCTTGAAGAGGATCCCGCGCCGCGCCCCCAGCCCTGAGCCGACCATGATCGCGGTCGGCGTCGCCAGCCCGAGCGCGTCGGGGCAGGTGATCACGACGACGGTGATCGCGAACAGCAGCGCCTCGGACGCGTCGCGCCCGACGACGAAGAACCAGATGGCGAACGTCAGCGTGCCGCCGATCAGCGCGACGAGGACGAGCCAGAAGGCCGCCCGGTCGGCCAGCCGCTGCCCCGGCGCCTTGGAGCTCTGCGCCTCCTGGACCAGCTTCACGATGTGCGCCAGCGCGGTGTCGGAGCCGACCGCGCTCGCACGGGCGCGCAGCGTCCCGTTGGCGTTGATCGTCGCCCCGACCAGGCGATCGCCCGGGGCCTTGTGGACCGGCATGCTCTCGCCGGTCACCGTCGACTCGTCGACCTCGCTCTCGCCCTCCAGGACCTCCGCGTCGACGGGGATCTTGGCTCCGGGCCGGATCAGCAGCAGGTCGCCGACGATCACCTCGGCGGTCGGGACCTCGACAGGCTCGTCGCCGCGCAAGACGAGCGCCTTCGGCGGCGCGAGGTCGAGCAGCGCGCGGATCGCGTCGTTCGCGCCGCCGCGCGCCCGCATCTCGAACCAGTGGCCGAGCAGCACGAAGGTCGCGAGCATCGCCGCCGCCTCGTAGAAGACCTCTCCCTCGCCGAGCACCGTCGCGACGATCGAGTACGCCCAGCCGACGCCGATCGCGACCGCGACGAGCACCATCATGTCCAGCGTGCGCGCCCGCAGCGCGCGCACCGCGCCGGTGAAGAAGATCGACGAGGCGTAGAGCACGACGGGCAGGCTGAGCAGCAGCAGCCACACGTCTCGCGGCAGCCCCAACGGCGTCGCCAGCTCGCTGCCCAGCAGCTCGGTGCCGACGCTCGACCAGAGCACGATCGGGACCGTGAACGCCAGCGCGACGAGGAAGCGCCGTCGCATGTCCCGGACCATCGCGTCCATCGACATGCCGGCGTGGCCGCCGTGCTCGTGGCCGTGGGCCTGCTCGGCGCGCGCGACCGCGTCGTGGTCGTGCGGCGCCGCGCGCCCCGGCTCCGCGAGCGGATCGCAGACGTGCCCCGGCACCGACTGGCCCGCGCAGTGATAGCCGCACTGCTCGATCCACTCGCGCAGCTGCGCCACCGAGGTCTGCTCCGGGTCGTAGCTCACGACCGCCGTCTGGGCGACCGGGTTGGCGGCGACCGAGACGACGCCCGGACGCCGCGCGAGGACCCGTTCGACCACAGCCTGCTCGCTCGCGTAGCTGAGACCGCCGACGTGCAGCACGGCCGTTACGCGATGAGGCTCGGTGGTGGTCATCGATCTGTCGATCCTTGGGCCCCGTCGTGCTCCCACGCGGCGTCGGATCCCGCGAGGGCCACTCTAGATACCCCCTAGTGGTATGTCAAGACGATGTGACGTCGGCTCGGGCACGGCGCTCCGACCGCGAGGCCGGTGGTGTCGTGCCGAGTGAGCTGCGCCGCTCACTCCCATGAGCGCAGCGTCCTCAGCGGGTCGACGGGCCGCCCGCCGCGATACCAGCCGGGAGCCGTCCAGAGCTCGAAGTGGAGGTGGCAGCCGGTGGCGCGTCCTGTCTCGCCGACCTCGCCGATCGGCTCTCCGGCCGCGACGACGTCGCCGGTTCGCACCAGGGCGCGCCGGCGCATGTGCATGTAGGCGTACGAGCGACCGTCGGCCATCTGGACGACCGCGTAGTTCCCGGCTCGGCTCTGGAAGATCGACTGGATCACCCGGCCCGGCAGCGCGGCGACGAGCGGCGTGCCGCAGCGGGCGAACACGTCCTGGCCCTGGTGCCCGCGGCCCCCGCCGAAGCGGCTGATCGCCGTGCCGTAGGCGTGGGCGCCGCGAATCGGGAAGATCGGCTGCCCCTCGTCGACGGGCGCGGCGTCGATCGGCAGGCCGCCGGGCGGCTCGGCCACGATCGTCACCTTCCGGGCCCGCGCGCGGCCGGTGGAGCCGATGACCTCGACCGGGCCGGAGCGAGTCCGCGCCGGCACCCTGACTCGGACCTCGTGGCGCTCCGCGGCGACCGGCCGGACGCTGCGGTCGTCACGGGCGCCGCGCGCGCCGAGGAAGCGAACCCGGGTGACGCCCTGCAGGCTGTGGCCGCCGATGCGCAGCTCGCCACCGCGCCGGCATCGATCCGGCGCCCCGCCGGAGCACGAGAGCGAGGCGATGGCGGGGCGGCCGGGGGCGGCGAGGCCGCCGCTCGGCAGGGCCGAGGCCGACGCGGGAAGGGCGAGGCCGAAAAGTCCGGCGATCAGCGCGATGGCGCTACGTGGGGACACGAAGATCTCCTCTGCTCATGCCTACGGGGTGAGCTGACGGGCTCGTGCGAAGAGGTGCACGCCGGTCGACGCTGCGACCGGTTCGCCCCACGAAGTTGGGTCCCCCGCTCCGGGTCGCCCATGCGGCCCGGACTCGGCTATCTCCTACGAAGTGTCGGAGCCTAGCAAGAGAGCGGAAGGCGACGCCCCGACCCGCCCTGCGAGCGCCCGCCGTGCCGAGGGCGACACGGCCGCCTCGCGTCGGCCGCCGTCAGTGCGGGACCTCCGCCCGGGCCCGCCAGCTCCGGCCACCATCGGTGGAGCGCAGGATCCGGCCATCGCCGGCCGCGAGGTAGAGGTCGTCCCCGCTCGCGGCGAAGGCCGCGGGCGCCCCCGGAATCACGCCCCCCATCGGCACCGGGCCCTTGCCCCCGTCCACCCGCAGCACACGGCCTCGTTGGTCGGCGGCGAAGAGACCCCTTTGTTGGGTCCAAGCGAGAAGGCCGGTGACGCTCGCGCCGACGGGGCGCCACGACGCGCCCGAGCTCCGGGAGACGACGATTCCCTCCTCGGTCGCGGCGGCGACCTCGGCCGGGTGCCCCGGACGCACGGCGAGGCTGAGCACGGGGCCCGGCTGGGCCCTCGCCGCGCGCCACCGGCGCCCGCCGTCGGAGGACACGAGCAGCCACCCGTCGAGCCCGTTGTAGCCGTAGGCGAGGCGGCCCTCCACCGCCAGGGCGTGGAAGTCGGCGGCTCCGTCGAGCGACAGCGTCGCCCACGTCGCGCCACCGTCGAGCGACTCCACCAGGCCGAGATGCGGAGATCGCTCGGCGGCCAGCTCGGGGTGGCCGGAGGCGAGGAGGCGCCGGCCCGACCGACTGAGGCCCATGAGATCGGGCCTCGCGCCACCGATCGGGCGGGCTGACCGCTCGTTCGGCCCCGCTCTCCAGAGGCCGGTGTGGGTCGCGACGAGCACGGCGCCCTCGTCGTCGACGACGAGTCCATGGACGTGACCGGCCTTGTCGGAGCCGCCCGCGTAGCTCGAGCCGCCCGCGTCGACGCCGGTCGTGCCACGAGACTCGCCGCCACCGCACGATGCGAGCGTCGCGGCGAGCAGGATCGCCGACACGAAAGCGGCAGCCCCCCGCGAACCGGGCCTCGCCCCTCGGAGCCTACGGCGCGCGGGGTTGATCGCGACCGGCATCGGGAGCATCCTACATGGCGTAGTACGACGTCTCGCCGATGCGAGCGCGAACCCCGAGGCGATGCACACGGATGCGACCGCGCGTCGCGGCCTCACGCTGCGCAGCAGGAGAGCCTGCGGGGGTCTCGGGTGAACGCCCGAGCCGCGAGCTGGATCGCCTCGCCGATCGTGAGATACGGGTCCCAGTCAGCCGCCATGTCCGCAACCGTCCGACGCGCCTCGATCGCGTATACGCCTGCGAGAATGGCGTCGCCGGCGCCGGCGGCGAGCAGGTGCACGCCGACCACCCGGCCGGTCGCCCGCTCGGCGACGAGCTTCACCACGCCGCGGGTATCGCGGCTCACTATCGCGCGGGGCACGTAGTCCAGGCTCAGCACGCGGCACGCGCAGTCCAGCCCGCGCTCCAGCGCCTGCGCTTCGGTGAGGCCCGCCGAGGCGATGGCCGGGGCGATGAACGTGATGCGCGGCAGCGCCGAGTAGTCGATGCGCCGCGCGGCTCCCTCGAAGGCGTTCTCTACCGCCAGCGCGCCCTGCCTGGCGGCCACGTACACGAACTGCGGATGGCCCGTGACGTCGCCCGCCGCCCATATGCGCGGGTTGCCGGTGCTCATGTCGTCATCCACGGCGACTTCGCCGCGCGGACCGATCTGCACGCCGACGCCGTCCAGTCGCAGGTCATCGGTTCGCGGCCGCCGCCCGGCGGCGATCAGCAGCTGCTCGGCACGGAACTCGCGATCGCTCGCGAGAACGACGACGATCTGTGGCCCTTCCCGGTGGACCGCGACCGGTTGGGCGTCCTCGATGACGTCGATCCCATCCGCGGCGAAGACGTCGCGAACGCCCGCGGCGATCTCCGGCTCCTCATGGCGCGCCAGCTTCGACCGCGCGAGCACCGTCACCCGGGTTCCGAGGTGCGCGAAGAGCTGGGCCATCTCCATCGCGACGTAGCCGCCGCCGAGGACGAGCATCGACGCCGGCAGGCGCTCGAGCTCCATCGCCGTCGCCGACGTCAGGAAGCCTCTCTCGGCCAGGCCGGGAACATCCGGGATGTAGGGCTCGGACCCCGTCGCCACGAGGTAGTGCTCGGCCTCGATGCGCCGGCGATCGGCCTCGATCGCCGGCCCCTCGACGAAGCTGGCGCGGCCTGCTACGAGCTCGATGCCGTACTCCTCGGCGAGGTCGACGTACTTCTCCCGGCGCAGACGCCCGACGATCTCGCGCTTGCCGGCGATCAGGGCCGCGAAGTCGACTGGGCCGCCCGCCCCGACGCCGATGCCGGGGAATCGACCGTCGGTCTGGCAATGCCGCGCCTGGGCGGCTGCGAGCAGCGCCTTGGATGGGATGCAGCCGACGTTGACGCAGGTCCCGCCGACGATCCCGCCCTCGAGCATGACCACGCTCAGATCCCGATCGCGAGCAGCGATCGCTGCCGCGAACGCGCCCGCCCCCGAGCCGATGACCGCGAGGTCGTGCCTTGATCGCCGAGAGATGCCCAGATCGTTGCTCACGATCGTCCTCCACCTCAGTCGGAGCGGCTCAGCTCCGGGTGGTCGAAGCGCGCCCAGAGCTCACGGGGCGCCCAACAGCGAGCGGCGCTCGCGATACTCCTCCGGCGAGATGTCACCCTCGGCGAGACGGCGATCGAGGATCTGCTGCGGCGTCTGTGCCGGCGGCGCCTCCGCCGTGGCGCGCGACTGCGTCTGGCCGGACCGCACGATCCAGTAGACGAGCGCGGCGGCGACGATGATCGCGAACGCCATCAGCGCGACCATCGCCCAGCCCCACCCACCGTCCATGTGATCCTCGTAGCCGCGGTACTGCGCGAGAGCTGGCCAGAGCGTCGCCATGTTCCTACTCCTCGTCGGGGTGAGTCGTCGGCGAATCATTGCGCGGCGCCGATCCCCGGGCGTCGGTGGTTCCCCGTATGCGCGGAGCGGGCGTAAGGCGGCGCGCGGGTGCTCGACGACCGGCCACGTTCCCTCGGGCCCGCCGAGCGGGCCGGACCGCTCCGCGAGAGGGAACGCCGCAAGCGTCCCCCCTGCCGTACCCTGGGACCTCCGATGGCACGCGCCGCACCCGTCGCACCGGTCCAAGGCGAGCTCCAAGCCCAGATCCTCGCCGCGCTGTGGCGCTCCGGAGAGGGCACCGTGGAGCAGGTGCGCGGCGCCTTGCCGCCGCGCTACCGCAGCGCCTACACGACCGTCCAGACCGTGCTCAACAGGCTCGCCGAGCGCGGCCTGCTCGAGCGCGAGAAGCGTGGCAACGCGCTGGTCTACCGGCCGCGCCTGACGGAGGCCGAGTACCTCAAGCAGTCGATCGAGCACGCCTTGCACGGATCCTCGGCCGAGGCGCGCCGTGTGGCGCTGGCTCAGCTCATCGGCGAGCTCGACGGCACCGAGCTGCGCGACCTGACGCGCCTGGCGGGAGAGATAGACCGGCGGAGGTCCGGCTCGCGATGACCCTCGCGCTCGTCGCGGTGCTGCTCGCCGCGGGGATCGCCGCGCCGCACGTCGTGGACCTGCGCCACGTGCCGGCGGGAACCGCCTCGCTGCTGTGGGGAGCGGCGCTCGGCCTGCGGGCCGCTTGCGGCGTGCTGGTCGCCGGTGGCCTCGTGCTGCTGCTGCCGACGACCGCGGTCTTCCGGGCGCTGACGCACTGGTGCTGGCACACCGCCCTACCGCTGCTCGCCACGCACCTCGGCCTCGACGGCCATCGTCTGGGCGACGCGGTCGTGCTGCTGCCGGCGGCGCTGCTCGGCGTCTCGGTGATCTCGATCTCCTGGGGCGTGCTGCGCGCCGCTCGTGCCGTCCGGCGGGCTCTTCGCCGCCACGAGCTCGGACGCGGGCCGCACGACAGCGTGCTCGTCGCGGGCCGCGAGGTCGTGCTGCTGGCGGCCGGCCTGAGTCACCCGCAAGTCGTCGTGTCGACGGGGGCGCTGGCCACGCTCGACGACGAGGAGCTGGCGGCCGCACTTGCGCACGAGCGCGGTCACATCGCCCGCCGGCACCGCTGGGTCCTGCTCTACGGCGAGCTCTGCAGGGCGCTGGGAGTGTTCCTGCCCGGGGGACGCCGTGCGACGCACGAGCTGGCGTTCCACCTGGAGCGGGACGCCGATGCGTGGGCGCTGCGCAGGCGCCACGACCCGCTTGCGCTCGCGGGCGCGATCTGCAAGGCGGGCCGCGGCTCTGCCCCCACGCCCGCCCGGATCCATCTCGCGGGCTCCGCGGGCACGCGAGAGCGCGTCGACGAGCTGATCCACGGGCCGCCGCCACGCGGGCTGCGCCTCACCCTGGCGCGAGCCGGCGCCGCCGCGTCGGTCGCGCTGCTGCTGTCGCTGATCGTCGCGCTTCCGCTCGCCGCCGCCTCGGTCGCGTCGGCGGCGACCCTGGCCGTCCCCCACTGCTGAGCCACAACGCGCCGCCGCGGTCCACAGCCCGGCTCGGGGTCGTGGACGGATCGCATTCGGCGTCGCGTCCCGTGACGGGCTCGAGATCGCGTCGGCTCCGCCGCGTCTTCGGCCCGTGCCCGGCGTCAGCCCGCGCCCGGCGCCGGCAGGCGGCCGAGCCCGGCCCAGTCGACCGGGCCCGCGATGAGCGTGTGCGAGCCGAGCGGGCGGCCGAGCACATCGCGCACGGCACGGGCGGCCCCGAGCAGGCGATCGAGGTCGATCCCGGTCTCCAGGCCCATCTCGTGGAGCATCGAGACCAGGTCCTCGGTCGCGATGTTCCCTGTCGCCCCGGCCGGCACCGGGCAGCCGCCCAGCTCGCCGAAGCTCGACTCGAAGCTCTCGCAGCCGGCGTCGAGCGCCGCCACGACGTTGGCGAGCCCCTGGCCGCGGGTGTTGTGGAAGTGCGCGGTGAGCTCGATCGTCGAGTCGAGCCGCTCGCCGGCGAGCTCGAAGAAGGCGCCGACCTGGCGTGGATTGGCCATCCCCGTGGTGTCCCCGAAGCCGACCTCCTCCACGCCGGCCGCCACCAGGCGCTCCGCGATCGCGAGCACGCGCTCCGGGGCGACCCGCCCCTCGTAGGGGCAGCCGAACGCGACCGAGATGACCCCCTCGCAGCGCAGCCCGGCGCCGCGCGCCCGCGCGAGCACGCGATCGAGCGCTGCGAGCGACTCGTCGACCGAGCGGTTCACGTTCGCGCGGTTGTGCGACTCGGTCGCCGAAAGGAAGACGTTGACCTCGTCGAACGCGGGGCGCTCGGAGCGCTCCGCGAGCCGCTCGCGCAGCTCGAGCGCGCGGTCCAGGCCGCGCTCGTTGGGCACGAGCACCGAGACGCTCACGCCGCGCGGCACGTCGACGCGCTCCAGCAGCTCGGCGGCGTCGGCGAGCTGTGGGATCACGTCCGGCCGCACGAAGCTCGTCACCTCCAGGCGCTCGAGGCCGGTCCGTGCCAGCAGGTCGACGAGCCGCGCCTTCTCCTCGGTCGGGATGACCTCGGGCTCGTTCTGGAAGCCGTCCCGCGGGCCGACCTCGCGGATCCGCACCCGGCGCTTCGCTTCGACCGGGCTCACGTCGTCCGCCTGCCGCTCGGGCCCGCGATCCCTGCGAGCCGCACAGCCGACCGCATAGCCTGAAATCTATACTCCGGCGCCATATGAGCGAGCCCGTCACGATCATCGGAGCGACCGGCGACCTGGGCTTCGGCCTCGCGGTCCGCTGGGCGCGCGCAGGCATCCCCATCATCATCGGCTCCCGCGCGGCGGATCGCGCGGCCGAGGCCGCCGAGCGCGTCCGCGCGGTCGTGCCGGACGCCCAGGTCGAGGGTCGTGAGAACGCGGACGCCGCCGCGGCCGCGCCGACCGTCGTCATGTCGGTCCCGTTCGCCGGCCAGGCGGCCACCTACAAGGCGATCGCCGGATCGCTGAGCGCCGGCCGGCTCGTGATCGACGCGACCGTCCCGCTCGCCACGGCGATCGGCGGCAAGCCGACCCAGATGATCGGCGTCCCGGCCGGCTCGGCGGCGCTGCAGGCGGCCGAGCTCGTGCCCGACGGCGTCGACGTCGTCAGCGCACTGCACACCGTCAGCGCGGCGTCGCTCACCGACCTCGACCACCGGCTCGACGAGGACGTCCTCGTCTGCGGCGACCGCCGCGACGCGAACGCCGCCGCGATCGCGCTCATCGGCCGGATCGAAGGGCTGCGCCCGATCGATGCCGGACGGCTTCAGGTTTCGCGCGTCACCGAGTCGCTGACGTCGCTGATGATCTCGATCAACATCCGCCACAAGACGCACGCGGGCATCCGCATCATCGGCGTCTGATGGCGGCGCCGGTCGTCGTCCTCGCGGGCGGCACGGGCGGCGCGAAGCTGGCCCGCGGAATGCTCGACCTGGTCGGCGAGGACCTCGTCGTCGTGGCGAACACCGCGGACGACGTCGAGCTCTACGGCGCGCACGTCTCGCCGGATCCCGACCTCGTGACGTTCCGCCTCGCCGGGCTGCTCGACGAGCGCGGCTGGGGCCTGGAAGGCGACACCTTCGCCGTGATGGACGCGCTGCGCGCCCTCGGCGTCGACGTCTGGTTCAACCTCGGCGACCGGGACCTCGCCTGGTGCATCGAGCGCCGCCGGCTGCTGGACGGCGGCGACACGCCGACCGCGGCCCACACCGCCCTCGCCCGCGCTGTCGGCGTCGCCGCGCGCATCCTGCCGATGAGCGACGAGCTGGTGCGGACCCGCGTCCTGGCGCGCGGCGAGTGGACCGGGGTGCAGGAGTTCCTGATCCGCCAGCAGGCCGAGGGCCCGGTCGACGGCGTCGCCTTCGACGGAATCGCGCAAGCCCGGCCCACGCAGCAGGTGCTCGACGCGATCGCGGCGGCCCGAGCGATCGTGATCGGGCCCTCCAACCCCGTCATCTCGATCGGCCCGATCTTGGAGCTGGCGGGCATGCGCGAGGCGATCGCCGCGAGCCCGGCGCCGGTCGTCGCGGTCTCGCCGCTCGTCGGCGGGCGGGTTCTCAAGGGCCCCACCGCCGCGTTCATGGCCTGGGCGGGCCTGCCGCTCGGCGCGGCCGGCATCGCGCGCGCGTACGGCGGGCTGCTGGACGGCCTGCTGGCCGACGAGGACGCCGGCGTGGCCGAGCCTCGCGTGTCGCTGCTCGACACGCTGATGGCCGACGGACAGGGCTGCCGGCGGGTCGCCGGCGCGGCGCTCGAGCTGGCCGAACAGGTCGCGGGCGGACGATGAGCCTCGTCGCGGTCCTGCCGGTGAAGCGCTTCGGGCTGGCCAAGAGCAGGCTCGGCTACGGCGGCCTGCGGCCGGCCGACCGGCTCGCGCTGGCGACCGGCATGCTGAACGACGTGCTGGAGGCGCTGCGCCGCAGCCGGCGGGTCGACGACATCGTCGTCGTGACGAGCGAGCCGGGCGCCGAGGTGCTCGCGCGCTCGTGCGGCGCCCAGTCGATCGCCGACGACCCGAGCGGCGGGCACAACGGCGCCGTCGCGCTCGGCATCGCGTGGGCGCTCGCCGACGGCGCGCTGCAGGCCCTGGTGCTGCCGGGCGACGCACCGACGCTCGACCCCGCCGAGCTGGACGCGCTGATCGACTCGGGCTCGGACGGGCCAGAGGTCGTGATCGTCCCGGACCGCCACGGGACCGGGACGAACGCGCTGCTGCTCTCGCCCCCGGACGTGATCGCGACGAGCTTCGGCGAAGGCAGCCGCGAGCGCCATGAGCGCCTGGCGCGCGAGGCCGGGGCGACGGCGACGATCGCGGAGCCGCGCTCGCTCCTGCTCGACGTCGACACCGCGGACGACCTCGAGGCGCTCACCGCGCGACTCGCGGAGCTTCCGCGCGACGTCGCGCAGTTCACCCGGACCGCGCTCAGCCGCTGCGAGCGCCGATGAGCCGCATCGAGGCGGTCGCGCTCGACCCGCTCCCCGAGGTGGCCGCCGGCGACGACCTCGCGTCGCTGCTGCTGGCCGCCGCCGGCGGCGACGTCGGCGACGGCGACGTGCTCGTGGTCGCGCACAAGGTCGTCTCGAAGGCCGAGGGCGCAGTCGTCGACCTCGACTCGGTCGAGCCCGGTGAGCGGGCTCTGCAGCTGGCCGCCGATCAGGGGAAGGACGCGCGCCACATACAGGTCGTGCTCGACCAGAGCGCCGAGATCATGCGTGCCGAGCGAGGCGTGCTGATCTGCCGAACACACCACGGCTTCGTCTGCGCGAACGCGGGCGTCGACGCGTCGAACGCGGGGCGGGCGGAGCGCCTGGTGACGCTCCCCCGCGACCCGGACGCCAGCGCGCGGGCCCTGCGCGCCGTCCTGCCGGGGCGCCCGGCGGTGGTGATCAGCGACTCGTTCGGCCGGGCATGGCGCCACGGCCAGGTGGACGTGGCGGTGGGCGTCGCGGGGCTCGCTCCGCTCGAGGACTGGCGCGGGCGCCACGACGCCTGGGGCCGCGAGCTGCACGCGACGTGGATCGCGATCGCCGACCAGGCGGCCGGCGCGGCCGACCTCGTGCGCGGAAAGGACTCCCGCGTGCCGGCGGTGCGCATCCGCGGGCTCGAGCGCTTCGTGACCGCGGACGACGGGCCCGGCGCCCAGGCTCTGCTGCGCGGGCGCGACGAGGACCTCTTCACCTGACGGCGACGGCGCGGCGCGACGCGAGAGCCCAGACGGCCCGAACGCCGACCGGGCGACTCGGGCCCCCGCGGCGGCGACCGCGCTCGGTCCACGGCTCGACGGCCGCGGGGACGCGCCACTCGGTGGCGGCTGCTAGCTTTTTGCACATCGCCGATGTGCAAAAGCTTCATCACGCCACCCCGAAAGGACATCCGATGAGCGCGCCCGAGACATCACGCACGCTGGGAGAGCTCGTCACCGAGGATCCCGGAGCGGCCAAGCTGTTCGAGCGCCTGGGCCTCGACTTCTGCTGCGGCGGCCGTCAGACGCTCGCCGAGGCCTGCGACCAGCGGGGGCTCGACGCCGCCACGGTGAGCGCGTTGCTGGCCGCGCAGCGCAGCGATCCCGACGGGCCACCGGTCGAGGAGCACGATGTCGCCCGGGCCTCGATCACCGAACTCTGCGACCACATCGTGAGCAGCCATCACGAGCGGATGCGCAGCGAGCTCCCGGCGGTCTCCGAGCTGGCGGGGACGGTCGTCCGCGTCCACGGCTCCGACCACCCCGAGCTGCTCGACCTCCAGCGGACGTTCGAGGGCATGCGGCAAGAGCTCGAGGAGCACATGCGCGTCGAGGAGGACCTCCTCTTCCCCGCCTGCCGCTCCCTCGATGCCGGGGACGACGCCGCGCGGCTCGGCGACGATGTCGTCTCACTGCTCGAGGACGAGCACGCGGCGGTCGGCAACGCCCTCGCCGCGCTGCGCGAGCTGAGCGGCGGCTACGACGCCGACGCCGCGTTCTGCAACACCCACCGCCGGCTGCTGCGCTCGATGCACGAGCTCGAGATCGACCTGCACCAGCACATCCACGAGGAGAACAACGTGCTTTTCGGCCGGGTGCGCGACAGGTTGGCCGTTCGCTGAGCCTGCCGGGCGACCGGCCTCAACCGCCGCCCAGGCCGACCACGCGCCAGCGGCGCACGCCGCCCGGCGTCGCGACCTCGACGTCGTCGCCGGGCGAGCTGCCGATCAGCGCCTGGGCCATCGGCGACTCGGCCGAGAGCCGGCCGGCCTTCAGATCGGCCTCCGTCGCCCCGACGATCGTGAAGCTCCGCTCGGTGCCGCGCTCGTCGCTGACGCGCACGGTGCTGCCGAAGCCCACGACGCCGGCGCTGTGGTCGGCCTCGACGACCACAGCCTGGCGCAGGCGCTCGCGCAGGCGCAGGATCCGGGTCTCGAGATGGCCCTGCTCCTCCTTCAGAGCGTGGTACTCGGCGTTCTCGGAGAGGTCGCCCTCCTCGCGCGCGGCCTTGATCTTCTTCGCCAGCGCGGCCCGGACCGGCCCCTGGAGCTCGGCGAGCTCGGCTTCCAGAGCCTCGAGCCCGGCGGCCGTGATCGCCTGCCCCTCGCTCATGCCGCGAGCACCAGCACGTCGGCGGTGGCGGCGTGGTCGAGGTCGCTCTCGGGCAGCATGCCCACCGGGTAGCGGTGGCGGATCTCGTAGAGCGTGGTGCGCTCGGCGGCCGGGCGTCCCGCCCTGTGAGCGGCACCGGCCAGGTGCTCGGGATCAAGGCGCGTGCCGTGCTGGCTTCCGGCCAGACGGCTGATGCTCTCCTCCATCAGCGTGCCGCCGAGGTCGTTGACGCCCCAGCGAAGCGCCTCGGTGGCGATGTCGAGGCCCATCTTGACCCAGCTCGCCTGCAGGTTGGCGATCGAGCGTCCGAGCGCGAGACGGAAGACCGCGGTGTGCTTGAGGTTCTCCTCGGGGCTGATCTCCTGGATGCCGTGCGTGCGCCCGAGCAGCGTCTGGAACGGGATGAACGACAGCGGCACGAACTCGGTGATGCCGCCGGTGCGCTCCTGCAGCTCGCGCACGATCCGCATGTGCTCGGCCAGCTCCCACGGCTCCTCGACGTGCCCGAACATCACCGTGGCCGTCGAGCGCAGCCCTGCGGCGTGGCTGGCCTCGATGATCTCGACCCACCGTCCGACCGGCAGCTTGTTCGGGCTGATCCGCTCCCGGACGCCGTCGTGCAGCACCTCGGCCGCGGTCCCGGGCGTCGAGCCCAGCCCCGCGTCGGCCAGCCGCGCGAACACCTCCGCCGCAGGCAGGCCGCTGATATCGCACATGTGGGCGATCTCCATCGGGCTGTAGGCGTGCAGGTGCAGGTCCGTGCCGCAGCGCGCCGCCTCGTCCTTGGCCACGCGCAGCCAGCGCAGGTACTCGCCGAGATCCCAGTCCGGGTGGATCCCCGACTGGATGCAAAGCTCGCTCGCGCCGTACTCGACGGCCTGCGCGACGCGCTCGCGGAACTCCCACTCGGAGTGCTCGTACGCACCCGGCGAGCGGCGCCCCTGACCGAAGCCGCAGAACGCGCAGCCGACCGTGCACACGTTCGAGACGTTGATGTTGCGGTTGACGACGAACGTGACGAGGTCTCCGGCGAGCTCGCAGCGCAGCTCGTCGGCGGCCACCCTGATCGCCTCGACCGCCTCCGGCCGGCGCTCTGCCAGCAGGGCGCTCGTCTCCTCCGCCGACAGCCGGGCGCCGACCCGCGCCTTCTCGAGCGCCGGGCCCACGAGATCGGAGTTGATCGCGAACGGCGCGATCCCGCGCCCCGAGGTGCCTCGCGGGATGAACGACCAGTACCGCTCGCGAACGGTGTCCATGACCCCCCGCGAGAGCCACTCCGGGTTCGTGAGCTGCGGGTACACGCACAGCCGCTCGGCGACGGCCACGCCGTCGCGCCCCAGCCGCTCGCGCACCTGCTTCGGCGACGGGAACGGATGCTCCGGCGAGATGTGGTCCCCGTTCGCGCTCAGGCCACCGAGGTCGGTCGCGCCCATCGCGACGAGCTCCGGCCACCAGTCCGCGAGGTTCGGCGGCACCTGGATCCCGACCCCGGGGAGCAGCTCGCGCGCGACGCCGACGAGGCGCTTCATCTCCGCCAGGTCGACCGGCGCCGACCATGCCGGCGCGCCGACGACGGGCCCGTCGTGCAGGCCCGTCCGCCAGTATGCCTCGGAGGCCTCGTCGGCGATCTGGGCGGGCTCCTCGCCGTAGTAGCGCCGGTGGGGCACGAAGTTCTGCAGGATCACCTCCTGCAGGTGGCCGTGCTCGCGATGCGCCGCCGCGAGCGCCTCGAGCGCCGCGTCGCGATCCTCCGGACGCTCGCCGATGCCGACGAGGATCCCGCTCGTGAACGGGATCCGCAGCTCACCCGCCGCATGGATCGTCGCCAGCCGCAGCGCCGGGTCCTTCGTCGGCGACCCCTGATGGGCGACCAGGTCCTCGCGCAGCGACTCCACCATCAGCCCCTGCGAAGCCGTCACCTCGCGCAGCCGCGCGAGCTCCTCCCGCGAGAGCGCGCCCAGGTTCGTGTGGGGCAGCAGCCCCCGCTCGAGCGCCCGCTCGCAGCACCAGACGACGTAGCCGACGAAGTCGTCGAAGCCGAGCTCCGCCAGCCGTGCGCGGACGCCCGGGTGATGGCCCGGATCGTCGCCTGTGAGGATCAGAAGCTCCTTCGCCCGCCGGCGCACGGCCGACGCGATCTGCTCCTCGACCTCCTCGGGCGAGTGGAGGTGCGCCTGATGGGTCTGGAAAGCGCAGTACTTGCAGTGCGACCGGCAGGTACGAGACAGCGACAGCGTGAAGCTGCGCGAGAACGTCACGCGGCGAGTGCTCATGTGCGGGACGTTACAGACGATCCCCGCCGAACCGGGCCCCGGCCATGTCGGCCGGGGCCGGCGTCGCCCTGCGGACCGGCGATCCGCGGCGATCCGCGATGCGATCGCGTCCGGGGCCTACGCGGCTCCCCCCTCGATGATGTCCTCGCGGGCGGCGGTGATCGCCTGTGCCTCCTCGACGTCGCCGCGGTAGAGCCAGTGGACCAGGAAGCCCGCCAGCAGGCCGCCGACGATCGGGCCGAGCGTGTAGACGAAGAGGAACGTCCCGAAGTTGTCGAACAGCGCGTCGGCGGCGAGCAGCGGCCCGAAGGCGCGCGCGGGGTTGAGCCCGGCGCCGGTCAGCGGCGCGATGCACATGACGGCCCCGCCGAGCGCGCCGCCGATCACCCACGGCGTCAGCGCGCTCTTGTTCTTCATGATGACCGCCGACCCGACGATCGCGAACAGCAGCACGAACGTGCCGATCCCCTCCAGCACGAAGCCGGAGAGGTCGCCGCCGAGGAACGCCTTGGCGACCAGCGTGCCGCCGTACTTGACCGAACGGCCCTCGTCGAGCAGCACCGCCTTGACGAGGTACGCCGCGAGCGTGGCCCCGGCGAGCTGCATCAGGATGTAGATGGCGGCGTCTGGGCCGCGGATCTTCCGCAGGGCGGCGAGCGTGACCGTCACCGCGGGATTGAAGTGCGCGCCCGAGACCCCCGCGAGGGAGGCGACCAGCAGGCCGAGGACGAACACGTGGACGAGGCCGATGACGGCGAAGTCGCGCACCTGCAGGACCGAGGTGTCGGTCACCACGAGCGCGATGAAGAAGACGAGGACGAACGTTCCGACGAGCTCGGCGACGTAGGCCCGGAGGCTCTTCTGCTCCATGGCGTCGCTCCTTTCCTTGGCGGGTGGTCAGAAACGGGCCGCACGGGCGATTCGAGCACCCGGCGGTGACGCCTGCCCCGTTCGCCCTCGATCGCCCCGCTCCTGCAGAGCGGGCCGGCGAGCCCACCCGTTCAGGGCGCGACGGTGACCTTGGCGATCTGCACGCCGGAGCGCTCCAGCTCGACCTCGAAGATGCCGGCGATCTTCGCCGGGACCGAGAACCTCGCGGCTCTGCCGGGCCCGACCGGCCGGGCCACGTCGTAGGCGTGGAGGTGGACCTCCTCCTCCGCGTCCGCGACAACCGCGAAGCGGATCGTGGCGCCCTGGCTCACGTCGAGCTCCCTCACCCCGCCGACCGGCCGGCCCCCACGCACGCGGATGAGCGGGACCTTCGGCCTGGTCTCGGCGGCGGGCGGGACGGTCGTCGTCGCCGTCTCCCCCGCGGCGTCACGGGAGTCGCCGGTGCTGGTCCGGGCCCCCTCGACGCCATCCTGCGTCGCGGTGGCGGCGTCCCGGTCGCCACGCGAGCGGTCCGTCTCGTCGCCGCTCGGCCGAAGCGCGACGAACGCCGCGACGGCGACCACGAAGACGGCGACGACGAGCGCGACGCGCGCCGGACGCGACATCAGCGCCCTCCCTGCGCGGGAGGCCGCGAGCCCGGTTCGTCGTCCGTCATCGTCCCGCGCTCCGCGAGCAGCCGCTCCACGAGCGCCGCGGCCTCGCGGCGCATCCGCGAGCGGGGCACGACGAGGTCGAGCCCCGCGGTCAGGCCGCGCTCACGCGCGGGGGCCTCGACGTGCGGATAGAAGCCGAGCGTGCGCGCCGCCCCGAGCATCCCCTCGGCGCGCAGCGCCCTGACCAGCGCGGCGCCATCGCACTCGTCGGCGGCGAGATCGACGACCAGCACGTCGGCGCCGTTCGCGAGCGCGGCCCGGGCGACCGCTTCGGAGCCGGCGAGGACGACCTCGTGCCCCGCGGGCTCAAGCGCCCCCTGGACATGCGAGCCGAACAGCAGGTCGGGAACGACCGCGACGACGCGCGCCATCGCGGCTATTGCGCGTGGGTTCGGCGGAACTCCTCGCGCACGCTCTCGGGCCGCCCCCATTCCTGGAAGACCGGCGCCCGCCCGGTGCGCACCTCGCGCACGGCGAGCTCGCCGGCGATGCCGGTCTCGTCGAGGAACAGCAGCGCGCGATGCACCGCGGGCGCCGCGGCGGCGTTGCCGAAGCGGTGCGCGCAGAGGATCCGCCAGTGCCAGTCGTGCCTCGAGTACGGCTGGGCGTTGCACGTGACGAGGAACGTCGCAGCCTCGACGTAGCGGCGCTCGTCGGCGATCCGCAAGTCGAGCTCGATATCGGTCCAGTCGCTCGGGAGCGAGTCGAGGACTGCCTGGAAATCGTCGGCGAGCGCCATCGCCCCGCAATCTACCGGCGTCGGCCGCCGACCGCCTTCCCGCACGTTCAGGCGAACGTCGCCCACAGCAGGAAGAGGTTCAGCGCGATGATCATCGCCGCGGCGATCGAGGCGGCGAGCGTCGTCACGCCACGGTTGACCAGCGCGCCCATCACGTCGCGGCGCCTGGTCAGCAGCACGAGCGGCACCAGCGCGAACGGGATGCCGAACGACAGCACGACCTGGCTGATCACGAGCGAGCGCGTCGGGTCGAGGCCGATCGCGAGCACGACGAGCGCCGGCAGCATCGTCACCACGCGACGCACGAACAGCGGGATCGTGCGTCCGATGAAGCCCTGCATCACGACCTGACCGGCATACGTGCCGACGCTCGACGAGGCGAACCCGGACGCCAGCAGCGCGAGCGCGAAGGCGAGCGCGGCCTCGGGGCCGATCAGGTCCGTGAAGCCCTGGTGGGCGCCCTCGATCGTGTCGAGGCCGTGCAGCGGCGAGTCGAAGAACAGCGCCGCGGCGATCACGAGCATCGACATGTTCACGAGGCCGGCGACGCCCATCGCGATCGTCACGTCGATCCGCTGGAAGCGAAGCAGCGCCCGCCGCTCGCCGTCGTCGCGCGGGCGGATGCGGTCCTGGGTCAGCGCCGAGTGCAGGTAGATGACGTGCGGCATGACGGTCGCGCCGAGGATCCCCGTGGCCAGCAGCACGCTGTCGGAGCCGCTGAACGTGGGAACGAACCCGGCCGCCGCCCCGCCTGCGTCGAAGCCGATCCGCAGCGTGTCGTAGAGGAAGCCCAGCAGGATCACGCCGAGGAAGAACGCGATCGCGAGCTCGAAGCGCCGGTAGCCGCGGCGCTGCAGGGCGAGCACGGCGAAGGAGACCACGGCGGTCATCAGGCCCGCCGTGAACAGCGGCACCCCGAAGAGCAGGTTGAGCGCGATCGCCGCGCCCACGAACTCGGCCAGGTCGGTCGCCATCGCGACGATCTCGGCCTGGACCCAGAGTCCCCAGCTGACCGGCCTCGGGAATCGCTCGCGGCACAGCTCAGCGAGGTTGCGGCCGGTCGCGATGCCGATCTTCGCCGAGAGGTTCTGGATCAGCATCGCCATCAGGTTCGCGGCGAGCAGCACCCACAGCAGCATGTAGCCGAACGTCGCGCCGCCGGCGATGTTCGTCGCGAAGTTCCCCGGGTCGACGTAGGCGACGCAGGCGACGAACGCCGGGCCGAGCGCGGCGAGCGTCATGCGCAGCCGGCCCTTCTCGCGCAGTCGCTCGAGGTCGCTCGGGCCGATCTGGACCGCGGTCTCGGCGTCGAGCCCGGGCGGGAGCGCGGGCTCCGGCGCGGGCCGCGGCGGCGAGACGCTCATCGTGCGACCTCGACGCGCATCGCCCTCGCCAGGGCTCCGCCGAGCACGTGCACGTCGTCGCCGAAGCGCGCGAAGACGGGCCCGTCGAACGGCTGCCTGTCGATCACCTCCAGCTCGTCGCCGGGCGCGATCCCGCGCGCGGCCAGGTACCGGAGCATCTCCGGGTCGGCGTCCGAGACCCGCACGAAGGTCCCCCGGGCGCCGGGCGCGAGCGCGTCGAGCGCGACGGTGTCGCCCTCGTCGATCACGAGGTCGGCGCTGGGGATCGGGTCGCCGTGCGGGTCGTGGGTCGGGTCGCCGTATCGCGCCGCGATCAGGTTCTCGAGCTCCTCGGAGATGTGGTGCTCGAGCACCTCGGCCTCGTCGTGCACCCGATCCCACGGCAGGCCGAGGTCGGCGAGCAGCAGCTCGATCAGCCGGTGGTGGCGGATCACCTCCAGCGCGACGCGCCGCCCCTGCTCGGTCAGCGCCACGCCGCGATAGGGCTTGTGCTCGACGAGCCCCAGCTCGTCGAGGCGGCGGAGCATCGCCGACGCCGAGCCGCTCGTGACGCCGAGCCGCTCGGCGAGCGCCGTCGTCGTCACCGGCGCGTCCGGCAGGCGCCGCTGCAGCGCGTAGATGGCCTTCGTGTAGTCCTCGACGGCAACCGTCGGCCGCTCCGGTTCCTCGCTGGACATGAAACGAGAGTTTGTCATGCCAAGAATGATTGTCAAGCCGGACTGCGTGGAATGTCGCGCCAGGCGCTCGGCCGCGTGCTGCCCACGGGCAGGCCCGACGGGACGCCCGGACCTGCCCATAGCGGCACTCCTATCCTCGGCACGGTGACGCCGATCGCCGCACAAGACCCGCTGCGCAGCGGCGCCGGACTGCTCGATCGGAGCGACCGCGGCAAGCTCGCGCTGCGTGGCGAGCAGACGAAGGCCGCGCTGAACGGGCTCGTCACGAACGACGTCGAGGCGCTCGCGCCCGGCGAGGGCCTGTACGCCGCCGTCCTATCACCCAAGGGCCGGATGCTCGGCGACCTGCGCGTGCTCGACGCCGGCGACGAGCTGCTGCTCGACATGGAGCGCGTCGCCCTCCAGCCGGTCTTCGACGTCCTGCGCCATGGCCTCGTCGGCTACGCCGCGGCGCTCGACAAGCGCACATTGCAGCGCGGGCTGCTATCGCTCGTCGGACCGCGCAGCCGCGAGCTCGCGGGGGCCCCCGATCTGCCGGACACCGAGCACGCCCACCGCGAGGCGACCATCGGCGGCGTGCCCGTGCGGCTGATCGCAACCCACTTCGGAGTCGACGTGCTGTGCGACGCGCAGGCCTCGGCGCAGGTGCGCGAGGCGCTGCACGCAGCGGGAGCGGCGGCCGTCAGCGAGGAGCAGGTCGACGTGCTGCGCGTAGAGGCCGGGCGCCCGCGCTACGGCATCGACGTGGACGACACGACGATCCCGCAGGAGGCCGGGCTCAACGAGCGCGCGGTGAGCTTCACCAAGGGCTGCTACGTGGGCCAGGAGACGGTCGCGCGGCTCCACTACAAGGGCAAGCCCAACCGCCACCTGCGCGGTCTGCGGCTCTCGGAGGCGGTCGCGCCCGGGACGCCCCTCCGGCTCGCCGAGCGCGAGGTCGGCAGGCTCACGAGCTGCGCCCTGTCGCCCCGGCTCGGCCCCGTCGGGCTGGCCCTGCTGCGGCGCGAGGCCGAGCCCGGAGCGACGGTGGTCGCCGGCGACGGGCCGGCGAGCGCCGTCGTGGTTGCCCTGCCGTTCGACTGACCGCCGGTCGAGCGACGTCCGGCCACTCCGGCGAGCTGTACGCCGGCTTGCGCGATCGCACCCGGACCCCTCCCGCCGCCGACGGGAGTAGTCTGGTCGAATCGGACGAGGAGGTACGTCGTGAGCATCATCGCCCCGCAGCAGGATCTCGCGGCGCAGGAGCGCACGCGTGAGGCCTGGTCGCTCTACGCCGACGAGGTTCGCGGCCTCAGCGGCAACGCCTACGAGGACGCGGAGCACGCCGCCTGGGAGCGCCTCCGCCGCGAGCTCGATCGGATCGCCGCCGGCCTGCCGGCGGACGACGAGCCATCCGACGAGGGCGCATAGCCCAAAAGCACCCGTCGGGCGCCCGCCCGCGGGCACCCGGGCGCCCGGTATGGTGCCTGCGCGGCGTTGCGGCGTCGCGAAGCCAGCGGAGTCAGGGATGAGGGGGACGAGCGGAATCCTCGCGCTCGCTCTCACGGGCGCGCTCACCTCGACGGTCCTCGCCGGGTGCGGCGGCGCACAGCAGCGCGGCAGCGAGCTGCGTCCGCCTTCGGCGATCCTGCTCAGCGCGGCGATCACGCCGACGCGCGTCGACGTCTCGCCGGCCGCGACCGGAGCCGGCCCCATCACGGTCGTCGTCACGAACTTGACCGGCCGCTCGCAGCAGGTCACGTTCGAGTCCGCGGACACCGCCTCCGGTCGGGAGGTCAGGCAGACGACCGCGCCGATCAACCCGCGGGACACCGCGACGCTGAAGGCCGACGTCGAGCCCGGGACCTACCGCATGCGGGTCGGCGGAGGCGCCGTCACGCCGGCGACTATCAGCGTCGGCGCCCATCGCCCTTCGGCCCAGGACGAGCTGATGCTGCCGTGAGCGACGGGGCGCTCGCGCCGTCCGCGGGGCTCTCGGCCCGAGGAAGGCCGCCGGTACAATCCGTGCTCCGGACGCGCGATCTCCTCGCCCGCGGCCGGGCCCGCCGATGAGCTTCTCGCTCCCCGTCATCAACGACGGCAACCGACGCTGGTGGACGCTCGGCGCGATGTGCTTCGCGCTGTTCATGGTGATGCTCGACAACACCGTGGTGAACGTCGCGCTGCCGGCGATCCAGCGCGACCTGCAGGTCGCGATCGGGGGCCTGGAATGGACCGTCAACGCCTACACGCTGACGTTCGCCGTGCTGCTCGTAACGGGCGGTCGCCTGGGCGACATCTTCGGCCGGCGGCGCATCTTCCTCGTGGGCGTCGCGGTCTTCGGCCTGTCCAGCCTCTTCATCTCCGCCTCGCAGAGCTCCGCCTGGCTGATCGCCGGCCGCACGGCACAAGGCGTCGGGGCGGCGCTGATGATGCCCGCGACGCTGTCGATCATCTCGAACGCCTTCCCGCCGAACGAGCGCGGCAAGGCGATCGGCACGTGGGCGGGGGCGAGCGCCGTCGCGCTCGCGATCGGCCCCCTCGTGGGCGGCTTCCTGGTCGAGCACGTCTCTTGGCAGTCGATCTTCCTGATCAACGTCCCGATCGCCGCGGCCGCGATCCTCGTGACGCTCTGGGCAGCGCGCGAGTCGCGCGACGAGGGCGCCCGGCACGTAATCGACGTCCCCGGCGTCGCCGCGATCTCGATCGGCCTGGCCGCGTTCGTGCTGGCGCTCGTCGAGGCCAACTCGTGGGGCTGGGGCTCGCCGGCGACCCTCGCGCTGTTCGCCGCCGGCGCGCTGGGGCTCACGGCCTTCGCCGTCATCGAGCACCGCGCCGAGGAGCCGATGGTCGACTTCGCGTTCTTCCGCTCGCGCTCGTTCCTCGGCGCCAACGTCGTCGCCTTCATCGTCAGCTTCGCGATGCTCGCGATGTTCTTCTTCCTCGCGCTCTACCTCCAGAACGTACGGGGGTACTCCCCGCTCGAGGCGGGCGTGCGCTTCCTGCCCGCGACGCTCGTCATCATGCTCACCGCCCCGATCGCCGGCCGGCTCGCCGATCGGATAGGCCCGCGGACGCCGATGGTCGCGGGCCTCGTGTTCGCCTCGCTCTCGCTGTTCGTGCAGGCGCGCCTCGAGGTCGACACCCGGTACGGCCTGCTGGCGGGCGCGTTCGCCCTCATGGGCCTGGGCATGGGGCTCGTCATGTCGCCGATGAGCACGGCGGCGATGAACGCCGTCCACCACTCGAAGACGGGCGTCGCCTCCGGCGTGCTGTCGATGAGCCGCATGGTCGGCGGCACGTTCGGCATCGCCGTCCTCGGAGCGCTCGTCAGCGCCATCAGCAGCGCGCGGATCGCAGACGGTCTTGCGCCCTCCACCTCCCCGGCCGTACGCGAGCGGCTAGAGGAGGCTGCGGCCATCGGCGCTCCCGGCGTTCCCGGGCAGGCGGGCGAGCTCGTCCACCAGGCGTTCCTCGATGCGGTCAACGCCGGCCTGAAGCTGGGCGCGGCGGTCGCGCTGGTCGGCGCCCTCGTCTCCTGGTGGCTGATCTCGCCGCGCGTGCCGCCGGCGCACGAGGAGCTGCCCGGCGTCGAGCGCGTCCCGCTGGACCTCGTCGAGGCGGGCGACACCGGTGGCGCTCCGCAGGGCGAGGCCGCGATGCGCGAGATGTCGTCCCCGGCGCGCACCGGGGACGACCGCACCCGCAGGTAGCGTCCGCCGCGTGGAGGTCCTCGAGCGGGTCGCTCCGACCCGTATCCGCGAGCTGCTGGCGCAGGAGCGCCCGTTCTGGCTCGCGCTGGCCGCCCCTCGCGAGGAGGAGCTGCGCGAGGCCGGCGAGCTGCTGGGACTGCACCCGCTGGCCGTGCAGGACTCGTTTGAGATGGGCCAGCGGCCGAAGCTCGACGACTACCCGGACAGCGCGCTGCTCGTCTTCTACGGGGCCCGGCCGGCGACCGGCGACGGCGGCGAGCGCCTGCCGCGACCGGTCGAGGTTCACTTTCACCTGACGCGTCACGCGATCGTCAGCATCGGCGGCGGCGAGCTCGACGCGCTCGACGAGGCGCGCGCGCACATCGCGCTCGAGCACGTGCGCACGCTCGAGGACGCGCTCTTCCACGGGCTCGACGCGGTTGCCGCGAGCTTCACCGGGCCGCTCCAGGAGCTCGACGACGAGATCGACGAGATCGAGGACGTGCTGCTCGACGACCCGCGCCCCGACCTCCGTCGCCAGCTGCTGGACCGCAAGCACGCGGTGACGCGCCTGCGCCAGGTCGTCGAGCCCCAGCGCGACGTGCTCGCCGGCCATCGCGACATGCTCGAGCGCCTGCCGGGCTTCGAGGACCGGGAGTCGCGCAACCGCCTGCGCGACGTCTACGACCGCCTCGCGCTGATCGACCAGCAGATCGAGACGGTTCGCGAGAGCCTCTCGAACGCTCTCGACCTGTACGTCTCGGCGGTGTCGAACCGGCTCAACGAGATCATGAAGGTCCTCACGATCGTCGCGACGTTCTTCCTGCCGCTGACGTTCCTGACCGGCTTCTTCGGCCAGAACTTCGCCTGGATGGTGCGCAGGATCGGCTCGGCCGCGGCGTTCTGGGGACTCGGGTTCGGGCTGGCGCTCGCGATCGTCGTCGCGATGTGGATCGCCCTCACGCGTGCCGGCTACCTGACCCTCCACCTGCCCGGTCGAGCCCGCAGCGGCGGCCGTGAGCCGGGCCGCTCCGCTGGGTCGTAGTATTCGCGCCCCGCCAGCCGATCGCCGGTCCGCCGCCGGCTATCGCAACGTCCACGCACGGAGTACACGCACCATGGCCGTCGACCTCTCGAAGATCGCCGACGTCGCAACCGAGCCCGGGGAGATTCCCGCGACGATGGCCGCATGGGTGATCCGCGCCGAGCGCGAGGGCGAGCCCCTCCAGGCGTTCCAGCTCGAGGAGATCGAGGTGCCCGAGCCGGCGGCGTTCGAGGTGATCGTGCGCGTGATGGCCGCCGGGGTCAACTTCAACAACGTCTGGGCGGCGCTCGGCGAGCCGGTGTCGGTCTTCGGCTACGGCGATCACCCGCAGCACGGCCACCACATCGGCGGCTCGGACGCCTCGGGGATCGTCTGGAAGGTCGGCCCCGGCGTCACCCGCTGGAAGCCGGGCGACGAGGTCGTCGTGCACTGCAACCAGGCCTCCTACGAGGATCCCGAGGTCCACGGGCTCGATCCGCTCGCCGCGCCCTCGCAGAGGATCTGGGGCTATGAGACGACCTGGGGCTCGTTCGCCCAGTTCGCCAAGGTCCAGGCGCAGCAGCTCCTGCGCAAGCCCGCGAGCCTCTCGTGGGACGAGGCGGCCTCGTATGGCCTGACGTACTTCACCGCCTACCGGATGCTGCTGGACCGAGCGAAGCTCCAGAGCGGCCAGCGCGTCCTCATCTGGGGCGCGGCGGGCGGGCTCGGCGTCTTCGCGACGCAGCTCGTCAAGGCCGCGGGCGCCGAGAGCGTCGGGGTCGTCTCCTCGCCCGAGAAGGGCGAGCTGGCCCGGCAGCTCGGAGCCAAGGGCTGGATCGACCGCAGCGAGTTCGCGGGCATGATGCGCCGCGGCGACGAGAGCCCCGAGCAGGAGCGCGAGCGCTTCAAGGTCTCGCGCGCGTTCGCCAAGCGCGTCAGCGAGATCCTCGGCGAGCCGCCCGACATCGTCTTCGAGCACGTCGGCAGGGCGACGTTCCCGACATCGGTGTACACCGTCAAGCCGTTCGGCAAGGTCGTGATCTGCGGCGCCACGTCCGGCTACACGCTCGACTTCGACGTGCGCTACCTCTGGATGCGCCAGAAGGAGATCATCGGCTCGCACTTCGCCAACGCGTGGGAGTGCACGCAAGCCAACCGTCTGATCGAGGACGGGCTGATCCGCCCGGTCCTCTGGCGGACGATGGGATTCGACCAGGTGGCGGAGGCCCACCAGCTAATGCACGAGAACAAGCACCTCGGGAAGATCGCGATCCTCGTCGGGGCCACCGACGAGGGCCAGGGACGCACGGCCCGGGGCCCGGGCGCCATCCGTGCGGAGGTCGGTGCCTGATGGCCGGCCACGTCCACATCCCCTGGTACTCGACGGGCCTGCGCGGCGACCGCCTCGAGCGGGCGCTCGCGGACGTCAGCGGGACGACCCTGCGCTACGGCGCGACGAGCTGGGCGCTCCACCGCAGCCGCGAGGACCGTCACCGCTTCCTGCAGATCGTCGCCTTCGAGGACAAGACGAGCTTCGAGCGCTGGTGGGAAGGCGAGGAGATGATCGACTTCCGCGCGATCTGCTCCGGCTGGTACCAGATCCCCGTGCTCTACGCCTGGAACGACCTCGTCGGCGAGGGCACCATCGACCAGGGCGAGGCGACCGGCTCCGCGACGACCGGCTCCGCGACGGCCGCCCGCGCGACCGTCGGGGGCTGAGCCCCGGCCTGTCGGCCGGCCGGCAGGGGCGTTGGGGGGGGGGCCGCGCCGCCCCCCCCCAGCGCACCCCCCCCCCCCCGGCGCCCCCCCCCGCCCCCCCCCGCGCCCCGGCACCCCCGACTGCGGCGCGGGCGCGCCGGGGCCCCCCCCCCCGAACGCCGCGC
>JANJTP010000038.1 GCA_024711025.1 Solirubrobacteraceae bacterium
TTCGTGCCGCAGGCGGTGCTCGAGGCGCAGGGCAGCGTGTTGACCAACAAGTACGCGGAGGGCTACCCGGGGCGGCGCTACTACGGCGGCTGCGAGTACGTCGACGTCTCCGAGCAGCTCGCGATCGACCGCGCGAAGGAGCTCTTCGGCGCCGACCACGCGAACGTCCAGCCGCACGCGGGTGCGCAGGCGAACACCGCCGTCTACCACGCGCTGCTCGATCCGGGCGACCGGATCATGGGCCTCGCGCTCCCGCACGGCGGCCACCTCAGCCACGGGATGCGCCTCAACGTCTCCGGGCGGCTCTACGAGATCACCGCCTACGAGGTCGACCCCCAGAGCCACCGGATCGACATGGACGCGGTTGCGGCGATCGCGCGCGAGTCGCGGCCGAAGCTGATCATCGCCGGCTGGTCGGCCTACCCGCGCGTGCTCGAGTTCGAGCGCTTCCGCGAGATCGCCGACGAGGTGGGCGCCTACCTCATGGTCGACATGTCGCACTTCGCGGGACTGGTCGCCGCCGGCATCCACCCGAGCCCGGTGCCGCATGCGGACATCGTCACGACGACGGTCCACAAGACGCTCGGCGGCCCGCGCAGCGGCATGATCCTGTGTCGCGCGGAGTACGCGAAGAAGATCGACTCGGCGGTGTTCCCGGGCCAGCAGGGCGGCCCGCTGATGCACGCCATCGCGGCCAAGGCGGTCGCGCTGGGGATCGCCGGCACGGAGGACTTCCGCGAGCGCCAGCGCCGTACGGTCGCCGGTGCCCAGGCCCTGGCGGATGCGCTGCTCGGGGTCGGCCACGGGGTGAGCGTGCTGACGGGCGGCACGGACGTGCATCTGGTGCTCGTCGATCTGCGCGAGTCCGAGCTGGACGGCCAGCAGGCGGAGGATCGCCTGCACGAGATCGGGATCACGGTGAACCGCAACGCGGTGCCTTTCGACCCGCGGCCGCCCATGGTGACGAGCGGGCTGCGCATCGGCGCCAGCGCGCTGGCGACCCGCGGGCTGCAGGCAGAGGACTTCACCGAGGTGGGCGAGGTCATCGCGACGGCGCTGACGCCCGAGTTCGAGGTGCGCCGCGCCGAGCTGGTCGAGCGCGTCCGCGCCGTCGCCGATCGCTACCCGCTCTACGAGCAGCTCGCCGCGGCCGCGTCGGTCTGACGGCTCGCTCGCCGCAGGCGAGGAGCCGGCGCTCGCCGCGTCTCCATCTACGCTTCGCAGCGGATGTCGGAGCGCGACGCCCTCCTCGGCTTCGTCGCCGCCTTCGTGGTGGCGGTGCTGCTGACTCCGTTGGCCGGGCGCTTCGCGCGTCGAGTCGGCGCGGTCGACGTGCCCCGTGAGCGCGGCCTGGCGACGCGCGAGACGCCGCTGCTCGGCGGCCTGGCGATCCTCGCCGGCCTCCTGGTCGCGAGCCTCCTGCTGCTGAACTTCGACGGCGCCGTCGGCGACCGGATGCGCGGGGTGCTGGCGGGAGCGGCGCTGATCACGCTCGTCGGCGCGCTCGACGACCGCTTCGACCTGCCGCCGATCGTCAAGCTCGCCGGCCAGGCGGCTTCGGCGGCCATCCCGGTCCTGGCCGGTGTGGAGGTCACGAACATCACGCTGCCGTTCATCGGGGCGCTCGACCTCGGCGAGGCCGGTGCGCCGGTCACGGTCGTCGGACTCGTCTTCGTGATGAACGTCGTGAACTTCTCGGACGGGATCGACGGCCTCGCGGCCGGCGTCTGCGCGATCGCGGCGACGGCCTTCGCGATCATCGCCTTCGACCTCGAGCGCGGCACGGCCGCGACGCTCGCCGCGATCACGGCCGGTGCCGCGGCCGGCTTCCTCGTGCACAACTTCCCGCCGGCGCGGATCTTCATGGGCGACTGCGGCTCGAACCTGCTCGGGCTGCTGCTCGGCGCCGTCGCGGTCGAAGGGGCCGTGAAGACCCAGGCGGCCCTCGCGCTCGTCTTCCCCCTGGTCGTGCTGGCGGTGCCGTTCCTCGACACGACGTTCGTCGTGCTCAAGCGCCTCAAGTACGGCCGCCCCGTCTACGTGGCCGACCAGAACCACTTCCACCACCGTCTCAGCCGGATCGGCTTCAGCCAGCGGCGGGCCGTGCTCTACCTCTACGCGTGGACGATGATGGTCGGGGCTCTCGCCGTCGCGCTTCGATTCGTGCCCTACTCCGACGAGGGCGGCTCGCTCAACCTCGGCTGGTCGCTCGTGATGGCGACGCTCGGAGCGCTCGTCCTCGCCGCCAGCGTCTACCTGGTCGTCGTCCTCGAGATCCTCAAGCTGCGGCGGTTCAGCGCCGGACTCCTGCGCAGCGCTCGCCCGGGGGCGACCGAGCGCGACATCGACGAGGACGTCGAGCGGCGGATCGAGACCGGCCAGTTCGAGGCGGTCAGCGTGCCGGAGCTGACGGATGCGGGCTCGCCGCCCGGCGAGGGACGTCGGCGAGCGCCGGCCCGGCGTGGGTCCGTCGACGACGGTCGGTGAGCCCGGGCTCAGCCTCCGTAGATCGAGCAGGCCCAGATACCGGCGAGCGCGCCGACGAGATCCTCCGGCGAGGGCGCGTCGGACTCGACGAGCTGCTGGTAGAGGGCCCGCTCGGTCATCCAGGTGAGCGCGTAGGCCGTCGCCCGCGCGTCGGCAACCGCGCTTCGGCCGGCAGCGCGCTCCTCCTCGATTCGCCGCTCGCCGGCGTCGACGAAGCGGACGATCGTCGAGCGCCAGAAGGTCGCGACCTGCCCGTCGTACGCCGAGACCTCGACGAGCGCGCGCAGCAGCACGGCATGCTCGCGGAACAGCGCGGCGATGTTGGCGAGCGCCGTGCCCAGCTCGCCCTCGGGGTCCTGGCCGCCGCCGGAGAACCATCGGTCGGCCTGCTCGAAAAGCAGCCCGTTCACCTCGTCGGTGAGCCGCAGCAGCAGCTCGCGCTTGTCGGCGAAGTAGAAGTAGAACGCGGTGCGCGAGATGCCCGCTCGCGTGGCGATCCGCTCGATGCCGAGGTCGGCGAACGACACGCCCTCGGCGAGCAGCTCCTCGGTCGCGCGCAGCACGGCCGCTTGGATCGCGACGCGCCTCGCGGTCGGGGGGCTCTCACGACGGCTCTCGGTCGCCATCGCGGCCAATCTAGCGGCGGCGGGCGGAGCGCTCCCGGAGCGCCTCCGCGCGGGTGGCGACGTGCGGTGGGCGGACGGCCGCTCGCGACGGACGCCATGGCCGATTCGTGACACCAGTCACGAAATCCTCGTGACACCCGCCACGAACTGTTACAAAGCGATCACAAAGTGAACGGATGCGCTAGGCTCCGCGGGCCGTCCGGCGGGCCTTCCCGAGCGAGGGTCGCGCTGTCTCATCGGCCCGTCTCGTGCGGGACCGTCGTGCCGGTCCGACGCTCTGTTGCGCCGGCTCAGGCGCCGCCCCGCTAGTCATGCCCACGAATACCGAGCCCCACGACAGCGATCGCCATGAGCGAGCCCTCCAAGCCGACGATGCGCGCGGCGGCCGCCGGGAGCCTGCTGATCGCCACGATCCTGCTCTGCGGGGGGATCGGCTTCGGGTTGGGATCGCTCGTCGGCGCCGCGGTGCCGCTGCTGCTCGTCGGCCTGTTCGTCGGGCCGGTGCTCGGTGTGCTGCTCGTCCGCTCGCGCTTCCGGGACCTGTAGCGCGGTGAGCGTCATGCGTCGCCTGGACCTCGTCGTTCTCGGGCTGGCGCTGCCCGTCTTCGTGCTTGCCGGCTGGCCGATGCTCGGCTACGCCGCCGGCGCCGTGGCGTGGCTCGCGCAGGGCGCGGTCCGCGCCTGGACCAACCACAGGGCCGTCGCAAGCGACGACCC
This sequence comes from Solirubrobacteraceae bacterium, assembly GCA_024711025.1. Classification (GTDB taxonomy): domain Bacteria; phylum Actinomycetota; class Thermoleophilia; order Solirubrobacterales; family Solirubrobacteraceae; genus F1-60-MAGs163. The sequence continues at coordinate 3,831 of JANJTP010000038.1, forward strand.
GCGCACCGTCGCCGGCATCGTCACCGGCTCGATGATCGGCCGCGGCTGGCTCGTCGCGCTGACGATCTTCGGCGTCGGGATGATCGAGAACGACGCGGGACTGTCCGCGGCCGTCCTCGTGGTCGTGCTCTTCACCGTCTACTTCACCATCTCCATGATCCTGCGCCCCTTCCAGCAGCACCCGACGGAGCGGGCCGCCTGATGCGCGCTCGCCTGCTCGCCGCCCTCACCCCGCTCGCGCTCGCCCTCGCCGCTCCGGCAGGCGCGCTCGCGATCACGGTCAACGAGGACTTCAAGCCGCAGAACGAGTTCAAGCTCGACCCCTGGATCGAGATCAAGCTCGGCGGGCTCGACCTCTCGATCAACAAGGCGGTCGTCTACATCCTGGCCGCCTGCGTGCTGACCTGCGTCACGCTCATCTACGTCGCGCGGCGGATGCGCGACCGTCCGGGCCGGCTCCAGACGGCGATCGAGGGCTACTACGGCCTCATCACGGACATCACGAAGGGCAACCTCAGCGGCACGATGGTGCGCCGCTGGTTCCCGTTCCTCGCGGCGATGTTCGTGTTCATCTGGTTCTCGAACATGATCGGGTACCTGCCGCTGCCGACGAACACGGAGCATCCGGTCGACATCTTCGGGCTCGAGGTCCCGTCCCTCGCGCTGTACGCCGCGACGGCGAACCTCTCCGTCCCGCTGGTCCTGACGCTCCTCGTGATCGTCAGCTACCACGTCGAGGGCATCCGCGCGAAGGGCCTCGTCCGCTACCTCAAGGGCTGGGTGCCGGCGGGCGTCGAAGGCCCGGCCTCCGGCCCGATCTTCGCGATCGAGGTGATCTCGCACTTCGTGCGCATCATCTCGCTCTCGGTACGACTCTTCGCCAACATGCTCGCCGGCCACCTGCTGATCCTCTTCATGGGCGGCGGGCTCGTCGTCCTGCTGAACCTCGCCGTCGTCGGCTCGCTCGTCCTCGGCGTGATGACCGGCACGTTGGCGGTCGCCTTCTACATCTTCGAGGTCGGTCTGGTGGCGACCCTCCAAGCGTTCATCTTCACCATCCTCGCAGCCATCTATCTCGGCGGCGCCGTCGCCGAGGAGCACTAAGGAGCACGAACACCGTGGATCTGCATCTCATCAGCGAGCTCGCCCAGTCCGGGGTGACCAGCGAGGTCGCGCAGGAGTACGGTCGCAAGGCCGGCAAGGCGATCGCGCTGGGCATCGGTGCCGGCCTGGGAACGATCGGCCCGGGCATCGGCGTCGGCTACATCTTCGGCAAGGTCATCGAGTCCGTGACCCGCCAGCCGGAGATGAAGGGCGAGATCACGTCGATCCAGTGGCTCGGCTTCGCGCTGACCGAGGCGATCGTGTTCTACGCCTTCATCTTCGGCCTCATCGCGTTCTTCCTCGGCTAGGACGATGCTCGCCACCGTCCTGCCGATCGCCGCGGCCGAGGAGAGCAGCAACTTCCTGGTGTCCCCGAACACCGGGGTCATGCTGTGGACGCTGCTGGCGTTCCTCGTCACGCTCTGGGTGCTCAACAAGTTCGCGTTCCCGGCGATCCGTGACGCGCTCGACCGGCGCGCGCGCCTGATCGAGGACTCGATCGCGAGCGCCGAGAAGATGAAGGCCGAGTCGCAGGGGCTGCTCGACGAGTACCGCGAGCGTCTGCGCGAGGCTCGCGGCCAGGCCGACGAGATCGTCCTGCGTGCGCGCAAGAACGCCGAGGCCTACGAGCGCGACTCGCAGGGCGAGGCGCGCCGCAAGCGCGAGGAGCTGCTCGAGCAGACGCGCCGCGACATCGGCGCGGAGACGCGTCGCGCGATCGAGGAGATCCGCGGCGAGGTCGCCGACCTGACGATCAAGGCCACCGAGAAGGTGACCGGCCGCGTGCTGACCGGCGACGATCAGCAGCGGCTCGTCGAGGAGGCGCTGGGCGAGCTCGACTTCTCGGCCCTCAGCGGCGAGCGCCGGCGCAACTAGGGCCATGGAAGCGATCGCCCAGGTCTACGCCCGCTCGCTGTTCGAGGTCGCCCGCGACCAGGACAAGCTCGACCTCGTCCGCGACGAGCTCGGGCAGATCGCGGACGTCCTCGGGGAGAACCGCGACATGCGGCTCTTCCTCTTCTCGCCGTACTTCTCGACGGACGAGAAGCGCGACGGGCTGCGCCGGACGATCGAGGGTGCCGACGAGCTCACGACGAACCTCCTCGACGTGCTCGTCGAGAACCATCGCCTTCCGGTGCTGCCGCGCCTGCGCCGGGCGTACGAGAGGCTCTGGGAGGAGGCGCGCAACCTCCTCCCGGTGACCGTCACGAGCGCCGTCGAGCTGGACGAAGCCGTGGTGCGGCGCATCGGCGACGAGATCGGTCGCCAGACCGGCCGCGAGGTCCAGCTCGCAAGGCAGGTCGACCCATCGATCGTCGGCGGCTTCGTCGTGCGCGTTGGCAACGCGATCCTCGACGCATCCATCCGCAACCGCCTCGAAAACCTTCGCAAGGAGATCGCCCGGGCGTAGGACACCGGCGATCACAAGGAGCCCAAGACAGACATGCAGATCAAGCCCGACGAGATCACGAGCATCCTCAAGGCCCGCATCGAGGGACTCGAGGCCGGCAGCGCGGAGCTCACCGAGGTCGGCACCGTCCTCTCGGTCGGCGACGGCATCGCCCGCATCCACGGCCTCGAGAACTGCCAGGCGCTGGAGATGCTCTCGCTGCCGCACGACGTGACCGGCCTGGCGCTGAACCTGGAGGCCGACAACGTCGGCGCCGTGCTGTTCGGCGACTGGCAGAAGATCGTCGAGGGCGACACCGTCAAGCGCACCGGCCGCCTGCTGGAGATCCCGGTCGGCGACGCGCTGCTCGGGCGGATCGTCGACCCGCTCGGCAACCCGCTCGACGGCAAGGGCACGATCGCCACGACCGGGACCCGGCCGGCGGAGTTCAAGGCGCCCGGCGTCGTCGCCCGCCAGCCGGTCACCCAGCCGATGCAGACCGGCCTCAAGGCGATCGACTCGATGATCCCGATCGGTCGCGGCCAGCGCGAGCTGATCATCGGCGACCGCCAGACGGGCAAGACGTCGATCGCGATCGACACGATCATCAACAACAAGGACTCCGACCTCGTCTTCGTCTACGTCGCGATCGGCCAGCGGATGGCGACGGTCGTCCAGCTCGCCGAGACGCTGGCCGAGAACGGCGCGCTCGACAAGACGATCATCGTCGCCGCGTCCGCTGACGAGGCCGCCCCGATCAAGTACATGGCGCCGTACGCCGGCGCCGCGATGGGCGAGCACTTCCTCTACAACGGCGGCCACGTCGTCGCGATCTACGACGACCTCACCAAGCACGCCTACGCCTACCGCCAGATGTCGCTGCTGCTGCGCCGCCCGCCGGGACGCGAGGCCTACCCGGGCGACGTCTTCTACCTGCACAGCCGCCTGCTCGAGCGCGCGGTCAAGCTGAGCGACGCGCTCGGCGGCGGCTCGCTGACGGCGCTGCCGATCATCGAGACCCAGGCCGGCGACGTCGCGGCGTACATCCCGACGAACGTCATCTCGATCACCGACGGGCAGATCTTCCTCGAGCCGAAGCTCTTCTACTCGGGCGTGCGCCCGGCGATCAACGTCGGCATCTCCGTCTCGCGCGTCGGCGGCAACGCTCAGATCACGCCGATGAAGAAGATCGCCGGCCGCCTGAAGATCGAGCTCTCCCAGTACAGGGACCTCGAGGCGTTCGCGCAGTTCGGCTCCGACCTGGACGCCGACACGCAGCGCACGCTGGCCAGGGGAGAGCGCCTCGTCACGACGCTCAACCAGACCGAGCGCAACCCGCTGCCGATCGAGATCCAGGTCGCGCAGATCTTCGCCGCGACGAGCGGCTTCCTCGACCGCATCAACGTCGACCGGATTCCCGAGTTCCTCGACGGGCTCACACAGCGCGTGCGCGCCGAGGCGGCGCCGACGCTCGCCGCGGTCGCCTCGGGCGACTGGTCCGACGCCACCCAGGACGCGCTGCGCGGCGTGGTCGCCGGCTACGCGGACGACTTCGGCTACGACCTAGACGAGGAGGGCCAGCCGCTCGCCGAGACCGGCGTCGGCGAGACGACGCGCGCCGAGGAGGGCCTGCGCGAGGTTGCCGCAGTCGGGGAGCCGGAGGCAGCGGCGACCGCCTAGCGCGTCGCCCGCGAGAAGCCCATGTCGCAGCGCGACGTCAAGCAGCGGATCGACTCCGTCAAGAACATCCGCAAGATCACCAGCGCGATGCAGATGGTCGCCGCGGCGCGCCTGCGCCGCGCCGAGCAGCGGATCGCCGCGCTGCGCCCGTACGCGGGGGCGATCCGGCGGATGACCCGCCAGGCCGCCGAGGCGGCCGGCGGCGAGGTCGCGGGCAACCCGCTGCTGGCTCAGCGCGAGAGCGAGAGCAACGTCGCGATCGTGCTCGTCACCGCCGACCGCGGGCTCGCCGGCGCGTTCAACTCGCAGATCATCCGGGCGGGCCTGCGGGCCGCGGAGGATCTGCGGGCCGAGGGTAAGCAGGCACGCTTCTACGCGACCGGGCGGCGCGGCGTCAGCTCGCTCGTCTTCCGGAAGCTCGAGCCGGTCGGTCAGTACGTCGGCTTCACCGAGCGTCCGGCGTACGCCAACGCTCGCGAGATCGCGGAGGATCTGATGGCCGCCTACGTCGACGGCCAGGTCGACCGCGTCGAGATCCTCTACAACGGCTACATCTCGCCGCTGACCCAGGAGGTCCGTCGCGAGGTGCTGCTGCCGCTGCAGCGCGCGACGATCGACGAGGCGATCGCGCAGGCGGCCACGGAGCCGAGCCACCCCGGACACGAGCATCACGCGCTGGTCGACTACGAGCCCGAGCCGGGCGTCATCCTCCAGCGCCTGATCCCCGACTACGTCGAGATCTCCGTCTACCGGGCGCTGCTGGAGTCCTCGGCGTCCGAGCTCGGAGCGCGCATGACCGCGATGCGCAGCGCCACCGACAACGCCAGCGAGGTCATCGAGGACCTGACGCTCGAGATGAACCGTGCCCGTCAGGCCGAGATCACGCAGGAGATCATGGAAGTCGTCGCCGGCGCCGAGTCGCTGGTCTAAGAAGCCCTTGGGACATCGCCCGGGCGCCGCCGGCTGCTGGCGCCCACGGGCGAAAGGAGAATCATGGAAGCCGCCACAAGCACGAAGAACATCGGCCGCATCGAGGAGATCAAGGGCGTCGTCATCGAGGCCTCGTTCCCCAACGGCCTGCCCCAGATCAACAACGCGCTCGAGATCCACCACGCCGCGCTCGGCGGGGAGTCGGGGGGGCTGTCCGGCTCCGAGGCCAGCGCCACACGGCTCATCTGCGAGGTCCAGCAGCTGCTCGGCGACGACCGCGTGCGCGCGGTCGCGATGGACACGACCGACGGCCTCGCGCGCGGCATGGAGGTCATCGACACCGGCGGGCCGATCACGGTCCCGGTCGGGGAGGTGACGCTGGGGCGGATCTTCAACCTGCTCGGCGAGCCGATCGACCAGGGCGCCGACATCGAGGTCAAGGAGCGCTGGCCGATCCACCGGCCCGCCCCGTCGGTGGAGGACCTGACGCCGACGACCGAGATGTTCGAGACCGGCATCAAGGTCATCGACCTGCTCGCTCCGTACGCCAAGGGCGGCAAGATCGGCCTGTTCGGCGGCGCCGGCGTCGGCAAGACCGTCCTGATCCAGGAGCTGATCCACAACCTCGCCAAGGAGCACGGCGGCCTGTCCGCGTTCTGCGGCGTCGGCGAGCGCTCCCGCGAGGGCAACGACCTCTGGCTCGAGATGAAGGAGTCGGGCGTCATCGACAAGACGATGCTCGTCTTCGGCCAGATGAACGAGCCGCCCGGCGCCCGCATGCGCGTCGCCCTTTCCGGGCTGACGATGGCGGAGTACTTCCGCGAGCAGGGTCAGGACGTGCTGCTGTTCATCGACAACATCTTCCGCTTCGTGCAGGCGGGCTCCGAGGTTTCCGCGCTGCTCGGCCGGATGCCCTCGCAGGTCGGCTACCAGCCCACGCTCGAGTCCGAGATGGGCCAGCTCCAGGAGCGGATCACCTCGACGCGGCAGGGCTCCGTCACCTCGGTGCAGGCGATCTACGTCCCCGCGGACGACCTGACCGACCCGGCTCCGGCGTCGGTGTTCGCCCACCTCAACGCGACGACCGTGCTCTCGCGCGGCATCGCCGAGAAGGGCATCTACCCCGCGGTCGACCCGCTCGACTCCACCTCGACGATCCTCAAGCAGGACATCGTCGGCCAGGAGCACTACCAGGTCGCCACGCGCGTCAAGGAGATCCTGCAGCGCTACAAGGAGCTCCAGGACATCATCGCGATCCTCGGCATCGACGAGCTGTCCGAGGAGGACAAGGTGACCGTCCAGCGCGCTCGCAAGGTCGAGCGGTTCCTCTCGCAGCCGTTCCACGTCGCCGAGGCCTTCACCGGCACGCCCGGCCAGTACGTCCCGATCGCCGAGACGGTCCGCTCGTTCCGCGAGCTGATCGAGGGCGAGCACGACGACGTGCCGGAGTCCGCGTTCCTCCTCAAGGGCTCGATCGACCAGGTCGTCGAGGCCGCGAAGGCCTAGGTCGAGCTCCGTGGCACGCGCGACGTTCCAGGTCGAGATCCTCACCCCCGAGGGAGAGGTCTTCAACGAGCAGGTGGAGATGCTCTCGACCCGCACCGCGGTCGGATCGATCGGCGTCCTGGCGAACCACACGCCGCTGCTCGGCCTGCTCGAGCCGACCGAGCTGCGGCTCTACCGCTCAGAGAGCGAGATCGTCCGCTTCGCGCAGGGCGAGGGCTACATCCAGGTCGGCGAGAACCGCGCGCTTGTGCTCGTCGAGGAGGCGATCGCGCCGCAGGACCTGGACGAGCAGGACCTGCGCGAGAAGCTGCGCGTCGCCGAGGCCGACGTGGCGTCCGCCGAGGAGGGCTCGGAGGCGCAGCGCCGGGCGATCAGGGATCGCCGGCGGTGGCAGGCATTCCTCGAGGTGAGCGGGTCCAGCGGCGGCTGAGGACCCGCCGGCCGGCGTGCATCGCACGTCGTCGGCCGGCTGCATCCGGCTCCGAAGCGGCTGCAGAAGCCGCTTCCACAGGCGCGATTCGCGCGGCCCGGCGCGGGAGGCGTCGCGTCGCCCGCGAGTCTCCGCGTTGCGATCGCGCTGCCCCGGTCCTGGTCGGCCTCGCGATCCCGGTGCGCGCACGGCAGGGCCGGGGGCGCGGGAGGGAGGATGTTAGGGGACCCTAACAAGCCCTAGGATGTCGGCGTGCCGCCGCCTCGTGACGCCTCCCGCGCCCCCGTCGTCGCCGTGCCGTTCGCGCGCGGGCTCGCATCCCGCGGCGACGCGCCCGCGGTCATCACGGACTGTGGGAGCCCCCTCTCCTATCGGGACCTGGCCGCGCGGGTCGGCGAGCTCGCCGAGCGCCTCGGCGGCGAGCGCCGGCTGGTGCTCGTGGCCGGTGCAAACACGCTCGATGCGCTCGTCGCCTACCTGGCCGCCCTGTCGGCCGGACACCCGGTCCTGCTCGCGGCGGGCGATGACGAAGGCTCGATCGATGCGCTGACGGCCCTCTACGACCCCGACGTGATCGTCGGTCCCGTGGCGGGCGAGTGGCGGCTCGACGAACGGCGCGAAGGCTCGGCGCATGCGCTCCACCCCGAGCTCGCGCTCCTGCTGAGCACGTCGGGCTCGACGGGCTCGCCGAAGCTCGTGCGCCTCTCGCACGAGAACCTCACCGCGAACGCCGAGTCGATCGCCCGGTATCTCGCCATCCGCGACTGCGACCGGGCGGCGACGACGCTGCCGATGCACTACTGCTACGGGCTGTCCGTCGTCAACAGCCACCTGCTCCGCGGGGCGGCCCTGATCCTCACCGACCGGTCGGTGCTCGACACGCGCTTCTGGGAGCTC
>JANJTP010000060.1 GCA_024711025.1 Solirubrobacteraceae bacterium
CGACCGCCTGGACCACAACCAGGAGCTCTACCAGCTGAGCTACGCCCACCGCGCCGGGCTGAGTGTAGGGAAGATGGGCGAGCCGCTCACTCGTAGCGCAGCGCACGAGCGGGCTCGATCCGCGCGGCCCGCCTCGCGGGGATCAGGGTGGTCGCCATCGCGACGATGTAGACGGCCAGGAAGATGAGCCCGAGGCTCGCCCACGGCACGTCGAACGAGAGGCTCGCCCAACTGGGCTGCTGCTGGGAGTCGCGGATCACGGTGTAGGCGATCGCCAGCCCGAGCGCGGTGCCCATGATGATCGCCGTGAGCGCGATCAGCGAGGACTCGAGCAGGAAGCTGGCCTCGACCATGCGGCGGCGGAATCCGATCGCGCGCAGCACGCCGATCTGCTGGCGACGCTCGACGACCGAGCGAGCGGTCACGACGCCCAGCGCCGCGACTCCGACGACCAGCCCGAGCGCCATGAAGCCCTGCAGCAGGCGGTTGAACGTCCGGGTTGCGGCGACGGCGTCGTGGAGCACGTCGCGCAGCGCCTGCGCCTGGGCCCCGTTGGCGAGCAGCGCCGACTCGAGCCGCTTGGCGGTCGCCGTGGCATCGACTCCCGGGCGCAGCGCGAGCAGGTGCAGCGTCGGCACCGCACGATCGCCGAAGCGCCGCGCGAGCGTCGTTTGCGACGTCCACAGCCCGGCCATCTCCGCCGGCGCCGTGTCCGCCAGAACGCCGATCACGGTCAGGCGCAGCGCCGTCCCGCCGGCCGGGTCGCGCACGACGACGGTCAGGGGATCGAAGGTCTGATCCTCGATGAAGAACCCCGAGAGCCGGAAGTCGCTGAACGAGCCAAACGTGAAGTTCGAGCGGCGCGGCGCGGCGAGGGCATCGACCACGGCAAGCCCCGGCCGATCGCGCAAGGCCCGCCAGACCTGCCGTGGTCCGGCGTAGCCGTGCGCGATCGCCGCGAAGCCGTACGTCGTGTGGTCGAGGAAGCTGCGATCGAGCCCCCGGGCGAGGTAGCTCTCGTAGCCTGCCGGCGTCCCCGTCTGGCGCGCATCGACCGGAACGACCGACTGGCTGCCGACCGCCGTGACGTCCGCGGGCGAGACGCCGATCGGTCGCCGCAGGACCTCGCGCATGTCGGCGATCGGCGTGGTCGGCGACGTCGTGACGCGCACGTCGAAGCCTCCGCCGAAGGTCCCAAGGTCGTCGAACGCATTGACGAATGCCCCGGATATCGTGGCCCCGACGACCAGCGTCAGCACGACGAGCGTGAACATCGCGATCGTCACGCCGGTCCGAAAGAGGCTCCGCAGGGGATGCGCCGTCGCCATCTTGAGCACCGGCGCGACGGCGGGCACCCGGCCGATGACCCGCCACGAGCCGTGCAGCAGTGACTCCGCGTTGTAGGTGATGAGCCACGTCGCCCCCACGACGACCATGAGCCCGGCGACGACGAACACGGAGAAGTCCATCGTCATGTCGCCGACGAGCCAATCGCCCATCGGCAGGATGAACCAGGCGATCAGCAGTGCTCCCCCGACCGAGCGCGCGAGGCGGTCGCTCACCCCGAGCAGGCGTGCCAGCGCGACGAGGCTCAGCAGGACGAACGCCGCGCCGACGTCGAAGCTGACGGCGTTGCGCGCGTCGACGCCGCTCGCCGTGATCGCGGCTCCGGCGAGCAGGCCGGCGAGCGGTAGCGCGAGGCGGCGGCGGCGCGGGCGCGCGGGCGGCTCGGGCAGGCCGCGGATCGCGGTCACGATGTTCATCGTGCTGACGCGCCGGGCCGAGGCGGTGACGACGGCGAGCGTCAGCAGCACGCCGATCGCGTAGGCGACCAGGATGCTGCGCGGCGTCACCGAGAAGGCGATGTCCAGACTGCTCGTGCCGGCAAATGCGTCGGCGATCACCAGCACCATCGCGTACGCCACGGCGACGCCCAGGAGCGCGCCGACCGCCGCCGCCAGGACGTCGTAGGCGGCCCCCTCGAACAGGAACATCTGGACGAGATGGCCGCGCCGCGTGCCGAGCGCACGAGCGATCCCGAGCTCGCCGCGCCGCTCGGAGGCGAGCATCACGAAGATCAGGAAGATCAGCAGAACGCCCGCCGCGAGCGAGAACGAGCCGAACGTCGTGAAGAACGACAGGAACGCGCTGCCGGCCTCGTCGGCGGCGCTGATCGCGTCGCGCTTGACGGGCGCGGCCTGCAGGCCCAGCCCGCTGACCGCCGGCCTCAGCGCACTGAGCACCGGGTCGCTGAGCGCCGCGCCTTCGATCGCGCCCCCGCGGTTGGAGATCAGCACCCGGTTGATGCGCCCCGGCCTGTCGAGCAGCCGCTGGGCGGCCGGGAGCGCCAGCAGCACGGCGCCGTCCTCGGCGCCGGTGCCGTCGTAGTCGACGACGTCCCGCACGCGCACGGCGGCCGACCGCGAGCCGGCGAGCACCCGCACGGCGTCCCCGGCCCGGGCGTCGAGGTCCTTCGCCGCGGCCGTGGTCAGGTAGATCTCCCCGGGCCCGAGATCGGCGAGCGAGACCTCACCGCCGGCATGGGAGCCGATCGCCCCGAACCCCGCGAGCCGCGCGGGGTCGGAGGCGAGCAGGCCGACCCGCGGCTCGCTCTGGCCGGTCCGCGGGGCGTGCAGCGCGATCGACTCGATGATCGCCGGAGCGACGCCGTCGACCGGAGCGCCCCCCAGGGCGCGCCGGACACGCCCCTCGACGGCTCGCGGGAAGTAGGCGGAGCGCACGGTCCCGGCCGGGCTCTCCAGTCTCGACTGCGCCTGCGCCCCTTCGGCGGAGACCGTCTCGTCGATCTGACCGAGCGAGCCGATCGTGGTCGAGCGGATCGTCCTGCTCATCGTGTCCCCGGTCGCCAGCGCCGCCGCGATGATCGTCGTCCCCAGCATCAGCCCGGAGACGATCAGCGCCGTTCGCGCTCGCCGGCGACCGAGGTTGCGCACGCCGAGCCGCAGGAAGACGCGGTTGCGCAGCGCGAGCACCGCCACGGCGCCCAGCGAGACGACCAACGCCGCCGTCAGCACCGCCGCCACGCCTCCCATCGGAATGCCGGCCAGCTCGCGCACGACGACTCGTCAGCTCGCGACGGCCCCGGGCAGATCCGCGACGACGACCTCGTAGCTCTCGCGCCCCGGAGGAGAGCGGTAGAAGGTCACGAACTTCTCGATCTGGCTCGCGTAGAAGCCGCTCGCCAACCCGGCGTCGGCGGCCTCCTCGCTCTCCCAGAGCGACATCACGAGCGCCCGGCCCTCGGGCGTCGCGAGCGCGTAGACGCCGCGATAGCCCGGCTGGCGCTCCAGCGGAGGCACGATCAGCTCGTTGAAGCGCGCGACCGCCTCCTCGACGCTCATCCTCACGGTGTCGACCTCGGCGAGTGTCACACGCGCCACCATCAGCCCACCTCCAGTCTGTGCTCCTCGGCGATCCGCCCGTCGATCATCCGGATCAGGCGGTCGGTGCTCCGCCCGACGCTGATGTCGTGCGTGACGATGAGGAACGAGATCTCCCGCTCCCGGTTGAGCCGTCGCATGAGGGCCGTGATCTCCGCGGCGTTCTCGGAATCGAGATCGCCGGTCGGCTCGTCGGCCCACACGATCGCCGGGTCGTTGACGAGCGCCCGCGCGATCGTCGCTCGCTGACGCTGCCCGCCCGAAAGGGCGTCGGGGAAGTGCCCGGCGCGGTCGGCCAGCCCCACCAGCTCGAGCACCGCCAGCGCCCGCTCGCGGGCCTCCTTCGCCGGAACGCGCGCGACGAGAAGCGGCAGCTCGACGTTCTCGACCGCGGTCAGGACCGCCATCAGGTTGTAGAACTGGAAGACGAACCCCATCCGTCGCGCGCGGTAGTCGGTTCGCTCCGTGTCGGACATCGCGCTGAGCGGCCTGCCGTCGATGACGACCTCCCCGTCGTCGATCGAGTCGAGCCCCGACAGGCAGTTGAGCAGCGTCGTCTTGCCGCAGCCCGACGGGCCCATCACGGCGACCATCTCGCCGCGCCCCACCTCGAGGTCCACTGCGCGCAGCGCGGGCACCCGGACGGGGCCTGTCTCGTAGGTCTTCGTGACCCCGCGCGCGGCCACGATCGCCTCGCGATGCTCTGCGGACGGTCGCTCGCGCGACTGCGGACGGGTTGTCGCCATGCCGGCCCCCTCTCGACCTCGGTGGAAGGGTCCACCCCGAGCCGCCGCGACGCAACCCCCCGCGACTACGGCCCCGCCGACGGGCGACTACCGCCGGCGCAGAGCAGCAGCGGATAGGTTCGACTTGATCGTGCCCTTCGATCCGCTCGACCCGTATGGGCTCAAGCGCTCGTTCGCCCGCGCCAACGAGCTGCGGACGCTCGTGCGGGCGACGGCCGACCCGGCCTTCCTGCTGCGGGCCCGCCGCGCGCTCCTGCCGCTGCCGCTGCTCGACCGCCCCCCGCGGGTCGAGAATCCGCTGCCCCCCACGCCGCGGCGCAACCCGGCCCGCGCGCTCGAGGGCAAGCGGGTGGCCGTCATCGGGACCGGCGGGTCGGGCGCCTGCGTCTCGATGGTCGGCGTCGCACGCGCCTTCGAGGAGGCCGGCGTGCGCCCGGCGTCGATCACGGCGTGCTCGGGCAGCGCGATCTGGGGCGCGATGTGGGCGGCGGGCATGAGCGCCCACGAGATGGCGGACTTCTCCCTCGCGTGGCGGCCCGAGGACTACCTCGACATCCAGTGGCGACGCCTGCCGCGGTTCGCGCTCTCGGCGCTCCGCGGGTTCACCGGGATCGCGAAGGGCGAGGCGGTGGAGCACCTGCTCGACGAGCGGCTGCGCTCGCTGCCGGTCGGCGAGACGCCGATCCCGATCACGACGATCGTCTTCAACATGGACCTCGGCCAGGTCCGGTACTTCGGCAGCAGGCGAACCCCGGATCTGACGGTCGGCAAGCTCGTGCGGATCGCGATCGCGCTGCCGCTGTTCATCGAGGCCGTATCGGTCGGCGATCACCTGTACGTCGACGGCGGGATCATCGACCTGTTCCCGACCGAGCCCGTGCTCGAGGAGGGCGACGACATCGACCACGTCTTCGGCCTCAACTTCATGCTGCCGTCGCAGTTCGAGCCGCGCGACGTCACCGGCTGGGAGCGGCACGCCCTCGGAGTGCTCGAGGCCAGCCGCCAGCTCGAGCAGGGCTACCACCTGGAGTTCGCCCGCCGGGCCCAGCGGCAGCTGGGCGACCGGCTCACGATCATCGACCCCGTCGACCACCGGGAGCTGCGCGGCGTCTCGTTCTACGACCTGTTCATCGACCGCACGAGCTGGCCGCGGCTGATCCGCCAGGGCTACGAGGCGGCCACGCTGGCCCTGGACGCCTTCCGCTCCCGGCCCGCGAGATCCCTGCGCGCCCGCGCGAACTGATCCGGCTCTCCGGCTCACTCGATGCGGTCGAGCACGAAGTACGTCCGCATCGGCCCCTTGCCCTTGACCTCGATCAGGCCCCGAGGCTCGAGCCGGTGGGTCGCTCGCAGGCGCTCGGCGGCCCGCGATGTCGCCTGGATCCGCCCCGGCACGCCGTGGGACTCCATCCGGCTCGCGGTGTTGACCACGTCGCCCCATACGTCATAGGCGTACTTCTTGCGACCGATCACGCCGGCGACGACGGGGCCCGTGTCGATGCCGACTCGCAGGTCGATCGGCTCGCCGCCGCCGGCGACGAGCTCGCCCGTCGCCCGCAGCATCGCGAGCGCGAGATCGGCGGCGGCGGCCACGTGATCGTCGCGCCGGTCCGGAGCGCCGGCCACGACCATGTAGGCATCGCCGATCGTCCTGATCTTCTCGAGGCCCATCGCCTCGGTGAGGTCGTCGAAGGCCGTGAACAGGCGATCGAGCAGCACCACGACGTCCTCGGGCGCGAGCCGCTCCGAGAGCGCCGTGAAGCCCGCGACGTCGACGAACACCACCGAGATCTCGGCGAGGCGGTCGGCGATGACCCGCTCACCGGCCTTCAGGCGATCGGCGATGGCATCGGGAAGCATGTTGCGCAGAAGCGCATCCGAACGCTCCTGCTCGAGTCGCAGCGCCGCCCTGGCCTGTTCGAGACGGCGGAGGAACAGCCGCAGCAGGAGATACACGGCAACCGAGATGCCGGCGAGGTTCAGCGCGAAGAAGGCCGTCACCGCGGTGCCCGAAGGCGTCTCGGCGGGCGTGAGCCTCGGGTCCAGCCACCAGGCGAGCGCGATCAGGAAGCAGAACGCGGAGAACCAGAGCGTCGCCTCCCGTCGCGAGGAGAACATCAGGGCCCCGATCGGCGCCGCGAGGCCCCAGAGCACCGCGGCGCTGCCGGGAACGAAGCCCCCCAGCACGCTTTGGAGCAGGAACGGGAGCACCAGCCAGCAGGCGAGGATCACCAGCCGGCTCACGGCGAAGGCCCTCCGCACCCAGGGCAGCGTTACGGCGACGATCACGGCGTACGACAGCGGCACCACGGCCGCGAGCTCGAGCCCCAGGATCAGGTACAGGCCGCCCCACACCAGACCCAGCCCCGCGTAGAGCGCAGCCGAGATCGCGAAGATCTTGAGACGCAGGCCCTCTGGATCGTGCCTCGACGCCACTCGATGCGACCGTAATCGCCGCGGCGCGCGACCGCCACCCGTGGCGTCCCGCTGGGCCGGTGGCGGGTGCGGGGACCGCCGGACGCCGCCCCGCCGGCGAGCACCCCGCGGCGTGGCCCGCCGACCGCCGCCCGACGGGGCTAGGCGCGCCCGGCCAGCATCCCGCGCCAGTAGAGCGCGGGCAGCCCGTGACGCTTCAGCTCGTACATGCTCCGCCGCTCGCGCCGCTGATCGAACGGGAACGTCTCCCGCGGCGCGAGGTCGTAGTCGAACTCGGCGAGGATCAGCTTTCCGTAGCCGGTGACCAGCGGGCACGACGCATAGCCGTCGTACTTGGCCGGCACGCCGTCTCGCTCTCCGAGCACGCGCAGCAGGTTGTGCACGAGCACCGGGGCCTGCTTTCGCACGGCGGCCGCGGTCTTGGACGTCGGCAGGCTGCTGGCGTCCCCGAGTGCGAGCACCTCGGGGTGGCGCGAATTCTGGAGCGTGTGGCGGTCGACCTCCAGCCAGCCCGCGGAGTCCGCGAGCGGGCTGTCGCGTACGACGTCGGGCGGCGACTGCGGCGGGACGGCGTGCAGCAGGTCGTAGGCGAGCACGACGTCCTCCTCACGGGCATGGTCGCGGAAGACCGCCTCCCGCGCGTCCGGGCGGACCGACAGCAGCTCGTGGCGATAGCGGGCGTCGATCTCCTTGCGGGCGACCACGCGCTGCAGCGCGGGCGCGTAGTGGGGCACCGAGAAGATCCCGGGCGTGGCGGTTGCGTAGATGATCTGCGAGCGCTCGCGCACGCCGCGCCGGCGCAGCGCCTCGTCGGCGAGGTAGACGATCTTCTGCGGCGCACCTGCGCACTTGATCGGCGGCGGCGGCATCGTGAAGACCGCGGTGCCGCCGTCGAAGCTCCGGATCGCCTCCCACGTACGCTCCGCGTGCTCGTAGCCGTAGATGCTGTGGGCAGCACCGGTCGCGAGCGCCTCCTGGAGGCCGGGGATCGCGCTCCAGTCGAGCCGGATGCCGCAGGCGACGACGAGCGCGTCGTACGTGATGCGCCGGCCGGAGGCCGTGACGACGGCGCGCTCGTCGGGCCGCAGCTCCACGGCCGAGTCGCGCAGCCACGTCACGCCCTTCGGCATGACGTCGGACTGCCGGCGCAGACTGCGCTCCTTGGGCACCACGCCACCGCCGACGAGGGTCCAGAGCGGCTGGTAGTAGTGCGTCTCGGCGGGATCGAGGACGGCGACGTCGAGCTTGGGCGCCGCGCGACGCAGGCGGGCCGCGACGGTGAGGCCGCCAGCCCCGCCGCCGACGATGAGGACTCGGTGATGCATGCTAAACCCTTTAATCCTTGTTGGGATTAATAGGTTTTAGCAGCCCCCGGGAAGAGCGTGTCCGTAGTCCCCATCACGGCTGCCCCGTAGTCCTCCCCCCGCTTCGCTTCGCGCTGCGCCGCACCGCGAAGCGAAGCGGGGCGCGCGAGGTCGCTCAGCGCCGCGAGTAGAGCTCGACGATCAGCCGCTCCTCGATCGGCGCCGGGATCTCCGGCCGTTGCGGCAGCCGGAGCATGCGCCCGCAGAGCCGGTCGCGGTCGGCCTCGAGCCAGGTGCCGACGGCCCCGGCGAGCCCGGCGGCCTCGCGGGCGAGCGGCTCGACCGCGCTCCGCCGACGGATCTCCACAAGCTGACCCGGCCGCATCGAGTACGAGGCGATGGTCACCCGACGGCCGTCGACGAGCACGTGGCCGTGCGACACGAACTGCCGTGCCTGGGCACGCGTCGTGGCGAGCCCCAGTCGATACACGGTGTTGTCGAGTCGGCGCTCCAGCAGCGCGAGCAGCTCCTCGCCGATCCGACCCTCGCCGCCGCGGCCGGCCTCGCGGACGTAGCGGCGGAACTGACGCTCGCGCACGCCGTAGTAGCGCTTGGCGAGCTGCTTGGCGCGCAGCTGCCTTCCGTACGTCGACGGCGTTCGGCGCGCTCCCGCGCGGTGCCCGCCGGGCGGCACCGGCCCCCGGCGCGCGAGCGCCGACTTGCCGTTGAGCGCCCGCGCGCCCTTCAGGTGAAGCTCGACGCCCTCACGGCGCGAGAGCCGCTCGACCGGCCCGGTGTAGCGGCCCATCAGTGAGCCGCCGCCTGCGATCGACGAGCCGGCTCGCCGTCAACGGCAACGGCGCGCCGGTGCGCCGGTCCTCGTGTCGCGTCGCGCCGGGCAGCCACGCCGACGATGGCGGCAGCGACGGCGGCCATCGGGGCGGCGGGCGGCGGGACGGGAAGCGTGGGCGAGAGCGTCACAGGCGAATCTCCTACTGCAGCGGTCGGATTTGCTTGGAAACCCTAACATGCACCGCGATCGCACGGAGAAGCGCCGCTCCACCAAGGCACGCATCGGTATGCGACGATTCGCGCGACTGCCCCCGTAGCTCAGCCGGATAGAGCAGCGGACTTCTAATCCGCAGGTCGTTGGTTCGAATCCAACCGGGGGCGTGCCGATTGCCGCGGCGCATATTGGCTCCCCAGCTGGCTTTAACGTGTTGACGCGTATCCACTTGGCAACGTCTGGATCGCGATCGATCGGGCCCGGGAGTAACGCGAGGGAGTAACAACGACGTTGCCACGGCGTGGTTTCCGAAGGGTCACGCCGGAGGCGACAGCTCCCCCTTGAGCGTGCGGGCGAGCCCGCCCCGGCCTCCGTCAGCTTGAAGCCGCCGTCCTGCTCGTCGCGTTCTAAGAGGCCGCGCCGTTTGAGCACGTGGAGCGAGCGGAAGTTGACGCCACGGCTGCCATGGAACGTCGGCTCGCCCGCGCCCTCGTAGATCAGCGCAACGACAAGCGCATTGGCCTGGGCGGTGCTCATCGGGCCTTCCGGCAATTGCGCCAAAGCCGCCTTTTTGTTCGCTTGGGTGCTGGCAGCGCACTGTATAGCTGCCACGCGGGCTGTCACGAGCAGCGGGAACAGGCCACAAACGTCAACGCCGCTGGTAGCTCCCGCAGCACTGCCGTGCGCGAGACGTCTGCCATGTTGCTTGGCAAAGGGGGTTACGGATGGTCCGCGTGGCTACCTCGCATGCCGGAGTTCGTCGCCGCTTGAGCGCGACTCAAGTTGACCGTCGCTGGACAGGTCAACGTGCTGGATTCGGAGAACGCGAAGCGCGCTGTCTCGGCCCTTGGTCCCGATTCCCAGCTCAAGCCGCTGGCGCTGCTTGCCCGCGATGTCCGTGTAGGTCGCGGTGAGGATGTACGGCATCGAACGGTGGGTTGGCGACGGCTGCCGCCTGAGAGCAATCGACAGGCTGTCGTTCGTATCGGGTTTGCCGGCCAGCCATGCGTCCTCGCCAACGGGCACGGCCACACCGCTGTACTCCGTGTGCGTCTCGTCAACCTCGCTGAGCGAGAACGACACACTCTCGATCAGCGCCGCGCCGCGTCCGACGTTGCGCACCGGGAAGACGAACGTCCCGTAGGTCGCGTCCACCACTATCTGCCCGCGCATCGGCGTCTTGCGCGTCCCGTCGTCCGGCCAGGGATACTCGTGCTCGTAATCGGTGTAGTTCTCGTGCGGCACGTCCAGCAGCAGCGGACGCGCCGCCGCTTGCAAGCTCTCGTTCGCGATCTTTGCGGCGCTACTTGCCGCGCGGGCAGCTCGCGCAGCGAAGACAAGGGCGCCTACCGTGCCAACGGCAGCAAACGCCGTGGCAACCGCTGTGATCGTGTCGGCAGTCGAAGCGTCCACGACTCTGGATTCTCGAACCAGCGTCGGACGCATCTCTCGGCTTGACCGGGACACCAACCCGCTACAGCACTAAGCGAACAGCGCGGCGAATGTAGCCGGCCAGACCAGCTCGACGCCCCGCGCGCCCGCCCCGGCAAGGATTAGCCGGTCACGGCTCCATAGGCCACGCCGCGAAAAGTTCGACCCGGCGCTGTCAACGAGACTGCCGACGCTATTCAGCCTGCCTGCGCAAGCGGCTGAGCCATTCGGTTGCCGCATAGCTGTTCGGGCGCGATCGCGAAAAGGGTCCGATCCGCGACGATGGTCAGTGTCGCCGGCTCTGCATTCGTACCGCGCTCGGCGCGATTAATCGCGCCGCCGCGAAACGCGAAATCTGCTTGCGAGTCAGCAAGTTCCTCAAAGCTGGCCAACGCATCCTGTAGACGGCGCTCGAACAGGGCCGACGCTCTCACGTCAAGCCACACGGTCAGCGTAAGCCGGTAGCCATCCGCGTCGACGAGAGTTGGGAACGTCCCCATTGGATCGGATCGTTGTTCGGTGCCATCGTCCGCAGCATCCTGGCAGCCTCTCCGGCGTCGACCAAGGGTGCCTGTGAGCAACCCACGTCAATCAGCTTGTCGTGCGCCTTCGGCAGCTTGGCCCGCTGACGGAACGACACAGGGCTACGCGACGAGCTGCTTGTTGCTCTGGACCTCTACCGCAGCGAGACTCCCCATCCGTCCGGCCCAGCGATAGCCGGTCACGGAGTTGCACTCCGGCACGCGGCCCTCACTCACTCTGCCGCGCCTCGTGCGTCTCCATCAGGAACAACGCCATCGCGCCCGCGAGGTTGACCGCAAGGGCGGCATGACGACTTGCGGGCCGGTAGCTCTTGCGGCCGTGCCCGTGGGCGTCGCTGGCACGGTTGCGGATAGAGCCAAGCCCATTGACAACGGTCGTGCAGCCGCCAAGGATCGCCTTGAACTGCTCCTCGGTGTGATCGCTCGGTGCGAGCGTCAGCGCCTTGGAAACCCGCTTGTAAAGCTTCGGAAGGTCGTCGTTGCGATCGTCGTACTCGACGGTCATGTCTTCCAGGATCGTCTTGCAGACCGACTCAAGCAGCGACCGTGCCGCGGTGATCGCACCTTCGGGATCATTCACGCGACGCGCCACAGCCTTGCTCCACGCCGTCGTGACCGATGCCGCGTTCAGGTTGCCCACCTGAACGTCAACCGAGGCGTCGTGCGGGCTCATATCCAAGCGTTCGAGATGGTCGAGTAGTGGCCTGAACTCCTTGTAGAGGTACTTCCGCCGCGCAGCGTACGACCCGGTGCCCGAATACTTCGACTTGATGAAATGCCAGAAGGCGTTTGGGTCGTGGCAGGTCCCCACGAACCGAGGGACGTGCCCGCTCGCCGCTGGGTCCTTCAGCAACGTACCGCGGCATCGCTTGTAGTCCGTTATCGGCGCGTCGCCGTCCGTCGCGTGGGAGAGCATGAGCTGCAACAGCTGCTCGGCGGCAATCAAGGTAAGCGATTCGCTTGGCATCGCGTTTGGAAGGCTAGGAACGCCACCGGCCGGAAAGCCCGCGATCGCGGCGTGTCAAGCGGGTTGCCAGCGCGTAGGGTTCAGCCGCGATGGCGCGCTCGCGAAAAGACGCATGGCTACGCGACGAGCTGGTCCTGGCGCTCGACCTCTACCGGCGCGAGGGACGGAACCCGCCGAAAAGCTCCGTGGACGGTCTGAGCGACTTGCTGCGCACGCTGCCGGTCGAGCCCGAGCTTGCCGGCGATCCGGGATTCCGCAACGCCAACTCCGTACAGCTCAAGATCTACAACTTCGTCTCGATTGATCCGGATTCCGACATCGAGGGGATGCCGCGGATTGGCCGCGGCGACCGCGAAGTATGGGACGAATTCGCCCGAGACAACACGCGCTTGTCAACCGCGGCGACGGGCATCCGCGAGTCGATCGACAAGATGACGCCCTCCGACACGGAGGTTGACGAGGAGATCATCACCGAAGCGCCGGAGGGCCGGCTACTCACGGCGCAGCACGTCCGGCGGGAGCGCAACGCCAAGCTCGTTGCCAGCAAGAAGACTCAGGCGCTCAACGTGAACGGCAAGCTCGTTTGCGAGGCATGCGGCTTCGACTTCGCGGCGGTCTACGGCGCACATGGCGACGGCTTCATCGAGTGCCATCACACCAAGCCGGTTCATACGCTGCGGGCCGGCCAGCGCACCCGGCTCGAAGACCTGGCGCTGGTCTGCTCCAACTGCCACCGCATGATCCACCGGCGCAAGCGGTGGTTGATGATGGACGAGCTGCGCACGCTCATCGCCACCGCCAGCACCGGATGACGTCTGAAGCTATGCCTGATCGCGACGACCTCGATCTCGGAGCGCTCGAAGACTTCGCGGTCGCCGTTGTACCGCTCGCGATGACAAGCCCGACTGTCCCCACGACTACGACAAATGCCAACGGGCTCTACTGCTCGACGTGCTGCGATCTACGCCGCGTCCGGATCGGGGCGCTGTTTTGGGAGAACCGCCGCTCAAGGAACTTGGCAACGCGGCGATCCATCCAAACGATGGTGACGAGAAACGACAGGCCGCGCTTGACCGGAAGCTACTGGCGGACTTCGAGCGGTCTTTGTACAGTTGCTTGACGAGGTTTACGAGCGCCCCGCGCGCGAGAGCGCGCGCAAAGCGGCGCTGGACCAAGCTCGACAGTCATTTTGAGCCGAGCGGACGCGGACACTAAGTTGTCAAGCAAGACGTACTCATCGCTGGCTCAAGACCCTAGCGCGCGGGAGTAGCGGGATTCCTCGACTCCGCTCTACGTGGGGTGCCGTGCGATGAAGTCCCGGATGCCGTCGATCATCCGTCGCACGTCGGCGTCAACCAAGTTGGCGCCCTGATGGTGCGCGCCATCGGTTCGCTGCCCGTACCACGCTTGCAGGCTCTTGCGCTCTAGCTCGGAGAATTCGCCCGCAATGCGCAGCTCGACGCTCAACGTCTCGACGCTCTTGGGGCGCCCGTTGGCATCCTGCCGCGAGATCGAAACCTTGTCGGCTAGCTTGCGCAGGTGCTCCTCAAGTACGCTGCCGGCGACGACGGCAGCGGGAGCGCCATAGCCCTTGTCAAGCAACTCGCCCGCCAGCTCCAGGAAGTCATCGAAGACATCGGCGTGGACAAGCTCGACAAGCGTCTGGGTGTATCCAGCTTCAACGTCTGCGCGTAACGCGAGCAGAATGCCACCGAGGTCGCGAACCTGGTGAGACGGAGCCGCACGGCCCTGTATGTCGTCTGCGCGGAGCCCATACTCGCTGCCAAGTGGAGAAAGACGCCGAATCGCCGCGCCCAGGCGCGTTGCTATCGCGAGCATTTCGTGGTCGGGCAAACCGCCAGAGAAGTCACCGTACTTCGCCTCGCCGCGCGCCCGCTCGAACTCGCCGAGCAAGTCGTCAATCTGCTTGAGGATCACTTGTGCGTCGAGCGCCATCGCGGAGCGATGCTAGAACTCGCCACGGACGCCAACCGGCGTCGATCGCGACGTCAGCGCATCCACGGATCGCGGATCTTCAGCAGCCCGGTCGCCGGGCACGGCTGCGTCTTGCCCGCGACGAAGCGGTAGTAGTTCGCCGTTCCGGAGGCTGAGAGCTGCATGGCACTCAGTCCCAAGCAGGACGACGGATGAAGTTGCACGCTGCCGCCGAGTTCAGCCTGAACCGCGGTCGGCCGGGAACTACGGTCGCCCGTCGTCTCGTGCCGCGGCCGTGATCCGCTCGGCTGCTTCGCTGCTGGCGTCGTGCTCGAAGGCTGCAGCCATCAGGTCGAGCTCGTCGTCGCCGGCACCGAGATCGCGCGCGACCGTGCGCCAGCGGCTGACTGCCCCGTGGACCTGAGCGAGTGTCTCGAGGGCGTCGGGGTTCGTGAGGCGAAACTCAGGCGCGACGTCGAGGACCAGGTCGATACGCGCCTCGGCGTCGTCGCGGTCGATGGCGGTGCTGAGGTAGCGGTCGGCGCCGCGGGGGTCGGGGTTGAGGTCGAAGGCCGGCGACAGCGACCACCCGGCGGTGCTCGTCCGCAGGAACCCGTGATTACGCAGGTGATCGTCGAAGTTGGAGATCAGCACGGAGAAGGCGATCCGTCTCCACAGCTCGCGTAGATCCTGGGAGGCCGACGGGGAGTGACGGACGATGACGTCGGCGATCTCGAGGTAGCTGCCCGAATCGCCGTCGGCGCGGTCGAGCATCGTGAGGGCGCTGACGTAGCCGATCCGGGTTGACTGCGCGCGGTCGAAGCGGTCGACGATGAGCACCGACCGTCCGTCGATGAAGTGCAACTTGTGGCCGGGGACGCGGATCCCGGCGTCGTGCGCGAGCGTCAACACCACGGCCTCCCAGCGCATGATGTCCCAGTCGTCGTTTGCCGGGCTCGGGAACTTGGCGATCGCGATGCGGCCGGCATCGTCGAGGACGTGCACTTTGGGCCGCGCGCCGCCGAGCGAGCTGCCCCCGCGCAACAGCGTGGCAAGTTCATCCTCGCTCTCCTCATCACGCTCCAGGCGCTCGGCGGCGCTAAGCAGCACGGGGAGGTCGAGCAACGACGGCACACCCGTCTCGGGCGGCGCAAGGAATTGCGAGGTGTCGGGGTCGCGAAAGCGCAGCGCGCCTTGACGCAGGTCGTCGCGGACGCCGAACAGGTAGTCGACCTCACCGAAGCTGCGCGCGGTGCCGCCCTCGCGCTTGACGCGCCGACGCTCGGCGCGGCCGATCAGGCGCCGCCCCCAACGGTCAGGCGCCGCGTCGGAGAAGGCGCCGAAGATCGCCCGGCTCGCCGGCGTCTGCTGCGCTCCCTCGACAAGCGGAAGTCGCGGGTCGAGCTCGTAGGCGCCGGGGAGCGCGAGGTACTCCGTGGTGTAGCGGAAGGTCTGCGACTCCACGCCGCGACGGCGGTGGCACCACAGCCGCCCGACGAGCACGTCAGCGTCCGCGACCCGGACCACGACCTCCACCTCGCGGTCAGCCATCGTCTCGCTTCACCTCTCGCGGGCGGACGCGCTTGGGTAGCTGCTCGTCGGCCCGGACCCGGCCGACATCCGAGGTGTAGGGGTCAACCGCCGCCGGCAGGTCGTCGAGCACACCGAGCGCGTGCAGGACCCGCAGCACGACCTGAAAGCTCACGCCGCCATCACCGCGCTCCACGCGCATCAGCGACTTGCGATCGATGCCGGCCCGGTCTGCGACCTGGTTCTGCGTCAAGCCGCGCAGCTTGCGCCACGTCTGGACGTGACGACCGACGTCGTGCAAAGCGCGACGTACCGCGAGCGGCGGGAGTGATGTCGATTGCGCAGGCATAGTGTCCCTCCTGCGGGACACTATAGCTTGGTATGTCCGTTTGCATGGACTTTATTAGACGCAAGGTCAGCCTGGCGCGTTGCGTGATCACTTCCTCGGGGACACGCGCCGGGCTGAAGCCGCGGAGCCGGCGGCTACTGCGCGGACTGCTGCGCCCGCCGGCTCAGGCCCTCGAGCGCGCCGGCGATGACGCTGTCGCGCACGCGGTCGCCGACGGCGCCGCGCAGGACGAGCCCGAGCTTGAAGCCGGGGTCGGCGGCGAGCCTGTGGGTGACGCTCGTCCGCTCGCCCTCGGCGCGAAGCGTGAAGCCCCCGCGCAGCGACTTCAGGTCGCCGTCGAGGTGGACCGCCTCGGCCTCCTCGCCGTGCCGATACGTCATGCGGATGCGGGTCGTGAGCTCGCCGACCGGCGTCGGGTGCCGGCAGTCGGCCTCGGCGGCTCGGCCCTCGCCGTCACGCCGCAGCACATCCACCCCGGCGAAGAACGGGTGCCACAACGGGTAGCTCTCGAGGTCTTCGACGATCGCCCACACGACCTCGACTCGCGCGGCGATCGTCTCCGTCCGAGCGCCTTCCAGCACCGCTACCCCCTCCGCATCAGCCGCGCGATCGCCGCGAGCAGCTCGTCGGCTCGCTCCTCGCGCAGCGCGGCGTCGCTTGCGCCCATGACGCAATGGCGGGTGTGGCCGTCGAGCAGGCCGAGCGCAACCTTGTCGAGTGCCGCCTGCGCGGCCGAGATCTGGGTGAGCACGTCGATGCAGTAGCGATCGTCCTCGACCATCCCCGCGATCCCGCGGATCTGACCCTCGACTCGCGCCAGCCGCTTCAGCAGCCGCCCCTTCTCGGGCGTGTAGCCGTGCGGCGGCGCACTCGTCGTCGTGCTCATGGCAATCATCCTATCACACCCCCTGGGGGTATAGTCGTCGAGCGAGGGGCGACGCTCCGCCGATGTGTGCGCCCGCGACGCCGCGCGGCGCCCCGCGCTCACGCGAGCACGGTGTCCGCCCGCGCCCCCGTGGTCGCCGCGCCGGCCTCGGCGCCCACCGACCCGTGCTCCGACCTGAAGCGACGCAGCCGCAGCGCGTTGGAGACGACCGACACACTGGAGAACGCCATCGCCGCGCCAGCGATCAGCGGATTCAGCAGGCCGGCGGCCGCCAGGGGGATCGCGGCGACGTTGTAGCCGAAGGCCCAGCCGAGGTTCTGCTTGATCGTGCGCAGTGTCGCGCGCGACAGCCTGATGGCGTCGGCCGCGGCGCGCAGGTCACCCGAGACGAGCGTCAGGTCGCTGGCCTCGATCGCCACGTCCGTGCCCGTGCCGATGCTCAGCCCGAGGTCCGCCTGGGCAAGCGCGGGCGCGTCGTTGACGCCGTCGCCGACCATGGCGACGACCCGACCCTCGGCCTGCAGGCGCGCGACGACCGATGCCTTGTCGGCGGGAAGCACCTCGGCGATCACGTCGTCGATGCCGACCTGCGCGGCCACCGCGCGGGCCGTCGCCTCGTTGTCCCCGGTCAGCAGGATCGGGTGCAGCCCGAGCGCCCGCAGCGCGCCGATCGCCTCCGCGGACGTCGGCTTGACCGTGTCCGCCACGACGAACAGCGCCTGCGCCTGACCGTCCCAGCCGGCGACGATCGCGGTTCGGCCCGCTGTCTCGGCGGCGCGCTTCGCCGACTCCAGCGCCGGCGAGAGGCGCATCGCCCGCTCCTCGAGCAGCGCCGGCCGGCCGGCGACGACGACGCGCCCGTCGACGACGCCCTCGACACCCAGGCCCTCGCGACTCGCAAAGCCCTCGACCGCCGGCAGGGGCCCGCCCCGCTCCTCGGCGGCGCGGGCGATCGCCTGCGCGATCGGATGCTCGGAGGCGTCCTCGAGGGCGCCGACGAGCCGCAGCGCGAGCGCCCCGTCCACCTGCCCGTCGGTGACGACGTCGACCAGCCCCATCCGGCCGGTGGTGACGGTGCCCGTCTTGTCGAGCACGATCGTGTCGACCTTGCGCGTCGACTCCAGGATCTCCGGCCCCTTGATCAGCAGGCCCAGCTGGGCGCCGCGACCGGTGCCCACCAGCAGCGCCGTCGGCGTCGCAAGGCCGAGCGCGCACGGGCAGGCGATGATCAGCACCGCGACCGCGGCGGTGAAGGCGAGCGTCGCGCCCTCCCCGCTGGCGAGCCAGAAGCCGAGCGTCGCGATCGAAAGGCCGATCACGACCGGCACGAACACCCCCGAGACGCGGTCGGCGAGCCGCTGGACCGGCGCCTTGCCGGACTGCGCCTCGGTGACCAGGCGGGCGATCTGTGCCAGGGCGGTGTCCGCGCCGACCCTCGTCGCGCGCACGACGAGCCTGCCGCCGGCGTTGACGGTCGCGCCGGCGACCTCGTCGCCGGGCTGCTTCTCGACGGGCACCGACTCGCCGGTGAGCAGCGACTGGTCGACCGCCGACGCGCCCTCCTCGACCACCCCGTCGGTCGCGATCCGCTCCCCGGGGCGCACGACGAAGCGCTCGCCGACCTCGAGCCGCTCGATCGGGATCCGCCGCTCGCGGCCGTCGGCGTCGAGCACGGCGACGTCCTTGGCGCCGAGCTCCAGCAGCTTCTCGAGTGCCGCGCCCGCGTTGCGCTTGGCGCGGGCCTCGAAGTAGCGCCCGGCGAGGATGAACGCGGTGACGGCCGCGGCGACCTCGAGGTAGATGTGGTCGGCGCCGCCGTCGCGCGAGGGCAGCAGCTCGAACGACATGCGCATCCCGTTCATCCCGGCGTCGCCGATGAAGAGCGCGTAGAGCGACCAGAGCCAGGCAGCCAGCACGCCGACCGAGATCAGCGTGTCCATCGTCGCCGCGCCGTGGCGCAGGTTGACGAGGGCGGCGCGGTGGAACGGCAGCGCGCCCCAGACGACGACCGGGCTGGCGAGGGTCAGGCAGAGCCACTGCCAGTTGTCGAACTGCAGCGGCGGGACCATCGACAGCGCCAGCACCGGCAACGACAGCAGCGCGGAGACGACGAGGCGCCGGCGCAGCGGCGCCGTCGGGTCCTGCCGGTCGACTTCGGCCGCGCCCCCGGCATCCTGCGTCGGGAGCGTCGCCTGGTAGCCAGCGGCCTCCACCGTCGCGACGAGCTGCTCCGGGCGCACCGTGGCGGAGTCGAAGTCGACGCTCGCCCGCTCGGTCGCGTAGTTGACCGAGGCGCTCACGCCGTCGAGCTTGTTGAGCTTGCGCTCGATGCGGCTCGCGCACGACGCGCACGTCATGCCGGCGATCGGCAGCTCGACGTGCTCGGGGGCGGTGGTCGACATCACTTCACCACTGACTCGACGCGGCGCCGAGGCTCAGCCGACGACCTCGTACCCGGCCTCCTGCACCGCGGCGCGAACGGCCTCGTCGTCCACACCCGTGCCGCCGACGACGAGCCGGCCGGCCTGAAGGTCGACGTCCACCGATTCGACGCCGGCGACTTCGGAGACCTCCTCGGTCACCGATGCCGCGCAGTGCCCGCACGTCATCCCGCTGACCGAGTACTCGCGGGTGTCGGTCGTTCCCATTGCGCAGTCCCTTTCGTGGAGCTTTCCCTCGACGAGGATCCTAGCATACCCCCAGGGGGTAGTAGGTCGGTACGTCGCCCGGGGCCGGGCGAGTCACCCGTTGTCGAGCGAGCCGGCGACGCTCCGAGCCGGGCAGGAGGCGTGGGCCGGTGCCCGCCCGAGCGGACGCGCGCCGGCCGCCCGGGGATCTCGCGGCGGCCCCGGGCGACCGCGCCTGCCGACCGTCAGCAGCTCACCGTGATCGCAAACCGAAGATCCGCCTGGCCTCCCGCGCCGGTCTGCGTGAAGACGCGCAGCTCGGCCGGCTTACCCTCGACGAGGTCGACGGCGGCGTTCGCGCCCGGCCCGGAGCCGAACGCCGTCACCTGCGGCACGCACCTCGACACGTCGGCATCGAATGTGACGAGGTACTTGCCGGCCTCCTCGCGAGCCGACGACGTCACGCCGCGCAGCGCGTGCAGCTCGCCGGCGGCGGTCACGACGGCCGCCTTCGTGCGGCTCGCGGCCTCGTCCAGCAGCTCGTCGGCGTCCTTTCCGTCGACCCGGTCGGCGTTGAGGCCCTTGGCGACCGCAGTCGCATTGGTCACGAACGGCGCGGCCTTGGCCGCATCCTTGCTCGATGTCGTGATCGAGCCGCCGAGCAGCCCGTCGAAGCGGAACCGGAACGCAGCACCGTCGCTGAGGTTCGACGCCTCGACGCAGCCCCTTCCGCCCGCCGGCGCGCGGCAGCCGTAGATCGCGCCGCTGCCGGAACCGAGATTCGACTGCCGGGTGCCGTAGCCGCTGCTCGAGACGACGATCTTCGTCTCGCGACTGAACGCGTCACCGCCCGCGGGGTTGCGGTTGCCGCCCTTCAGCAGGGAGCCCTCGCCCGCACCGGAGGCAAGCGGGGCCGCCACCGCCGTGGCAACGACGAGCGCGGAGAAGACGATCACCAGGCGCGTCGCGGATGTGCCGGATCGAAGTCGGGCGCGAAGTCGAGCAAAGGACATGAGGGTGACCTCCTGATGGCAGCATGCCGGGCACGGCCGATGACCGGACCGCGCC
Source organism: Solirubrobacteraceae bacterium (assembly GCA_024711025.1). GTDB lineage: Bacteria > Actinomycetota > Thermoleophilia > Solirubrobacterales > Solirubrobacteraceae > F1-60-MAGs163. The sequence continues at coordinate 20,229 of JANJTP010000060.1, forward strand.
CCCGATGACCTGCCAACCGGCGAGCGACGTGAGCGTTGCGCCCGCCGCCGGATATCCGCGCGTGACCAGGTGGACAGGCTCGGTCAGTCCCCTGCTCCCCGTGCTACCCCTCGCCGGCGACCTCGCGGGCAGCGTCGAGCGCCACCTGCGGGTCGGCGCCGGCCACGCCCACCATCCAGCAGGCGAGCGGCGCGGCGATGCGCTCGGACGCGTGCGCGGCGACGCCCGCGAGCGCGAGCAGGGTGTCCATCGTCTGCTCGTCGGGAGCGGGGGCGCCGACGCGCTCTGCGAACGCGGCCAGCCATTCCTGTGCGGTCATGGACGGATCCTATGTTCGACCGCGGCCGCTGCGCGGCGCCGTCCTCCCCATTGCTCTAGCGTCCCGCCGCGTGCGCGCGCGCACCTGGCGATGAACACGATCCGCACCCCCCCGTTCTGGCCGACCGGACTGGCGATCGGCGTGATCGGCGCGCTGCTCGGCGCCGTCATCCAGGGGATCGCCGTCCGCGCCGTCGACGCTGCCTCCTTCAGCTCGGCGCTGGGCGCGACGGTCGTCGTGATCATCTTCGCCGGGTTCCGGCCGGCCCTCGTCTGCGCCCTGATCGGCGGGGTGCTGAGCCTGCTGATCGTCTTCACGCCCGGCAACGGCGACGGCGACGACGTCGCGCGGCTCGTGGTGTTCGTCATCGTCAGCGCGCTCGTCCTCGTCGCGGGCTGGCTGCTGGACCGGCTGCGCGCGAGGACCGCGGAGCTGCTCGAACGCGAGCACGCCACGGCGCAGAGCCTGCAGCGCGGCCTGCTCCCGGCGAGCCTGCCGGAGACCCCGGGGCTCGACATCGCGACCGCCTACCAGCCGTCGACCAACGGGATCGACGTCGGAGGCGACTTCTACGACGTGGTCGACGCCGGCGACCGCTGGGTCGCGTTCGTCGGCGACGTCTGCGGGCACGGCGTCGAAGCGGCCGCGCGCGTGGCGCTCGCCCGCCACACGTTCCGCGCGCGCGCCGGGGAGGGCGGCCCCGCCGTGGCCCTCGGCCACGTCAATCACGCGCTGCTGATCGACGGCGGCGACCCGGCGCTGACGACGATGGTCGCGGTCGAGCTGCCGCGCAGCGCCGGCGAAGGCGCGCCGTGCCGTTACAGCTCGGCCGGGCATCCGCCCCCGCTGCTCGTCCGCGACGGGGCCGTGCGGGCACTCGCCACGCACGGCCCGATGCTCGGCGTCTTCGAGGATCCCGAGCTGCCGCAGCGGAGCTTCACGCTGCGGCCCGGGGACCGCGTCGTGCTCTACACCGACGGCGTCACGGAGACGCGGCGCGACGGCGAGCTGTTCGGCGAAGAGCGCCTGCACGCGCTGCTGGAGCGCGTAGGCGATCGGCAGCCGGCGGCGATCGTGGCGGCGATCCGCGAGGCCGTCGAGCACTTCCGGGGCGACCTCCCGCGGCAGGACGACCTGGCGGTGATGGTCATCGCCCGGGCGCAGGAGTCCCGCGGCTGAGGCACTCGCGACGTGGCGGGCGCTCCTGAGCCGGCCGTGGGCCGCTCACGTCCCCGGCTCGACCGGATCCTCGGGGTGCACGACCACGACAGGCCTGCGGCTGTGGTGCACCAGCGCGTTCGAGACGCTGCCGAGCAGGACCGAGCGCACCCCCGACATGCCGCGGCTGCCTACGACGATCGCGAGCGCGGCTCGCTCGTCGGCGAGGTGCGAGATGCTCTCCCAGACCGACGGCTGAGCGGGAAGCGCCACGGCCGAGGCGTCGAGCCCGGCTGCGCGGGCACGCTCCGCTCCCTCCTCGGCGAGCGCGATCCCCTCGCCCTCGGCCACCGCGTCGAGGCTGCGGACCGCCTCCTCGACGACCTCCCTGGACAGCGACGCGGGGCGGCCGCCGATGGCGGGGCGCACCGACGTCCAGGCGACGGCGACGACCGCCGACATGCCGGGAAAGAGCCGTGCCGCGTGAGCGATCGCGTTGCGCGCCGGGTCCGAGCCGTCGTATGCGATGAGGACGATGCCCCGCTCCGCGTCCGTCATGCGCCGCGTGCCGCCGAGACCAGGGAGAAACGCTCCCCCACCCCGACACCCCAGACGGCAACCGCGCGCCGTCCGGCGGCGACCACGAGCGGGTACTGGCCCTTCACGTCGAGCTCCGGCGAGGCGGCGAAGACGCCGCCGGGCGGGCGGGCGACGACGCGCACGTGGTCGTCGCTCGTGCCGTAGGCCTCGAGGAACGTCCCGTCGCCGAGGGCCGCGGGCCCGCCGTGGAACTCGACGGGCTGGACCCCGGCCGCGATCTGGCCGGCCCCGAAGGCGCCGCCGGCGGCCGGCCGCACCGCCCAGCGCAGGTCGAGCTCACCGGGTGCGGGGAGCGCCTCGCCCTCGCCGGGGCTCCACGTCAGCAGCGTCTCGCCGCCCGGCGCCGCCGCGAGCCGGTAGCTGCGAGTCGGCGTGTCCGTGATCCGCTGCGGGGCGGTCACCGAGCCGTCCGGCAGTCGCGTCGCCACGTCGAGCGGTCCGCTCTGGAGGCCGTTGCCCTCGGAGTCGAGCTGCGCCGCGTGCCAAGCGACGATCGCGGCGCGGTCGGCCGTCACGACGATCTCCGGATTGCTCGACGGCGCCGCGGCGAGCGTCCGCGGCAGGCGCCAGCTTCCGCCGGCGCCGCGCGAGCGGGCTGCCAGCCGGACCGTCGGCCCGCTCGAGATCGTCCACGCCGCGTACACGGTGCCGCGGTCGTCGATCGCCGAGACGGGCGCGACGATTTCGACGCGCGCCCCGCCCTCGCGGACGCTCTGCGCGCGGCCGAACCGACCGCCGGCGGGACGGTAGGCGGACTGCACCGCGTCGACGCTTCGCCGTTGGCCGGCGATGTGCCTCAGCCCGCGCCAGGTGACGATCACGTCACCGCGGGCGTTGGCTGCGACGTTCGGCGTGGCGTCGACGAAATGCCGGCTGCGGCCGAGCACCCGGGGCGCGCTCCACGCTCCGCGCGCGCTGCGCTCCGCGGCCCGCACCGTCAGCGGGCCCTTGGTCCCCCAACGAGATCCCGCCCGCGAGCCGCTCTGCGACCAGGCGACGACGACCCGGCCCTCTCCGTCTACCGCCACGGAGGTGCGCCAGACGCCGAACCGCCCGTCGTTGACGCGCACGGGCGTGCCCCAGCGGTGGCCGGGCCGCTTGACCGCGACCCGGATCCAGCGACCGCCCTCGCTGTACGAGAGCGCCGCCGTGCCGTCGGCGCCCATCGCGAGGTCGAAGCCGACCTCGCCGTTGCCCGTGAGGACGTGGACCGGGCCCCAGTCGGCGGCCGCGGCCGGTGCGGCGGCGAGCAGCGCGATGCCGACGGTGCTGATCAGGAGGCGGAAGGGGCGTGCGAGCATGGTCCTGTCCCTCTGGGTCGGCGCGTTGCCGGCGTGGGGGGGGGGGGGGGGGGGGCGCCGCCGCCCCCCCCCCCCCCCCCCCCCCCCCCGCCCCCCCCCCCGCGGGGGCCGGGGGGCGGGGGGGCGGGGGGGGCGGCCGGCGGGGGGGGCGGGGGGCCCCCCCCCCCCCCCCCCCCCCACGCCGGCAACGCGCCGACCCAGAGGGACAGG
>JANJTP010000071.1 GCA_024711025.1 Solirubrobacteraceae bacterium
ACCGACCCGAGCGGCGAGCTTCGGCGCCGTCACGATCGACAGGTCGCCGCGAGGTCGGACGAGCGCTCCGGCCTCGCCGAGCTCGCTGACGTCGAGCGACAAGCCGTCGTTGCCCATCGTCCGGGTGGTCTGCCCGGGGGCTGCGAGGCGCAAACCGCGCGCCGGTGCTGCTGGGGGCGGGTCGGCCACCGCCGCGGGGGGAGCCGCCGCGACGATCTAGGATCAGGCCCTGGAGCGGTGGCAGAGTCCGGTTGATTGCAGCTGCCTTGAAAGCAGCCGGTCCGCAAGGGCCCGGGGGTTCGAATCCCTCCCGCTCCGCTGCTGACGCGTTCCGCGGCACCTGACCGGCGCCCCGACCGCCACGCCCCCGGATCCGCCGTGCCCCTCAGGCCGCCGGCACCTGCTGCGTGATGCAGTGGACGTTGCCGCCGCCGAGCAGGATCTCCCGAGCGGGAACGCCGACGACGTCGCGCTCGGGGAAGATCCGCTCGAGCGCGCGCCGCGCCTCGGCGTCGGTGCGCTCGTCGAGCAGCGGCATGACGATCCGCTCGTTGGCGACGTAGTAGTTGACGTACGAGGCGGCGAGCCGGTCGCCGGCGAGCCGCGGCAAGGTGCCCTCGACCGGGTCGACGCCGCGCGCCTCCTCCTCGGTGATCAGGATCGGCGGGGGCATCGGGAGCTTGTGCACGGTCAGCGAGCGCCCGCGGGCGTCGGTCGCCCGCTCGAGGCGCTCGAGTGCCGCGGCCGAGATCGCGTGCTGCGGATCGCGCACATCATCGGTCCAGTTCAGGATCACCTCGCCGGGGCGCGCGAAGCAGCAGATGTTGTCGACGTGGCCGTCGGTCTCGTCGTTGAACGAGCCGTGGATGAGCCAGATGACCCGCTCGATCCCGAGGAAGGCGCGAAGCTGCTCCTCGATCTGCTGGCGGCTCAGCGACGGGTTTCTGTTCGGGTTCAGCAGGCACTCCTCGGTCGTCAGCAGCGTGCCCTCGCCGTCGACGTGGATCGCGCCCCCTTCGAGCACGATCGGCGCCCGGTAGCGGTCGGCGCCCTCGATCTCGCAGACCTTGCCCGCGACCAGGTCGTCGTTCTTCCACGGGAAGTAGAGCCCGCCGTCGAGCCCGCCCCAGGCGTTGAAGACCCAGTCGACGCCACGCCGGCGGCCGGCACCGTCGACGACGAACGTCGGGCCGCAGTCGCGCATCCAGGCGTCGTCGGTGGTCATCTCGACGACGCGGACCTCTGCCGGCAGGGAGTTGCGTGCGTGCTCGTACTGCCGTGAGGAGACGGCCATCGTCACCTGCTCGCCGCCGGCGGCGATCGCCCCCGCGACCTGCGCGAACGCCGTTTGCGCAGGCTTGGCCCCAAGGCGCCAGTTGTCGGTCCGCTCGGGCCAGATCATCCAGCAGCCCTCGTGCGGCTCGAACTCGCCCGGCATGCGAAAGCCGTCGGCGGCCGGCGTCGAGTCGATCAGGCGGGTCATGAGGCGACGCTACCGCAGCGCCGCACCCAGCCGATCCATGCGGCCGGCGAGGGGCAGGCCGCGTCGCGGGGCCCGCAAGACACGCGGCCGGCGCCCTGCGGCCGACGAACCGCACAGGTACACTGGCGCCCCTGCCCGGAGAGGTGGCCGAGTGGCTGAAGGCACTCGCCTGCTAAGCGAGTAACGGGGGACAACCTCGTTCGCGGGTTCGAATCCCGCCCTCTCCGCTGCCGCCCGGTAGCGCCCCCTTCCCCACGCCGAACGGGACGGGCGCACGTGGAAGCGCCCCCGACGGGGCCGAGATCGTTTCCGTCCCGCCGTCAGCGGAGGGCGCGCGCTTCGGCGCGCGTGGCCGCCGCGGCGAATCTCGTCGGAACCGAGCGACACCCCGTCGCTATCATGGCGACACAGCGTCCCCAACCTTCGCCTGGAGGTCTCGTAGATGTTCCTGGCCCTGCGCGATCTGCGCCGGATGTGGCGCCGGTTCGCGCTCGTCGGACTGGTCGTAGGCCTCGTCGCGATGCTCTCGACCGTCCTCACGGGGCTCGCCGACGGGCTCGTTCGCGACGGAACCTCGGGGCTCCGTGCGCTGCCGGTGACGCACCTCGCCTTCGCACCGCACTCGGAGGCCGTCTTCAGCCGCTCGACCATCGACGAGCGCTCACTGGCGAAATGGACGCGGGTGCCCGGAGTCGAGGCCTCCCCGATCGGCGTGTCGTTCGTGAACGCGGCCTCCACCGATGGCGGCCCGAGCATCGACCTCGCGCTGCTCGGCGTCAGCCCCGGCGGCTTCCTGGCCGACCGCAGCGACGCCCGGCCGCCGGCCGCCGGCCTTCCGGGCCTGGTGCTCGCGTCGGAGCTCCGCGATGAGGGGGTGAAGGTCGGCGAGCGCTACCGCATCGCCGGATCGGACCTGACGCTGCCGGTGCTCGGCTTCACGTTCGCCGGCTCCTATGGGCACGTTCCGATCGCCTTCACCTCGCTCGCCACCTGGCGGTCGATCAGCTACGGCAACGACGCCCGCGGGCGCTTCTCGGCGATCGCGCTGCGGGTGCCGGCCGACGTCGACGTCGCCGCCGTCGACAGAGCGGCGGGCACCGAGACCAAGACCAAGACCGAGGCCTACGACGGCTCGCCGGGCTTCTCCGCCGAGACCGCGACGATGACGCTGATCCGGGCGTTCCTGCTGGTGATCTCGGCCCTGATCGTGGGTGCGTTCTTCACGGTGCTCACGGTGCAGCGGACCCGCCAGATCGGGCTGCTCAAGGCGCTGGGCGCCTCCAGCGGCTACGTCCTACGCGACGGCATCGGGCAGATCGCCATCGTCGTGCTGGCCGCCACGGTCATCGGCGCCGCGGCGGGGGCGGCGGTCATCGGCCTGCTCGACGGCGGGCCCGTTCCGGTCGAGCTCTCGATCGGGGGCGTGCTGACGAGCGCCGCGCTGCTGGTGCTCACCGGCATCGCGGGAAGCCTCGTCGCGTTCCGCAGGATCACCAAGGTCGAGCCGGCGATCGCGCTCGGAGTGGAGGCGTAGATGAGCACGAGCGATCCGGCCGGCGACGGCCTCGGCCTGCGCGGCATTCACGTCGCGGTGCCCGACGGGCCGGGCACCCGAACGCTGCTCGACGCCGTCGATCTCGACGTAGCCCCCGGCGAGGTACTCGTGATCACCGGCAGCTCCGGCTCCGGCAAGTCGACGCTGCTCGCCGTCGCCGGGCTGCTGCGCCGCCCGGACCGGGGCGAGGTGCTCGTGGCCGGCACCCCCACCGCCGAGCTCTCCGAGCGCCGCCGGACGGCGCTGCGCCGAGAGCGAATCGCGATCGTCTACCAGTCGGCCAACCTGCTGCCCGCGCTCACCGCGCGCGAGCAGCTCGAGCTCGTCGGGCACATAAGCGGCGAACGTCGCTCGCAGGCGCGTGGGCGCGCGGCTCAGCTGCTCGAGGAGCTGGGGCTCGCCGGCCGGGCCGACCAGCTCCCGGCGAAGATGTCGGGCGGCGAGCGCCAGCGCGTCGGCATCGCGCGGGCGCTGATGGCGCGCCCCACCGTGCTGCTGGCCGACGAGCCCACGGCGTCGCTGGACGGCGCCCTGTCGGCCGAGGTCGCCGGGCTGCTGGCCGGCGAGGCTCGCGGTCGCGGGCTGGCCGCGGTCATCGTCAGCCACGACGACGCGCCGCTCGCGCATGCCGAACGCCATCTGCACCTGGCCGGCGGCGCGCTGAAGGCGATCACGACCGTGGCAGGATGATCGCGTGCCGAGGATCAGGGCCGAGAGCGTCGCCGAGCACGTCGCCCAACAGCAGGCGGCCGTCTTCGAGGCCGCCATGCGCCTGTTCCTCGAGCGCGGCTACGCCGACGTCAGCCTCGCCGATATCGCGGCGGAGGTCGGCCTCGCGCGCAACTCGCTGTACCGCTACTTCCCCGACAAGGCGCACATCCTCTTGGAATGGCTGCGCAGCGAGCTGCCGATCCAGGCCGCCCGCTCTCGCAAGCGACTGACCGGCGACGGGTCGCCCCCGGAGCGCGTCAAGCGCTGGGTGCTCGACCAGCTCGACTACGCCCGCCGGCCCGAGCACGGCCTGATCGCCGCGCTGTCCGACGTCGCCCGCGACCTCGACGAGGAGACGCGCGCCGAGCTCGCCGACAGCCACCGCCGGCTGCTGATCCCGCTGACCGAGGCCCTGGCCGGCGCCGGGATCGAGGACGACCGCGATCGATCCGCGGTGAGCGCCCTGATCGGCGGGCTGATCGTCTCCGGCGCGGAGCACGAGTCGCGCACCGGCGGCGACGATCCGGTGCTGCGTGCCCATCTGCTGCGGGCCGTCGAGGCGCTGCTGGGACCGGAACGCCCGGGCGGGCGATTCGCGCGCGGCGACATGGCGGCGCGACTGCTCGAGGGCCGCACGGACGAGCCCCGGTGAGGGTGCGTCCGGGCTCCCGGTCCCGAAGGCGAGGAGCGGGGTGCGGCGTGCGGCCTGCTCAGCGCACGCCGACGAGGTCCACGACGAAGACCAGCGTCTCGTCGGGACCGATCACGCCGCCCGCGCCGCGCTTGCCGTAGGCGAGGTTCGGCGGGATCGTGATGCGGCGCCGGCCGCCGACCTGCATGCCCGCCACGCCCTGGTCCCAGCCGGCGATGACCTGGCCCTTGCCGAGGCCGAACTTGAACGTGTCGCCGCGATCCCAGGACGCGTCGAACTGCTTGCCGGTCGACCACGAGACGCCGACGTAGTGGACCTCGACGATCCGGCCGGCGACCGCCTCGTCGCCGTCGCCGACGACGATGTCCTCGAGCTCGAGCTGGTAGGAGGGCGGCTGGTCCGACGGGACCTCGACGTGGGGCTTCTCGCTGGTGGCCATGGGCCGGCACGGTAGCCGGTGGCAGACTGCGACCATGCCCGGCCTGAGGGTCGCCGACCTGCCGGCGAGCGAGCGCCGCGCCGCGGCGGCGGTGCTGGCGCGCGGAATGCGCGACAACCCGCTGCACGTGGCGGCGTACGGCCCGAGCCCCGAGCGGCGCGAGGCGACGCACCGGCGGTTGATGACCGCTTTCCTGCGCTCCACGCGGCACGACCGGCCGATCGGCGTCTGGCGCGACGGGCGGCTCGTCGCCTGCGCCGGCGCCGTCAGCGACGGGAGATGCCGGCCCGGGATCGGACGGGTCGTCGTGACGCTTCCGACGCTCGCGCGCCTGGGCCCGGGGACGGCGATCCGCGTCGGTCGCTGGGCGCGCGCCTGGCTGGACCGCGATCCCGACACGCCGCACGTCCACCTGGGCCCGCTCGCGGTCGATCGCGATCTGCAGGGCCGGGGCATCGGCTCGCTGCTGCTGGCGGAGCACTGCCGCCGGCTCGACGCGTCCGGCTCGCCGGGCTACCTGGAGACGGACCGGCCGGAGAACGTGCGCTTCTACGCCCGGCAGGGGTATGACGTCGTCGGCGAGGCGTACGTGATCGGCGTGCGGTGCTGGTTCATGTGGCGCGAGCCACGACGCTGAGGGCGTCTCGATGCAACGACGCTTGCGGGCGGCGGAACGAGCCTGGCTACCGTTGGGCGACCGTCGCCGGTCTTCCGCGCGCCGGCGCCATGCGATCGGACCGCTTCGACAGACGCCGCCTCGCCGCGCTCGGCGTCGCGCTGCTGCTGCCGCTCACCCTCTGGGCGGTACTGCCCCTGCCGTCCCACGGCCAGGATGCCGGCGCACTGCAGGGCACGATCGAGTCGAGTCGCGCGCGCGAGCGCACGCTTTCGTCGGCGATCTCGCGGCTGGCCGCGCTCGAGCAGCGGGCCGAGCGCGCGATCACGCTGCTTCGGGGCCGTCTCTCCCGCGCGCAGGCCGAGCTCGGCGAGCGGGAGGCGGCGCTGGCGCGAACCCGCGACGAGCTGCGCGCCGAGCGCCGCCACCTGGCCAGGCTCCGCGCCCGGCTGGAGCGCGACCGGGCAACGCTTGCGGCGGCGCTGCGCGCCCAGTACACGACGACGCCCCCGGACCTTGTGACGGTCGTCCTGACGTCGAGTGACTTCGCCGACCTCGTCGACCGCGCCGCCTTCTACAAGCGCGTGCGCCGGCGCAACGCCAGCGTCGTCACGGCCGTGCGCCGTGCCCGCGACGCGACGCAACGCGAGACGGCACGGCTCGCCGTGCTCGCCCCGCGCCAGGCGCGAGCGGCCCGCGAGGTGCGAGCGGAGCGCGACTCGCTCGCCGCCAAGACCGCCGCGCTGCACGCGCAGGAGCAGACGCTCTCCCGCGCCCGGGCCGCCCGCCAGGCGGCGTTGCGCGCGACGACCGCCGACCGCCGGCGCGCCGAGCGCGAGCTGCGCAGCCTCGAGGCGGCCCAGCAGCGCGCCGCCGTCGACAAGCGAGGCCCCGGCGGGCCGTGGGCGATCCCGTGGGCGATCGTCCAGTGCGAGTCCGGCGGGCAGAACATGCCACCCAACTACGCCGGCGCCTCCGGCTACTACCAGTTCATCCCCTCGACCTGGCGCGCGCTCGGTGGCAGCACCCCCCACGCCTACCAGGCGCCCAAGGCCGAGCAGGACCGCCTCGCCGCGAAGCTCTGGGCGGGCGGGTCGGGAGCGCGCAACTGGGACTGCGCGGCGATAGTGGGGATCATCTGAGGGCGGTGGGGCGCGCGCTGGCGGGACGGGTTCCGGCCTGCGCGGAGGCGCGGGACGACCGCGCAGAGCGGCAGCTAGAATGACCGCTCGCTGCGCCCGTAGCTCAGCTGGATAGAGCGTCGGTCTACGGAACCGAAGGTCAGAGGTTCGAATCCTCTCGGGCGCGCTGTGTGATGTCTCGGGACATGTGTCTCACGTGTCTTGGGACATCGGTCTCAGTTCGACGGGCCCGGCCATCGGCCGGGCTCTTTGTCTTGGTTGCGCCAGTAGCTGCGGTTGGGGTCGATGAGATGTCGTGAGAGGACTTCGCCGGTGGCGAGGTCGGCGACGGTGACGTGGTGGTCGTCGGCGAAGCGGGCGGTGTAGACGCGGCCGTTGGCGGTCAGCGTGCTTGCTGGAGCGCCATGATCGTCGATCACGGCAAGGAACGTGGAGACCGCGTCATCGCCGGTGACGGGCATATGCGCGGTGCACGAGAGCAGGTAGCGAGAGCGGTCATCGAGCCAGTTGAGGACCTCCACGTCGGTCCCGTCGGCCAGGCGCCAGTGGATGAAGTCCGACTGCCACACATCTCGTTGGGCTGGGCCATCTGAAACCGCTGGTAGGAGCTGCGGGGGCGCTTGCGTGGCTGCGGCGCGACCAACCCGGCCTGGTGCGGGATCCGGCTTGTCGTCGCGGGCGCCGGCGGCTTGAGGCCTTCTTGCTGGAGGTGTCGGGCGATCGTGTGCGGTCCGGCGTCCAGCCCGTCAGCCGTCAGGCGCTGGCGAAGTTCGACGACCCGCTGCCGAACCGTCTCAGGCGTCGCGATCGGCGTCGTCTTGGGACGCCGTGCGGGGCTCCAGCGCGTCCAAGCCTCCGTCCCGGTAGCGAGCCAAGAGGCGGTGAAGGTGCCGGCGGGAGATCCCGTACTCGCCGGCAGCCGCGGTGACCGACAGCTGCTTGGACACGATCCGCAGAACAGCGATGCGAGCTCGGGACATGCGAGCGACTGTTCGCCCACCCCCGGACGCCGCCCGCCCGGTGCTCGCCGCTCCAGCGTCGCCCTACGGGCTCCGCCTCCGCGGCAAGCACCGCACCCAACGCAGCCCAAGCCGAGGGTGACCGATGCCCCGAGACATGAGAGACCCATCAAACCTCTCTTGTGGGCCCGCTCACCCGCGCGGGTTGATGGCCGCACCACTTGGGTGAGATGACTCAGGCGCTCCTCCCGCTGGATCCCGCACTGCAAGGGACACGCGCCCTCCCCACCACATCCAAATTACACCGCACATGGGGGCTTGTTTCAAGCCCCAGGGTGTGCCGCATAATCGCCTACCGCAAGCGATCAAGGGAGCAACGCGATGGGTAACGAAGCGCATGCGGCGACGGTCACCGGAGGCGGACGGATGGGGATCGCGACCGTGCCGTCCGGCTCCTACGTGTTGGGGCTCCAAGACGTCAGTGAGACGAAGCTTTCGCTCATCGGAGGCAAGGGCACGCACCTCGCGCGCCTGTCGGGGATCGAAGGCATTCGTCTGCCGCCGGGCTTCTGTGTGACGACGAACGCTTTCCGACGGGTCATGGCGGAAGCCCCGCCGATCGACGATCTGCTCGATCGGCTGTCACGTCTGCACCCGGGCGACCGGAACGCGATCCGCGAGCTCAGCGCGGAGATCCGCCGGACCCTCGAGGGGATTGCGATCCCAGACGATGTGTCGGCGGCGATCGTCCGCGCGCTCAGGGCACTCGGCGAGCGCGCCGCCTACGCCGTCAGGTCGAGTGCCACGGCGGAGGACTCGCCTACGGCCTCCTTCGCCGGTCAGCACGACACGTTCCTGAGCGTCGTGGGGCCGGCCGCGATCCTGCGAGATGTCAGCCGGGCGTGGGCCTCGCTCTTCACCGAGCGAGCCGTGACCTACCGCCTGCGCAACGACTTCGACCACCGCAAGGTCCACATGGCTGTGGTCGTGCAGCAGATGGTTTTCCCACACGCGGCCGGCGTCCTCTTCACGGCAGACCCGATGACGTCCAACCGCAAGGTGGCCTCGGTCGAGGCGTGCTTCGGACTTGGCGAGGCCCTGGTCTCCGGTCGCGTCAACGCTGACGTCTACAAGGTGCGCGACGGCGAGGTCGTCACCAAGGCGGTCGCCGCCAAGCGGCTGGCCATTCATGCCTCGCCGGAAGGCGGCACATACGAGGAGACGGTCGAGAGCCACCGGCAGGAGCAACCGGCACTGACGGATCCCCAGGTGGTGCGGCTCGTGCAGCTGGGTCGGCGCGTCGAAGCGCACTTCGGCAGTCCTCAGGACATCGAGTGGTGCCTGGTGGAGGACGGCTTCGTGATCGTGCAGAGCCGGCCGATCACCACGCTGTTTCCGATCCCTGAGGCGGGCGACGGAGAGAGCCACGTCTATGTCTCCGTCGGTCATCAGCAGATGATGACCGACCCCATGAAGCCCCTGGGGCTCTCCCTGTGGCAGCTGACCACGCCGGCGCCCATGTCCGAGGCCGGCGGGAGGCTGTTCGTCGACGTCACGCCGCGCCTGGCTTCGCCTGCGAGCCGCGCCGGCGTCTTGGAGGTCCTGGGCCGATCCGACCCGCTGATCAGGGACGCACTCGAGACGGTCCTCGAACGCGACGGCTTCCTGCCGTCGATTCAGCACGATGATCGCGGCGGGCCGCCGACTGCCCCCGTCGCACCGGCCCCCATCGACACCGATGGGTCCATCGTCGCGGAGCTGATCACGCGCGGCGACGCCGCGATCGCTGACGTCAAACGAGAGATCGCGGCCCAGTCCGGGCCGGCACTGTTGGACTTCATCGTGACTGACATCCAGGAGCTGAAGCGGATCCTGTTTGATCCGGAAAGCCATCGCGTCATCCTGGCGGCGATGGAGGCCACCTGGTGGCTCAACGAGCACCTGGAGGCGTGGCTGAGCGAGAAGGGCGCGGCGGACACGATTGCGCAGTCGGCGCCCAACAACATCACCTCGGAGATGGGGCTCGCGCTGCTCGACGTCGCGGACGTGATCCGCCCCCATCCCGAGGTGGTGGCCTTCCTCGAAGGCGTCGAGCGCGACGACTTCCTCAACGACCTCGTTGAGGTCCCCGGCGGCCGGGAGGCGCGGGACGCCATCCAGGCGTACCTGGACCGCTACGGGATGCGCTGCGTCGGCGAGATCGACATCACGAGGCCACGCTGGAGCGAACGCCCCACCACACTCGTGCCGCTGCTGCTCTCGAACGCCAGGAACTTCGAGCCTGGTGTCGGGGCACGTCGCTTAGAGCAGGGCCGGCGCGAGGCGTGCGCGAAGGAGCAGGAGCTGCTCGAGCGCCTGCGGGCACTGCCCGACGGAGCGCGGAAGGCCGACGAGACCAAGCGCATGATCGACCGCGTCCGGGCCTTCATCGGCTACCGCGAGTATCCGAAGTACCACATGATCAGCCGCTACTTCGCCTACAAGCAGGCGCTGCTGGCGGAGGGCGAGCGCCTCGTCCAGGCCGGCGTGCTCGCCGACGCCGAGGACATCTTCTACCTCAGGTTCGACGAGCTGCACGACGCCGTGCGCGCCCACGAGGTGGACGGCGGGCTGATCGCTCAGCGCCGGCAGGAGTTCGCGTCGTACCACGCGCTCACCCCGCCGCGGGTGCTCACGTCGGAGGGCGAGTGCCTCGCCGGGACGTACCGGCGCCACGACGCACCCACCAGCGCGCTCGTTGGCCTTCCGGTCTCCAGCGGGACGATCGAGGGACCCGCCCGGGTCATCCTGGACATGACGCAGGCCGATGTCGAGCCCGGCGACATCCTCGTCACCGCTTACACCGACCCGAGCTGGTCGCCGCTGTTCGTCGCGATTGAGGGCCTGGTGACGGAGGTGGGCGGCCTGATGACGCACGGCGCGGTGATCGCACGCGAGTACGGCCTGCCGGCCGTCGTCGCCGTGGAGCACGCCACGCGCCTGATCCGCGACGGCCAGCGAATCCGGGTAAATGGGACCGACGGGTATGTCGAGATCCTGTCGTAGCTGTCCCTGCCACGAATCCGGACCCTGCCCCTACATGGCGCCCCCGTCCGACGCGCGCATGGCTCGCGGCCATCGCGTTGTCGTAGGCGTCGCCGACCGAGCCGATGCTCGCGAGCACCTGGTGGTCGTCGAGGACCTGGTTGAACGCGAAGCTCGTGTATTGCCCGGACTCAAGGGGTCGTCGCAACACCGGGTTGTCGGTAACGCAGCGTAGCCGCGGCTGGGACTTCAAGTGAGACCCGCGTGGCCGTGGATGCCGGCCTGGCGATCCCAGACCACCTCCCTCGGCAGCGCCCCGAGCCGTCGCAGGCAACTGGCGAGCAGGTCCTCGGTCTTTTTGCTGAAAACCAGCACGCCTGCGCCGGCGCGCGAGTAGCCAAGACACGCGACGACGACCCATCCTTGGCGGGTCTAGCCGTGACCGACCGGTACCTGCTCGCGGGGCTGCCAGACGTCGAACTGGCAGATCGAACGGCTCGAGCACGCCCGCCCTGATCGGCCGCCGATAGCCCGGCGGCCGATCGCTTCTCAGCGCCCGACGGATCGTGTTCCGCGACATGCCCGTCGCTCTGGCCAACTCCTTGATCGACTTGCCGCCGACGAAGTGCTCGCGCCGCAGCTCAGCCCACTGCTCCACTCCAACCACCCTCTCGCCGCCCCTCGTCGCTCGATGACGACGAGGCTCAGCACCCACTCGGACGACTCCGCCGACCACCCGAGGGGGTCAGATTTCGCGCGGCGGAGGGGGGTCAGTTTTCACACGGCGCCGACACGGGTGGCGGCCACGCGCCCGAGAGGATTCAAACCTCTGACCTCGTATTCCGTAGACACGCGCTCTATCCAACTGAGCTACGGACGCAGGCGGGACCTCGAGGGTCCGGGGCGAAGAGAGTAGTGGGTCGAAAACTGCAGACGATGTCTGCGCTCCCTTCCGCACGGATCCGACCGCGTCTGCTTGAAAAGGGACAGAATGCGCTATTCTGAGCGCATGCCCACGGATCGGTTCACCGAGCTTGCCGAGGTCGCCGCCGACCGGCACGGCTACTTCGAGCTGGCCGATTCGCGTGAGATCGGCTACGCCGACAACACGATCGCTCAGATGGCACGGCGCGGTCGCATCGAGCGCGTCAGCCAGGGCGTCTACCGGATCCCGTTCCTGCCGGCTGGTCGCCTGGGCCCGTACATGGCCGCGGCACTGTGGCCGGCCGGAGTGCGCGGGGTCATCAGCCGCGCCAGCGCGCTTGACCTGTGGGAGGTCGGCGACGTCAATCCGGCCAAGATCCACATCACGGTTCCCCGCGCGCACCGTGTCCAGCGCGGCGTGCCGGCTGTCTACGAGCTGCATCGCGAGGATCTGGCTGCCGACGAGGTGACTGAGATCGAAGGCGTGCCGGTGGTGACCCTCGAACGCGCGATTCGCGAGTGTCACGCGCTGCACCTTGCGACCGACCTGCTCGAGCAGGCGATACGCCACGGCCGCGAGCAGGGCCTGCTGTCCACAGCGCAAGCCCGGCGGCTGGAGGCTGAAGTGGGGAGCGATCGCGTCGCCGTGGGCCGAGCGTGAGCGACACGCCCGCTTGGCCTCAGCCCAAGCCGCCCAAGACGAAGGTGCGCCTGGAACAGCTCATCACGCAGTGGCAGAAGGACTCCGGCCAGCCGGTCGCGCGGCTGAACCTGCGCATCGCAGCGATGATGCTGGCCGGCGCGCTGGCGCGGGTCAGCGATCCCGACGGCGAGGGCGTCTTCGCCACCAAGGGCGGCATCGCCATGGAGCTGCGCCTCGGCGATCGCGCGCGAGCGACACGCGACGTCGACATCGTCATGCGCGGCGACACCGATCAGCTCGCCGGCCTGCTCGACGCGGGGCTGCGTGAGCCGTATGAGGGCTTCACGTTTCGCCGTGGAGCGATCGACGATCTGCCAACGCGCCCGGACGTCAAGAAGACCCGCGTCCAGGTCAGCTTCGCCGGACGATCACTGACGTCGCTGCAACTGGAGATCGCGCCGCTGGACACCGGCGACGAGGAGTTCACCGCGCTGCCCGGACCGAGCTTCGGCGCGGTCGGCCTCTCGGGCCCCGACGTCGTGATGGTGCTGGCCGAGCGCTGGCAGATCGCCCAGAAGCTCCACGCCGTGACCGAGACGTTTCCCGACGGTCGCGAAAACCCGCGCTTCCGCGACTTGATCGATCTGCAGCTGCTCGAGGCGTTCGAGCCCGACCTGGCGTCGGTCCGCGACGCCTGCGAGCGCGTCTTCGCCGCGCGCAAGCAGCACGCCTGGCCGACATCGCTCGTGGCGCAGCCGAGCTGGGGCAACGCCTACGAGGTCATGGCCCGCGACCTCGACTTTGCCGTCACCGACGTCGATGAGGCAGTGCGCGCGGTGCGGTCGTTCATCGAGCGGATCGCCGCCGCCTGAACTGCGTGTTGCTGGCCGGCCTCGGGCGGCGCGTCTCAAATACGCTCGCCGACGTGCTGCCCGCATCTAAACGCGCGTCAGATTTGGGGTCCGCGGTCTTGACTATCAAGGCGAAATGACCGCCGGCCTCACGCTTCCGTTCGTCACGGCTGCCGATCCCGATCGCGCTGGAGAGGGCAGTCCGGTGGAACGCGCGTCCCGCGGGCCTGGCGGGGGACGGTCAAACTCATTCCGTCAGCAATCGCGCAAATCGTGCTTTAGGTTCATCGGACAGCACCAGACAACGCGTGAGCACTCCCGCTCGCGCACGCCGTAGGTGATCCAGCCCTCGGCCGCGAGCGCGAAGGTCCGCCGGTGCGCACCTGCTCGACCGCGCCGCGGCGGTGCGGTGCGGTGCGGTGCGGTCCGGAGCAGGACCGTCGCTCGCGCCGGCGCGCGGAGGCGTCAGCCGCCGGCCAGCACGACGTCGTAGCCCTCGGCGCGGAGGACCTCGACGACTGTGTCGCGGTGGTCGCCCTGAAGCTCGATCACGCCGTCCTTCGCCGATCCGCCGACGCCGCACCGCGTCTTGAGCCGGCCGGCGAGCTCGCGCAGGCCCCGGTCGTCGAGCGGGACGGCGGAGACCGTGGTGACGGCCTTGCCGCGTCGGCCCGCGACCTCGCGCCGGACCTTCACGCGGCGCCCGGATTCCGTGTTCGTGAGACGCTGTGGCGAGCGCGGCTTGCGCAGGTCGCCGTCGGAGGTGGAGTAGACGACACGGGAGTTGCCGGAGCGCTCGGCCACGGGCCCGCACGATACCCGCGAGAAAATCTGCGGCGCGTGTCGATCTCGCTCCGGCTCGTTCGACGTGGGAGTACAACCACCCGATCCCACGAGGAGGCAGCAATGCGTTTCATGGTCCTGGTTCCCGGCAGCCCCGAGTCCGAGGCGGGCGAGATGCCCGGCACGGAGCTCCTGGAGGCGATGACGAAGTACAACGAGGAGCTCGTCAAGGCGGGCGTCATGCTCGCCGGCGAAGGCCTGCACCCGACCGCCAAGGGCGCCCGGGTCCGCTTCAGCGGCGCCGAGCGCACCGTCATCGACGGTCCGTTCACCGAGGCCAAGGAGCTCGTCGCGGGCTTCTGGGTCTGGGAGTGCGCTTCGCGCGACGAGGCGATCGAGTGGCTCAAGCGCGCGCCGTTCGATGGCGGCGTGGAGATCGAGCTGCGCCAGATCTTTGAGGACGACGACTTCGGCGAGCAGCTCACGCCCGAGCTGCGCGAGGCCAACGAGCGGCTGCGCGAGCAGGCCGCGAAGAGGTAGCCGTGGCGGCATCGGCCACCCATCGCGCGATCGACGCGGTCTGGCGGATCGAGTCGGCCCGGCTGATCGCCGGGCTGACTCGCATCGTCCGCGACGTGTCGGTCGCCGAGGACCTGGCCCAGGACGCGTTCGTGGCCGCGCTGGAGCAGTGGCCGCGGTCGGGCATCCCGGACAACCCGGGTGCCTGGCTGATGACCACCGCCAAGCGCCGGGGCATCGACGGGCTGCGTCGCCGCGTCACGCTCGAACGCAAGCAGGAGCTGATCGGGCGTGAGCTGCAGATTCTCCAGCAGCTCGACCAGCCCGACCTCACCGCGCAGGTCGACGATGTGCACGACGACGTCTTGCGCCTGGTCTTCATGACGTGCCACCCGGTCCTGCCCCGGGAGGCACGCGTCGCGCTGACACTGCGCCTGCTCGGCGGCCTGTCGACGCCGGAGATCGCCAGGGCGTTCCTCGTCTCGGAGGGGACCGTGGCACAGCGCATCGTCCGCGCCAAACGCACGCTCACCGAGGCCCGCGTGCCGTTCGAGGCTCCTGGCCGCGACGAGCTGGCCGACCGGCTGTCCGCGGTGCTCGAGGTGATCTACCTGGTCTTCAACGAGGGCTACGCGGCGTCGTCCGGCGAGCACTGGATTCGGCCGAGGCTGTGCGAGGACGCGCTGCGCCTGGGGCGGATCCTTGCCGCGCTGATGCCGCGCGAGCCCGAGGCCCAAGGCCTGCTCGCCCTGATGGAGCTTCAGGCCTCCAGGCTGCGGGCGCGGGTCGGGCCGCACGGCGAACCGGTGCTGCTCGCCGACCAGAACCGCGCACGCTGGGATCACCTGCTCGTGCAGCGGGGCCTGGCCGGGCTGCAGCGCGCCGAGGAGCTCGGCGGCACGCTTGGCCCGTACACGATGCAGGCCGCGATCGCCGCCTGCCACGCGCGGGCTCGCAGCGTCGAGGAGACCGACTGGCCACGGATCGTCGGGCTGTACGACGGCCTGGCGGCGCTCACCGGCTCCCCGGTCGTCGAGCTCAACCGCGCCGTGGCGGTGACGATGGCCTACGGACCCGAGGCCGGGCTCGCGCTCGTCGACGCGCTCGCCGACGAGCGTGCGCTGCGCGGCTACCACCTGCTGCCCAGCGTGCGTGGCGACCTCCTCATCCGCCTGGGACGACTGGACGAGGCGCGTGAGGAGCTCGTGCGTGCGGCCGAGCTGTGCGGCAACGACCGCGAGCGCGAGCTGCTGCTGTCGCGCGCGGTCGATTGTGGCGCATCAGCTTGATCTTCCCGAGGCGCGCGGTTTCGCTCCTGATGGATGGCCGGACGCTTGGCTGGGGCATCGCGGGAGGACTACGCCGGCAGCGGATCGCTGCCCGACGCGACTGTCCAGGCCTGTCCGTGGTACCGGGCAGTTCTCGATGCCATCCGAGCGGGTGCACAGAGTCGTGGATCGGCCGGGCTGCCGCCTCCGTAGTGCGCCCACCCGCCCCCACCCTGTCAGACGAAGCCGATACGGTCCGACCACCAGTTGCCCGTGTCCAAGCTCGAGGATCTCCAGCCCGGCCTGCATCTTGCTGGCGTGATTCCCGGGCAGAACGTGTACGTCATCGCCGTGCAGCCGCACGGGGCCGACGCGATCGAGCTCACGTACAAGACCGCGGAGGGCGAGCTCGGCCAGCGCGTCCTCGGCCGCGACGCCGAGGACAAGCTCGCGATCGCGCAGGCTGAGGCCCGGCCGCTCGACGCCCCGGCCGCCGACTTCAAACTGGTCGCCGAATGCCAACGGATCAAGCTCGCCGGGCTGTCGGACCCGATGCTCGCGGTCACCACCAGCGACATCCAGCCCTTGCCCCACCAGCTGCGTGCGGTCTACGGCGAGCTGCTCCCGCGCACGCCCCTGCGGTTCCTCCTCGCCGATGACCCGGGCGCCGGCAAGACGATCATGGCCGGGCTCTACATCAAGGAGCTCATCCTGCGCGAGGACGTCAAGCGCTGCCTGATCGTCGCACCCGGCGGTCTCGTCGAGCAGTGGCAGGACGAGCTGCACCTGAAGTTCGGACTCGCCTTCGAGATCCTCACGCCGCAGCTCGGCGAGACGGTGTTCGGCGCCTCGGCGTTCGAGCAGCACCCGCTGCTGATCGCGCGCATGGATCAGCTCGCGCGCAACGAGGACCTCCTGGCCGAGCTTGCGAGGTCCGAGTGGGACCTCGTCGTAGTCGACGAGGCCCATCGCATGGCTGCCCGCTACTTCGCCGGCAAGCTCGAGAAGACCAAGCGCTTCCAGCTCGGAGAGCTGCTCGGCGAGCTCGCGCGCCACCTGCTGCTGATGACCGCCACGCCGCACAGCGGCAAGGAGGAGGACTTCCAGCTCTTCCTCACGCTGCTCGACCGTGACCGATTCGAGGGCCGATACCAGGCGACGGTCCACACCGTCGACACCTCGGGCGTGATGAGCCGCATGGTCAAGGAGGACCTGCTGACGTTCGAGGGCAAGCCGCTGTTCCCCGAGCGGATCGCCGAGACGGTCCCCTACGAGCTGACCGAGCTGGAGCAAAACCTCTACGAGCAGGTGACGACGTACGTCCGCGAGGGGATGGATCGCGCCGCGAAGCTCGACGGCAAGCGCCGCAACACGGTCGGCTTCGCCCTCACGGTCCTGCAGCGCCGGCTGGCATCCAGCCCGGAGGCGATCTACCGCTCCCTCGAGCGCCGCGCCGCTCGGCTCGAGCGCCGCAAACAGGAGATCCTCGACGGCAAGACTGTCAGCGAGCCGAGGGCAGCGGACGTCATCGACGATCTCGACGAGGACGAGCTCTCCGCCGAGGAGCTCGAGACCATCGAGGACGAGCTCGTCGACGCGGCGACCGCGGCGCGCACCGTCGAGGAGCTCGACGCCGAGCTGCTCGATCTGCGCGACCTCATCAAGGCCGCGGCGCGCGTGCGTGAATCGGACACAGATCGCAAGTGGTCAGAGCTGCGCACGATTCTTGAGGACAACACGCTCGCCACCCCCGGCCCCGGCGACGAGCGCCGCAAGCTGATCGTCTTCACCGAGCACCGCAACACGCTCGAGTACCTCGCCCGCCGCATCGGCTCGCTGCTCGGCCGTCCCGAGGCGGTCAAGGCGATCCACGGCGGCGTGCGCCGCGCTCAGCGCCGCCAGATCACCGCGGAGTTCACGCACAACCCGGCATGCCATGTGCTGCTCGCCACCGATGCCGCCGGGGAGGGCCTCAACCTTCAGGTCGCCCACCTGATGGTCAACTACGACCTGCCGTGGAACCCCAACCGCATCGAGCAGCGATTCGGGCGCATCCACCGCATCGGCCAGCGGGAGGTCTGCCGCCTGTGGAACCTCGTCGCCGAAAACACCCGCGAGGGCGAGGTCTTCACCCGGCTGTTGTGGAAGATCGAGGAGCAGCGCAAGGCCTACGGCGGCAAGGTGTTCGACGTGCTCGGCACGGCGTTCGGCGAGACGCCGCTGCGCACGCTGCTGATCGAGGCGATCCGCCACGGCGAGCTGCCCGAGACGCGGGCGAACATGGAGAAGGTCATCGACGCGAGCGTCGCCCGCGGGATCAAGGAGCTGCTCGCCGAGCGCGCGCTCGTCACCGACACGCTGGCGCAAGCGGATGTCGCCGAGCTGCGTGCGCTCATGGACGAGGCGCGGGCGCGGCGCCTGCAGCCCCACTACATCGAGGGCGCGTTCCGGGCGGCGTTCACGCGGCTGGGCGGCAGGATGCGCCGTCGCGAGCGCGGCCGCTTCGAGATCACGCACGTTCCCGCGCAGCTGTGCACGATCGGCCGTGGCCCGATCGCCACCCGTTACGAGCGCGTCACTTTCGACATCGAGCACGTGCTCGACGACGCCGGCGCCCGCGCGGAGCTGCTCGCGCCCGGCCATCCGCTGCACGACGTCGTCGCCGACGCAGCGGTCGCCCGCTGGCACCAGACGCTCGAGCGCGGCACCGTCCTGGTCTCGCCGACGGTCGAGGCGCCGCGCCTGCTCGTCGGCGTCGTCGAGGAGATCGCCGACGCGACCGAGGCCTCGGTCGCGCGGCGCTTCAGCTACGCGCTCATCGACGAGCAGGGCGCCGTCGAGGCCGCAGGGCCGGCGCCGTACCTCGACTGCGTCGCGGCGCCGCCGACGAGCGACGTCGTCGCCTCCAGGGCGCTGCCCTGGCTGGCACAGGTCGAGGGGCAGGCGGCGAGCTGGATCATCGCCAACCAGCTCCCCGCGTTCCTGAGCGAGGTGAAGCTGCGCCGCGAGGCCGAGCTGCACCGCGTGCGCGACCAGGTCGAGCACCGCCTGGATCAGGAGTGCGAGCGCCTGACCCTCGAGGCGATGGTCGCCCAGGAGCAGGAGCGAGCCGGCAGGAAGCCCAAGGAGAGCCACACGAGCCTGATGTACAAGGCGGCTGACCTCGAGGGTCGGCGCATCGCGCGACTGGCGCTGCTGGACCGCCAGCTCGAGATGCAGGCCAGGCCGCCGCGAGTCGTGACCGCGGCGCTCGTGCTGCCGCTCGCGGCGGTGCAGGCCGAGATCCCCGCCGACGCGCCGATGCACGCTGTGGAGACGAAGGACGTCGAGCGCCGCGGCGTCGAGCTCGTGCTCGCGGCCGAGCGCGCGCTCGGCCGCGAGCCTGTCGAGCAGGCGTTCAACAACCCCGGCTTCGACGTCCTGTCCCGGCGCGACGGCCACGACCCGATCCGAATCGAGGTCAAGGCGCGAATCGTCGGTGCCGAGGACTTCTTCGTCACCCACAACGAGGTGCTGACGGCGCTCAACAGCGCGCCGCGCTATCGCCTGGCGCTCGTACGCGTCGACCCGCGCGGCCCCGGACACGACGAGGTCCGTTACCTCGAGAGCCCGTTCGCCCGCTTCGACGCCGGCGACTTCGACGCGACCGGCCATCGCGGCAAATGGGAGACGACGTGGGCTCGGGGCCGTGAGCCGTTCTGATGTGCGCTCGTGATCCGGTCGTCACCTAGGGTGCTGATCCTCGTGCTTCTTCCCCTGGCCGCGTAATGGTCGCCAAGCCGCTCTTCACGCCCGATTCCCTTCGAGAGCTGATCGCGCTCGGCGAGGGGCAGTTCCTCGAGCTGAAAGGCACGTGGTCCTACGCCGGTGGCGCTCCGCAGGCGTTGGGCAAGGATGCGGTGCGAGCAATGGTTGCCGAGTACGTAGCCGCGTTCGCCAACGCGGACGGAGGCACCCTGGTAATCGGCGTGGAAGACGATGGCACTGCCACGGGACATGGGCGACCCGCGGATGAGATCGAGCATCTGATCTCGGTGCCAGGCCGGCGGCTTCGCTCGCCGTTGTCGTGCGATCACCAGATCCTCGAGCTCGACGACGAGCAGGTGCTCGTGATCGAGGTCGGTCTCGCCCCGCAGGCGGTGATGGTCGACGGCAACGGCTTTCCGTACCGGACGGGCGATCAGGTCATCAAGGAGAGCGAGGAGCGCATCAACGCGCTCAAGCAGGCGTATCGGGACACTGGCTTCGAGCAGCGGCTTGCCAACGCCACACCTGACGACGTCGACGCGTCCCTGCTGCCGCCCGCGGCATCGAACCCGGTCTGGATGGCACAGCGTGGGCTCGTCGTGCCGAGGCATGGAACGCCGGCGGTCTCCAACGCGGCGGTGCTACTCGCCGGGTGCCCGCCAATCGTGCGATGGCATCCGAGCCAATCCGTACGTGTCTTTCGCGTCGAGGGCGTCGAGGTTCAGCGCGGAGAGAGGCGGAACGTCACGCAGGTCGAGCGTCTCGAGCTCCCGATCGCTGAGCTGATCCCGGCCGCTTACGAGGTGTTGCTTGGACAGATCCGCCGATCGGAGAGAAGAAGGCGTCCTGGAGCTTCGCGGGGAGCGGCGAGCGTCGCATTACGTTCCCCGTCCGTAGATCAACGCCGAATGAGCCGACTTATGTGCGTCGATATGAGCGCTTCGATAACCCCTGTTCTATTGGCTCGATCGGCTTATGAGCGCCGCTGCGGGCATGAATGTGCGGCGGGGCGGAGCCTGCCCGGGCTCGCGCGCACCGGCCGCCGGCCGCACGTCGGGTGCGCAGCGATTTGCGGCGAAGAGCCGCTGCGCGACCGATGACGACCGACCGAAGGAGCGATGCTGTGTCGGCGCCGAAGCGCAAGCTGATCGAGGTGGCGCTGCCGCTGGAG
This sequence comes from Solirubrobacteraceae bacterium, assembly GCA_024711025.1. Taxonomy (GTDB): domain Bacteria; phylum Actinomycetota; class Thermoleophilia; order Solirubrobacterales; family Solirubrobacteraceae; genus F1-60-MAGs163. Next base: position 20,488 of record JANJTP010000071.1, read on the forward strand.
ACGATCAACAGGGAGGCGGCGCGCGAGAAGTCGATCCGCCACGGCCATCCCAGCACGCTGCACCTGTGGTGGGCGCGTCGGCCGCTGGCGGCGGCGCGGGCGGTGATCTTTGCGCAGATGGTCAACGACCCCGGCTACCAGCAGGGCGGGGGGTTCAAATACGGGGTGAACAAGGAAAAGGCCGAGATTGAGCGCGAACGTCTGTTCAAGATCATCGAAGACCTCGTTCTGTGGGAGAACACCAACAACGTAGAGGTGCTCGCCCGTGCCCGCGCCGAGATCGTGCGCAGCTGGCGCGAGACCTGCGAACTCAACAAGGGGCATCCGCAGGCGGCCGAGTTGTTCAATCCGGACAAGCTG
>JANJTP010000045.1 GCA_024711025.1 Solirubrobacteraceae bacterium
GTGCAGCGTGCGCAGCTCCCAGGAGTCGAGCTCGTCGGCGGCGAGCGCGCTGATCGTCGTCAGCGCGTCCTCGAGGCGCGCCGATAGGTGGGCCGGCGGCTCGACCGGCGCCAGCGCCCGGCTCAACAGCGCCTCGACGTCGCCGGGGTGAGGTGTAACGCTCATCGGCTCAACCCTCCCTCGGCTCGCGAACCAGCTCCTCGAGCTGCCGGATCGCGCGATGGATCAGCACCTTCGTCGCGCCGTCCGTGCGCCCCAGCGCCCGTGCGATCTCGCGATTGTCCATGCCCAGCGCGAAGCGCATGATGAGCGCCTCGCGGCGATCGTCCGGGAGTCGCTCGACTCCCTCGAGCACCTGCCGCAGCTCCTCGCGCCCCTCGACGAGGTCCGCCGTCGAGTGCGCCGCCGCCGGCTCGGGGACCGCGTCGAGCGTCGTCTGGGGCCGGCGCGAGCGGTCGCGGTAGAGGTTCGCCGCGAGGTTGTGCGCGATCCGGATGAGCCATGGCCGCAGCGGCCTGCCGCCGGACTCGGCGAGCGCCCGCTCGAAGTGCCGATACGCCTGCAGGAACGTCTGCTCGGTGAGGTCCTCGGCGTCGTGGTGGTTCCCGACCCTGTAGTAGGCGTACGAGTAGACGTCGCGCAGGTGCTCCCGGTAGAGGTCCGAGAACCTGGCGTCGATCTCGGCCTTGTCCACGCACGGCAGCGTATCCCTCGCCCTCAGGCGACCCGTGAGCCGACGATCCGGCGCGGTTCGGTGACGTGCTCGGCGAAGCCCCGGGCGCTGCGCTTGCCGGCGACCACCTGGGCGAGCGCCCGCGTCGCCGGCGCCCGCCGGCCGTCCCGCTCGAGCGCCTCCGCGAGCAGGGGCAGCGTCTCGAGCGCCTCGACGACCTGGCCGATCGTCGGGCGGACCTCGTGCGCCGGAACCCCGCGTGCGAGGAGCTCGCCGGCGCGTCGGTTGCGCCCGCCGGTCGCAACGACCGAGGCCACCAGATCGCCGGCGCCGGCGAGCCCGGCCCACGTCTCGGGGAGCGCGCCCTGACTCGTGGCGTGGCGGGCGACCTCGCTGAAGACCTTCCCCGCGGCCGCGCCGGAGGCATTCGGGCCGAGCACGGACGCGGTCGTCGCGGCGAGCACGGCGGCGTTCTTGGCGACACCGGCGAGATCGACGCCGATGACGTCGCGCGTCGTCTCGACGTCGAAGCCGGCGTCCGCGAACGCGCGGCGCAGCCGCGCGGCGAGCTCCCGGTCGGAGCTGGCGACGACCAGCGAGGCGCCGTGCTCGAGCGCGTCGGCCGCATGGGCCGGGCCTCCGAGGCAGGCGACGGGACGACCGCCGGCGCGAGCCGCGCACCAGGCGGTCGCCGTCTCGCCGGCGGGTGGCACGAGACCCTTCGAGGAGACGAGCAGCGCCGTCTCCGGGCCGAGGCGGTCGGCGGACTCCGCCATCGCGACCGGCAGGGCCGACGTCGGCACGGCGAGGCAGACGAGGTCGGCGGCGGCGAGGTCGAGCTGCTCGGCGCGAGCGACGCGCACGCCCTCCGGCAGCGGAACGCCCGGCAGGTAGCGATGGTTCTCGCGGGTGGCGGCGACGTGCTCGGCCTGCTCGGCGGTGCGGCAGCCGAGGTCGACCTCGATGCCGGCGCGCGCGAGGGCGACGGCGAGGCCGGTACCCCACGAGCCTGCGCCGACGATCGCGATGCGACGCAGCGGCGCCGCCCCACCGAGCCACTCCCACTGCAGCTCGACGCACGGCCAGACGCGGTCGGTGACGGCCTTGGCCAGCGCCGGCGAGGGTCGCTCGACCTTCGGGAAGCGAAGCGGCGCGCCGCAACGGACGGTGACGCGCCTGGGCCGCACGCGCCAGCCGGTGCGGATGCTCTCGGTGCCGATCACGGCGACGGGAACCACCGCCGCGCCGGTCTCGAGCGCCAGGCGCCCGACCCCGCGCCGCGGATGGCCCAGAGGGCCCGGGCGCACGCGGGTCCCCTCCGGGAAGATCAGCACTCCGTCGCCGCGCTCGAGGATCCGCCGCGCGGTCGCCATCGACTCGGCGTCGCCGCGTCCACGGTCGATCGGGAACGCACCGAGCGAGTTCAGCAGCCACGACTGCAGCCGGCTCTTCTGGAAGAGCTCCTTCTTCGCGACGAAGTACAACGGGCGCCTGGTGCAGGCCGCGATCACGAACGGGTCGAGGAACGAGCGATGGTTGGCCGCGAAGATCACCGGCCCTTCTCGCGGCACGTGAGCGCGCCCGATCCGACCGAGGCGGAAGTAGACACGGAAGAACGGGATGAGCGCCAGACGCGCGATGCGGTACATCACCGGGTTGACACCCCGGTTGCGAGCACGCTCGAGCAGCGCCGCTGGCTCCATGCCGGGGATACCGCCCGCGCGGCTCCCGGTTACACGGCTCCCCCGACGGTCGGGGGGCCTCGAGGGCTATGCCGCCGGGCCTCCCCGAGACTCGCTCCGACGCCCCTGGCGCCGGAGCTCAGCCGGAGTAGTCTGCGTCCATGGCACTCGACCGCGCCCGCATGCTCCGCGGCGCCCTGGCCGGTGCGCTGGCGACCGGCGTCTGGGCCGCCGTCCAGCCTCTCGACAAGCGTCTGCTCAGAAGCGAGTACGACGACGTCGAGATGCTCGGCAAGCTCGTCACCCGGGGACCGGGCTGGCCTGTCGCGGGGAATGCGATGCATCTCGCCAACGGGGCCGCCTTCGGCGCGCTGTACGCCGGTGCGGCGCCACGGATGCCGCTGCCGACCTGGGCGCGCGGCCCGGCGGTGGCGTTGGCGGAGCTCGCGGCGACATGGCCGCTCGCGGCGCTCTTCGACCGCATCCACCCGGCTCGCGGCGAGCTCCCGCGGCTATGGGGCAGCCGCACCGCTTTCGTGCAGGCGACCTTCCGCCACCTGCTGTTCGGCATCGTGCTCGGCGAGGTCGAGCGGCGACTCAACCCACCCCGCGATGAGGCGCTGCCAAGCTACGAGCACATCGTCTCCCAGAACGGCCACGGGGACATCGCCCATGCCGCCGGCATGAGCGCCGCCGGCTCGTAGCCCGTCCGCCGGGCCCCGGACGGTCGAGCGCGGCCTCGGGCTCGGCCGCGCGACGCGAGCGCGGCCCCGGGCTCGGCCCGCAAGGCGCGAGCGCAGCGCCCGGCCGGGCCGCGCGGGCCGCGCCCGGCTCGGTCGCACACGACGCGAGCGCGACCCGGGGCTCAGTTGCGTACGACGATCTGGATATCGCTGTCCGGGGTGACGGTGCAGCTTCCGTTGTAGATCCCGGCCCGCGTGAGCGGTGTGGAGAGCTCCTGCTTCGGGGCGACGAAGAACGGGCCGACCATGTGGGCGACGTCGTCCTCGTTCACCAGGCGCAGGGTGTCGCCGACGCGGCCGGCTATCCGGGCCGGGATCGCCTCGACGCGCTCTCCGCGCGCGACCTGCTCCGCGGTGCCCTGCGGCACCGTGACCACGATCGTGCGCGCCTTCGATTCGGGTGCCTTGGCGACCTGACCGGCGACGAGCGCGAGCGCGATCGCAAGCGCCGCGGCCACCAGGAGCCCGCCACCGACCACGCTCGACGCTCGTCGCCTCATCGTCCGCTCACCCCTCGCGGACGACGGCGTCGACGGTCACCGAGCCGGCCTTCTCGAAGGCCAGCGTCACGGGTACCTTGTCGCCGGGCTCGAGCGGCCCGCCGAGCTTCATCAGCATGATGTGGTGGCCGCCGGGCTTCAGCGCCACGCTCTCGCTGGCAGGCAGCTCGAGGCTGTGGACCTCCTTCATCTCGGCGACCGCGCCGTGGGTGTCCCCGTGGGTGTCCGAGCCATCCGACATCTTCGTCTCGTGGAGCTGGGCGTCGGCCGCGACCGTGGCGGGCACGCTCACGCCCGTCAGCGTGTCGCCGTCCCCGCTCTTCAGCGTCATGTAGACGGCGCCCGCGTCCTGCATCTTGGCGCTGGCGCGGGCCCACGGATCGGAGATGTCGACGGCGGGGGCTGCGGTCGTCGTGGCGCTCGCCTGCGTCTCGGCGGTGGTGTCGTCACCGCCGCAGGCGCCGAGCCCGAGCGCCGTCAAAGCGACGAGCAGGACGGAGAGGATGGTGCGCTTCATGTCGATCGTGATTCCTTTTTTTCAAGAGCGATACGGCCGGCTCGCCGGTCAGGCGGATGACGCCGGCTGCTCGCCGAGCAGTGTGGTCAGGTCCGCGGCCATGTCCGCGGGCTTCGTTCCGAACATCCACTCGACCCTCACCGTCCCGCGATCGTCGACCACGTAGACCTGCGCGGTGTGGGAGACGTCGTAGCGACCGGTCGAGGGGTCCCTCGGACCGAGGGTGCTGGTCGCAGCGAATGCCTTCTCGACGGGCCGCAAGACGGCCCGATCGGCACGCAGCGCATGCCAGGTCGAGAAGAAGTGGCTGAGATAGCCGTTGAGGACCTTGCGCGTGTCGCGCCTGGGATCGACCGTGACCATCGCCACCCTGACCCGCTCCCGCTGCGACGCCGGAATCCGCTCCAGCGCCCGCGAGATGTCGGCGAGCGTCGTCGGACAGACGTCCGGGCAGGACGTGTAGCCGAAGAACACGAGCAGCAGGCCGGAGCGCGACGCGCGGAACGCCATCGGCTGACCGGCGCCTTCCGGAGCCACGTCGGGCAGCGTGAGGTGGCCGACGCGCAGCGTCGGGGTCCGCTCGAATCCGTGCAGCTTCCGCTGCTGCTCCTGCGTGCCGCCGCAGGCGGCGAGCGCCGCCGCGAGGCCGATCGTCGTGAGCGCCAGCGCCGCGGCGCGCAAACGCACCGCACCTGACGCCCTGAGGCGAGGCATTGGGTTCTCCTGATCGTATGGCCGGCAGGGCGCCGGCTGGTCCTTTTCAGATCAGAGCCCGAGCGGGAGGCGCGCGAGAGGCTCCGGCGAGCGCCAGAGGAGCAAGTCGCCGGCCGAGCGAGCGGGGCGCCCGCTTAGGCAGGACGCGCGGCGGGCAGCGGACCGTCGGCTCACGGCGAGCGAACCGGCGGATCACGTCCTCGCCGGGGTAGCGCCCGAGCAGCAGCGGCACGGCCAGAGCCAGGATCGGCGCCAGCGTAAGCGCGACCGACGCACCGGCGAAGATCGCCGCGGCGGCAACCAGCACCAGAAGTGCTGGGAGCGTCCACCGCAAGAGCGAGCTGCCCGCCGATCTGCGACGCATCGTGCCGCTGATCGTAGACGACCAGGTCGTTCGACCGATTTCCGGTGCGGCCTCGCCATCACGGCCCCGGATATGTCGTCAATCTCGATCCGGTTTGACCCATTACAATGGGCGGCGACATGAACGCCATCGCAACAGCGGCCCGCCCGCGCATCGCCCACCCGTATCGCGACACGATGGTCATCGACGCGCGCGCACCCCGCACCAACCAGTCGGTGGTCGCGCTCGTGACGCTCGCCGCGCTGGCGACCGGCTGGTGGTGGCTCGCGTCGCTGATCGGGCTTCAGCTCCTCGTCGGCCTCGTCTTCGGCCGGCGCTTCTGCCTGCCGTGCCTGCTCTACTTCGAGCTGCTGCAGCCGCGCTTCGGCGAGGGCCCGCTCGAGGACAGCCGTGCGCCGCGCTTCGCGAACGTCATCGGCGCGACCGTGCTGCTCGGCGCGACCGTGCTCTTCGCACTCGGAGCGTCCACCGTCGGATGGGCGCTCGTCGGCCTCGTCGCCGCCCTCGCCTCGCTCTCGGCCGTGACCGGATTCTGCACCGGCTGCTGGATGTACCGACTCGTGCGCGGCGAGTGCGAGACCTGCGACCTGCCGGGCGCCCCGCCGGCAGTCGCCGCCCCGCAGAGCGACCCGTTTCGCTGAGCAGGCGAGAGCGGCGCCACAGAACGCCTGCGAGAGCCGGAGACCGGGATCGAACCGGTGACCTGCCGCTTACAAGGCGGCTGCTCTGCCATCTGAGCTACTCCGGCGGGCTCGCCGCCAGCGTAACGCCAACCCGCGGCTTGCGACGCGGCGGGCGCAGGCGCCGCGACCGACCACGTCCGCGCCGAGGTCCCGCCGTGGCCGCGCCGCGTTCCCGCGAGTACAGTCAGAGCCATGACGGAGCGGATCGAGCGGCTGCGAGACGCGGGCGCCGACGCGGTCGAGCGCGGGCAAGAAGCGGCCGCGCGGCGGGTCGATGCCACGCGCGAGGCCGCGAGCCGCCGGATGAGCGCCGCGCAGGGCGCCGCAACCCGGGGGGTCCAGGCCGCCCGGGCGGGCGCGCTGGAGATGCGCGACCAGGCCGCCGCGGCCGCGGCGAAGGTCAAGCCGCGTCTGCGGGGCGTGATCCACGAATATGCGTTCTTCGCCGCGATCGTGCTGGGCGCGCTGCTCGTCTGGCGCTCGCAGGGCGGCGTGGAGACGGCGGCGATGACGGTCTACGCCGCCGGCATCTGCGGGCTGTTCGGCGTCAGCGCCCTCTACCACCGCGTCACGTGGCGCCCGCGAGCGCGGGCCTGGATGCGCAGGCTCGACCACTCGATGATCTTCGTCTTCATCGCCGCGACGTTCACGCCGTTCGCGCTGCTCGTCCTCGAGGGCTCGCTGGCGACGCTGATCCTCTGCATCGTCTGGGGCGGCGCGCTTGCGGGGATCGTCCTCTCGCTGCTGTGGATCGGCGCACCCAAGTGGGTCAGCGTCGTCGTCTACCTGGCGCTCGGCCTCGTCGGCGCGACTGCGGCCCCCGAGATCGCCGCGACGCTCGGCTGGCTCGCCCTCGCAGGGATCGCGCTCGGCGGCGCGCTCTACGCTGCCGGCGCCGTGATCTACGCGACGGGACGACCGAACCCCAAGCCGTCGGTCTTCGGCTATCACGAGGTCTTCCACACGCTCGTCACCGGCGCCGCGGCCTCGCACTACGCGGTCATCGCGTTCGCCGTGCTGCCGCTCGCCCGCTGAGCACGCGGGCTCGCCGCCGGAACGGCGGTCGGCGCGCCGCCGCGATCGTGCCCGCCGTGCCGGCGCTCATGGGCGGGCCGGGACTGCTACCTCACCCTCAACGTGAACTTCATCCCTTCGTGGAGCGTGCAGACGAAACGGTAGGTCCCCGCGCGCTTCAGCCTGCGCAGCGTCGTGTTGGAGTAGACGTAGTCGCCGGTCGCATCGGGCGAGGCGAACTTGCGCACGCCCCGCGGGGCCTTGACCAGCGTGACGTTGTGGATGTCGAACGACGTCGCGAACGAGAACCGCACGGAGGCACCGCGCCTGACGGTCAGCGTCCGCGGCTGGAAGTAGTTGTCGTACAGCCGCACGGTCTTGCGCTTCGCCTTGGCCGCGACAGCCGGCGTCGTGGCGGTCGCATGGCGGGCTCCGGCGAGCGTCGGCGCCGTCAGCGCGGCGGCCAGCACCATCGTCGTGGCGGTGATCACGAGGTTGGCTCTCATCTTCGGGTGCTCCTGGCGTTCTCTTGGTCGAGGGAATGCGCCGCGCTCGCGGTGCGGGGCGCTGTGGTGCGCGAGCGCGCACGCGGGCGCGGAGGCGACGCGTCGCCGCCGAGCCCGCTTGCGGCACTGCGCCGGTCAGCCCGCGCCCTGGCTCTTCTCCCAGTGCACGAGCGGCGTGATCCCGCCGACGGCCGGCTGCGGGTGCCGGATCCATGCCGCCTCGACCTGCAGCGGGTTCTTCTCCGGCTCCACGACGTTCAGCGCCCAGCCGAGCGCCACGGTCTGGGCCGCCTGGTCGAACGTGTTCGGCCCCGTGTAGCCACCGTTTGCGGGACACGCGACGAACGTGTCGCCGCTCTGCGGGACGTTGCCCTGCGTCCCGGTGGTCGTGACGCAGTTGTCGTGGCCGCTGCCGTCGTAGAAGAGGTCGCGGCCGTTCAGGTTGCGACCGTCGTTGCCGAAGCTGTTCTCGCGGATCTGGTTGCCGATCAGATCCTGTGCATCCACCTGCTTGAGCAGGATCTGCTTGATCGCGCCGATCCCCAGGAGCTCGTTGCCATAGATGCGGTTGCCCTCCACGATCGCGCGGCGGCCGCCGAACAGCAGGATCCCCGTGCCGATGGGGTACGGGGTCCCGGTCGCGCTCGGACGCACCTTGAACGGCGCGCCGGCGTAGTAGTTGAAGTTGTTGAAGAAGATGTCGTTGTCGGAGATGACGTTGTCCTCCGGCGGCGCGTACTTCTCCGAGTCGAGCGCGTTCGGCACGATGCCGAGGCCGTTGTTGTACCAACGGCTCTTGGTGATCGTGACGTAGCGGCTGTTCGTCCCCGAGTAGCCCAGCACGTTGCCGTAGGCCACGACGTTCTTGATCAGCGTGCGCTTGGGCTTGGCTTGGGGCGGCGTCTGGCCGACATAGAACCCGGAGTCGTTGTTCCAGGCCGCGACCGAGTTCGTCATCGATCCGCCGACGGAGTTGAACGCGTAGAGGCCGTAGACGCCGGTGCGCTTGGCGACGAGGTTCGTGAGCCTGTAGCCGTTGTTGTTGACGATGAAGAAGCCGTAGCCGTCGTAGTCGAAGGCGCTCAGCCCGTCGATCGTCACCTGGTCGGCGCCGTTGACCGTGATGCCGTTGTTCGGCAGGCTCGTCGGCTTCGCGCGCTTGCCGCTGAGCTTCACCCGGGTCGGGTGCTTCCGGTCGCCGATGACCTTGAGGTAGCGCTTGCGCGAGCCCTTGATCAGGACCCGCTCGTGGTAAGTGCCGCGCCTCACCCTGATCGTCCAGCCGGCCTTCGCGGCGTTGACGGCCTTCTGGATCGTCTTGTACTTACAGCCCGACTGCTTGCACACCGTGAGCGTCCGGAACGGGCCCTTGGGCTTCGTCGAAGGCGTCACCGGGTTCTTCGGCGGCGGGTAGCTGGGTGCGGAGACGCGCGCGGCGCTCGCCACGCCGCCGAGCGAGAGCGCGGTTATCGCCGTTGCGCAGGCAGCGAGCGCGATGGTGCGTGTGCGGGACATGGAGCGGTCTGCCCTCCTGGTCTCGATGTGCTTGCCGACGGTCATGGGTCGACCAGGTACATGCCCGTCATGCCCCCGTCCTGGTGGGCAAAGACGTGGCAGTGGTAGAGCCAGCGACCCGGGTTGTCCTCTGTGAAGCGCGCGGTGATCGTCTCGTTCGGCCCGAGCGTAGGGTTGTCGGTGAAGATCCCCGCGCCGTCCTTCTTCCAGCGGTGGCCGTGGATGTGGAAGTCGTGGAAGTTGTTGTCCATCCCGATCACGTGGATCGCGACGTCGTCGCCGACGCCGGCGCGCAGGGTCGGCGTGTTGCCGGCGTAGGCATGGCCGTTGATGCATTGATATGCGCGCCGCAGACCCGTGATCGGCGGCAGCAGCGAATGCAGCACCAGCACGTACTCGCGAGCCGGCGACGGTGCTCCCTTCGCGCGAACCACGATCGCACCGAACAGACCCCGCATGGTGTTGAGGGTGTGGTTGGGACCGTGGTCGTGGTACGGCCAGACGCCGACCGAGTCGGGCGTCGCCTCCCAGAGGTAGGTGAACTCCTCCCCCGGTGCGATGAAGCCGCCCGCGCGTGTGAAGTCCCCGAGGTACACGCCGTCGTACTCGGGGTTGTAGCGAACCCCGTGCGGGTGCATCGTGATCGCCTGGCCGCTCTTCTCGGGGAGCGAGTTGCGCACATGGACCTTGAGGACGTCCCCCACCTCGCACTCGAGGATCGGCCCCGGCATCGCGCCGCTCCTGACCGGCGAGGCGAAGCCGGCCGTCGCCCGACGGTAGACGAAGGCATCGAATGCGGTCGGTCCCGGGATGGCGCGGCCGTGCCAGAGGTCGCGGCGCGGCCTGCTGGGAACGATGTCCCAGCGCTGGCGCACAGCCTCGATCCAGTGCTCGCGAACCTGCCCGCCCGGCCGCGGAGCCGGCTGCTCGAAGCGCAGCGCGTCGACCGGGTCGGCTCCCGGAGTCGACGGCTGCGGCCCCCCGCCGCGCCGCTGCGCGGCGAAAGCCGGTCGCTCGACGCGCGCGGCAGCCGCGTCGGCCTTCGCGGCGTCGCCGGGGCGCGCCAGCAGCACGCGCTCGGAGCCGATCGTGCAGAGGAAGGCGCCGGCGCCCGCGGCGAGGAAGCCTCGTCGCCCCATGGCACCGGCGCGACCGGCTTCGAGCTCCCCCGCTGACGGCTCCCTGCCCCTGCTCATCGCTCTCCCCGACCCGGGCGCTCGCCGGTTCGGCGCCGCGCACTCGACATCGCCCCTGCGAAGCGGTACGAATGTACCAGTCGCGACGGGTGGCGCAAGCATGACGCGGCGCTCCCGGAAGCCCGCCCGTGCAGCGCCAACCCGACAGCACCCTCGAGCTCGACGTCGTCGCCGTCCCGCCCGGGCCTGACGGGGAGCATCCACGCCGTGGCACGGACGAGGTCAGCCGGGCGATCGTCGAAGCGACCGTGCGGATCATCGGCACCGGCGGCGTCGCGGCGGTGACCCATAGAGCGGTCGCCAAACAGGCCGGCGTGTCGCTCTCGTCGACGACCTACCACTTCGACTCCAAGGGGCAGATCATCGATGCGGCGCTGCGCGCCGTCGCCGCCCGCGAGATCGAGCGGGTCGAGCGCGCGACCGCCGCCCTTTCCGGCGAGGTGAGGGAGATCGACGCGCTCGTCGACGCGCTCGTCGGCTGGCTCGAGGACCAGCTCGCCGGCGACCGGCTCGTCGTCCGCGCCGGCTACGAGCTGCAGCTCGAGAGCGTGCGCAGCCCGGAGCTGGACGAGCTGCACCGCGCGTGGGGGCGGGCCGTCCAGCGGCTCGCCGCCGACGTGCTCGAGCGGGCCGGCTCGCCGAGCCCGCGCCACGATGCCCACATCCTGGCCGCCTTCATCGACGGTGTGCGCCTGGAGGAGATCACGCGGCCGCGACCTGATGTGGGAACGCGGACGCGCCCGCTGTTCGACCGCTTCCTGCGGGCGTTGATCGGCGGCTGAGCGCCGCGCGGCACCGGCCCCTAGTGGGGGGAGGTCTCGCGGGTGCTCAGGTGGGCGTTGACCTTGCGCTTGACGCGCTGCAGCGCGTTGTCGACGGTCTTGGTGTCGCAGCCGACGATCTGGCCGATGCCCTCGTATGAGCGCCCGTCGAGGTAGAGCGTCAGAACGCGCGACTCGAGCTCCGAGAGCGCGGTCGAGATGCACGTCACGAGCGAGCGCAGCTCCTCCGAGGAGATGACCTGGTTGACCGGGTCGTGGACGTGCGACCCTGCCAGGACCTCGTCGAGCGTCGGCTCGCCCTCGCCGCCGCCCGACGGCGTCGAGGCGAACGAGACGTACTGGTTGAGCGGCACGTGCTTGTTGCGGGTCGCGGTCTTGACCGCCGTGATGATCTGGCGGGTGATGCAGAGCTCGGCGAAGTTGCGAAAGCTCGACTCGCGGTCGGTGCGGTAGTCGCGGATCGCCTTGTAGAGCCCGACGAGACCCTCCTGGATCAGGTCGTCCGAGTCGCCGCCGGTGAGGAAGTACGACGACGCCTTCAGGCGCACGAAGCCGTAGTAACGGCGTACCAGACGATCGTAGGCCGCTGCGTCGCCCTGCTTGGCCAGGGCGATGAGATAGCCATCGTCGACCTGAAGTCGAGCCTGAGAGGTAGCGGATAGACGGGCCACGAGGTCGTTCCTCCTCCCCTTTGCAGGGGAATCGTTGGACGATCTCAGTGGCGCACTCCTCCCCTGGCGCCAGCTGCGAACGTGAAGCTGTTCTTTTCTAGACCTGAGGTTGAGCCTCCGATCGTGAGGTTTATCGCACAGTTATGAAGCGCTGTCAACCCGCCGCTGCAAGATCCCGTACAGGAGCGCGGCGGCCGCCGCGCTCACGTTCAGCGACCCGATCCGGCCGGCCATCGGCAGTGCGACGAGGCCGTCGCAGGCCGCCGCCACACGAGGGCGCAGCCCCCCGCCTTCCGCCCCAAGCACCAGCACGACGCCGCCGCGCCAGTCCGGCTGCAGGTAGTGCGCGGCCGTCGGCCCCGGCGCCGCCCCGTAGACCCAACAGCCGGCCTCCTTGGCCTCGCCGAGGAAGTCGGCGAGGTTGCGCACGCGGGCGATCGACAGGTGCTCGACGGCCCCGGCCGAGGCCTTGCACGCCGCCGGGGTGACCTCCGCCGCGCGACGCTCGGGGATGACGAGCCCACCGGCCCCGACGCACTCCGCGGTGCGCGCGATCGCGCCCAGGTTCTGAGGGTCCTGGACCCCGTCGAGGGCGACGATCAGCGGCTCCGGGCGGGCCAGCAGCTCGCGGGCGCCGGCGTAGTGGTAGCCGTCGACCCTCGCGCAGACGCCCTGGTGGGCGGCCGACCCGCAGCGGCGCTCGATCTCGGCCGGCTCGGCGAGTCGTAACGGCGGCGCTCCGGGAGCGGTCAGCCACGGCTCCCGAGCCGCCCCGTGCGTCGCCCACAGCTCGTGGACCCGCCGCCGCCCGGCGCGCAGCACCTCCCGAACGGCGTTTCGCCCGTAGAGGATCACGGCCGCACGAGCGCGGGGCCCGAGGCCGAGTCGCGGACCTGCCAGCCGCGTGCGGCCAGCTCGTCCCGCAGCCCGTCGGCCTGCGCCCAGTCCTTCGCCGCGCGCGCGGTCTCGCGGCGCTCGAGCAGCTCGCGCGCCGCGGCGTCCGGAGCGTCGCCCTCGTCGGCGGCGAGGAGCGCCTCGAGCCCGATCACGCCGAGCATCTCCCGCAGGTCGCCGTCGCCGACCGACCGCAGGCGACCGGCCTCGGCGATCCATTCGTGCAGCACGGCGAGCGCACGCGGCGTGTGGAAGTCGTCGGCGAGAGCGTCGAAGAACCGCTCGCGCAGCGGTGCGAGCTCGTCCGGCGACGGGCCGGGCTCCAGCCGTCTCGCGGCCTCGCGCAGCCTGCGCGCCGAAGCCTGTGCGGCCGCCATCGTCGCATCGGAGAAGCGCAGCGGCTGGCGGTAATGGCCGGTCGAGAAGAACAGGACCACCGCGTCGCGACCCCAACGCTCCAGCACGTCGCCGAGCAGCGCGATGTTGCCGACGCTCTTGGCCATCTTGGCCTCCCCCATCTGGAGCATCCCGTTGTGCATCCAGATCCGCGCGAGCTCCGCGCCCCCGTGCGCGCAGCGCGTCTGTGCCGCCTCGTTCTCGTGATGTGGGAAGACGAGGTCGTTGCCGCCGCCGTGGATGTCGAAGCCGACCCCGAGAAGCTCCTCGGCCATCGCCGAGCACTCGATGTGCCAGCCGGGGCGACCGCGGCCCCACGGCGCGTCCCAGGCCGTGTCCTCGCCCGGCTTGTGCGCCTTCCACAGCGCGAAGTCGAGCGGGTCCTCCTTCAGCGCCGCGCCCTCGACGCCCTCGCCCTGGTCCATGTCGTCGACGGCGCGATGGGAGAGCTCGCCGTAGCGCGCATCGCTGCGCACGCGGAAGTAGACGTCGCCCTCGACCGCGTACGCGCAGCCGGAGTCGATCAGCCGCTCGATCAGCGCGACGATCGGGCCGATCGTCGCGCTTGCCAGCGGCTCGGCGTCCGGACGCCCCAGGCCGAGAAGGTCGGTGTCGGTGACGTAGGCGGCCGTCATCTCGCGCGCCAGCCGCGCGCTCGGCACGCCGAGCGCGGTCGCCGCGTCGTAGATCTTGTCGTTGACGTCGGTGACGTTGGCGACGAACGTCACCGAGTAGCCCTCACGCCGGAGGAAGCGCTTCAGCAGCGAGTGGACGACGAACGGCCGCGCGTTGCCGACGTGGATGCGGTTGTAGACCGTCGGCCCGCATGCGTAGATGCCGATGCGTCCGGGATCGCGCGGCTCGAGCGGAACGAGCTCGCCGCGACGCGTGTCGTACAGGCGGATCTGGCGCATCGCGGGCTGAATCTACGCTCAGGTCCCGCGGAGCGTCGCTACGGCCAGCGCGGCGACGCCCTCCTCGCGGCCGACGAAGCCGATGCCCTCGCCGGTCGTCGCCTTGACGTTGACGCGGTCGTGTGCGACGCCGAGCGCGGCGGCGAGCGCGTCGCGCATCTCGTGCTTGCGGGGACCGGCCTTCGGGCGCTCCATGACGAGCGTCGCGTCGAGGTGCTCGATCTCCAGCCCCCCGGCGGCGAGCAGCTCGGCGACGTGGCGCAGCAGCGCCAGCGAGTCGGCCCCGCGCCAGCGCTCGTCGGTGTCGGGAAAGTGTGTGCCGATGTCGTCGAGCCCGCCGGCTCCGAGCAGGGCGTCGATGACGGCATGCGTCAGGACGTCGGCGTCCGAGTGCCCGGCGAGGCCGAGCGCCCGCGGATGGTCGAGCCGCACTCCGCCGAGGATCAGCGGCCGCCCCGCCTCCAGGCGGTGCGAGTCCCACCCGATCCCGGTCCGCACCCTGCTCACGTCGCCGCGCCGATCGGCTCGACGCGGCGCTCGCCGCCGTCGAAGACGGCCAGCTCGCGCACGCCGATCTCGTCGAGGAAGGCGAGCGCCTGCTCGTACCCGGCGCCGACGGTCTCGGGATGGTGCGCATCGCTGGACAGCGCGACCGGGCAGCCGACCTCGAGGCACATCTCCAGGAAGGCGCGCGTGGGGTAGAGCTCGCCGACCGGCTTGCGCAGCCCGGCCGTCGAGACCTCGATCGCCGGGCGCGTCTGCGCAATCCCGTCGATCGCCAGCTCGTAGTAACGGCGCAGGTCGCCCTCGGGCATCGGGCGCTGGCGCCCCCAGTGCTTGACGAGGTCCGGGTGGGCGAGGATGTCGAACAGCCCGGTACCGGCCATCTCGCCGAGCCAGGTGAAGTACGTGCGCCAGACCTTGTCGACGCCGACGCCCATCCCCCAGATGTCGTAGTCCTCGTGATCGAGGGCGCCCTCGCCGACGAAGTGGATGGAGCCGACGACGTAGTCCCACTCGTGGCTCTCGAGCATGTTCGCGAGGCGGTCCACCCGCCCGGGCACGAAGTCGGCCTCGATCCCAAGACGCAGGTCGGTCTGCTCGCGTACGAAGGCCACGTAGGCGTCGAGGTCGTCCAGCGCGAAGTCGCGCCACAGCGCGGCATCCCAGACGTCGAGCGCCTGGCGGAAGCGGTAGATGTGCTCGCTCACGCCCAGCTCGGCGATGCCGGCGGCGCTCGCGGCCTCGCGGAAGGCTTCGGCGTTCGCGGACGTGAAGTAGCGCTCGGGGGTCGAGCCGGGCTCGTCCGGCCTCAGGTGGACGTGGTAGTCGGTCAGCACGCGCCTGATTCAAGCAGCGCCGCGCCCCGCGGCGTGCGCCCCGCCGCCGACGGGCGCCGCGGGGCGCTCGCGTGACAGCAGCAGCTCGGCGAGCGCGAGGTCCAGCGGCGTCGTCACCTTCAGGTTCTCGCGCGGCGCGGGCACGACGCGCACCCGCCCGCCGTCGAGCTCGACGAGCGAGGCGTCGTCGGTAGCGGCGGAGAGCTCGTCATCCGGCCTGGCGAGCGCCCTCTCCAGCGCGGCCCGGCGGAACGCCTGCGGCGTCTGCACCGCCCACAGCTCAGAGCGGGCGAGGGTCTCGGTGACGGCGAGGCCGTCAGGCGAGCGCTTGATCGTGTCGGTGACGGGAGCGGCGGCGACCGCTGCGTCCCAGCCGCCGTCGTCGCCGAGCGCGGCCAGGCATGCCGAGGCCAGCGAGGCCGTCAGCAGCGGCCGCGCCGCGTCGTGGACGAGGATCAGCTCGGCGTCCGGCGGGGCGGCGGCGAGCGCCGCGCGCACGGAGTGCGAACGCGCGACGCCGCCGGCGACGGCGACGCAGCCGGCCGGTGCCGCCTCGAGCCATCCCGCCGGCAGGGCGACGACGATCGACTCGATCGCGGGCGTCGCCCGCAGCGCCGCGATGCTCCAGTCGAGCAGCGGACGACCGCCGAGCGCGACCAGCGCCTTCGGGCCCGTCGACCCCAGACGCTCGCCGCGGCCGGCGGCCACGACGAGCGCCGCCGCCCTCACCCCCGGGGCCTCCTCAGACCTTCGCGCCGGCCGACTCGGCAAGCAGGTTGTCGAGGTGCTCCTCGGCCTCCAGCTCGTCCATCTCGAGCGCGTACATCAGCTCCGAGGCAAGGATCTTCTTCGCACGGGTGAACATCTGCTTCTCGCCCGTCGAGAGCCCCTTCTGGTGCTCGCGGATGGCGAGGTTGCGGACGACCTCGGCCAGCTCGTAGATGTCGCCGGTCTTGATCTTGTCGCGGTTGTGCTTGAACCGGCGGTTCCAGTTCTTCGGCATCTCGGAGACCTCGTCCTGCAGCACCGCCAGCACCTTCTGGACGGTCTCCTCGTCGATCACGCGCCGCAGCCCGACCTGCGCCGCCTTGTCGCAGGGGACCATGACGGTCATGTCGTTGTGCAGGATCTTGATCTTCAGGTACTCGGTCGTCTGGCCCTTGAGGACACGCGACTCCTTGGTGAGAACCCGGCCCGCACCGTGATGCGGATAGACGACGCTGTCGCCGCACTCGAACTCGATGTGCTCGATGACCTGGATCTCGAGCTCCTCGATGAGATCTTCGCTCACGTCTGAAATCGTGTCCCTCCTTTGTCAGCGGCGGGGCTTCCCGGCCCCGGCCGTCCTGTGCGCCGCTTCCGGCCTCACGTCTGCAGGTAGCGGTCGACGAGATTGATCTCCTGGAGGCGCCGCAGGCCCTCCCGGATGTCCTTCGCCCGGATCTCCCCCACGCCCGCGATCGCCTCGAGCTCCCCGTCGCCGGCCGCGAGCAGCTCGTCGAGCCCGTCCGTCGCCTCGACGATCGCCGAGACGACGATCTTCGGCAGGCGGGGGATGCGTCCGAGGATCCGGTAGCCGCGCGGCGAGACCGCGTAGTCGAGCGTGTTGGCCTTGCGATCGTGGCCGAGCAGCTCGGCGAGGCGCCCGAAGTCGAGCAGATCCTGATGCGCGAGCCGGCCGAGATGGTCGAGGGCTCGCGCGAACGCCTCCTCGTCGGCATCCGCGAGGTAGTCGTGGACGAGCGCGGCCTTGTCGGCCGCGGTGCCGACCATCGTCTCCTCCAGCTGCATCTCGATCAGCCGGCCCTCGGTGCCGAGCTCCACGATGTAGCGCTCGATCTCGACCGCCATGCGAGTCACCAGCTCGGAGCGCTGAAGCACTGTGAGCACGTCGTGGAGGGTCGCTCCCCCCTCGAACTCGAGCGCCGTGAGCCTCGTGGAGACCTGGTCGAGACGCACTCGGTACTTGTCGAGCGTCGCGAGCGCCTGATTGGCCTTCGCGAGCACCGTCGGGATGTCCTCGAGGATGTACTTCGCGCCGTCCACGTAGAGCGAGACCACGTCGCGGCGTGCGGAGATCGCGATGACCAGCGCGTCGGTCTGCTTGCTCACGCGCTCGGCGGTGCGATGGCGGGTCCCCGTCTCCAGCGAGAGGATGGTCGGGTCCGGCATCAGCTGGACGTTGGCCATCGTCAGCTTCGTCGCGTTGGCGTTGAGGACGATCGCGCCGTCCATCTTCG
Source organism: Solirubrobacteraceae bacterium (assembly GCA_024711025.1). Classification (GTDB taxonomy): domain Bacteria; phylum Actinomycetota; class Thermoleophilia; order Solirubrobacterales; family Solirubrobacteraceae; genus F1-60-MAGs163. The sequence continues at coordinate 17,345 of JANJTP010000045.1, forward strand.
CGACCTGGTAGAGGAACGCCGGCGAGTAGTCGATGTCGAGCTTGATCCCGCCGGAGAACAGGAAGCTCAGCTCGTCCGGGTCGCCGATGACGATGAGCGCGCCGGTCTTCGCGTGGACGATGTTCTCGATGCCCTCGCGCAGCGCCGTCCCCGGCGCGACCATCTCCAGCGACTTGACGAGCCGAGGCTCCTGGCGACTCTCCAGATCGGTCAGATCATCCCCGCTCCGGTGCGCCATCAAAGTGGATTCTACCAGTCAACACTGCCTGCAAATGCGGTCCGGCGGGCATCGCGGGCCCAGACGACCGGCTCGGGCGGGCCCGCGCGACCGGCTCGGCGCATCGCTCAGCCGTACTGGCGTTCGAACCACCGCGCCACGAGCTCGCCCGCGCGGCGGACGTGCGAGATCATCAGGCGGCGTGCCTCGTCGGCGGCACGACGATCCAGCGCTTCGCGGATTGCCTCATGCTCGCGGCAGTTCTCCTCGAGCAGGCGCGGGTCCTCGCTGAGCGTCGCCCAGGTCAGCTGGCGCGGAAAGGACCGGTGCACATCCCTGATCGTCGCGCGCAGGCGCCGGTTCCCGGCCGCCTCCTGGATGACCTCATGGAACATGTCGTTGGCCCTGCGCCAGCGGTCCTCCGCTGCCGTACGGCTCTCGCGATCAGCGTCGTCGCCGTGCCTGACCGCCGCAATGGCGTCGGCGAAGAGCCGCTCGGCCTCCTCGAGCTCGTCGAGCTGACGCTGGGTGATCCACGATGCCGCGAGCTCGGTCGCTAGCCCCTCGAGCTCAGCGCGAACCTGATAGGACTCGCGCACCTCCCGGGCGGTCGGTCCGCGTACGATCGCCCCCTTGTGCGGGTGGAGCTCGATCAGGCCCGCGGCTTGGAGCTTGCGCAGCGCCTCTCGGATCGGCGTACGACTCACGCCGTACCTCGTCGCGAGCGCCGACTGGCGCAACCACGAGCCGATCGGGTGCTCGCCGGTCATGATGTCGGCCTGGATGCGCGTGGCCAGGTCGTCGACGAGCGCCCCGCGAGGCTCCGCACCGTTCGGCTCCGCACCGTTCTCTGGAGTATCGAGGGTCACGTTCGCGGGTGTGTCGGCCATCGTCACGTCGCCGATCTCGGACGTCGCAGGGTATCCCGGATCATCCGCAATCCGACGAGCGCCAGCAAGAGCGCGAACAGCTTGCGCAGAGTCGGCGCCGGGAGGGCGAGCGCGACGAGCGCTCCGCCGGCCGACCCGATCGCACCGATCGTGCCGAGCTGAAGCGCTGAGCGCAGGTCGCCGATCCCGCGACGACGCAGCATCGTGGTCGCGACGATCGCCGTAGGCAGGATCACCAGCAGGGATGTCGCGTTCGCGGCGTGCTGCGGGACGCCGACCACGAGCACGAGGAAGGGCACGATCAGCACCCCGCCGCCCACTCCCAGCAGGCCGGCCACGCCACCGGTCAGCAGGCCGAAGCCCACGAGGATCGCCAGTGTCAGCGCGGTGCTCACCGTGCTGACACCATGGTCACGGCGACGGCCACGAGGAAGATGCCGAATCCGAGCTTCAGGGTGCGGTCGCTCGCCCGCACGAGCAGGCCGGCGCCGAGGCGGGCGCCGACCATCGAGCCGATCGCCAGGGCGATCGCATCGCCCGGGCGGATCTCACCCGCGATCCCGTACGTCAGCACGCCGACGATGCTGATCGGGATGATCGCCCCGAGCGAGATGGCATGCGCGTCGCGCTGCGGCACGGCCGCCCAGAGGACGAGGAGCGGCACCATGACCGTGCCGCCGCCCACGCCGAGCAGGCCCGAAAGCGCCCCGCCCACGATTCCGATGCCGAGCACATGGCGCGAGGACAGGGCGCTCCGCCGCGAGCCCGTCGTGAGGCCGACGGCCGTGGCCCCGACTCGTCCGGGTACGGGGCTCGCGAGCACGATCCCGGATCCGCGCCCTTCGGTTGTCGCCTGTCCTGGCTCGCCTTCGGCCTCCGAGTCGAGATGGGGACGCGCACTGTTCGGACTCATTGCCGACAATTCTAGCCACATTGCATCCAACCATGTCGAGATCAGGTACGAAATTCCATCGAACGACCCGGCTCGATGCCGTAAATGGATTCGAATTCCTAGGGATGACCCCAGATGTTGGCGCTTGACATTACGATCTGATCAGGTATACGCTCGGGGCGGAATCGGATCCAATCTGATCTCCTTTGTCTGACGTTCATGTTGTCGATCTGACGTACGGGCCGCTTCCGCTCGACGGGGCCTGTCATCACCAACTGAGGGAGGAACGGATGTCGTGGGTGAAGGTCGCCGGTCGTCGGCGACTCGTAGCAGCGTTCGTAGGTCTAGCGGCAATGCTCGCGGCCTTCCCCTTGGCCGGATGCGGGGGCTCCGACAGCGACGGCGCAACGGCGAATACGAGCTCCACCAAGCAAGCTGTCGCCGAGCGCAGCGTCAAGATGGCGTTTCCGGTGCCGCTGGGCCTGTTCTGGTCCGGTTACATCATCGCCAAGGAGCGCTTCTACCCCCAGATGGGGTTAAACGTGGAGTTCGTCAGCGTGGACGGCAGCGCCAGCGTCGCCCAGCAGGTGGCCACGGGCAACGCCTTCGCTGGCATCGTCGCGGACCGCGAGATCTACGCGGCAGCGACGAAGGGCGCGAAGATCGTCAGCATCGCGGAGAACGGTCATGGGCCCGTGGCCAATATCGGAGTGCCCGAGGCTTCCCCGATTCAGTCGCTCGCGGAGTTGAGGGGCAAGGCGATCGGCGTGCCGTCCGCGAGCGACGGCTCGATCGCGATCGTCAAGGAGCTCATGAGCCAGGCCGGGATGTCTGAGGACGACTACGAGCTGCCGGCCGTGGGAGCCGGAGGGCCGGCTGTGGCAGCGGCGCTGAAGTCCGGCCGCATCGCTGCCTACGCCCACGGCATCAGCGACATCGCGCCGCTGAAGGCCAAGGGCGGCATCACACTGCGCTCGCTCGTGCCGCCGACCTACGCGGAGCTCCCCTCGGACGGCATCGTCGTCAAGGTGGAGACGATGGACGAAGCCGCCGACCGCGATGTCGCCGCCGGCATCGCCCGCGGCTACATCCAGGGCTGGCAGTACATCGTCGACCACCGCGAGGAGGCCAAGAAGATCATCTGCGACGCGGTACCGCGCGAGTGCACGGACCAGAAGCTCGTCGACGCATCACTCGACGTCGTCGCGCAGCACTATGAGCCCGCCGGCGGCGGACGTTCGGGCGCGCAGGACTACGACAAGCTCTCGCTCCTGATCGACATGACGCTCGGCGGCAACCAGCCGATCCCGCTCGCGTCGGTCTTCAGCAACGACTACATCTCCGAGATCAACGAGGGGCTCGACACGGGCGCTTGAAGCTCGTCGGCCCGAGGAGGATCTGACCTGTGACCCGGACAAGTGCCGCTCCGGAGGCCCCGGCCTCCGCGGGCGGCGCCCCGCAGGCGAGCGGCATTGCCGTAGTCGTCGAGGGAGTGACCAAGACCTACGAGACCCGCGACGGCACGGTCGAGGCGGTGCGGGACGTCAGCTTCCGCGTCCCGCCCGGCCACGTCGCGTCGCTTGTCGGTCCAAGCGGCTGCGGCAAGTCCACGGTTCTGAAGATGATCGCCGGCCTCGTCTCGTACGACCGTGGGGCCGTCGAAGTGGGCGGTGCCCCCGCGGCCGCCGGTCGGCGCGACTGCGGGATCATGCTGCAGTCCGCCGTGCTGCTTCCGTGGCGCTCGGTGTGGGACAACGTGATGCTCCCGATCGAGGTGTTGGGGCTCGACAAGGAGCAGGGGCGTGAGCGCGCTCGGGCGCTGCTCGAGCTCGTCGGCCTCAGCGGGTTCGAGAACAAGCACCCATGGGAGCTGTCGGGCGGCATGCAGCAGCGAGCGAGCCTTGCCCGGCTACTCGTCTTCGAGCCGCGGATCCTGCTGATGGACGAGCCGTTCGCGGCACTGGATGAGTTCACTCGAGAGCGGCTCGACGGCGAGCTGCTGCGGCTGCAGGAGCGCTTCCATCGGACGCTCGTCTACGTGACGCACAACATCGCCGAGGCAGTGACCATCTCCGACACCGTCGTCGTGATGACGCCGCGGCCCGGCGAGGTCGTCGACATCGTGCAGGTGGACCTGCCGCGCCCGCGGTCGCTCGACGTGGCGACGACGCCGGCCGGGTTGACGTTCGTCAACCGGATCCGCTCATCGCTGGATGCATAGGGGAACGGAAGCTCGATGAAGACCAGTACAAAGGCGTCCAGCTCCATGCCCGTCGGCGAGCCGCTTCCTTCCTCCGGCCCCGACGGGCCGCGGCCGCGCGAAGTCGAACCCGCCGATGGCCCTCGTCACCGCACGCCGCTCCCGCGCGGGCCAAGGCTGATGCGGAGTCGGCGATCCGCGGGACGTCGCGACGGCGTCGTCGCGACCATCCTGCCGCCGGCCGGCACCGTCCTGCTGCTGCTCGGCTTCTGGGAGCTCGTCAGCCGCGGCGGGATCGTCGATCCGCTCGTGCTGCCGGCGCCCACCGAGGTCGTGGACGCGCTCTCTGGGCTCGTCGGGCAGCCCTTCTACTGGGACGCGGTCCGCGTGACCGTATGGGAGGCGGCGGCCGGCTTCGCGATCGGCGCCGGCACCGGACTCGTGCTTGGCACGATGATCGCCCTGATCCCCTTCGTCCGGCGGGCTATCTACCCGCTCGCGGTGGCCTTCCAGACGACCCCGCAGGTCGCCCTCGCGCCGCTCTTCCTCGTCTGGTTCGGGTTCGGCCTCACGCCGAGGATCCTGTTCGCTGCGACGACGTGCTTCTTCCCGGTGCTGGTGAGCGTCATCGTCGGCCTGGGCACGACCGATCCGGACGCACGGACGCTGCTGCGGTCGTTCGGGGCGTCGCGCTGGCAGCAGTTCCGCAAGCTGGCTTGGCCTTCGGCGCTGCCGATCGTGTTCGCGGGAATCCGCACCGCGGTGCCGCTCGCGCTGATCGGCGCGCTCGTCGGCGAGTTCGTCGGCGGCAACGAGGGCATGGGGGTACTGATCATGACGTTCAACCAGCAGCTCGACATGCCCCAGGCGTTCGCAATCATCGCCTCGTTGGCCATAATCGGCCTGACCGCCTATCGGCTCGTCGAGCTGGCCGACCGCAGGATCGTGTATTGGCAGCGACGGCCCGGGGAGTAGACGATGGACTTCCCCGAAAACGAGTACCGCTCGCGTGCGGCGAGAGCCGGCGCGCTGATGGATGAGCTGGGCATGGACGCCGTGCTCGTCAGCGGCGACTCCACCGCCGCCCACAACTACCGCTACTTCTCGGGCCATACGCCGCGCAACTTCCAGGCGACGTCCGGGCGGCCGCACCTACTGCTGCTGACACGCGAGGGCGGTGCGGCCGCGTGCGTCAATGTGTTCAGCGAGGCGACGGCGCGGCTTGGCTGGGTGCCTGAGATCCATACGTACGCGCAGCCGTTTGGCCACCGTGACGCGCTCGCGCTGTTCGAGCGTCTGGGGGTGACTCGCGGCCGCGTCGGCCTCGAGGCCGGCCTGGACCAGCGGGTCATGATGCCGCTCATCGAGCTGGAGCGGCTCGAGGAGGCGCTGCCGGGCTGCGCATGGATCGACGCGGCGCCGCTGATCTGGCGGATCCGGATGGTCAAGTCGCCCGCGGAGCTGGAGCGGCTGCGACGCGCGCACGACATCAACGGCCGGGCGCTCGCCCGCACGTTCGCCGAGGCCGAGCGAGGCATGAGCGAGCGCCAGCTCTACGACCTGTGCTCGCGCTCACTGATCGATGCCGGCTCCAACGAGCCTCCCTTCGCGCAGATGACGATCTCGTCGAGCGTGCGCCACCGCGGTCGCGGCGTCATCACACCGTTCGCAGGGCCGATCGAGGAGCCACTGCAGACCGGCGACACGGTGTTTCTCGACACCGGCGCGATCTGCGACGGCTACTGGGGCGAGTTCGGGCGCATGGCGGTCATGGGCGAGCCAACCGACGACCAGCGTCGCGGCCACGACCTCGCCCGTACGCTCGTTCGCCGCTCGATCGAGGAGGCTCTACGCCCCGCCATCACAGCCGAGCAGGCGATGCGAGTCGCGCTGGAGGCATTTGCGGAGGAAGGGTTCGGTAACGGCAAGCTGACTCCCTACGACCGCTTCCCGTACTTCCACATCGGGCACGGCCTGGGGTTGCAGTCGAGCGAGCCGCCGCTGGTCCGTTTGACCGACGACACGCCGCTGGAGGCGGGGATGGTGCTGTCCGTGGAGGTGTACGTGAAGACGCCGGAGATGCAGTACGGATCTGAGGAGACGGTGGTGCTCACGGAGCATGGCTGCGAGCTCCTTTCAGATCCCGATCGCGGACTCGTGACGATCGCGTGAGCGGCCGCACGATAGTCGTGTCGATGGGCCAGGTCCGCCATCTGGTTCCCATGGAGGACTGCATCCGCTTGCAGGAGGACGTCTTCCGGCTCAGCGCATCGGGTCGCGCGTGGGAGGGGGCGAGTGCCTGGACGCTCCCAGACGCGGTGCCGATGGCCCATCCGCGGGCCGCCAAGATGATGCTCGGGGGGATCGAGCCGGACTGGTGGGGCATCAAGATGCTCGCCCACTCCGATGGCACGCCCCAGACCAAGCGCCGCATGCAGATCCTGTCGCTCTTCCACGCCGAGTCGCTGCTGCCGGCGGCGCTGATCGAGGCCAACTACCTCGGCTACCTGCGCACCGGCGCCGCATCGGCAGTAGCCACCCGCCACCTCGCGCGGCCCGACGCACGCGTGCTGGGGGTGCTGGGAACGGGCGCCGTCGTGCGATTCGCCGTACGCGCGCACGTTGCGCTCGGGTGGCCGATCGAGCGGATCGTGCTCTACAGCCCATCGGCCGAGCGGCGCGAGCAGTACGCGCACGAGCTACGCGATCGCCACGGGCTGGCGGTAGAGGCCGTCGAAGACGTCGACGAGGCGGTTCGGCGGGCGGAGGTGCTCATCTCCGGCACAGGGGCCGGCCGGCCCGCGTTCGACCCGCAACTGCTGCTGCCGGGTGCACACGTCAACGCGATGGGCCATCGCGCGGAGCTCGACCATCGGATCTTCGAGATCGCCCGGACGATCGCCGACGACCGCGCGAACGCCATCGCCAACGGAAAGCTGAGCGTGGCGATCCGCGCGGGGGCGGCCACCGCCGACGTCATCGCCGCGAGCCTCGGGGAGGTCGTGGCCGGGGAGCGTCCCGGGCGAAACTCCGAGCGCGACATCACGCTCTTCGACAGCTCGGGCGTGACCTTCCAGGACATCGCCGTCGGCATCCACGTCTGGCGGCTCGCCCGGGAGCGGGGCATCGGCGAACCGGTCGAGCTCGACACCGATGCGGACATGTGGTGACAAGGGACACGCAGACGATGACCGATCAAGCGAAGACGAAGAGCGAGCGGAACGAACCGGAGTCGGGGCCGCCGCGCATGGTGCGGCGCTTCCGGTTCGCGCCCGGGCGCCCCCCGGCGGTCAGCTCGCGGGCGATGGTCGCCACGAGCCAGCCGCTGGCGACGTGGGCCGGTCTGCGAGCGCTCGAGCGCGGCGGCAACGCTGCCGACGCCGCGCTGGCCGCGGCTGCGGTACTGACGGTCGTCGAACCGATGTCGACCGGGATCGGCGGCGACTGCTTCGCGCTCGTCTGGCGCGACGGCCGCATCGACGCGCTCGACGCTGCGGGACCCGCGCCCGCGTCCGCGACCAACCTCGACGACGTCGCGCAGCGCGGACCACGATCGGTCACCGTGCCGGGATCCGTCGCCGGCTGGGCAGCGCTGAGCGAGCGGTATGGCCGCCTGGGCCTCGACCGCTGCCTCGCCCCCGCCATCGATCTCGCGGAGCGCGGCTTCGCGGTCGCGCCGGTCACCGCGGCGCTGTGGAAGGCGGCGGGGGCACCGAAGGAGCTCCTACCCTCCCCCGCGGCCGGACAGCGGGTTGCGATGCGGCCACTGGCCGCGACGCTGCGCCGGATCGCCGTCGAGGGCCCGAGCGGCTTCTACCGCGGTCCCGTAGCGGGGGCGATCGCCGCGGCGAGCTGGCTCGAGGAGTCCGACCTCGCCGCGTTCGAACCACGGTGGGTGGAGCCGCTGCGCCTCAACTACCGGGGAACGGAGGTCATCGAGCTGCCGGCGCCGACCCAGGGGGTCGCGGCGCTCGAGGGACTCGGCCTGCTCGAGCGCACGGATCCGTCGCTTGCCAGCCAGGTCCACTGCGCGCGCCTGGCGTTGGAGGACGCGCTGGAGCACGTCCGCGATGGCGCCGACGTACGTCACCTGCTCGATGCCGAGTACCTCGACGAGCGCGTGGGCGACGTCCCCCGTCCAATCGTGGAGCCGCCGGCCGGCACGGTCTACCTGTGCGCGGTCGACGAGGACCGCATGGCGGTGTCGTTCATCCAGAGCATCTACATGTCGTTCGGCTCGCGGGTCATGGCTCCCGGTACGGGCGTCATCCTGCAGAACCGGGGAGCCGGCTTCTCCGTTCAGCGCCGCATAGTCCCCGGCGCGCGGCCGTACCACACGATCATCCCAGGGATGCTGATGCGCGACGGGGCGTTGTGGGGCGCCTTCGGCGTGATGGGCGGGCCGATCCAGGCGCAGGCGCACATGCAACTCGTCTCGGGCCTGGTCGACGAGGGCCTCGACCCACAGGCGGCGCTGGACCGCCCGCGCTTCCTCGTGGCGCCCGAGGGCGTTCGCCTCGAGGAGGGCCTCTGGCCCCAGGCGGCACAGCTCGAGGAGCGAGGCGAGCGCATCGTGCGCGACGACAACCATCCCACCTTCGGCGGCGGCCAGGCGATCCTCGTCGACGGCGATGCGCTCGTCGGCGGGTCCGATGCGCGCAAGGACGGCTACGCGGGTGGCTTCTGAGCCCCGGCGCCCTGGAAGGAGAGGCACGGCGGCGCCCATACCCACGGGCGCTCGTGGTCGGGCTCGCGCTCAGCGTCGCGCTCAACCCGCTGAACTCGACGATGATCGCGGTCGCGCTGGCGCCGCTCGGCCGAGATCGCCATCTCTCGTTCTCGCAGCTCGCCTGGGTCCTCGCCTCGTACTACCTGGCGGCGGCGGTGGCGCAGCCGCTGCTCGGTCGCATCGGTGATCGGACCGGCCACCGGCGCCTCTACTGCGGCGGGCTCGCGGTGCTCGCCGCGGGCAGCGCGCTCGCGCCGTTGGCGCCCGGTCTCGCCGGACTGATCGGCGCGCGGCTCGTCCAGGCGTTGGGCAGCTCGGCGCTCTACCCCGCCGCGATCGGGCTGATCCGCCATGAGGTGCCGATGTCGCAGCGGACGCGGGCGGTCGCGTTGATCGCGACCGCGGCCGCGGCCGCAGCGGGACTCGGACCAGTGCTCGGAGGCTGGCTGGTGGCACTCGGCGGGTGGGAGGCGGTCTTCCTCGTCAACGTCCCCGCGTGCGCAGTCGGGCTCACTGCGGCGCTCCTGCGTCGAGGCGGCGACCCGACGCCCGCGGCGCGTGGCTGCGAGCGTCGTAGCCCACTCGACACGCGGGGCGTCGCGCTGTTTGCCGTCGCGATGTCCGCGGCGGTCGCGGCCACGGGCACCGGCGACGACGCCGCCCGCTGGGTCTCGATCGGGATCAGCGTCTGCGCCGGCGCGCTGTTCGTATGTTGGGAGCGTCGCGCACCGAACCCGTTCATCGACGTGCGCGCAATCGGTCGACGGATCGGCGTCAGCGCGATCTACCCCCGGTTCGCGGTCGTGAACGCCGTCTACTACGCCGTGCTGTTCGGCGTGCCGACGTACCTCACGCAGATCCGCGGCCTGGGTCCGGCGGCGGTTGGGGCCGTGATGCTCGCCGTCTCCGGGGTCGGCGCACTGGCGACCGCCGCGGGCGGGCGCGCGATCGAGCGGCTCGGGACGCCGCGCGTCATGCTCGCGGGCGTGATCGCGATGAGCACCGGTGTAGCCGTTTTCGCCGTTGCCGGCGCAGCCATCGGGCTCGGGCTCGTCATCGTCGCGCTCGGCGTTCTGGGGATCGGCGTCCGGCTGGGATCCCTGGCACTAGAGGTCTCGCTCGTGCGCGTCGCACCCGCGGCGACGATCGGCACGGCATCGGGCCTCTTGCAGACCGCGCGCTACACGGGGACGATCGCCGCCACAGTACTACTCGGACTGGTCTTCGGCACGAACCTCGGCGCTGGCGATCTCCAGTTGCTGGGCGTCGTGCTGACGGCGCTGTGCGCGCTTCTGCTCGCGGGCTCCGTGCGGTCGCAGTCGGGACGGCGCTGAGGCTCGTCGCTCAGCTCCGCGGTGTCAGGGCGATGACCCGCGCCGGACTTCCCGTGCCGCCGATCAGCGGCATGGGTGCCACGACGAGCAGCGCACCCGTGGACGGCAGCCGATCGACGTGCGCCAGCTGCTCGACGATGTGCTTGCCGGCTCCGAGGATCGCGCGGTGGGCGGGCGCCGGCGGTTCGAACGTCCCGGCGCCCGCAGCGTCGACTGACGTGGTGTCGACACCGAGTCCGACGATGCCGCTCTCCTGTGCGAGCCAGCGAGCGGCGTCGGGTGCGAACCCGGGTCGCGGCGTGTCGTTGTACCGGGCGGCGGGCGCCGAGAGGTCGAAGCCGGTCCGCAGCAGCAGCCAGCCCCCGTCCGGCAGCGAGCCGTGCTCGGCCTCGAAGGCGCGGATGTCGTCCATAGTGATCAGATAGCTCGGGTTCTCGCGCACTTCGGCGGTCCGGTCGAGAACGACCGCCGGCCCGACCAGGCGCCGAGGGGCGATCGAGGCGAGATCGGCGCCGTCGCGCCCGGTGATCCAGTGGATCGGGGCGTCCATGTGGGTGCCGACATGCTCGCCGATGACGAGCCAGTTCCACGCCCAGTCCGGGCCGCGCGCGTCGTAGCGGCTGATCTCATGCAGCTCGAGCAACGGACTCTGTGCGAACGGCTCGGGGAGCTCCACGCTCAACGTGTTCTCGCCCAAGGGGTACGTGAGATCGACGATCTCGATCTCCCCGCTGGTGAGTGAGGCGACCAGGGGGGTAATCGCGGTGGTCTGCGTGCTCATCGGTCTCCCTCCGGTCGGAGCGCGTCGAGTCGGGTGGGCAGAAGTGGATACAGTCTAGTAGGTATCGGATATTTGATCACGCGAGCCAGAACGGATACAACTACGCTATGCACGACGTCATCGTCATCGGCGGCGGCCACAATGGGCTGGTCTGCGCCATCCTGCTGGCGCGCGAAGGCCGGCGCGTCCTCGTGCTGGAGCAGGCGCCGCGGCCCGGCGGTGCGGTCTTCAGCGACGAGGTGACGGTGCCCGGCGCCGTCCACGACGTCTTCTCGACGAACCAGAACACGTTTCGCGGCGGGCCGGTGTGGGCGCGGATCGGCGCCGACCTGGAGCGCCTCGGCCTGCGGTATGCGCACACCGACGCGCCCTACTCGAACGTCTTCCCCGGCGGCCGCTCGCTGAAGGTCTACGGGGATCCGCAGCGGACGCTCGCCGGGCTGCGCGAGCACGCCGTCGCCGACGCCGACGGCTGGGCGGAGCTGCACGGGCTCTTCGGACGCTACGCGCCGACCCTCTTCAAGGGGCTGGGCACGCCACTGCCGTCCTGGCAGGCGGCCGGCTGGGCGGCCGGCGCGCTGAAGGAGCTGGGGCCCTCGGGAGCACTCTGGCTGGCGCAGCTCCTGCTGGCGTCGACGCGCGATCTGGGCGACGCGTACCTCTCGACGCCGGAGGCGAAGGCACTGATGGCCTGCTGGGGCCTGCACCTGGACTTCGGCCCGGACGTCTCCGGCGGGGCGATGATCCCGTTCGTCGAGTCGTTCGCCGACATGGAGGCGGGCATGTCGATCGTCGAGGGCGGCGCCTCGCGGCTGATCGACGCGCTCTGCGCCCTGCTCGCCGAGCACGGCGGCGAGGTCCGCACCGGCGTCGACGTGGCGCGGGTCCGCGTCGAGGGCGGCCGCGCCCGCGGCGTCGAGCTGGCATCCGGCGAGCCGATCGACGCGGCGGAGGCGATCGTCGCGAGCGTCACGCCGACTGCGCTCTACGGACGGCTGCTGAGCGACGCGCCGGTGCCGGAGGCGGTCCGCCGCGCCGCGGGCCGCTTCGCCTACGGCCCGGGCACGATGATGCTCCACCTGGCGCTCTCCGATCGCGTGCCATGGGAGGCCGGCGAGGAGCTGCAGCGGTTCGCCTACGTGCACATCGGCCCGTACGTCGAGGACCTGGCCGACACGTACACGGCGGCGCGCAACGGGCTGCTGCCACGCGATCCGATGCTCGTCGTCGGCCAGACGAGCACGGTCGATCCGACCCGGGCGCCCGAGGGCACGCATGTCCTCTGGGTGCAGGTCCGGGCGCTGCCGGCGCAGATCCGCGGCGACGCCGCCGGCGAGATCGCCGAGCGCTCGTGGGCCGCGGCCGGTGAGCCGTACGCCGAGCGCGTGATGGCGAAGCTCGAGCGCTACGCGCCGGGACTGCGCGGTCTCGTCCGTGCGCGGGCGGTGCTGACGCCAGCCGATCTCGAGCGCCGCAACCCCAACCTCGTCGGCGGCGATTCCATCAGCGGCTCCCACCACCTGCGCCAGAACTTCCTCTGGCGGCCACTCCCGGGGCTCTCGCGCTACGCGACGCCGTTCGACGGCCTCTTCATGACCGGCGCCTCGACATGGCCCGGCGGCGGCGTGACCGGCATCCCGGGGATGCTCGCCGCCGAGCAGGTGCTCCGGGGGTGCCCCCCGCGCCGGCGGGTCGCACGTCGCGCGGCGGCCGCGGGGCTGGCGGCGGCCGGGCTGGTCGCGGCGCGCGCGGCACGGCG
>JANJTP010000019.1 GCA_024711025.1 Solirubrobacteraceae bacterium
GGCGGGTTCGATTCCCGTCGCCCGCTTCGGCAGGCAACTCCACGGGGAGTGGCGCAGTCTGGTAGCGCATCCGGCTGGGGGCCGGAAGGTCGCAGGTTCAAATCCTGTCTCCCCGATAGTGCACGCGGATCGGTCCGGTCACGTCCGGGCCGATCCCGAGCGACGAGAACCCGCACGGGAGCTGGGCGAGCAGGCCGCCGGTGGTCCGCGTCACCGCGCGTCGCAGTTCGGTCGGTTTCGAGGTGCTCCGCCCACGAACCGCCCACGTTTCGCGAGCGCGACCGCCCACGGACCGCAAGCCGGTCGAGGCGGCGGGCGAGGTCGTGTGCGAGGCCCTGCCGTGGGACGAGGCGCACTGCTCGACGACGACCGCATCGGGGTGCTCAACGACATCAGCGAACTCGCTGCAAAGGCTCAGGCTGCGGCACGCAGTGATGGGCGGCTGTCTGAGGGCCGCTCGAACGACCTGCGGCGCGCCGGAGGTCTGTGGCACCAGATAGAAGCCACGGCCCGACGCCAGCTGGCGCAGTGCCGAAAGGGCAAGCTCGCGGCCGCCGACGTCGAGCACACGCTCGCCACGAGGGTCCTTACGCAGTGCAGTGACGCCACGTGGCGGTTCCCCACGGGACTGCGGCAGAACTCCAGGCGGCGGTGGCGGAGGAGCAGGACCGTCTGCATCCGACCGGCAAGCCCGAGCGACGTGCAAGCGGTCCGGGTCTACCGTGCACTCGACGGTCATCCGGATCTCCGCCCCGTCGGCGCCCAGTCGGATCGAGCGGTGCAGCATCGTCCCTCATCTTGGACCCTCAGCTGCCTCTGAAGGGCCTCGGCGAGCGGGCGGTGCTCCCGTTTCGCGGGTTTCGAAGCCGGGACGTCCATGGCAGCCTGTGGCCCATCACCGCGACAGCTCGGCCCGAGCGGCCGCTGGGGCAGCGAAGTGCCGCGCGAACGCGTCGGCTACCGCCATGTCCGCGAGTCCGGCCTTCCTGGCACGTGCCACGGCCTACTGCTCGATCAAGGCCTGCAGATCGTCGCTCTTCAACTCGCGAGCTGGGTCAGGGCTGCCGTTCGCGAATGCGCCCTCAGCTTGCAGCATCTCCAAGGGACCCCGCCGGTCGCTCGGGTCACTCCACCTGAAGTTCGGCGCGACCTTGCCGTCGCTCTCGAGGATGCGATGCGCATTCGAGCACTGCTGGCACACGGCGACGTGGTTGCCAAGCGGCTGTGGTGCGGTCCCAACGGCGTCCGCCAGGCTGCCGTAGCTCGTCCAATGGCCCGCAGGTAGCAGCTCGAGGATGCTGTGCAGGCCACTCCAGTCGAAGCTTGCAGGGGCCTTTGCCGGGTCCGTACCGGTATAGATCGCGCGGACGTCGTGGAGCTTCCGACCGTCGGGCAGCGTCCAGAACGACCAGCCGTTCGTGACGGAGCCCTTGACGTAGAGACCTGCGCCGGACGGCGATTCAAAAGTCTTTCCATCGATCTCGAGGAGTCCGTCCGCGCGGACGAGTGCCGTGCGGGGTTGCCAAGCCCCGGTTCGGGGGCTGAGAACCGCACCAGGCGCGAGCAGTCCAGCTTTGACGAGGTGCTTGACCTGGATCCACCCCGCGGACTTCTCGTGGGGATCCACGACGACTCCCTCGTGGCCGGCCGGGACCGGCCAGGTCTTCAACAGCACGTCGATCATCGCGTCGGTCCGCGCTTCGATGCCGGCCTCGTCCCAGCTGGCGGCACACGTGGAAAGCAGTCGGCTGTTGAGGAGCAGCGTGTCGTGCGCCTGCAGCGCCTGACGCTTGGATTCCCAAGGGCCGTTCGACACCTTCGAGTTCAATGACTTCGTCAGCAGCGTCAGGTTCCCAAGTCGGTGGACATGCTCCGCTCGCGCTTCCTCGGCATCCGCGCCCTGGACGGCCCAGTGGTCGGTCCATTTCTGCGGAAGAATGTGCTCGATCGGATATCCACGTCGCGGCACCTGCGGCTGATTTGTCCCGACCCGATGGGCGTCCTCGATTGCCTCCAAGAGCATGCGTGTACGCGCCTTCTTGAACCGGCGAAACACCTGCTCGGTCCGCAAGGCGTCGCGGATCTCGGCATCACCGGGCCAATACGTGCTCGTCACGTTGAGCCGCGATAGGTAGCTCCCGATGCTGTCGGCGAGCTCTGCCGGTGGCGTGTGCTCGTGCGCCCGGATGAGGTCAGCGACGACGCGCCCCATGTCACCGATGCTCAGGCGCAAGAGCTGACGGCGGACAAGCCAGCTCTCGATTGCCGAGACGACACGCTCGATGACATCACCGCGCACCGCACGGCTTGGCTTATGAAGCCAGATCAGCAACGGCTTGAGCAGCTCGCTCTCCGAAGCCTTCATTCGGTATACGGCTAGCTCAACCCGGCTGAGCTGCCGATCGGCGTCAGCTGCTGCGTTAGTCCAGGCTTCATATGCGTCCGCTTGTTCTCGGATCAGGGACAGCAGCTCGACGACCGCCTGCCCACGTTCGAGTTCGGCCTGCTCGACGTGTTGCTTGAACCGCGTGAACGTTGCACGAGGGCTCACTTCCTCGCCCACCCGCGCGATCAGCCACTGGTTGAAGAACAGAGAGCTGCGCTGCATGGCATAGCGGCCGACGCTGACCTCCTTCTCCCAGAAGTCAGTCTCGAATGGCCAGTGGGCGACATGGGCGCGGGTATCGGCGCCACTGGCCGCCAGGCGCTGGAAGATGAAGTTCCTGATCAGGTCCGCCGCAGTGAGCGGCGTTCCACGCGCGTTCAAGGTCTCGAAGATCTCTTGGGAGTTCTCGTTGGCGGTCAGGTTGATCGCAACGATTTGCAGCCCTCTCGTCAGCACGTTCGTCAGCGACTGCGCCCGCTCGGCGGCTCCGTCGGCTGTCGGGCGCAGCCATTCGCTCGCCGCCTGCGTGAAGTACTGGTGGGCCCTGACAACCCGAGCGGCTGCATGATGCAGCGCCTCGTGGTCGACGGGGGCCTCGGCGCCCATCACCTCGTCGAACGCCTCGCGATCCCTGTTGCTATGACGTAGCTTCAGCCGGGTTTCCTGGCCGAGGACGTAAATGTCCTCGTTGTGAGTAAGCCGATCGAGTTGCGCGGCCAGCGGGTCTTGGCCCACCGCCTCCAACGCGGCAGCAGTCGCATCCATCACGAGTTGCAGCGTGGTCAGGCGCTGCTGGCCGTCGATGATGCTGCTCGCCGGCAGTCCCCCGAGGATCGGCTCCTGGGCTTGCACCACGATCGCTCCAAGGAAGTGCTTGACGTCGGCGGATGGTTGTCCGAGTTGAAGCTCCGCAAGCCGTCGGACGTCCTGCCACAGCGGCGCCCACTGCTCTTCTTTCTCCCAGACGTAGGGTCGCTGGAAAGGCGGCACGACGAGGTGCTGCGGTTGCATGAAGACGTCCTGAGGCGTTCGGACGTGGGTCTCCATCAGATCCTCTCCGGTGAGTTTCGTTCCGGCGCAGCGATGTGCGGCATCGGCGGGCAGCCTATTGCCGCAGCGATGCGAGGCTCAGTTCGTCAAGCGCCAGCGGTGCGTGACGCACAGTCGGCCCTGCACGACGCATAGTCCTACCAACGCGGGGTCCAATTTGAGCGCCACCAGCCGCACGAGGAGCAACCTGACCCGCATGACTGCTGCGATCGACACCCGGCAGAGACTCCCGAGGGGACTGGGGCCGGAAGCATGGGTCATCGGGCTCGGCGATCACCACGTCCGGCGCCCGCCGGCTCAACCCGACCGACCGGACACCGGACATCCGTCGGTCCGCGGGCCGTGGCGCTACGGGCTCCCGAGGGGGCGCCGATACGACACCTTTGAGCTTGCCCACGCCTCACCACTCGAAGGAGAAGACCTATGACCCCGCGCCGACCTACCGGAGAATCACGCCGTCGCGGCAGATCGAGCCGTCGCAGATCTGCGGCGATCGCGGCCCTGACCTCGCTTGCGCTGCTTGCGGCCGCGTTCGCGTCCGCCGCGTCCGCCGCACAGCCCGCGAGCGCCGGGTCGCTGCCCGAGGGCGTCGTCGTCTGCAACGAGGCGCAGAGCTCCTGGCGCGGTACATGGGATGCGACCGCCTCCACCGATCCGCTGCCGCCCGCGCGCCACAAGGACGCGGCGATGCCCGTCGGACGGGGAGGGGGCCTCATCCGCGCCGCGGCCAACTCCCCTGCGTTGGCCGTCTGCGTCGCGGCCCCGGGGGACGGGGACGATGGCGGCGACTGGGGCGGCGGCCAGCCCCCCACCTGATCGCGTCGCAGGAGCGTCGACTCGCTCGCGCGTGGCGAGCGATCGCCCTCCGGATAGCATCGCGCCCCATGTGCGGTCGGGTTCGAGTCGAGCCGGCGCGGGCGTGACGGCGCTCCACGAGCTGGGCGCGAGCGATCTGCGCCGCGAGTTCCTGGCGCTCCGGCTCTCGCCCCTGGAGGTCCTGGAAGCGACCGCGCGCAGGATCGAGCAGACGAGCGGCGCGAATGCCTGCGCGGCGCTCGCGCTGGACCGGGCGATGGGGGAGGCACGGGAGGCCGAGCGGCGGTACGCACGGCGCGACGGCGACGGCGCATCGCTGCTCGGGGTGCCGATCCTCGTCAAGGACCTGATCGACACGGCCGGCGTGAGGACGACGTACGGCTCGCGGATGTTCGCCGAGCACGTCCCGTCGCGCGACGCGCCATGCGTCGAGCGCGTCCGCGCGCAGGGTGCGGTGCTCGTCGGCAAGACGCACCTGTTCGAGTTCGCCTGGGGCATCACGTCCGAGAACCAGCACCTCGGGGCGTGCCTGAACCCGTGGGACCCCGCCCGGACGGCCGGGGGGTCGAGCAGCGGGTCGGCCGTCGCCCTCGCTCTGCGGCAGGCGCCGCTGGCGCTCGGCACCGACACGGCGGGGTCGATCCGCATCCCGGCGGCGTTCTGCGGCGTCAGCGGCCTCAAGCCGACGTTCGGACGCGTCGGTACCGACGGCGTGTTCCCGCTCGCGCCGTCGTTCGACCACGTCGGGCCGATGGCCCGTAACCCCACGGACCTTGCGCTCCTGATGGCGGCGCTCGGCGCGCCGGTCGGCGATCCGGAGGGGGCCGGCACGGGAGGCCGGGCCGGGCGCCCGGTGCGCATCGGGGTCTGGCACGGCCCCGCCGAGGCCCCGCTCGACCCCGACGTGCGGATCGTGCTCGAACGGGCGGCTGAGACGCTTGCGACGCTCGGCCATGAGGTACGGCCCCAGGTGGCGCTGGAGCTGCCGCGCGCGCTGGAGGCGTTCGTCCCGCTCCAGCTCGCCGAGGCGCTCGATGTCCACCGCAGGAGCGGGCTCTATCCGGAGCGTCGCGGCGAGTACGCGCCCGCGATCGTCGAGCGCCTCGAGCGCGCCGAGCAGGTCACGCTCGAGCGGTACCTGGCCGCCGAGGCGATCAGGCGCGACGTCATCGATCGGATGCGCCGGCTGTTCGACTCCTGCGAGCTGATGCTGAGCGCGGTGTCGCCGGTCGCATCGCCGCGCCGCGGCGAGGAGGACTCGGCGCGCGCCGGCGATGCCCGCGGGCTGCGCGAGGCCGTCCTCGCTCACACCGTCCCGCAGTCGCTCGCCGGCCTTCCCACGGCGGTCGTCCGCGGCGGGTGGGACCGGCTGAGGCTGCCGGTCGGGCTTCAGCTCACCGGCCCGCAGGGCGCGGACGGCCTCGTCCTGTCGGTGGCCGACGCGTTCTTCCGGGCGACGGAGCAGATCCAGGAGCCTTGGCCGCCCGGGACCACCGCGACGGCGCCGGCGGAGCCATGAGGGTGCCTAGCATCGGTGCTCCGCACCCAGGAGCATCAACGATGAACATCGAGATCTGGTCGGACGTCGCCTGTCCGTTCTGCTACATCGGCAAGCGTCACCTGGAGGCCGCGCTCGAGCGGTTCGAGCCTCGCGACCACGTCACGGTGGTCTGGCGCAGCTTCCAGCTCGCGCCGGACATGCCGCGCGAGGTCGAGGGCGACCTCCGCGACCACCTGGCGGCGAAGTACGGCGTCTCGCGGGACGAGGCCGGGGCGATGAACGGCCGCGTGCTGGAGATGGCGCGTGCGGCCGGCCTCGAGCTCGACCTCGACCGGGTGCGACCGACGAACACGCTCGACGCCCATCGCCTGATCAAGCTGGCCGGGCGCAGCGGCCTCGAGGACCGGATGGTCGAGCGGCTGCTGCGCGCCTACTTCGCCGACGGCGAGCACCTCGGGGACGGCGAGGCGCTCGTCCGGCTGGCGTCCGAGGTCGGGCTCGACGGCGGCGAGGTCGCCGCGGCGCTGGACGGCGACGCGGAGCTCGAGGCGGTGCGCGCCGACATCGCGGAGGCGACGAGCCTGGGCCTGAGAGCCGTGCCGGCGTTCGTCATCGACCGCTCCCTGCTGGTCTCCGGCGCGCAGCCGCCGGCAGCCCTGCTCGGGGCATTGGAGCAGGCCTGGCGACAACGTCATGCGGACGATTCCGGCGCCGCGGACGCGGCCGGGACAGCCTGAGCGGGCGGCTGCGCTCAGCCGGGCCGTCGTCGTCGCGGGGCTTGGTTGACGTTTGCGGAGGCGTTGGTATGGTCGATCACGAACCGGCCGCCGTGCGCGGCGGGGAACGATCGGAAGGAGCGTCCACGTGGACGGGCTCAGTCCGCCGGACCAGTCGACCTGACAGCAAACTGCAGCATCGCCTTGAAGGCGCCTGCATGGGGCGCCGAGCCGCTGTCAGATGAGCAGCGGCGCTGATGTGCCGAGGAGGCCGGCCCGCCAGCCGGCCTCCCGCATGCCCGGACCCGATCGTCGGGCTCAGCCCCCGCAGGGCCCCGTGTCGACCGTCGGCGAGCTCACGGAGCGGCCCGTGAGAGTCTGCGCGACCTCGTCGTTCGGAACGCCGTAGCCACCGGCGGTGCTCGTCCGCGTCGCCGCGGCGAAGACCGTCGTCAGCACGCGCCCACGCCGGTCGACGATCGGGCCGCCCGAGTTGCCGGGTCGCACGCGCCCGCGGAAGCGCGCGACGCTGCGCGGTCTCGCTCCGTTGCCGTAAGCGTCCGGGGAGAGCACCGTCGACGTGGGGCCGAGGCGGGCGGCCCGCGCGTCGAGTGGGCCGTTCAGCGGGTAGCCGAGGATCACGCCGGCCGTGCCGCTGCGCGGTGCCGGCGCCAGGCTCAGCGCCCCTCCGGTCAGCCCCGGCGCCGCGATCACGGCGATGTCGTCCGCCGGGTCGAAGGCGACGGCCCGCGCCGCCAGGTGCGGGCCGCTGCCGCCCTGCTGGACGACGAGCTCGCCGTCCGTGCCGGCGACGACGTGGGCGTTGGTGACGACCACTCCCGGCGCCGCGATCCAGCCCGAGCCCTCGACGCCCAGTCCACAGGCCGCGCCGAGGATCCGCACCGTCGATGCGGCCGCGGCCCGTGCGGCGGGCGCGGCGAGCGCGCCGCGGTCGGGCGGGGCGATGCCGCGGGGCGAGGGACCGGTGATCTCCGGCAGCGGATCGAAGCGAGCGAGCGCGCGGAGAATCGGGCCCGACGGCGGAAGCAGGTCGTTCAGCGTGCCGAGCAGCTCGGAGCGCTGCACCGCCGCGCGGATCGAGCGCATTCCGGGCGTCTGCAGCGCCACCGCACCGAGCAGCCAGGCGAGCGCGAGCGCGAGCAGCGCTCCGAGCGCCGCCCCGCCGAGGCTGTCGAGCGCCGTGAGCCCGGGCAGGCGCAGCGCGCGGTGCACGCGCTCGCCGGCGGTGCCGAGCAGCCAGGCGAGCAGGCTGCCGAGCAGCATCGCCGCGGTCAGCGCGACGAGCGGCGCCCACGGCGAGCTGGAGCCCTCCTCGAGCAGGCGCGGCGCGAGTCGCGCGCCGAGGAACGCTCCGGCGAGGAACCCGCCGAGCGAGAGCGCGCCGGCGAGCAGTCCGCGCCGCGCTCCGTTCAGCGCGGCGAGCACGGCGACGACGACGATGACCCAGTCGAGCGCGGTCATGGGCCGCACACGGTACGTCTGCCGCGAGGCGCACGGGCCGGCCGGGCGCTTCGACACGCTCGCCTATCGCTGCACGATGCACCCCCGGGACGTGTGGGCCGGCCTCGTCATGGCACACGAGCAGGGGCTCGACGCGCGTGCGGAGCGAGCCCCGGTGCTGCCGGCCGTGCTGCCGTATGGCTGGTGGGAGGACCTGAGGCGCGACGGGCGCTGAGCGCGAGGCGCCGTCCCCGCCGCGGGCCGCCCGGGCGCAGCAGCACCTGGGCGCCCAGGTCGAGCAGGTAGCCGAGGATCCCGATCGCGAGCACGGTGGCCATCAGCTCGTCGTAGGCGAGCTGGTCGCGCGCGTTGAGCACCTCGTAGCCGAGGCCCGACTGTACTCCGAGCATCTCGGCTGGGACGAGGACGATCCAGGCGATCCCCAGCGCCAGGCGCAGGCCGGTCAGGACGTGCGGGCGGACGCCCGGCAGGACGATCGTCCGCACGAGCTCGCTGCGACGGGCGCCCAGCGAGCGCGCCGTCAGCAGCCAGTCGCGGTCGAGCGCGTGGACGCCCGCCGCGGTGCTGAGGATCAGCGGCCAGACGGCGGCGGCGACGATGAGCGCCTCGACGGGCCGGCTGCCGACGCCGAACACGATCACCGCGATCGGCGCCCATGAGAGGGGCGAGGTCATCCGCAGAAGCTGGAACAGCCCGCCGGTGGCGCGCTCGACGAGCGGCAGCCCGCCGACCAGCAGCCCGACCGGGACCCCGATGCCGAGCGCAAGTGCGAGGCCGACGGCCAGTCGCGCGAGGCTCGTCGTCGCGTTGGCGCCCATCGTGCCGTCGGCGATCATCTCGCGCAGCGCCGGAAAGGCCTCCTCCGGGGAGAACGCGTGGGCGATGCTCTGCGGCGCCGGCAGCACGTCGGTCGCCACCCACCAGGCGAGGATCGCGACCGCGAGCACCGCGACCTGCAGGCCGACGGTGCGGGCGAGCGAGACGACGCGGCCGGCGCCGCTCACGACGCGGCCGGCGCCGTTCACGGCGCCACCTGCTCGGTGCGCCGCAGCGAGGCGGGAAGGTCGAACGCCGCCGGGCCGCCGGCCGCGTCGATCGCCGCGCGGACGAGCGTGTCGTCGACTAGCTCGCGGTGGGCGCGCTCGCCGCTGAGGCCGTCGAGGAACGAGAGGTCGCCGTCGACGACGGTCCGGCGCAGCTGCTCGACGAGCTCGGCGGTGTACGACGGGAACGGGTAGCCCTGGAAGTCGATCCGCCGCTGACCCCAGCCTGCGTGCTCGATCGCGCCCTCGCGCTCGTAGGCCGGATCGGCGCCGTGGGTGAGGGCCCAGCGCACGACCGGTCCCGGCTGAGGCAGGTAGTGCTTGGACGTCAGCGTCCGCGCGGCGGCGGCCGGGTCGCTGCGCGTCAGCGCCTGGGCCTGCACGACCGCTCCGACGAACGCCCGCGCGACGGCGGGGCGCTCCTTCAGCAGCTCCTCGCGCACGGCGACGACGCAGCAGGCGTGATCGCGCCAGATGTCGCCGGTGAAGCGCAGGATCCTGTCGATCCCCTTGACCTCGGCGGCGGCATTGAACGGATCGGCGACGATGTAGCCGGCGATCGACCGCTGGGCGAGTGCCGGCGGCATGTCGGGCGGCGCCATCACGACGAGCTTGACGCTCCGCCCGGAGCGGGAGGGGGCGCCTGACTTCAGCGGCGTGATGCCGGCCTCGCGCAGCAGGATCTGCAGCGCGATGTTGTGGATCGAGAACCAGCCGGGGATCGCGACCGTCTCACCGGCGAGCTGGTCCACCGCGGCGATGTCCCTCCTGACGGTCAGCGCCGAGCCGTTGGTGTGGTTCCAGGCGACGACCTTCGCGGGGAAGCCCCGCTGGAAGCGCAGCTGTAGCGCCAGCGGCATCAGGATGTGGACGGCGTCGACGGCGCCGGACTGGAAGGCCTCGGCGAGCGCCGGCCATGACCGCAGCAGCACCGGCTGGGGGACGTCGACGTTCTGGCGCTCGTAGAGGCCGCTCGCGTGGGCCATCAGCAGCGGCGTCGCATCGGTGATCGGCAGGTAGCCGACGCGCATCCGGCGCGCGGCCGCCGAGCCGTCGGACGAGGAGATGGCGGTGCTCGCGCCCGCGTCGGCGCCGGCGGAGGCGCCGTCGGCGCCGCTGTTGCCGCAGGCGGCGAGCAGTCCGGCACCGGCTGCTCCGAGGCCCAGCGCGGTGGCGTGCCGCAGGAAGGCCGCGCGTGTCAGCGTCGTGTCGCGAGCGCCTCGGGTGCTCGCGGGGTGGTTGTGGAGGGGGTGGGAGCAGGAGGCTCCGGGGGTCTTCGGCGGGTTTGTCATCGAGATGCGGCTCTAGGTCGGGGAGGTCATGGTGGTCTTCGGATGGCTGAGGGTCCGGGGTCGTAGGGGGTCGTGGAACGGTCACCGGCGCCTTCCGGGCGCCTCACGGATCGGATGGTCGAGAGCGCAGACGGCGAGCGGTCAGATGGCGAGGGCGAGCTCGCGCCCGGCTCGCACGGTCGTCTCGTAGAGCGACAGCAGCTCGGCGCGCTCGGGCAGCGTCGGCAGCTCGCCGCGCGAGACGCGGCGCGGCTCCCAGATCGGCCCGATCCCCGGCACGCCGTGGCGCAGCAGCCCGACGCGATGGCCGAGGTAGAGCGCTTCGTCGGGATCGTGGGTGACGATCACGATCGCCGGGCCGAGTTCGACCGCAAGTCCGCGCAGCCAGTCCTGCATCGCCCAGCGAGCGGCCGGATCGAGCGCCGCGAACGGCTCGTCGAGCAGCAGCACGTCGGGGTCGATCGCCATCGCGCGCGCGATCGCGACGAGCTGCTGCTGCCCGCCGGACAGCTCGCGCGGGAGCCGCTCGGCGACGTGGGCGATGCCGAAGTCGGCGAGCAGCGCGTCGACGTCGATCCGGCCGGCCGCGTCGCGGTTGGCGGCGAGGCGCTGGCCGAAGCGGACGTTCGCGCGCACGTCGAGCCAGGGGAGCAGCGCCGGGCGCTGGATCACGAGCGACGGGCGACGGCCCTCCTCGGCATGCTCGATCGTGCCCTCGGTCAGCGGCTCGACGCCGGCCAGCGCGCGCAGGAGCGTCGACTTGCCGCAGCCGCTGGGGCCGACGAGCGCAAACGTCTCGCCGGCTCGCAGCTCGAGGTCGACGGCCGCGAAGACGTCGGCGGTCGCTCCCTCGTAGCGGTATCGCGCTTCGCGGACCGCGACCACCGCGGACGCCGTCGCGTCGGCGGCTGCCGCAGCTCCGGCCGCGGCCGTCGTCGGATCGGCGGTTACCGGAGCTCCCACCGCAGCTGCCCTTCGGTCGGCGACTGGACGGGGAGGAAGGCGGCCTCGCGCAGACGGCGCGCCGTCGGGCTGGCGGCGATGTAGCCGCGCCCGCCGGTGAGGGTCGCCTCCACCCGCACCGCTTCGCGTGCCACGACGGCAACATCCAGCCGCAGCCGCACGAGCTCGCGGATCGGGACGTCCTCGTCGTCCGCGAGCGCGGCGAGTCGCTGCGCGGTGCGCTCGTGCTCGCGGGAGAGCCGGGCGTGCTCGTCGGCGAGCTCCGCCCCCAGGCCGGTGAGCCGCCCGGCCCCGGCCGAGAGCGCGGCACGCGCGAGCCCCAGGCAGAAGCCGCTCTGCAGGGCGAGGAACGGTCTGCGCACGCGGGCCACGAAGGCGTGGAAGGGCTCGATGTGCCGGGCATCCGCTTCGACGCGCGCCGCCTCGAAGACCAGCCGGCCGGACGCGGTCGCCTCCAGGGCGAGCAGCCCGCGCGCAGGCGAGATCGTCAGTCCGTCCGTTCCGACAGGCACGGCGAGGATCGCGGGGCCCGCCTCGTCGACGTCGACGGCCAGGACGACAAGCGCGTCGTCGTGCAGGTTGGAGGCCCAGGCGATGCTGCCGTCCAGCACGAGCGCATGGCCGTGGCGGCGAGCGCGGACCGAGAGCCGCTCGAGGCCGACGTAGGCCTTGAACGCGCCCGCCATAGCCGAGCTGCCGATGCGCCGCAGGTCGGCCAGATCGGCCACCCGCTCGCCGCCGCCCGGGGCGAGGTACTCGAGCGCCATGCGGTGCCCCCAGGCGCAGAAGGCGCTCGACAGGCACTCGCCGGCGACCGCGCCGAGGACCGCCGCCATGTCGGCGATCGTGCCGGGGTGGCCGGGTGCGCCGAGCGTCAGCAGGCCCGCCTGCGCCAGCTCGACAAGGGCCTGTCGCGGATCGTCGGTCGCCGCGTCGACGGCAGTGGCGCGCTCGGCGATCCGCTCGAGCAGCGCCTGCGGCACGGCCGCTGCGGCGAGCGCCTGATCAGCGGGCATTGCTCGGGGCGGGGGCTCCGCCGAGGTCGTGGAGGCGCGAGATCGGTGTCTGGACGACGTCGCGGGCGCGGCGCACGTCCGCCTCGCAGCCGGCGTCGTAGAGGCAGAGGCACTTCGACATGTCCTCGCGTACGTATGTGCGCAGGAACGTCACCTCGGGCACCTCGGCGTAGAGCGGCGACTTCTCCCGCTTGCGCTCGAGGTACGTCTCCATAGTCAGCTCGGCGGGGAAGTCCCACTCGACGAGGTAGCGGGCACTCGTACCGCGCGCGGCACGGACGTCGCTCTCGCTCGCGCCGACGAGCCGTACCTGGTCTGGGCCCGTGAAGGGCAGCCCGGAGACCCTGCCGGCGGCGTGGGCCACCGCCCGCTCCGGTGCGCTGATGACGACGAAGGCACGCGTGTGGTCGCCGGTGACGGCGGCCTCGAGCACCTCGCCGCCCGCACCCTCGGCGGCGTCGGCTACGCGCTCGAGCAGCTCCTGCGCCTCGTCGCGTCCGGCCGTGCCCAGCGGCAGCTCGAGAAGAAAAAGACTCATTTCCGATCCCCTTTAATGGATTTCGGCGGCGAACCTAGCACGGGGACCGGCGGCGTCGGACGGCGCCGAGCCCGGTCCCGGGTGGGCGCGCTCGGGGCGGGGTGCGGCTCGGGGGCGGTGCGGCTTGGGGGGCGGGAGGCGCTCGGGGGCGGGAGGCGCTCGGGGCGGTGCCGCTTGGGGGGTGAGAGGCGCTCGGGGCGGTGCGTACCCGGTCGCAACGGGGTGCTCCGGGCACGGGGTGCTCCGGGGTGACGGGGTGCTCCGGGGCGACGGGGTGCTCCGGGGCGACGGGGTGCTCCGGGGCGACGGGTGTTCCGGGCAACGGGGTGCTCCCGGGACGACGCGTGCGACGGCGTCGTGGCGCGGTCGGGTTTGGGGCGCGGTCGGGTTTGGGGCGAGCGCGGGTCGGGCGCGGGGCGGGCGCGAGGCGAGCGCGGTCGGGTTGGGGCGAGCGTGGGGCGGGCGCGGGACGGTCGCGATCAGGCACCCGATCTGACCGCGATCGGGCACCCGATCGGGCCGCGCGGGGGACCAGCCTGACCGGGTGCGGAGGTCGCCTTGGGGAGATGGTCGGCGGCAGTTGCCCCGCGAAACGTGACGGCCCCCACGCCGCGTGGGCATGGGGGCCGTCAGGTCAGGCTCTTGATGCGGATGAGAGGACTCGAACCTCCACGGAGTTGCCTCCACACGGACCTGAACCGTGCGCGTCTACCAATTCCGCCACATCCGCGCAGCAGGCCGGGACGATAGCAACGGCGCCCCGGCCACGGGCATCGCCCTTGCTATCCTGCCGGGTCCCCGAGCCGCCATCGTCTAGGGGACTAGGACGCCGCCCTCTCACGGCGGAAACCGGGGTTCGAATCCCCGTGGCGGTACTCCCGCAAGCCCTGCATATCGTGGTTTCTGTAGGCGTTCAGTGACCCCGGTGCAGTCAATGCCAGGAGCGGGACGGGATCGCCGCGGGTGTGGGCGCGAAGCGCGTCGATGACGTAGGCATGGAGGCTGCGGCGTTGCAGCCGGCAGGTGGGGTGCGCCGACAGCGGCCGGGCGATGCGGCGCTCGACGTCCTCGGACTGGCTGCCGAGGCTGAGCTTGCGGTAGATGACGGCGCCGCGCAGGGCTCGTTCGGCATGGTTGTTGGTCGGCTGGACACCGTCGTGGCCGGCGAACGTCCACAGCGCCGGCCAGAGCTTGAGCACGTTGCGCGCCAGCCCGCGGGTGCGCTTGTAGCGCGGTGCCTTGCCGGACTAGGTGCGCAGGATCGGCTTCCGTTCGCGTTGTAGCTGGCGGACCTGGCGCTTGAGCTGGTCGGGGCTGCTCGCAGATCCGTAGGCCATGCTCGCCGAAGTCCTTCTCGGCGGCCAGCCCGTCGGCCTGGGCTTGGAAGTCGCGCTTCAGGTATCGGATGTGACGATCGCCGTCGTGTCGCCCAGCAGCGCCTTCGCCTGGTCCTCGTGGCGGTCAAGCACGATCCGCAGCACGACGTGGCGGTCGGTGAACGCGCCCCACAGCGCGCGCCGCTCACCCGCGGTGCGCCAGCCGGTCTCATCCATGTTTAACGCGCCGGCGGCGCGCACGCGCTCGAGCAGATCGTTATGAGGCTCCTCGAGCGCGTCGGTGACGCGCGTGACGATCACGTCGAACTTGCCGCTGCCCGGGCTGACCGCTTGCGCTCCGACCGCTCCTTGCCGCGCCGGGGTGGCGCGTTCGGGGGATCGGCGCTCGGCGGCTGTGACGATTTGCGAGACGAGCGCTTGACCTGGCACTCGAGCTGCACGATCCGCTCGTCCTGCTGGGCGACGTGCTTCGCCTAACCGGTGGATCTGCTCGTCCACCCGCAGCAGCACCGCGACGACGGCCTCCTTGCCCTGCAGGTAGACCGCCTCCGCCGCAGCCCGCTCTACGCCACCGGATTCGCCACCGGCCGGTTATGTCCCCTTCAACCGACTGAACGCTTAGGGTTTCGCGCGTCTGGGCAGGTCGTTGTCCCGCTGCGACCGTGGTATGACCGTGAAATCCTTGACCCCGGCACGCTGGTGGCCGATGTTGTCGTCATGGATTGGGCAAGTCACTGGTGGACAACGCAGCGCGCCCGCGCGCGAACTGGTCGCGGTCGGATCGCGTTGGGCATGTTGGGTCTGCTTGGCCTTCTCGTCATTTCTGACAACCCAGTCGCCGCGCAAGTCGTTGTCGTCGTGGTGCTGGCACCGCTGCTCTGGCTCTTCAGCTGGTGGCTCGCTGGGGGCATTCACCGCACGTGGGAGGGCCTAGTAGCCGGGAAGCCTCCGGAGGTAGCGATCGGGCGCGCGTGGCGGCGAAGCGGCGCCCGGCAGCAGCTACGTGAGGACCAGCATGCACACTTCTTCCACGACCGCGGAGGCATTCTGATGCGCCGCCGGGATTGGTTCATCGCGACCGGAACCCCGCCGCTGCGGGTCGATCCGGAGACGGTCGCCGCGGCGGCGAGCGCTCAGCAGGACCACCCGCGGTACGTGACGACGTACAGCGACCGGAGCTATTGGTGGCACCAGGACGCCTTCTACTGGACCAATTGCCCGGAACTGACCGGCGAGGACATAAAGGCGCTGCTCTTCGCTCGTGAGCGTCGTCAAAAGCGGGAGCTAGAGCACGCACACGCAGTGCTCGCCGCGGCATCCGCTCTGCTGCCCGAACGCAAGCGGCAGCCGATCCCGCGTGATGTGAAGCTCGCCGTCTTCCAGCGCGACGAGGGTGCCTGCGTCGAGTGCGCTAGCAACTTCGACATCCAGTACGACCACATCATCCCATTCTCAATGGGCGGGTCCAACACCGCCGACAACCTCCAGTTGCTCTGCGGGCGCTGCAACCAGAAGAAGGGCGGGCGGCTCTAGCCCACCGCGCGGGTTCAGCCCCAGGGGTAGATCCAGGTGTCCACGAAAAAAGAGTGGGCGGGACCGGCGCTTCAGCTCCCGTTGAGGTCCGGCAATAGCCTGGGTTCGGATGCTCAGCCGCCCTCGTGTCTCGCTTCTCGCCGCGCTCGGCTGCCTGATCGGCCTGGCGCTGACCGGGGTGCTCGCCTACCTCGTGCCGGTCGTCCAGGTGCGTGACTCGGCGACCCTCGAGGGCTTCGCGGCGCTCAACGGGCCGCGGTTGACGCCCCTGGTCGATCGCATCGCGCATCTCGCCGACCCGCTGCCCTACGCCGTGATCGGCCTCGCGCTGGCTGCGCTGGCCCTCGTACGGGGGCGCGCGCGGGTCGCGGTGGCGATCGTCGGGCTGCTGCTTCTCACCGGTGCGACGACGCAGGTCCTCAAGCAGCTGCTGGCGCACCCGCGATCGTCGGACTGGCTTTCCGGCTGGTCGATCAGCGCCCACTCGTGGCCGAGCGGCCACGCGACCGCAGCGATGACGCTCGCGCTCTGCGCCGTGCTGGCGGTGCCGGCGATGCTGCGGCCCACGGCCGCCGTGCTGGGTGCGGCCTTCGCGATCGCGGTCTCCTACGCGATCCTCGTGCTCGGCTGGCACTTCCCCAGCGACGTCCTCGGCGGCTTCCTCGTCGCTGCGTTCTGGGCGCTGCTGGCCGTCGCGGCGCTCGTGGCACTCGAGCGCCGCCATCCTCGCCGCGTGCCGCGCGAGCCGTCGCCATCAGCGGTGGTCGCGGCCGGCCCGATCGCGCTTGGCGTCGCGGCGGCGGTCGCCGGTCTGCTGATCGTCGTCCAGCGTCCGCATGCCCTCGCCGAGCTCGCGCTGGAGCGTCCGACGTTCCTCGGCGGCGCGCTGGCGATCGCCGTCCTCGCGGCGTCGCTCGCGGTGGGGCTGGCGAGGATCGTTCGCCGGTGAGAGGCGCCCGCCGTACGCGTGCGCACCGCATCGAAGTGAGGCTTCGTCTCTCGTGGCGACCGGCGATGGCGTCTCGCGGGGGCTGACCGCCCGATGTCACGGACGGTGGGACGCCGTCACGGTCGGACGCCGGCCGCGAACCCGCCCGAGCCGGCCGCGAACCAGACGCCAGCGAGCCGTCGACCCGCCGGGAGCCGGCCGCGAACCAGCCGCTCAGCGAGCCGTCGATCCGTCGGGAACTGGCCGTCGATTCGCCACCCGAGAGATGGGAGCCCCGACCGTGGCTGCATAAACCCAGCGCATACCGATGTTTCTGCAGCCACGTTCGGGACTGTCCGTCGGTCGGATGCGGCGGCAAGCGAAACGGAAGGCCGAGAACCTAATAACCTTCGATCCGATCGCAGGTGCCATCGAAAACCGAGGTATGCATCGGCGTATGAGTCGACGCGCGCCGCGGATCCCGGATGCGCGCGGGTCCCGCACACGCCGCGGATCCCGGATGCGTGCGGCAAGGGATCCCGGATGCGTGCGGCAAGGGATCCCGCACACGCCACGGATTCCGCACACGCAGCGGATCCCGGACACGCAGCCGAGCAGCGTCCTTCCACAAGCGAGGTCAACCCGTCGTGATCACCGCCAGCCGCCTCCAAGAGCTCCTCGAACGCGAGCGAGCTGCGTTCCGCGTGAGCCATCCGAAGTCGGGCGCCGCCTACGAGGCGGCCGACCACCTCTTCGGCCACGTCCCGATGACCTGGATGAACAAGACGGCCGCCGGCCATCCGCTCTACCTGGACCGCGCCCGCGGCGCGCACGTCTGGGACATCGACGGCCACGAGTACGTCGACCTGTGCCTTGGTGACACCGGAGCGATGGCCGGCCACTCGCCGCCCCCGACCGTACGTGCGGTCGCCGATCGCTTCGGCGAGCTCGGCGGTGCGACGGCGATGATGCCCACGGAGGACGCCGAGTGGGTGGGGGCCGAGCTGGCGCGCCGCTTCGGCATGCCGCTCTGGAGCTTCTCGCTGACCGCGACCGACGCCAATCGCTGGGCGATCCGCCTCGCCCGCGCGATGACCGGCCGCCCCAAGATCCTCTTCAACAGCTACTGCTACCACGGTAGCGTCGACGAGTCGCTGATCGTCGTCGGACCTGACGGCGAGGCCGCGAGCCGCGCCGGCAACGTCGGCGCCCCCTGCGACGTGACGCTCACCAGCCGCGTCGCCGAGTTCAACGACCTCGAGCGGCTCGAGCGGGAGCTCGCCCACGGCGACGTCGCGGCCGTCCTCATGGAGCCGGCGCTGACCAACATCGGCATCGTGCTGCCGGAGCCTGGCTATTTGGAGGGCGTGCGCGAGCTCTCGCGGCGCCACGGAGCGCTGCTGATCAACGACGAGACCCACACCTTCTCGGCGGGCCCCGGCGGCGCGACCGCCGCATGGGGCCTGGAGCCCGACGTGCTCACCGTCGGCAAGGCGCTCGGCGGCGGCATCCCCTGCGGCGCGTACGGGCTGTCGGGCCAGCTCGGGGAGCGGATCTCGGCTCGTGCCGACCTCGACTTGG
Source organism: Solirubrobacteraceae bacterium (assembly GCA_024711025.1). Lineage (GTDB taxonomy): Bacteria > Actinomycetota > Thermoleophilia > Solirubrobacterales > Solirubrobacteraceae > F1-60-MAGs163. The sequence continues at coordinate 18,183 of JANJTP010000019.1, forward strand.
TCGACATGGGCGGCGTCGGCGGCACGCTCGCCGGCAACCCGGTGTCGATGGCCGCGATGCGGGCCACGCTCGAGCACGTCCTCACGGACGAGGCGTTCGCCGGTATGACCGCGCTCGCGACGCGCTTCGTCGAGGGGGTCCGGGGCGTGATCGACAGCTTCGAGGTCCCCTGGTCGATCGTCCAGCTCGGCGCCCGCGCCGAGTACCGCTTCACGAGCCCCGCGCCGCGCAACGGCGGTCTGTCGGCGGCCGCGCATGCGCCGGACCTGGACGACTACCTGCACGTCTATCTCGCCAACCGCGGGATCCTGCTGACGCCGTTCCACGCGATGGCGCTGATGTGCCCCGACACGACGGAGGCCGACGTCGACCGCCACCACGAGGTCTTCGCCGAGGCGGTCCGCGAGCTGGTGGGCAAGTGAGCGGGCCGGCGTCGGCGAGCCTCGCCGGTCGACACGCCGCCGCGCTCGCGCCGCTCGACCCTGCCGGTCGACACGCCGCCGCGCTCGCGCCGCTCGACCTCGCCGGCCGCGTCGCCGTCGTCACCGGGGCGGGCAGCGCCGGCGGCATCGGCTTCGCGTGCGCGCGCCGGCTCGGCGCGCTGGGAGCCTCCGTGCTCGTCACGTCGACGACCGAGCGGGTCCACGAGCGCGCGGTCGAGCTCGTCGCGGACGGCGTGGACGCCGCGGGCTTCGTCGCCGACCTGCGCGACCCCGCCCGGGCAGAGGCCTTGCTGAGCGAGGCCGATCGGCGCTTCGGGGGCATCGACGTGCTCGTCAACAACGCCGGCATGACGTCGGTGTCCGACCCGCAGGACCCGGCCGGGCTCGCGGAGACGACCGGCGCCCAGTGGCGCGCGGCGCTCGAGCGCAACCTCTCGACCGCGTTCCACGTCACCCGCGCCGCGCTCCCCTCGATGCTCGCCGCCGGCTATGGACGGATCGTCAACGTCGCCTCAACGTCGGGGGCGGTCGGGGCGTACCCGGGGGACGCCGGCTACCACGCCGCGAAGGCGGGGATGGTCGGGCTCACCCGCGCGCTCGCGATCGAGACGGCGGCGCAGGGGATCACCGTCAACGCCGTCGCCCCCGGCTGGATCGCGACGCCGTCGTCGACGCCCCGCGAGCTGGCGATGGGTGAGGCGACGCCCGTCGGGCGGCCGGGCACGCCGGACGAGGTCGCCGCGGTCGTCGCGCTCCTCAGCGTGCCCGCGGCCTCGTACCTGACCGGCCAGCTGCTCGTCGTCGACGGCGGCAACTCGATCGCGGAGGAGAGGCATGTCTGACCGCGCGCCGCGCGCGCGGCGCAGCCAGGTCGCCCTCGACGAGACCGACAAGGCGATCCTCCGCGAGCTGCAGCACGACGGGCGCATGTCGTACGCGGCGCTCGGGCCGAAGGTCGGCCTCTCGGCGCCGGCCGTTCGCCAGCGCATCCAGCGGCTGACGGACAGCGGCGTGCTGCACGTGGTCGGCGTCACCGATCCGCTCGCGCTGGGACTGCCGGTCATGGCGATGCTCGGCGTACGCGCCGACGGCGATGTGCGCGAGATCGCCGACCGGATCGGGGAGGTCGACGCCGTGATCTACCTGGTCCTGACCTCCGGCGCCTACGACCTGCTCGTCGAGGTCGTCTGCCGCGAGCCGCACGAGCTGCTCGACGTCGTCAACGACGACATCAAGGCGATCCCGGGCGTGCGGTCGGTGGAGTCGCTGGTCTATCTCGACATCCACACGCACCGCTTCACCTGGGGCGTGCCGTGATCCTGACGGGGGCGCCAGCCGGGGGGAGTCACCGGCGCGCCCGCCTTCGGTTCAGGTGTCGCGATATTCGCCAGCCGCTCCCGCGCGACATCTAGCCGGGCCGCCGGCGCGCTCCCTTCGATCCAGGCGCCGCGATCCACCGGGCGCCCCGCCGGGCGCGCATGACCCGCCGCCTGCCGTCTTGAGCGGCACCGCGGCGCCGTGGTAGCCTCGCACGGGTCCGATCCCAACGCCGTGGTCTGAAGGGGGCCTCATGACGCGGCGCAGCGAGCGGCAGGGGAAAGGGGGGACCATTTCCCGCGAGACCCGCAGCCGCCTGCGCGTCGCCGTCGGTGAGCGTCCGCTTCTGCTGCTCGCCGGACTCGTTCGGCTGCTCGACGACGCCGGCCTGGACGTCTGCTGCGCCGCGAGCGAGCCCCAGGCGCTCGCCAGGGGGCTGCCGGCCGCCGCTCCCGAGGTCTCGCTGCTCGACGCGCGGCTCGCCAACGGCGACGGCCCGCTGGACTTCCTGGCAGTCGTCAGGGAGGCGTGTCCCGAGCTGCGGATCGTCGTGCTGCTCGACGGGCTTACCGCCGAGCTCGCGCACGCCGCGATGCTCTACGAGGTCGACGGGGTGGTCCTCGGCAGCGAGTCTCCCGAAGCGATCGTCGAGGCGCTCTCGCAGGTCGCGGCCGGGCGCGCCGTCTTCCCTGCCGGCTGGCTCGGAATGCTCCACCGGGCGGAGACCCAGAGCGTCTTCGCCCGGCTCTCAGGCCGGCAGCTCGAGGTGCTCGAGCTGCTGGCGACCGGGCTCGACAACCAGCGCATCGCGGAGCTGCTGCAGATATCCCGCAACACCGTGAAGTTCCACGTGCGGGTGATCTACGAGCGCCTCGGCGTCACGAACCGGGTCCAGGCGGCCGCGGTCCTCGGCGACGCCATCGCCTCCACCGGATCCGCCCGCGCCTGAGTCGCCGCGAGGCCCGGCTCAGGCTGCCGCCGGCCTGCGCGGCGTCGCCTTCGCCAGGCGGCCGAAGACGACGATCCGCTCACGGGCGCTGAACAGCGGGTGGCAGGCGGTCAGCACGATCCGCTCGGCGCCGCTGCGGCTGTTCAGGACGCTCACGGTCTGCGGCGCGACGATCCGCCGGCCCGTGACGACGTAGTCGAAGCGCCCGTAGGGCATCGTCAGGCTGATCCGCTGGCCGGGGCGGAGCTCGTCGATCTTGCGGAACGGCTGCAGGTAGGTGGTGCGGTGGCCCGCCAGCCCGACGGTCCCGCGCTCGCCGGGGAGCCGCGTCTGCGTGTAGTGACCGGGACCGATCTTGAGGTCGTCGGTGTCGGCGCCCTGGACGACCATCATCCGAAGGCCGATCGAGGGGATCTCCAGGCGCCCGATCGGATCGCCGTTCTCGACCTTGCGCTCGAGCTGCCTCGCCGCCTGGCGCATCCTGGCCTCGGACCGCGCCGTGTCCTCGCCGGAGCCGGCCGGCTGCACCGGCGTGATGTCGGCGAGGCTGCGGTCGAGCTGCGCGAAGCGCTTCTCGAGCTCGCTCTGGTCGTTTCGCGTGAGGAACCAGGTGACCGGCTCCTTCCACGTGAGCGTCAGCGCGACGTCCACCAGGAGCAGCACTCCCACGACGGCGAGGACGGCGCCGACGTAGCGGCGGATCATGGGCCCGAGTATATGTCTGCGTGTCTGGGCAGAGCCGCTCAGAGCGGTCGGCTGCGCCGGATGCGCTCGTGCGCGAGGCGCACCGCGCTCCGCGGGTCGCGAAAGGCCCTGTCCAGCGAGTACGGCAGGCCGCTCACCCCGTAGGGAACGTAGACCCGCACCGGGACGTCGGCATCGAGCGCCTGGCGGATCGCCCGCCGCGCGCGCATCCCGTGCAGGACCTGAAGCTCGCAGGGGACCCCCGCGGCCCGCAGCGCGGCGAGGCTGCGCCCGGCGAGCGGCGCGTCGTGCGTCGCGACCGCGACGTACGCGGCGCGCGCGGCCACAAGCGCGTCGACGACCTCGAGGTAGCCGGCTCGGGGATCGCGATCGGGGTCATCCTCGCTCGGCCACTCGCTCTTGACGACGCGCACCCGCAGGCCATGGGCGGCGACGCGCTCGGCGTCGGCGACGCTCCTCGGCCAGCGCCCTGTGAGCGTGCAGCCGAGATCGACGCCGTCGGTGCCGGCCAGGGCGCAGGCGATGTCGAGGGCGGCGGGCTGGGTCTCCTCGGCGTGGGCGTCCAGATGAACGCCGACGCGAGCCTCGGCGGCGCCTCGCAACAGCGCCTCGACGATCTTCAGGTCGTCGCCGATCGCCGGGGCCTTGATCGATATCTGCGCGTCCGGCACACCGGCCAGCGCCGAGATCTGCGCCTCGTACCGGGCGCGCACCGACGCGACCGAGTCATCGCTGCGGTTCCAGTAGCCGATCGTCGTCGCCAGGCCGCGCGAACGGCGATCGGCCGCGATCCGCAACGCGTCGACGAGCTCGGGACCCGCGAGGTGGCGCTGCTCCACGACGCGCGACGTGGCTCGCGCCGCGGTCCGCGCCGCGCCCCGAGCCGTGTTCCTGGCCAGCCGCCGGGCGCCGCGGTGGGCGATGTGCGCGGCGTCCCGTGCGGTCGCCGGGGCGGCCAGCGGGTGCAGCGGATAGGCGAGGACCGTCACGGCGTCGCGCACGTCGCTCGACCAGGGCTCGAGCCACTCCTCCGTCGCGCCGAGCAGCTCGAGCGTGTCGAGTCCCCGCCGGGCGGCGTCCCGGACGACGTGCGCGAGCAGCAGCAGGCCGGGCGAGCAGCGCGAGAAGGCCTCGTCGTAGCCGATCTTCAGCAGCCACAGGCTGCGCCGCCACTCGGCCGCCACCTGCATCGCGGCCGTTCGATCCCCGACGTCCAGGAAGGAGACGCACAGCTCGCCCCGGGCCGCTGCGCTCTCGGCGAACGCACGGAGAAACGCCGCGCGCTCGGGCTGGTCGACGAGCGCCGTTCCCTCGCGCCCCTTCCAGCTGCGCGCCTCGACCGCGAAGGCCTCGTCGAGCAGCGCCGGCACGTCGCGCGGACCGGGGCGGAGCAGACGGGTCCTCACGTCGCCCTCGGCCTGTGCCCTGCGCATCGCTCGACGCAGGTCGCTTCGCCTACGGGCGCCGAGCCCCCCGCCGAGCTCGGTCCACCGCTCGCCGAGCGTGAGCGCCGGCCACGGCTCGGCCGCGCGGACGATCGTCCGCCCACGGGGACCGAGGGCGGCGCGCAGCGCGGCCGGGGTCGCCGAGCCGGCGGGCAGGCGCTCGAGTCGCAACGGCCTGTGCAGGCCCGCGAGCCCCTCGCAGAGGCACGCGAGCGCGGCCGGCGAGGCCGCCAGCAGATCGGTCGGCTCGAAGAGCTCGGTGTAGCCGAGCAGCTCGAGTCGGCCGCTTCGCAGGAGCAGCGGGGCGACGGCGACGAGCCGCGCGCCGTCCTCGACGACGACGACCCGCAGGCGCTCGCCGGCGGCGACGCCGCGTGCGGCGCCGAGAGCCCAGGCGGGGTCCTGGGTCGCGATCGTCCCGTGCTCCGCGGCCAGGAGAGCCCAAGCGGTCTCCAGAGCGCCGAGCTCTCCGGGGTCTTCGATCGTGCGCACGGCCATCGCCAAGCCGATCAGCGCTCCCTTCCGCCGTCGGTTGCCATGGCCGGCCCTGCCGCCGAGCCGCCGTCCGCCGCGGGGGGCGGCGCCTGATTCCTCGGCGCCGTGTCCGCTCCCGCACGCGCGAGACGGCGCAGCGCCCGTGCCGTGTCGAAAGCGTGCCAGCGCGCCCATCCGCGACGGCCGGTGCACCACTGCAGGTCATACGAGCCGGTCGACAGCCTGCGCTTGTGCCGTTGCGGGCCGGCCAGGTGGTCCCAGATGCGCAGCCCGCGGCGCTGTGCCGCGTCCATGCACGCGAGGTCGAGGACCACGCCCACCGACACGCCCTCGTCGGGACCGGGCAGCCAGCCGCACTGATACGAGATGAGTCGCTCCCCGTCGACGAGGTCGTAGCGACAGCCGAGCAGGCCGTGCGGCGCGCTGACGCGAGTCAGCGCCACCCCGCCGTCCGCGGCGAGCCGTCGCACCACGTCGCGATGGAAGGCGCGAACGCGCGTCGACTCGAACGCGCCCGGTCTGCCGGCCGCCTCCCAGCGCTCCTGGTGCAGCACGATCAGCTCGTCGAGGATCTCGACGGCGCGAGCCGGCTCCTCCGCCCACTCGACGTCGAAGGGCCCGAGGCGACGCTCGGCGCGGCGCCATTCGCGGCGCACTCCGGCGCTGAACGGGGCCGCGGGACCGCCATCGGCGATCGACGACAGGTCGGCGATGAGCGCCGTCTGCGGCGAGATTTCCCAGCGCCCGCCGAGCTGGCCGGCGAAGGCGTCCGCGTGGTCGGCCAGGAACCCGTCGAGCACGAGGCCATCCCAGCGGCGAGCTCGACCCAGCGCACGGGTCAGCGCGTCCGCGAAGTCACCAACGCGGTCGGGGAGGGCGAGCAGGCCGTTGCGCTCGACGTAGACGCTCTCCCCGGCCGGCTCGCCGGCGGTCCCCAGATGGGCGCGGCGCAGGCGGAGCGGCCCGCGTCGCCAGGCGTCGAACGTCACGAGCGCGACGCCCACCGGGCCGGCGCCGTCGCGGCCCACCGCGAACAGATGCGGGACGACGTCCCCGAAGTGCTCGAGCCAGGCCTCCGTCCAGTCCCAGCCGTAGGTCGGCCCGCACCCCGCGCGCGGCTCCAGCTCGCGCCAGATCGCACCGGCGGCCGAACGCCCCCCGTGGTCGAGGATCTCCACGTCGACCGCCATCCCTCCGTCGCCCCGCACGCGCCGAAGCCTAGGCCAGCGGCGCGGGTCGTCGCCGACAGGTGGACAGCCGTCCAGCGCGCGCCTGCAACCGATCGCCCGGCGTCGACGACCGTTCGATTTTTCCTTTGGCGATCTCTACTATCCTCAGCGAGGCGGTCGCGGTGAGTCGGAATCGGATCGGCTCGTCTCGATCGTGACGTACCAAGGACGTACAACTCAATCTGCTCGTGGCCCGCTTGACGGTCGCGGCGCAATTCGGGGGGAACCGAAGTTTGAGGCTGGAAGGACCCACGCCAACTAGCGCACGGCTGCCGCTACTCGTCATCGTCCTGCTGTCATGGTCCGTGACGGCGGGGGTCGCCGCGATCGCATCGCTCGCCTCGCCCTGGCTCGCGGCGGCTGCTGCCGGAATCTCGGCGCTCGTCGTGCTCAGCACGATCCCCGGGGCATGGGCGTACCGCCTGGGCGCGGCGTCCCTGATGCTGACCGCCGGCTTGGCGCCCGTCGTGCCGATCGCCGCGCTCGCGCTCGGCGGGGCTCTGGCTGCCGGCGCCCTGCTGCGGCCGGTGCCTACCGCGCACGACCAGACGATGGCCGATCTGCAGCGCCATGTCGCGCGCAGCCGCCGCCTGGGGGAGCCGACCTGGGTGATGGCGCTGCGACTCGACGACTGCGACGCCGACCGGCTCGACAGGCTGCGCGGCCTCTTTCGCGTGACCGACGGCGTGCTGACCGTCTCGCGTGAGCGCAGCGTCGAGGCGCTTGCCGTCCTGCACGGGGAGGACTTCTCGCCGGAGGGCCTCGAGTGCCGGATAGTCGCCGAGGTCGGGCGCGCCGCACGCATCGGCTGGGCGCAGTTCGGGCCCGACGGCATGGCGCTCGACGTGCTCGCCGAGCATGCCCGCGCGGCACTCGACAAGCCGCCCGCAGCCGTCGGCCACGGCGCGCGCAGGTTGGTTCCCTCCACCGGGAGCGCGGTCTGATGGTCGTCCGCTCGCTTCCGGGCTCCACGCTCGCCGGCCAGCGCATCCTCGTCACAGGCGCCGCCGGGTTCATCGGCTCGCACCTCTCCGAGCGGCTGCTCGCCGAGGGCGCCGAGGTCGTCGGCGTCGACGGGTTCACCGACTTCTACCCGGCGGCGATCAAGCGGGCGAACCTCGCGCTCGCCCGCGAGCACGACGCGTTCGCCCTGCATCGGATCGATCTCGCCGACGGCGATCTCGACGGGCTGCTCGACGACGTCGACGCCGTCGTGCACCTCGCGGCCCAGGCCGGCGTGCGCGGCAGCTTCGGCGAGGGCTTCGCCATGTACGTGCGCAACACCGTCCTGGCGACCCAGCGCCTGCTCGAGGCCGCCGCCGGGCGCGGCCTCGAGCGGTTCGTGTACGCCTCGTCGTCGTCGGTCTACGGCACCGCCGATCGCTTCCCGACCGCCGAGGGCACCGACCGCCGCCCGGTGTCGCCCTACGGGATCACCAAGGCGACGACCGAGGACCTCGCTTCGGTCTACCACCAGACGCGTGCCGTGCCGACGGTGGGGCTGCGCTACTTCACCGTCTACGGCCCGCGCCAGCGTCCCGACATGGCCTTCTCGCGCTTCTTCGCGCGGATCGCCGCCGGGGAGAAGGTGCCCGTCTACGGCACCGGCCGGCAGATTCGCGACTTCACTTACGTCGAGGACATCGTCGCGGGCACGGTTGCCGCGATCGAGCACGGCGTTCCCGGCCGCGTCTACAACCTCGGCGGCGGCACGCCGGTGGCGCTCTCGGATGCGATCGAGATGATCGGCGAGGTCGTCGGTCGCCCCGTGCTGATCGAGCGTCGCGACCCGCCGATGGGCGAGGCGGCGCGCACCGGCTCGGATTGCACGCTCGCCGCACGCGAGCTCGGCTGGCGGCCGACGTTCACGCTGCGCGAAGGGCTCGAGGCCCAGCACGCGTGGCTGAGCGAGCAGGCGGGCGCAGCGCGCTCCCAGGTCGGCCTGGCCGCCTGAGGCGGCGGGTCGTGGGCCGGCGGCCGGGGCGGTCTCGGCCGGCCCGGTCTCGATCGGCCCGACAGAGGGCTCGCCGGGGGTCGCGGAGCGTCGTCTGCGACCCGGTGTCGGTCGCCCGACAGAGGGCGCCGGGGGTCGCGGAGCGTCGTCTGCGACCCGGGTACCGGCTCGCAGACGACGAGCGCCCGGCCGGGGCCGGGCGCTCGGGAAGAGCCGGGGCTGTCGGAGTCGATCAGCCGGCGTTGCCGTGATCGCGCTTGGAGCGGTTGATCCGCTGGATCGCGATCCCGCCGCCGATCAGCACGACGCCGAGCAGGGCGACGATGCCGAGGTCGGCACCGGTCGAGGCGAGCGACGAGCCGCTCTCCTGGCTGGTCAGCGACGCGTTGACGTTGCTGGACGGCGAGACGCCGCTCGACGGAGGCGACGACTGGATGTCCGGAACGGGCGTGTAGCCGTTCGACTGCGCGAACGCGGCGGTTGGAGCGATCGCAAGCGCGGCGACCGCGAGAAGCAGGACGATGAGCCTCATGCTGACGATTCCCCCCGGATAGTCCGTATCGATCTGTACTGCTTGAACAACGACGTACTTCTGAAAGAAAACTATTGAAATCGGCAGTCTACGGCAAGGGGCCGGACGGATGTCCGATCTTTGGCCGCCGTCATCCTGGGCGGGAGAGGATCGCGCGCGCGACGTCGAGCGGATCGGGCGTCCGCGCGCGGGTCGCCAGCGCGGCCTGCGCGCGAGGGATCCAGGGCTCGCGCGGATTCAGTCGGCCGGCAAGCGCGAGGCGCCGCAGCGCGCTCGCCCGCATGTCGCCGCGCGCCTCCAGCAGCGCCATCTCGAGCTGAGCGAACCAGGATCGCCCGTCGCGTTCGAGCGCCGTCCGGAATGCCTGCGCGGCCCGGCGCTCGTCGCCGAGCTCGAGCGCGTAGACGCCCTCCTGCACGGCGGCCGCGCGGCCGAGCGGCTGGACGCGCTGGGCGCTGCGAAGGTGCGCCAGCGCATCGCCGGGTCGCTTGGCGAGCTCGCTCGCTGCGAGCTCCTGGAGGCGACCGGAGAGGTAGGGCGGGCCGGCGAGCAGCAGGGCCCCGGCAACCAGCGCGAGCGCCGCCGCGAGCGCAGGCCCGGGGCGCGGGGCGGTTCGCTCGGCAGGCTGCCCCGGAGCGGCTTCGGCGCGCAGCCCGGCGGCCGCCGCGGCCAGGCCGATCGCGGGAACGCTGACGACGGGGATGTGGGAGACCCAGTCCACCGACGAGTGGGCCACGACGTACAGGAGGGGCGCGCATGCCGCCGCCTGTACCAGCCGGTCGTGCGGCGCGATCCGCGAGCGCGTGCGCAGCACGGCCGCGGCGAGCGCCGCGAGGGCGCCGGCCAGCAGCGCCAGGCCCACCGCGCCGAGGTCGGCCGCCGTCTGCATCCAGATCGAGTGCGCGTACAGCGGCGTCTTGTCCGTGTGGCGACGACGGATGTACTCGTCGGTGAACCCGGCGGCGCCCGCGCCGGCGAGCGGGGCGTCGCCGAGCACCGCCAGCGAGACGCGCCAATAGTCGACGCGGTTGGAGCCGAGGTCGCCCGTGAACCGCGTGCTCGACACCTCGAGGCGGTCGTAGTCGGGGGTCGCGATGTCGTGGGCGCGGTCGGCCAGCCAGCCGGCGCCGCCGGCGAGCAGCGCGCCGGCGAGCAGCGCGGCGCAGCCGGCGGCGATCAGCGCCGGCGGTGGGCGGCGGAGGGCGGGTGCTCGGGGGGAGGCCGCGCGTGCATCCCCGTCCGGCGCCGATCGCGGCGCGTCGAAGCGGCTCAGCACGATGCCGGCGAGAGCCACGACGGCACCGGCGCCGAGCAGCGCGAGGATCGCGCCCCCTACCGCCCCTCCGTCGTCGTCTCTCAACCAGGCCGCGCGCACGTCGAGCAGCGGGCCGGCGATGGCCGCGAGCGCCAATGCGACGACGCCTGCGGCGAGCGCCAGCGCGCCGCGGCGAGCGGACAGCGCCAGCAGCGCCGCCAGCGCGACCGCCAACGCGCCGAGCGACGCCCGGCTCTGCGCCAGCAGCGCCCCGCCGGCGAGTGCGACGGCCGCTCCCAGGGCGAGCCCTCGCGCCCGGCGGGCGAGCCTCGCGTCCACGGCGAGCGGCAGCGACGCGAGCGCCGCCATGAAGAGGAGGGCCGCCGACGCGTTGGCGTAGCCGGTCGGGTCGGTGAGGCGCCCGTCGCCGAGCACGGTGGGGTCGCTGCGCGCCGCGATCAGCGCCGTCGCCTCGCCGAGCAGGGCGCAGCCGACGAGCGCCGCGACCCCGAGGATCAGCCCGCCGCGGGTCGGCGGCCACAGCAGCGGGAGGGCGAGCGCCGCGACGACGAGTCCGAGCCGTGCGCAGGCGATCCAGGCCAGCCCCCGGTCGTCGGCCCACGCGATCGACGCGCAGCTCCAGGCCAGCAGCCCGAGCGCTGCCGCCAGCGCCCAGAGTGCCGGGCGGCCGAGCGGCGGCCGGGGGACGAGCGCGGCGAGCAGGGCGCCGGCAACCGCCAGGTACACGAGCCCGACGGCCCAGACGCTGACCGGCGAGCCACCCTGCCACACGGCCCACCAGAGCCACAGCGGTACCGCCGCCAGCAGCCCGGCATCGCGCGGCTCGAGGCGCGCCGCTGCGGCACGCACGCCGCGGCGGGGCGACGGCGGGGGGGCCGTCCGGGTCGGCGCGGCTGGTGGCGTCGGCGCGGCTGCTGGGATCGGCACGGTCGTCTGGCGCCGCTGAGTCGTGCCGGCCCCGGGACGGGCGCCGGCGGGCTGCGGGGAGGATAGGCTCTGGACACGCGGTCGACCCCCATCATGATCCGGATGCTCGTGATCGTCGCCGCGGGCGTCGTCGCCTTGGCAGTCGGTTCGGCCTTGCTCAGGGGCGGCTCGGGCGCCGCGCCGGGCGACGGCCCGCCGCCGGCGGGAACGGCCGCCGACCCCGGCGGTCGTGCCGTCGCCTGCCAGTACGACGAGCTCAACGTCGAGCGCGGACGGCTGGGTGTCGCGAGCGCGGCGGTCGACGGGTCGCGCGTCGCCAGCGGCTCCTTCCGCGGCGGTGGCAACGGCTACGCGCGCGGCGTGCGCCGTGTGGCCTGGAAGCCGGGGACGAACGTCCGCTACGCGATCAGCCTGCTGCTCCCGAACGGCTTCCACGACCGGATCCAGGGCCAGGTCGACCTGATGCGCTGGGACAACTGGCCTACCGAGCGCGCCGACGCCGACTGGGGCGGAGTGGCGATCTGGGCCAGTGACCGGCGGGCTCGTCTGCTGCGCTTCGGCGGCGGACGGCCGGAGGACGTGCTCGTCGGCCCGTTCGACCTGCCCGAGGGACGGTGGTTCCGACTGACCGTCGTCCAGCGCCTCGACAGCCGGCGGGCCGTCAGCGAGGTCTTCCTCGACGGGAGGCGGCTGGGGCGCTCGTCCGCGCCGAACAGCTATGGGCGGACCGTCCGGCGAGTCCGGTTCGGGCTGGTCGCCGTGGACTCCGTGCGTCAGCTCCGGCCGCTGTCGCTCGACTTCGCGGCGCCCCACGCCTCGCCGGCACCGTCACCGGACTGCCGTCTCACCAGCGGGCGAACGCCCGTGGCAGGGTGACGAGCGAGCGGAACTGCGCACCGTCCATGGACCAGGCGACGCTGGCGCGCGGCACCGCCAGGGGATCCCAGCCACCGGGACGCGCGACGCCGCCGAAGTACGTGAAGGCGGTCTCGACGCCGGCCTCGCGCAGGATCGCGATCGTGCGCGCGTCGTGTGCGCTCGGCAGTCCGTAGGGGTAGCTGAACAGCGTCACGGGCTCGCCGAGCTCCGCTCGCAGACGAGCTAGCGAGCCCTCGATCTCGGCGCGCTGCTCGTCCGCGTCGAGCGCCGAGAGCATCGGATGTCCGATCGTGTGCGCGCCGACGGCCATGCCGCCTTCGCGCAGCGCGCGGACCATGTCCCACGTCATCCAGTGGCGCGTCCAGTCGACCGGGCAGCGTCCGCTGCCGGTCGCGTCGGCGAGATCGTCCAGCAGGGCCTCCAGCTCGGCCGGGCGCAGCGGCTTGAGCGCGGCGGCGATCGCCTGGACCTGTGGCTCGCGATCGTCGCCCGGTCCCCACGCGATCGGACCGGCCAGCGGCCCGGCCGCCGGCAGGGACGGGCGGGGGCTGCGCCGGACCATCCAGGCGACCTCGTCCCACCACGGCACCCGCGGGCGATCGAGGAACCCGGTCGCGACGAAGAACGTCGCCTGCAGCCCGGCGGCGCGGAGCGCCGGCAGCGCGACGTCGTGGTTGTCGCGGTATCCGTCGTCGAACGTGAGCGCGACCCGTCGCCCGCGTCCGGCGTGCACCGCGGTCTCGAGCTCGTCGGCTCGCACGACCTCGGCCTCACGAGCCAGTACGCCGAGCTGCTCGGCCAGTGCGGGCGCCGAGGCGCTCCACAGCCCGCGGTCCCACAACGGGTCCGACCAGTCCCCGACTCGGTGGTAGTTGAGCACCAGCACGCCTTCCCAGCGCCCCAGCCTGCGCAGCATGCGTCCGAGGCCGGTTGCGCCCAGCGTGCGGGTCGCCAGGCTCCTCAGCACGTATCTGCGGGCGCCGGTGTCAGCCGGGGCTGCCGGCTTCGCCGCAGCGCGCGGCGGGCGAGTCGCGCGATGTGGCGCCCCGTGTCGACGAGCGTGGGTCGGGGGTCGCGCGGGTCCCAGACGGTGAAGTGCAGGGGGTGCATGAGGCTGCGCAGCCAGGTGCGCGTGGTGAGCTCGCCTTCGCTGCGCAGCACGCGCATCGCTCGGTAGTCGGGGAGCGGGTGCCACAGCCTGGCGCCGTAGACCGGCGTCGGCGCCGGCAGGCTCCGCGCGCCGGTCGCGCGGCGGTGGACGAGCAGCGGCAGGTCGATCCCGCTGACTCGCAGCAGCTGCACGAGGAGGCTGATCCGGTGGTTGCACTCCATGAGCTTCGGCTCGCCGCTGCGGGCGTCGCGCTTGAACTCGATCTGCGCGGGGCCGACGAGCCCGGCGGCCCGGGCGAGGTGCAGGCCGAGCTCCGCGATCTGCGGGTCCCACTCGGCGATCACGTAGCACCCCACGCCGAAGTGCGGCGCCTCCTGGCGGATCTTGCGCACCGTGAACTCGAACAGGGGCTCGCCGCCCGCGTCGAGGTAGGTGAAGTAGGACGGGAGCCGGTCGTCGCCGCCCGGCACGATCTCGGTGACGAAGACGTCGGCTCCGACCCCCGCCGTGCGGGCAAGCAGCGCGTCGAGCTCGGCCGGGCCCGTGGCGACGAGCAGCTTTTCGGTGATCCCGGTGAGCGCGACGAAGCGGTGGGTGCTGAGCGGCTTGACGGCGCACGGGAACGTGACGTCGTCCGGCGTTCTCGGGTCGCTCGGGTCGATGCGGCGGGTCCACGGCCGGGGGACGCCGGCCCGGTCGGCGACGGCGTAGGTGGCCGCCTTGTCGAGCATCGCGAGCACGACCTCGGGGCGCTGCTCGCCGGTCACGTGGCCGAGCTCGCGAAGCTCGTCGGCGTGATGCGCGACGAGCTCGATGCCGGCGTCGCAGACCGGCATCAGCACGCCGCGCGGCGCCGATCCGCGCAGCCAGTCGAGCCATGCTCGCGCCTGGTCATCGCCCTCCTCCACGACGCTGTACGAGGTCGTGTGGCGCGAGTAGCGGACCGGGTCGCGGGGGCCACCGCTGGCATGGACCGCGATTCCCGCTCGGCCGAGCGAGCGCGCGACCGGCACGGCGGTCTCGAGGCCACCGAGCACGATGGCGGGCGGCTGCGGTTCGGTCATCACGGCAGGAGGGCTTCGCTCGGCGCCCGGCAGCGGGCGCGGGGCGCGGGGAGGCTACTCGACGCCGGTCTGTCCCGCGTAGGTCGCACGTCGACCGCCGCGCAGCGTCTCGATCACTTCGCCGAGGGCGTGGCCCGCCAGCAGACGCAGGGCCAGCAGCCCGCCGACGGCGGCTGCGGCGGCACCGACGAGCAGGACGCCGAGGCCGTCGCCGTGCCAGATCAGGCGGACGAAGCCGGCACCGGCGAGCACGCCGATCGCGGCCGCGATCGCCGGCCAGGCGGCGCGCAGCGTCTCGCGCGGCGGTATCGCCAGCAACCGTCCCGCCATCGCCACGACGGTCATCGCGAAAGTGACGCTGACGGCAGCGCGCGTCCAGGCGATCGCCGTGATGCCGGCGTCGGCGGCGAGGATGACGCCCGCGATCAGCACCGGCAGCAGCACCACGTTGAGCATGACGAGCCGGCGTTGGCGGCCGACGGCCTTGAACAGGTCGCCGATCGGGAAGGCGATTCCCTGTCCGGCGGCCATCGTCGCCGCAGCGGCGAGGACGCCGGCGCCCGAGGCCCACTTCTCGCCGAAGACGTTCACGATCAGCGGGCCGGCGAGGACGGCCGTTCCGGTGGCCACCGGGACCGCGAACAGCGCCTGTAGCCGCAGCAGCTTGAGCGTCGCGCGGCCGAGGTCGCCGGCGTCGTCGGTGCGCTTGCGCGACAGCGCGGGGAAGGCGACCTGCGAGACGTTCCAGCCGACCGCCGAGATGCCCAGCTCGGGGATCTTGTACGCGACGCTGTAGAGGCCCAGCGCGCGCTCGCCTAGCACGCGGCCGACGACGATCTGGTCGACGCTGTTGGCGATCACCGCCGCGACCTCGAGCAGCGAGGCCCCGACGCCGTAGCCCGCCATGCTGCGCGCGACGGCGCGGTCGAAGCGCAGCCGCGGGCGGTAGCCGGTCAGTGCGAGCTGCAGCGTCGACCAGGTGGCCGTGCCGGCGAGCAGCCCGATGACGAGCGCTTCGGCGCCTGCGCCCGTCAGCGCCAGCGCGATCGACACGGTGGCCTTGACGATCGACGAGCCGATCTCCGGGATCATCCGCCGGCGGAACGCCAGCTCGCGCAGCAGCAGCGCGTCGGAGACGTTGCCGAGCGCGCGCAGCGGCAGCGCGAGCACGCCGAGGCGGAACAGCCAGACCTCGTGCTCGAGCCCGAAGAAGCCGGCGATCAGCGGTGCCAGCGCGAGCGCCGCAACGGTCAGCACGCCGATCAGCGCGAGGTTCAGCGTGAACGCGACGTGCACGCGGTCGCTGATGCCGCGCTCCTGCTCGTAGATGACGGTCGCCCGCATCCCCAGGTCGCCGCCCAGCTCGACGAACGCCACGAACACCAGGACCGCCGCCAGCACGCCGAAGTCGCCCGGCACGAGCAGCCGGGCGAGGACCGCCGTCGTGACCAGCGAGAGCACCTTGGTCGACGCGTACGCCAGCGTCGACCAGACGACGCCGCGACGCGCCGCGGCGCCCAGGCCGTCGGTCACGCCCTCACGCCCCGCCCGTACCGCCGCCGGCGGTACGGGTCGGCCCGCGGCGGGGAGGGCTGCCGCCCGCCGGTCGCCGCGCCCCTTGCCGAGTGCCCATCCGCAGCGGCCACGCAGCGCGCAAGGTAGCGGGTTGCAGGGGGTTCGCCTACAGTCCCGAGCCGATGCACGGACGCTCAGCCGCAGCCCTCGACGGTTCGCCGGTTCCGGTGCCTGCGGGTCTCGTATGCGCCGGAACCCGCCGCGGCGCGGTCCGTTGACGGTGTCGTCCACGCCGGGTCGACCGATGCGCGTCGCAATGGTCATCCAGAGCTACCTGCCGGTGCTCGGCGGCGCCCAGCGCCAGGTGCAGCGGCTGGGGCCCCTGCTGGCCGAGGACGGCTTCGAGGTCGTCGTCGTCACGCGTCGCCCGCCGGGAACCGCGCGCCGCGAACGCCGGCCGGGGCTCGAGATCCGTCGCACGCCCGGCCCGGACAGCGGCCCGCTGGGCTCGGCGGCGTTCACCGCGGGTGCGGCGGGCGAGCTGCTGCGCCTGCGACCCGACGTCGTGCACGTCCACGACCTGCTGTCACCGTCGACCGCGGCGCTGCTCGGCGCCGCCCCGCGCGGCACGCCGGTCGTCGCCAAGGTGCTCTCGACCGGGCCGGGCGGTGACGTCGATCGACTGCTGCACAAGCCGGCCGGAGCTCTGCGCCTGCGCCTCATGGCGCAGCGCTTCGCGGGGTTCGTCTGCCTGAGCGTGGACGTCGAGGACGAGCTGGCGGCGCATGGGGTGCCGCGGGCACGGCTGCGGCGGATCGCGAACGGCGTCGACGCGGCGCGCTTTCGGCCACGCGTCTCATCCGAGGAGCGCCGCGTGGCACGCGTGGCCGCCGGCGTTCCCGACGACGACGAGCCGCTCTGGCTCTACTGCGGGCGCTTCGCCGCGGTCAAGCGGCTCGACGTGCTCGTTGCCGCGCTCGCCGCCGGCGCTCCGGGGCGGCTGCTGCTCGTCGGCGAGGGCGAGCAGGAGACGGCGCTGCGCAATCAGGCCGCGGCCGCGGGCGTCGCGGATCGGATCGCCGTACGCGGGGTGATCGACGACACGGCGCCGCTCTACCGGGCAGCCGACGGCTACCTGTCGGCGTCCGGCACCGAGGGAATGTCGGGCTCGGTGCTGGAGGCGATGGCGAGCGGGCTGCCGGTCGTCGCCGCACCCGCCAGCGGGATGGCGGAGCTGCTCGGCGGCGGCGCCGGGAGGCTGCTCGAGGCAGGCGAGCCGGCGGCGTTCGCCGCTGCGATGCGCGAGCTTGCGCAGGATCCCGAGGGCGCGGCCGCGATCGGCGCCCGCGCGCGGCGGCGCGCCGAGAGCGACTTCTCGCTCGCGGGGACCGCCGCGCAGCTCGGCGCGCTCTACCGGAGCCTGATCCGGTGAGCGACGCGCTCGTCCTCTGCTATCACACGATCAGCCGCACCCTGCCGGCCGACTTCAACGTGAAGCCGCAGGACCTGGAGCGCCAGCTCTCCGGCCTGGTCCGCCGCGGATACCGCGGGGCCACCTTCCGCGAGGCGGTGCTCGAGGCGCCCCGCGGCCGGGTGCTGGCGGTGACGTTCGACGACGCCTGCCGCAGCGTGCTCGACGAGGCGCTGCCGATCATGCGCCGACTCGGCCTGCCGGGAACGGTCTTCCCGGTCGTCGACCTCGTCGGACGGGAGGAGCCGCTCTGCTGGCCGGGGATCGAAGAGTGGCGCGGCGGGCCGCACGAGCGGGAGCTGTGCGGGCTCGGCTGGGACGGGCTGGGGGAGCTCGTCGAGGCCGGATGGGAGGTCGGCTCGCACACCTGCAGCCACCCCTGGCTACCGGACTGCGACGAGCGGCGCCTGGACGACGAGCTGCGCCGCTCGCGCGAGGTCCTCGAGTGGCGACTCGGCCGCGCGTGCGAGTCGATCGCGTACCCGTACGGAGGCGTCGACGCGCGCGTGCTGTCGGCGGCGCGCGCCGCCGGCTACCGCGCCGGCGGGGCGCTCGGCTCGCTGCGCGCCGGCGACTCGCTCGACCATCCGCGGGTCGGCGTGTACTCGAAGGACACCGGCCTCCGTCTGCGCGTCAAGGCCGCACCCACGGTGCGGCTGCTGCGCGCGGCGGCGGCGCGCGGCCACGGCTGGCCGCAGCCGCTGCCGGGCTGGCGTCGCGAGCGCGAGCCGGCGAGCGTGGCCGCGCGCGACGGCTTCGCGAGGGACCCGCAGCGCCCGGTGCGCGTGCTGGCCTACACCGACCAGCGCTACTGGAGGCGCGGCGAGGACGTCTACGCGCAGCGCTCGTTCGTCACGTTCATGGGCGCGGTCGGCGAGCGCGTGGCGGCGCTGACCGTGCTTGGACGGGCCTCGGACGGCCCCGGCGAGGCCCACTACCTACTCCCCAGGGCCGCGGCCTTCCGAGCGCTGCCCTGGTACGACAGTGCGGCCGACCCGCTCGCCCTGGCGCGCGCGGCCACGGGCACGCTGCGGACGTTCTGGCGGGCGCTCGACGAGGCCGACGTCTGCTGGCTGCTCGGACCGAGCCCGTTCGCGATCGCGTTCGCGGCGCTCGCCGCGCTGCGCCGGCGCCGCGTCGTGCTGGGCGTGCGGCAGGACCTGCGCGCCTACGCGCGCTCGCGCCACCCCGGCAGGCGCCCGCACCGCTGGGCCGCCGACGTGCAGGAGCTCGCGTTTCGCGGCCTCGCGCGCCGCATGGCGGTCGTCACGGTGGGGGAGGAGCTCGCCGAGGGCTACCGCCGCTCGCCGGCGCTGCTCGCGCTGCCGGTCTCGCTCGTGCGGGCGAGCAGCGTCGTCGAGCGCTCGGCGGCGCTCGCCCGCGACTTCGACGGCGACGAGCTGCGCCTGCTGACCGTAAGCCGCCTGGACGAGGAGAAGAACCCGCTGCTGCTCGCCGACGTGCTGGCCGAGCTGCTGCGCGCCGACGGTCGCTGGCGGCTGCTGATCGCCGGCGAGGGGCCGTGCGAGGGCGACCTGCGCGCGCGGCTCGCCGAGCTCGGCGTCTCGGATCGCGCCGTGCTGCTCGGCCACGTCGATCTCGAGCCCGGCCTGCTCGAGCTCTACCGCAGCTCGCACGCCTTCCTGCACGTCTCCTGGACCGAGGGCCTGCCGCAGGTGCTGTTCGAGGCGTTCGCCGCCGGGCTGCCGGTCGTCGCGACCGCGGTCGGCGGTGTGGCGGCCGCGGCGCGCGACGCCGCGCTGCTCGTGCGACCCGGCGACGCCGCGGCCGCGGCCCGCGAGCTCGAGCGCATCGCCGGCGACCGCCGGCTGCGCGAGCGGCTGGCCGAGCGCGCCCTCGCGCGGGCGAGCGAGACGACGCTCGAGGCGACGAGCGAGCGCCTCGCCGCCTTCCTGGCCGACCCCTACGCGGACAGCTCGCGGTAGAGGGCCGCGTAGCGAGCGGCCACCGAGCCGCGCGAGCAGCGAGCCTCGACCAGCTCGCGACCGGCTGCGCCCAGACTTGCGGCGAGCGGCGCGTCGGTCAGGACGCGGCGCAGCGCACCGGCCAGCGCCGGCGCGTCGCGCGGCTCGACGAGCAGCGCCGTGCCCCCGCCCACGAGGTCGGGGATGCCGCCCACGCGCGTCACGACGCACGGCAGCCCGGCCTCCATCGCCTCCAGCATGCTCAGCGGCACGCCCTCGTGACGGGAGGGCAGGCAGAACGCGTCGGACGCCGCGAGCAGCTCGCCGATGTCGTCGCGACGCCCGAGCAGCCGCACGACGTCGCCCGCGGCGCGCGCCTCCGCGCGTAGGCGGCCGGCCTCCGGGCCGTCGCCCGCGACGACGATGCGCAGGCTTGGCAGGTCCCCCTCGAGCACGCGCGTCGCGGCGATCAGATCGTCGATGCCCTTCTCCGCCTGGAGGCGCGCGACGCAGACGACGAGCGGCCCCGCGGCTCCGTCGAGCAGCGCGCGGCGCACGCGCCCGCGGTCGAAGTCCGGGCCCGGCGGCCGGGCCGGAGCGAAGTTGGGGATCACGACAAGCCGACGGCGCGGCACGCGATAGGCGCGCACCACGGCATCGGCGATCTCCGTCGACGGGCACGCCAGGCGAGCGGACAGGTGCGACGACCAGCCGTCGAGCGCGGCGTGGATCGGTGTGTCCTCCGCCGTCGGACCCGGCAGCGTGTGGATCGTCGTCACGTGCGGGCGGCGGGCAAGGCGCGCGGCGGCGCGCGAGGCGACGTTCGCGTTGGAGAGATGGGAGTGCACGACGTCGACGCGATGGGCACGGATCGAACGCAGCAGCGCCGCCGGCAGCGACACCCCGTAGATCCGCCGCAACGGGACCAGCCGGACCGCCTCCGCGTCCCTGCGCAGCGCGCCGAGCAGACCGGGGTCGGCGTCGCCCTCTCCGGCGACGACGACGTTGCGCGTCGCGCCGCTGCGCGCCAGCTCGCCGACCAGCGCCGTGAGCATCACCTCGGCGCCGCCGGTGCGCAGCGAGTCGATCACGTGCAGTACGCACGGCCGACCGTCGTCCCCCGCCTGTTCGTATCCGGCCCCTCGCATCTGCGGCCGTAGCGATAGCAGGTGGCCGGCCGCGGCGACGCGCGCGGCCCCGGAGGCGCGTCGGCGCGAGGCCTGGCGACCAGCTCCGTGCACGGTCGCCGCGCGGCCCCCGACGCACGGATGGCCGGAGGCCCGGGGATCGGCTCGCAGGGTGGGCGATCGGGGGATGGGCGCCCGGACCGACCATCCGACGTTCGTCCATGGAGCCGCGTCTTGTTGCCGGGGCCGGGCCTCGCGGCCGATCCCCAGGTAGTGAGCTTACGTTCGGTCCTTCGCACGATGTCTGCGGCGCCCCGGGGCGCCGCTCTCATGACGGCGCTCCTGCTACCGGTGCTGGCCGCCTGGTCCGCGCCGGCCTCCGCCTCCGTCACCGCGCGCTTCGCGGGCGCCGAGGCAGGCGTGGCGGCCGATTTCGATCAGGTCAACGAGGTCGGCGGCACGGTGCGGGCGGATGCGAGCCGCGCGTTCTCGGGCGCCTTCGGCATGCGCGTGCAGTACGACGGCGGAACGCAGAACTCCTACCAGCGTGGGATCTGGCACACCGACCTGCGAGACGGCGACGATCTCTGGTACTCGGCGGCCTTCTACTTCCCGGTCGGCTTCAAGGCGCAGATGCAGGGCGAGGTCGACGTGCTGCGCTGGGACAACTGGGTCTCGCATCCGTCGGACACGGATTGGGGCGGCCTGGTGATCTACGGCTCCGACAAGCGCATGCGCCTGATGCGCTTCAACGCGGCCGGAACCGGGACCACGACGCTGGTCGGTCCGTTCGACGTGCCGGAGGGTCGCTGGGTCAGGCTCGAGGTCCATCAGCGCCTGGGCACCGGCAATGCGCTCAGCGAGGTCTTCATGGACGGCGCACTCGTCGGCCGCTCGACGGCCGCGAACACGTATGGCCGCACGATCGAGCGCCTGCGGGTTGGGATCGTGGCGATCGACGCGGGCCGCCAGACGAACCCGCTGGCGCTGTGGGTCGATGACGCGCGCATCAGCACGGCGTCGGTCTGGGGCGCCTCGGGCGCCGAGCCGACCGCGCCGACCGAGCCGACCGCAACAGCGCCGGCGACCGACACGCAGACCACCTCGGAGTCGACGTCGACGACCACAACGTCGACGACCACGACGTCGACGACCACGACGTCGACGACGACCAAGAAGAAGGGCAAGCGGTCCGCGCGACGGGCAAGCGCCGGCGACGCGCGCTTCGCGCGCGCCGCGAGGCGCATGAGCCCCGCGCACTACCGGCGGCACATGGCGCACCACCGTCGCGTGCTGCGCAAGCTCAAGCGTCACCCGGTCGCGAATCGACGCGCGCTCGCCGACCTGCGCGCGCACCTGGCAGCGCATCGCGCGGCCCAGCGCGGCAGCTGAGCCTGCCGCCTACGTCAGCGCCGGCAGCTCGGCCGGCGTCGCGCTGACCTGGTCCACGCAGGTGCGAAACCACAGCTCGAGGTTCACGAGCGCCCATATCTGCGCGCTGCGGTCGAGGCCCGCGTCGTGCTCGGCGACGAGCGCGCGCACGGCCTGGGGTCGCAGCAGGCCGCGATCGACCGAGCGCGGGTCGAGCAGGACGTCCTCGGGGAGCCCGCGCAGCTCGTGGCGCAGCCAGTGCGCCAGCGGGACGGCAAACCCCTGCTTGGGCCGGTCGAGGAAGCCGGGCGGGAGCCAGGGCTCGGCGGAGGCGCGCAGCACGATCTTGCCGCGCGTGCCGTGCATCTTGAGCTCGGCCGGGAGGCGCGCCGCGTGCTCGACGAGCACATGGTCGAGCAGCGGCGCGCGCACCTCGAGCGAGCGCGCCATGCTCGCGACGTCGACCTTCGCCAGCAAATCGTCGGGCAGGTAGGTCTCGCGGTCGACGGCCATCACGCGGTCGATCGGGTCCAGGCCGGCGCTCGACGCCCAGGCCCGCTCGACATGCTCGAGCGGGTCGCGCCCGGCGAGCGCGGATTGCAGCTCGTCGCTGTAGAGCGACCGGCGGTCGCTCTCGCGCAGATAGCGGAAGAGGTCGGCGTAGCGCGCGGCAGGGCTGAGCGTCAGCCGCTGGGCGAGGCGTGCGGCCCGCTGCAGCGGGGAGCGGCCCTCGGTGCCGCGGGCGGCGGCGAGGGCCCGCGCCAGCCCGCGGCGCAGCGGGAGCGGCACGCGGTCGGCCGGGAGCGTGCGTGCGAGCTGCCAGTAGCGCCGGTAGCCGGCGTACGCCTCGTCGCCACCGTCGCCGCTCAGCGCGACGGTGACGCGCTCGCGCGCCAGCTCGGCGAGCTGGTAGGTCGGCAGCGCGGCCGGGTCGGCGAACGGCTCGCCGAAGTGCCAGGCCAGCCGCGGCAGCAGCGCCGCATGCACCGGCTCCACCTCGAGAACCTCGTGCTCGGTGCCGCAGTGGCGCGCAACCTCCAGCGCGTACGGGGTCTCGTCCACCGTGGAGCCGGGGAAGGCGACCGAGAACGTGCGGATCGTGCCGGAGTGGGTGCGCGCCATCGCCGCGACGACCGCCGCCGAGTCCATCCCGCCCGACAGGAAGGCACCGAGCGGGACGTCGCTCATCAGGCGGATCCGCGTGCTCTCGAGCAGCAGCTCGCGCACCTGCTCGGCCGCCTCAGGCAGCCCGATCGCCAGCTTCGGCTCGTGCTCCGGATGCCAGTAGCGCTCGACGTGCGGCTCGCCCGCGCCCGGCCGCCAGAGGAGCCGCGAGGCGGGAGCGAGCTTGCGCAGGGCGCTGAACGCGCACAGGCCGTGCGGCACGTACTGGTTGACCAGGAACGCGTCAAGCGCCGCCGGGTCGACGTCGCGGGGCACCGCGGGGTCCTGCAGCAGCACGCGCGGCTCCGAGCCGAAGCGCATCACGCCGCCGGCCAGCGTCCAGTAGAGGGGCTTCTTGCCCAGCCGGTCGCGGGCGAGCAGCAGCTCCCGGCGGACCGAGTCCCAGACGGCGATCGCGAACATGCCGCGAAGGCGCTCGACGAACGACGGGCCGTGGTCCTCCCACAGGTGGGCGATCACCTCGGTGTCCGAGCGCGTCGCGAACGAGTGCCCTCGCCTGCGAAGGTCTGCGCGCAGCTCGTCGTGGTTGTAGATCTCGCCGTTGAAGACGACCGCGACGGAGCGGTCCTCGTTGAACATCGGCTGCTCGCCGCCGGCGAGGTCGATGACGGCCAGCCGGCGCATCCCGAGCATGACGCCGCCGTCGACGAGGTAGCCGGCGGAATCGGGGCCGCGATGCTCGATCGCGTCGCACATCCGTCGCAGCAGCGCCTCGTCGTGGTGGCCACCGGGATCGATCCGCCCGGCGATGCCGCACATCAGCGCACCGCCTCCCAGCGCACGTCCTGTCGGCCGCGGGCCGCGCGCACGACGCCGACGCCGATCGCCGCGTTGCCGAGCGTGAACTGCCAGGCGGCGCGGCCGATGCGGGCCAGCGGGCCCGGCAGCCGGGCTCCGAGCCCGGAGGCGACGCCGAGGCCGTAGCCGGCGAGCTGCGCCGCGGCCGCCACCCGCAGCCCGCGGCCGGAACGTGAGCCGGCGAGCGACGCGAGCAGCGCGAGCACGAGCAGGAACGGAAGCGCCAGGCGCCCGTGCTTGTGCGACAGGACGCGCAGCACGAAGCCCTTCGGCATCCCGCGCAGCTCGCCGAGCAGCATCGCCCGCCCGGCGCCGATCCGCGAGCGCCTCGCCATCTCGGCGCGCGTCCCGACCGGCTCCTCGACGGACCCGGCCTCCGGCTCGTAGACGACCCGCCCGCCCGCGCGCACCAGCTCGCCGAGCAGCCAGAGGTCGTCGTTGACGACGTGCGCCGGGAAGGCCGGCAGGCGCTCGCGGCGCACGGCCATGAACTCGCCCGACATCGCCGCGACGCTGCCCGAGCGGCTCTCCAGGCGCCGGATCAGGTCCTCGTAGCGGTCGTAGGGGCTGTCCTGCTCGCCGCGGCGACCGGCCACCGCCCAGATCCGCGGGTCGGCGAAGTGGCGCACGGCGGCGGCGACGCTGCCCGGCTCGAGGACGTTGTTGGCGTCGGTGAGCAGGACGATCTCACCGGTCGCATCGGCGAGCGCCCGCGTGAGCGCCGCAGCCTTGCCGGCGCGCACGCGGCCGAAGCTGACGAGGGCGCCGGGTCGCACGCGCGCGACGAGCGCCGCGAGCTCCTCGTCCTCGTCGACGGCGACGATCACCTGCAGGCGATCGGACGGGTAATCCAGGAGCTCGAGCGCCACGAGCTTGCGTCGCAGCGCCTCGTGCTCGCGGAAGGCGGGGATCAGGATCGTCACCGGCGGCCGCTCGGAGCCGGTCGCCCAGGGGCGCCGGGGAAGGAGACCGAGCGCCGCGGGGTAGCCGGCGAGCACCCATCCGGCGCCGCCGGCACCGGCCGCGAAGGCGGCTCGGGCGAGGGCGCTCACCTCGCCGGTCTCCCCGCGCGTTGCCCTGGGGAGCGCTGCGCCAGCAGCGCGCAGCTCATCGCGATCGTCAGGCCGATGAGCACGTAGAGCAGCCGCAGCAGGCTGTCGTGGAGGAAGACGCTGCCCACCCCGAACGTCGCGAGCGCGAGCAGCAGCGCTCGACCGACGGGATCTCGGTGGGCTCCGGAGCGTGCCACGAGGCTCCCGACGACCAGCAGCGCTCCCAGCCAGCCGAGGGCACCGGCGAGGCCCTGCTCGGCGAGCACCTCCAGGTACAGGTTGTGGGGCTCGCGCGCGGGTCGCGGGTCGTTGCCGATCTCGCGGCTGTAGCGGCGGTAGAGCACGGGGTACTGGTCGGGGCCGACGCCCGTGACCGGGTGGTCGAGGAACATCGCCATCGCGATACGGTTCTCCGTCGCCCGTCCGCTGACGGTTCGCTCGGTCGAGCTCGTGATCTGCGATTGCAGCGTCGGGAGCAGCAGCGCGGTCGCGGCAAGCGCCGCGAGCGCCGCCGCTCGCACCGTCCACGAGGGGCGCGCCGACGGCTTCATCAGCGCCGCGCTCAGCGCGAGTCCGGCGAGCGCCGCCAGCAGGCTGCCGCGCGAGCCGGCGGCGACGATCCCGCCGAGCACGGCGACGATCCCGGCGATGCCGACGAGCTGCCACCAGCCGCGGCGCGTGACGAGCAGGTACTGGAGGGGGATCGTCGTCGCGAGCGAGAGCGCGAAGAAGTTCGACTCGCCGAACGGCCCGGCCGCGCGCGGAGCCTCCACGCCCGAGGGGTCGAGCTCGAGCGGGAACAGCGACGTCGACGTGACGTAGACCGAGAACAGGGCACCGACGCCGAGGATCAGGCCGGTGATGGCGATCGCCGTCAGGGCACGCGAGACGTCCTGCACGCCGAGCACGCACAGCGCGGCGATCGCGAGGAACAGGAGATCCTCGAACCGGCCGCCCGGCAGCCCACCCGCGGTGCCGCTGACCAGGGAGCTGATCGCGAGCGGCATGGCGAGGAAGAGCGCGACGACGAGCACCGCCCGCCCGGTGTCGGGCGCCATCGCGGCCCTCCAGAGGGCGAAGGCGGTCAGGGCCAGTCCGCCGAGCTCGACCGGAGAGGGCAGCCCGCCGAACAGCCAGCCTGGGAAGTACGCCCACACGAATCCCAGGTACAGCGGGACGATCCACAGCGGGCGGCGAGCCAGGGCCAACGCCGTCGCGAGGATCACCGCGAGCAGCGCGATCGCGCTCGGGCGGGTCGCCAGGACCGGGATCGTGGCCGCGGCGGCCGCGAGCGCGAGGAAGGCCGCCCCGGCGGCGACGAGCGGTCCGCCGAGGAGGTCGGACGCCGGCTGGGGCCCGCGCCGCGTGGCCACCGCGATCAGCGCCTGCTCGTCGAGGTCGTCGTTCCGACGCCGCGCCGCAGGAGGACGTACGTGAAGCCCGAGGCGAGCACCGCGAGCAGCAGCGTTGCGAGCAGCACCGCGCCACGGCTCGGACGGCCCTGCTCGGCTGCGCTGGGCCGCTCGAGGACCTGGGTCGTCCAGAGGTCGCGCAGGGTGCTCTCGCGCTGGCGGCCGGCGGCGAGCACGCGCGACAGCGAGTCGCGGACCGCGTCTCGCGCGCCGCTCGCACCGATTCGCATCACGCGGCTGTCGGGCACGGCGCGCACGGTGATCGTGACCGGCGGGTCGCCGGCGACGCGCAGCGTGTCGGCGGAGGCGTAGAGCTCGACGAACGTGCCGATCGTGCCCGAGCGCTGAAAGGACTCGAGCAGGCTGCTGGCCTCTGCGGGGTCGCTGGTGTCAGGTGTGAGCACGAGCTGCGCGTTGCTGACGTACGGCGGCGAGGAGACGGCGGCGTACGCGATTCCCGCGAGCAGCACGGCGAGCGCGACGATGAGCGCGAGCCGTGCCGGAGTGGTGACGCGGGGGAGGCGGATGGCGGTCGTCATGCGACGCCCGTTCGGCGGAGCACGACGGGGATGGTGGCGAGCAGGATGCGAAGCTCCTTCCAGAGCGAGGGGTGGCGGAAGAACGCGATCTCCAGCCGCGAGCGCTCCTCGAAGTCGAGGGTGTCGCGGCCGTGGACCTGCCAGGGGCCGGTGATGCCGGGACGGAAGTCGAGTCGGCCGGTCTGCCAGAGCTCGTACGTCTCGCCGCCGAAGCTCGTCGGCCGCGGCCCGACGAGCGACATGTCGCCGCGCAGGACGTTGACGAGCTGGGGCAGCTCGTCGAGGCTGGTCTTGCGCAGCACCCGTCCGATACGCGTGACGCGCGGGTCGTGCGGGAGGCGGAAGTCCGGCCAGGCGACGACGCTCTCGCCCCGAAGCTGCTCCTTCAGCGCCTCGGCGTTCCGCACCATCGTGCGGAATTTCAGGAGCTCGAATCGCCGCCCGCCCATGCCGGTGCGCTCCTGCCGGAAGAGGACCGGGGCGCGCGGGTCGCTGAGCAGCGTCAGCAGGGCGATCAGCAGCATCAGCGGCGACAGGACGAGCAGCGCGACGAGCGACACGACGAGGTCGAGCGCACGCTTGAAGAGCCAGTAGCCCGGGGGAGCAAGGTCCGACATCGAAGTGAGCTGCGACTGCGTGTCGCGGTCGCTCGGGGCCGGACGACGGGTTGGTGCCCCTGAGCGCCGGGGATCGTAACAAGCGCCCCGGAGCCCATCGCCGGATGCCGAGGCCTGCCGCGGCCTGCCGAGCGGCCGACTGCGGAACCATGCACGCGGCGGCTCGTCCGAGCGGGCGGCGCTGGGAATCCCATCCGACTCCCACCCGTGGAGGTGGGGAGCTCTTCCGGCAACAGGGTGGTCACCGACAGCCCGGCCGGCGCCCACCCGGGTGCAAGCGGGGTTGGCGGGCGCTACCCGCGCGGCGCCCCAAGACCGTCCCGCGGGCCGTTTCACGCCAGGAGCCGCGCCCTTAGCTTGCCGTCGTCCGCCGGGCGCTCGGGGGGAGCCGGCGTCCGGAATCGCCGAAAGGAGGAGCGAATGCTCGCTCACAGACACGGCACGCCACGGAAGCGGCGATGGTTGGTGACGGCGCCGCTCGCCGCTCTGGCGGCGGTCGCGATCGCACCGACCGCCCAGGCGGGCGTGCCCGGCTACCAGGAGCGTGTGATCGGCGGTCATCCGCCCGACATGTTCACGACGAACGTCCCGTACGTCGCCTGGCGCGGCGAGCAGGTGCGCGCCGTCAAGTGCGACGACAGCCTGCGCGACGGCGACGGGAACCTGCGCGACAGCGCGAGCGTCGACGTGCTCGTCGAGTCGTGGTCCGGCCCCGGCCGTGACCCGCAGGTCGAGGCGGGGACGGTCGACTCGCTGTTCTGGTCCTCGGACCGCAAGCCGTGCGTGCGATTCGACATGGTCTCTTCCGACGCGGGCCTCGCGCGCGTGAAGCTCGTCGTCAGCGACGAGGGCAAGGTGCCGATCGTCAAGCACCAGTTCCTGTTCATCTGGCTGTCGCTCGGCAACGTGGCGATCGACGAGGTCGGCGCGAACGACCCGACCGGCGCGCAGCCGGCCGGCTCGTATGCCGAGGTCGGCGACCCCGCCGGCGACGGCAACTTCAACGCCGGCTCCAAGCCGGGGCGCGTGCAGGTGCAGGTGACGGGCACGTTCCCGCATCCGCTTGCGCCGGGCGGCACGTTCACGCTGCCCAGGGACTGGCCGGCGCTGGCGAACGCGCTGGCGACCGACAACAACCCCTACAACGACCCCGACGCCGATCGCTGGGACATCCACGACGACCAGGCGGCGGGCGACCGGCACGTCATCGGTGGGTTCTGCCCAAGCGGGAGCTCGTCCACCAACGACGACGTCGACAACTGCCGAGTCGACCTCGGCTCGAGCGAGCTCGGCCCGTTCTCGAACGTCTTCGGCTCCGGCGTACAGGCCGGCGGTCCGTTCGACCCGGCGCGTCCCGCAACGCTGCTGAGCAACGGGACCCTCGACTCAGGCGATGCGCCGATGCCGGCGACGCGCGTCGACGTGGAGATCGCGCCGAACTCCGGCGCGGCCGGCGACATCAGCGGCGTCGGAACGCTGACGAAGGTCGACAAGGGCGACGTGTACAGCCGTGACGGCAACGGAACCATCGCGCCGCACAACCTGTTCGCGCCGTACTACGACCAGTGGATCCCGGCGACCGCCGTCACGGATGCCGGCTATCTGGAGGGATCCGGGATCGACGGGCCGCAGAAGGGGAACAACTTCGAGGGGTTCCTCGTCGGCGGTCTCTACGACAACTGGTCCACCAAGGAGCTGCGCCGAGCGCTGGACGGCCCGACGAGCTGCAACAAGTACGTGGACTTCCGCTACTCGCTGATCGACGGGCGCGGCCCGTACGACGTGCCGCGGCTCAAGCCGTACGGCCCGCAGCGCGTGGCGGTCTACACCGACGAGCACGGCGAGGCCCAGGTGGCCTTCAACCCGAACCGGGGGTTCTACTGGGACAGCCTGCCGGGAGCGATCCGCAACGACAACCGCGGTTGCGACCTGCAGGACGTGGACGTGCTCGGCACCGCCGCGATCACCGCGACGGCGCGCTACCCGTACCAGCCGGTCGACGACGGCCCGAGGGTCTCGGCGACGATCCACAAGACGGTCCACAACGAGTTCGACAAGTCGCTCAGCTACTGGCCGAAGGGCCCGGGCGCGGCGAACGAGAACGCGCGGATCGTCGTGGTCCACGCCAACGACGTCGACGGCAGGCCGTTCTCGCACGAGACGGTTTGCTTCTACATCGACGACGAGGCGGACGGCTATCGCGGGTTCGCCGGTGAGACCGGCCCGGCCGGCCACAGGGTCCGGATCGACGACGGGTACTCGCCCGTGCCGGTCGGGGACATCTGCCGCACTCTCGACCAGAACGGGAACGCGGCGATCGAGGTGTTCAACAGCGATCCCCAGAACGTGAACGTCATCGCGGAGTTCGCGGACGAGGGGCTGCTGCGGGACATCGACGTGCAGTTCGGCAGGCCGGGCTCGAGCGGCGGGACGCCGCCGAGCGGTGACAACCCGTGCCCCGTCAGCCTGAACGGCTGCGGGACGCCGACGCCGGAGCAGATCGTCGCGACGGCCGGTGCCAAGAGCGGCGCGGCGCTGATCGGCGCGACGACGAAGGCGAAGCCGAGGGCGCGGCATCTCGCCGTGGCACGGCTGTCGCGGACGCGCGGCGGCAAGCGCGTGCTCGTCGTTCGCGTGACCTCGCCGAGGCGGACCGAGCGCATCTCGGTGCGTGCTCGCAAGCTCCGGGCGACGCGTACGGTTCGCACGAACCGGCTCGTGCGCGTCAAGCACCTGAAGCTCCCCGCGAAGGGGAAGGTGACGGTCAGGCTCGCGCGCTGACGACGATGGCGGGCGCGGGCTCTGCCCGCGCCGGCCGTGCCCCACGATCCGTGGGCCCCGCCCTCCGGCGGGGCCCACGCACGTCCACAGCCGGGCGCGGCGACCGGGGACGGCGGCCATCGGCCGGGCGCGACGACGGGGCGCCACGTGCCCGGGCCGGGCGCGACGACGGGGCGCTACGTCGCTGGGCCGGGCGAGACGACCGGGCGCTACGTCGCTGGGCGGGGCGAGACGACCGGGCGCTACCCGAGCCGGTTGACGGCGCGCAGCAGCCAGGGGTCCATCTCGCCGGAGCCCCGCCCGCGCGCGAAGCCCGCGTCCTGGCGGAGCATCACACGGCGCGTGAGCTCGGCGCCGGCGCTGCGCAGCGGCTCGGGCGGGAAGCGCGGCTCGCGCGCGTCGACGAAGCACAGGCTCGTGTGCTCGGTGACGCCCAGGCCCAGCGCCTTGTCGCGCAGCACCTTGCCGCCGGTGTGCGTCGGCGCGACGCCGTGCCCGTTGTAGGCGAGCCCGTAGTGCACGCGCGGGTCGCTCGGCGACGTTCCGAAGATCGGCAGGAACGTCGCGGTGATCCCGACCGGCCCGCCCCAGTGGTGTGTGAAGCGCACGCGCTCGAGCTGGGGGAAGGTCTCACGGAACGTCGCCGCGAGGCGTCGCAGGACGCTTGCGCTGCGGTCGTGCCGGGGCCGGATCCGGGCGCCCGGGTACACGACGCCGTCGGAGCCGCCCCACAGGATCCGCCCGTCGTCGGTCCGCCGGTAGTAGTGGACGAAGTTGCGCTTGTCCTCGATCCCCTGGCGACGCTCCCAGCCGACGCTCGCCCACTGCTCGTCGGTGAGCGGCTCGGTCAGCGCGACGTACGTGTAGAGCGGGGTGATCCGCCGCCTGAACTCGGGCGCCTGGGCGGCCCAGGCGCTGGTCGCGAGCACGACCTGCTGCGCCGCGAGCTCCCCGCCGGGGGTGCGCACGCGAACCGCGTCGCCACCCGGCTCGAGCGCGGTCATCGGCGTGCCCTCGAAGATCTGTGCGCCGCGCTGCTCGACGATCCGCGCGAGCCCGCGGGCGAGCTTCGCCGGGTGCAGCACGCCGCAGTGCTCCTCGTGGAGCGCTCCCACGTACGTGGGGGAGTGGACCTCGGCCTGCGCCTCCTGCGCGCTCAGCCGACGGAAGCCCCCGAGTCCCAGCGCCTCGGCCGCCGCCAGGTCGGCATCGACGCGCTCGAGCTGAGGGCGGTTCGCGGCGACGACCATCAGCCCGCCGCGGACCCACTCGCAGTCGATGCCGTGGCGCTCGATCGTCGCGCCGATCTCCTCGACGCTGCGCGTGACCGCGAGGTGCGCCGCGCGAGCCCGTTCGTCGCCGTGGTTGCGCCTCAGGTGGGCGAGGCTCATGTCGAGCAGCGTCATCGCGAAGCCGCCGTTGCGCCCGCTCGCGCCGAAGCCGATCTCCTGCCCCTCGACGATCGCGATCCGCAGGCGCGGCTCCGCGTCCTGGAGGTGGTAGGCGGTCCAGAGCCCGGTGTAGCCGCCGCCGACGATCGCGACGTCGACGTCGAGTCGCTCGGCGAGCGCCGGCCGAGGGTCGTGGGGGGCGGTCTCGTGCCAGTAGATCGACGAGCCGTAAGCGCCGAGGAGGGGCATGGCGTCCGATGCTATGCGCGGACGTCGTCGGTCCGCCAGCCGTCGGTCGGGCTGCGACACGAGTCACCGGCGCCGCCTCGCCCTCGATCCCGGCCCCGCACGGCGCTACCGTCGGCGCATGCGACGGCTCGCGACGATCGCCCTGGGCTTCGCGCTCGGCTGGGCGCTCGCGCTGGCGCATGCGCGACGCGAGCCGTTCGAAGACAGCCGCCGCCGTGGCTGAGCGGGGGCGCGAGGCCGCGTTCGGGGGGGCGCCGGGTGCGCCGTCAGGTCAGGCGTCCGGCGCTTCGTCGCGCGAAGCCCCGGGCCGCCAGAGCGGCTCCTCGCCGCTGTTCGCCCCGCGGCTGAGGATGAACAGCAGGTCCGAGAGGCGGTTGAGGTAGCGCACGATCTCGGGGTTGGCGCCCTCGACGAGCAGCGCGCGGCGCTCGGCGCGGCGGCAGATCGTGCGGCAGACGTGCAGGTGGGCCGCGGCGCGCGTGCCGCCGGGCAGCACGAACGAGCGCAGCGGCTCGAGGCCCGCGTTCACCTCGTCGCAGCGCTGCTCGAGCCAGGCGACTTGCTCGGGCTGCGCTCGCAGCCGCTCGCGACCGCCGGCGCCCTCCGGCACCGACAGGTCGGCGCCGAGGTCGAACAGGTCGTTCTGGATGCGCCGCAGCCAGCCCGAGTAGTGCTCCGGCATGCCGTCGGCCGTCAACGCGAGGCCGATCTGCGCGTTGAGCTCGTCGACCGTGCCGTAGGCCTCGATGCGCGGGTCGGTCTTCGGCACGCGGCTCATGTCGCCGAGGTGCGTCTCGCCCGCGTCGCCCAGCCGGGTGTAGATCCGCGTCAGGTTCACCCTCATGGCGCCGAGCGTAGCGGCCGGGTATCGTGCGCGCTTCGAGGGTCGGTGGTCAAGGGAAGTCCGGTGCGAATCCGGCGCGGACCCGCCACTGTGACCGGGGTCAAGCCCACCGCATGCCGAGAGGCGGCCACTGGGACGCGACAGCGTTCCGGGAAGGCGCGGGAGGACGGCCCGGGAGCCAGGAGACCTGCCTCCGGCCCGCCAACGCATACGCCCTCGTGGAAAGGGGTGGCTTCATGGCCCGCAGTCTCTCTCGCCTCCTCGCAGGAGGTCTCCTGCTCCTCCTCGCGCTCGCCGCGCCCGCCGGCGCGCAGGCACCGTCGCTGACCGTCCGCGTCGAGGGCGACGCGGACACGCTGCTCGCGCAGACGACGGTGCCGGTGACGGGCGATCCCGTGGTCCGCGGCGGCAACGCCTGCGACGGGGACAGCGCCCTCGCCGCGCTCGACCGCGCGACCGCCGGCGCCTGGGCGGGTACCTGGAACGCCGGCTTCGGCGACTGGGAGCTGACGGAGATTCGCGGCGAGGTCCACTCGTTCAGCGCGCCGAGCTACTGGTCGTTCTTCCGCAACGAGCGCCCCGCCGACCTCGGCGTCTGCGGCCAGAAGGTGCAGTCGGGCGACCGCCTGCTGCTCGCGCCCGCGCCGAGCGACTTCAGCGCAGTCGGCGTGCTGTCGCTCGAGGGCGTGCCCGGCCGGGCACGGCCGAATATGCCCTTCACCGTCACCGTGACCCGCACGACGACGACCTTCGATCCGCCGGACTACACGGCGACGACGGTCAGCGCGCCCGCCGCCGGCGCCGCGATCTCGCTGCCGGGCGGGACCACCGTCACGACCGGCGCCGACGGCAAGGCGCAGGTCACGCTGACGGCCGGCGGGCCGGTCGCGCTGCGCGCCTCGCGCACCGGCGACGTCCGCTCCGCCACCGTCGCCACGTGCGTCAGCGACGGCGCCGACGGGCTCTGCGGCAGCGTGCGACCGGCGCCGCCGGTCGACCGCGAGGCGCCGGTGGGGCGGATCTCGGCCTCGCTGGCCGAGAAGCGCGTCTTCCGGCGCGGCCGGGGTCCCCGCCGTCTCGCCGGCGCCGTCGCCGCCGACCCCTCCGGCATTCGCGACGTCCGCCTGCGGCTGACGCGCCGGGTGCCCCCGGTCAAGTCCGGCAAGCGGCGCTGCACGCACTACCACGAGGTTCGCGAGCGCTGGGTCCGCAGCGGCACCTGCGGCGTCGAGGGTGGGCGCTGGTTCTCGGTCGGCGACCGCGCATCCTGGTCGTACCTGCTGCCCGGGCGCCTCGGCCCCGGTCGCTACGTGCTCGACGTGCGCGTCGTGGACGGCGCCGGCAACGTCACGGCGATCGGCCGGCGCTCGAGCGATGGCGGCGCGCCCCGCGATCGCGTCATCTTCTACGTGCGATGAGCCGCGCGAGACCGCACGTGAGGGCCCGATGAGACGCCCCGCGAGGACCCGATGAGACACCCCCGCCGCATCGGCGCTCTTCTCTGCGCCCTGCTCGCCACCGCACTCGCCGCGTTGGCGTCCGGCTGCGGCGTCGGGCCGGGGACCACGACCGAGGGCGCCGGCGTCGAGCTGCTCGTAACGCGCGACTTCGGCCGCCAGGTGATCCTCGACCGCCGGTTCGACGAGCTGCCCGCCTCGGAGACGGTGATGCGCCTGCTGCAGCGCAGCGCCGCGGTGGAGACACGCTACGGAGGCGGCTTCGTCCAGTGCGTCGACGGCCGCTGCGGTGGCGGCTCGGACGGCCGACGCGACTGGTTCTACTTCGTCAACGGCGTCGAGGCGCCCGCGGGGGCGGCCGCGACGAAGGTCCGCGCGGGCGATCGGATCTGGTGGGACCTGCGCGACTGGCGCGCGGCGCAGCGTGCCCCCGCCGTCGTCGGCTCTTTCCCCGAGCCCTTCCTACGCGGGCCGCACGCCGAGCGGCTGGCGGTGCGCGTCGAGTGCGCCGACGTGAAGGCCCCGGCCTGCCGGCGCGTGCGCGCCGAGCTCGTCGCGGCAGGCGTCGTCGCCGGCACGACCGCGCTGCGCAGCCAGGTGACCGCGGGCGAGACGCTGCGCGTGCTCGTCGGCCCATGGGACGCGCTGCGCGAGGACGAGGCGCTTCGCCTGCTCGAGGAGGGCCCCCAGGCGAGCGGGGTGTTCGCCGAGCCGCGCGCCGACGGCACCACGATCGCGCTGCTCGACGCGCGCGGGCGCACCGTGCGCACGCTGGGCGCCGGCAGTGGGCTCGTCGCGGCCGCGCGCCTGGGCCAGGATCCGCCGGTCTGGGCCGTGAGCGGCGTCGGCGCCGCGGGCGTCGAGGCGGCCGCGCGAGCGTTCGACTCGCGCACGCTGCGGCGGCGCTTCGCGGTGGCGGTCGACGCCTCGGGGCCGCTTGCGCTTCCGCTCGTCCCGGCGAAGGACGGTTGATGGGCGCCCCGCGCGCGAGCCCGCTGCACGCGGCGCGCGCCGGCGCGACGATCGCCTACGGGCTGTCGCTCGTCGCGGTCGCGCTCGCGGGCACGCATCCGCTCGTGCTGGGGACGCTGGCCGTTGCGATCGCGCTCGCCGCGCTGCGCTGTGGCGTCGGCCGCGAGGTCGCACGCGCCGCGCGGCTTGCGCTGGTGCTCGCCGCGCTGATCGCGCTCGTGAACGCGCTCGTCGTGCGCGAGGGTCTGACCGTCGTGCTGCGACTCGGCGGCGCCGGGCCGCTCGGCGAGGTCGACGTGACGGCCGAGGCGCTCGTCAGCGGGCTGCTGCTCGGCGGGCGGGTGGTCGTCGTCGTGCTCGCGTTCGCGCTGCTGGCGGCCGTCGTCGATGCCGATGCCCTGCTGCGCCTGGCGCGCCGGGCATCCTTCCGCTCGGCGCTGACGGCGGTGCTCGCGCTGCGCATCGTGCCGGTCCTCGCGCGCGACGCGCGGCGGATGGACGAGGCCTGTCGCTGCCGGTCCGACGCGGCGGCGACCGGGACCGCGCGCGGGCGGCTGGCGGTGGTGCGGGCGCTCGCCGCGGGCGCGCTCGACCGCGCCGTCGACGTGGCCGCGACGCTCGAGCTGCGCGGCTACGCGGCGCGCCGCCCGGCGCCGCGCGAGCGAGGGGAGCCGTGGTCGCGCCACGACCTGTCCGTCGCCGGCGCCGCCGCCGGGCTGGCCGCGCTCGCGCTCTGGGTCGCGCTCGGCGACGCGGCGGCGATGCGCTCCTACCCGCGGCTCGAGATCGCGGGCGGCGCGGCTCCCGCGGTGCTCTGCGCCGCGATCGCGCTCGTCGCGCTGGCGCCGCTTGCCGCCCGTCGGGGGATCGCGCGGTGAGCGCGCTCAGGCTCGAGCGCTTCTCGTACACCTACCCGGGTGCCGAGACGCCGGCGCTGCGCGACGTGAGCCTCGTAGTCGAGCCCGGGGAGTTCGTCGTCCTCGCGGGGCTGTCGGCCTCGGGCAAGTCGACGCTGATCCGTGCCGGCTGCGGACTCGTCCCGCACTTCCACGGCGGCACGGCCTCGGGGCGAGTGACGTGCGTCGGCCTCGACACGCGTGAGCACGGCCCCGGCGATCTGGCGAGAGCCTGCGGCACGCTGCTGCAGGATCCCGAGACGCAGGTCGTCATGGGGACCGTCCGCGCGGAGATCGCGTTCCCGCTCGAGAACGCCGGCCTGCGCGCGGCGGCGGTCGCGCGCGGGGTCGAGGAGGCGGCGCTCGCCCTCGGAGTGGCCGACCTGCTCGACCGCTCGACGCGCGAGCTGTCGGGCGGCGAGCTTCAGCGGGTCGCGCTCGCGGCCGCGCTCGCCGCGCGACCGGCGCTCGTGCTGCTCGACGAGCCGACGTCGCAGCTCGACCCGGTCGCGGGCGACGAGCTGATCTGGCTGCTGAGGCGGCTCAACGAGGAGTGGGGCACCGCCGTCGTGCTCGCCGAGCACCGCCTGGAGCGCTGCCTGGCGCATGCCGACCGGGCGATCGTGCTCGAGGACGGCGCCCTCGTCTGCGACGGCCCGCCGCGGGCGATGCTCGAGTGGGCCGCCGACCGGGCTCCGGCGCTGCAGACGCCGGCGGCCAGGCTGTTCGCCCACGCCGGGCTGCGCCCCGCGCCGGCGGGCGTCAAGGAGGCCCGCGCGACGCTCCGCGCTCACGGCCTGCTGGACGGCGCGGCCGGCCCGGACGGCGCCGGCTCCGCCGGCGACCCGGAGGCCGGGGACGCCGGCGCGCCGCGCGCGACCGGCGCCTGGCGCCGGCTGACGGGTCGAGGCGATCGGATTCCCACGGCGCTGCGTGCCCGCGGGCTGTGGCACGAGCTGACCGCCGGACGCGCGATCCTGCGCGGCGTCGACCTGCGCCTGCGGCCCGGCGAGCGGGTCGCGCTGATGGGCCGCAACGGCGCCGGCAAGTCGACGCTGCTGCGCCACCTGGCGGGTCTGCAGGAGCCGACCCGCGGACGCGTCGAGTCCGCGGGGCGCGTCGCGCTGCTGCTCCAGCACCCGGGCGACTACCTGCTGCACGAGCGGGTCGCCGACGAGGCCTCGTCCGCGGCGCTTGCCGCGGTCGGGCTCACCGGGCTCGACGAGCGCCACCCACGCGACCTGTCGGGCGGTCAGCGCCAGCGGCTCGCCCTGGCCGTCGTCCTCGGCGACGGTGACGAGCGGCCCGCGGCGCTGCTGCTCGACGAGCCGACCCGCGGGATGGACCGCGCGGCCAAGGGCGACCTTGCGCGGCGACTGCGGGCGATCGGCGCGCAGGGGACGGCGGTGCTCGTCGCCACGCACGACGCCGAGTTCGCCGCGGCGCTCGCCGAGCGCGTCGTGCTGCTCGCCGACGGGCGGCCGATCGCCGACGCCCCGGCGCGCGAGGTCCTGGCCGGCGGCTGGCACTTCGCCACCGAGACGGCGCGGATCCTCGGCGGCCGGCCCGCCGCCCGCCCCGCCCTTGTCGCAGAGGAGGGCGGGGACCTGCTCCGCGCCCGGATGACCGTGGAGGCAACGCCATGAGCTGGGAGCTCGCTTCGCTGATCGTCCTGGCGACCGCGCTCGTCGCCGGCTTCGGCTGGTACGAGCGAGCCCACCCCGGCTCGCGGATGCTGGCGCTGGTGGCGACGCTCGCCGCGCTCGCGGCGCTCGGGCGGATCGCGTTCGCGCCGCTGCCGAACGTCAAGCCGACGACGGACATCGTCGTCATCGCGGGCGTCGCGCTCGGCGGCGCTCCCGGCTTCGTCGTCGGCGCGGTCGCGGCGCTCGCCTCGAACGTGCTGTTCGGACAGGGGCCGTGGACCCCGTGGCAGATGGTCGCCTGGGGCCTGTGCGGGCTGCTCGGTGCGGTGGTCGGACGGATCGCCGGCCGCTCGCTCGGGCGCCTGCCGCTCGCGGTGCTGTGCGGCGCGGCCGGCCTGGCGTTCGGGGCGATCATGGACGCCTCGATGTGGGCGACGTACAGCGGCGAGCAGACGCTCGGCCAGTACCTGGCGATCAGCGGCACGTCGTTGCCGTTCAACCTCGCGCACGCCGTCGGGAACGTCGTCTTCGCGCTTGCGTTCGGGCCGGTGCTGCTGCGCGCGCTCTTGCGCTACCGCGTACGCCTGACACACACCTGGCTCGACGCCCCGGCGCCGGTGAGCGGCCCCGTCGCGACCGGCGGCGTCGGGACGGCGGCGCTGGCGGCGCTCTTGGCGCTGGCGCTGGCCGGCGGCGCCCTGCTCGCGACGGCGCCGCCGGCGAGCGCGGCCGCGAGCCCCGCGCAGCGCGCGGCGACGTACCTGGCGCGTGCGCAGAACGCCGACGGTGGCTGGGGCGCCGTCCCGCGGGCGCGCACGAGCGCGGCGCAGACCTCGTGGACCGTCGTCGGCCTCGCCGCCGCCGGCTACGACCCGTTGCGCGTGCGAACGCGGGGCCGCACGCCGCTCGCGCTGCTGCGCTCGTACGCGTCGCGCTCGCGCGCCACCGCCGACCTTCAGCGCACCGCGATCGCGCTGGCCGCGGTCGGCCTGACCGTGCCTCGGGACCTGCGGGCGCGGCTGCGCGCCGACCAGCGGCGCGACGGCTCGTGGGACGGGCTCGTGAACCTGACCTCGTTCGGGATCATCGCCCTGCGCGCAAGCGGCAGCTCGACGAGCGACGGCGCGGTGCGCCGCGCTCGCTCGTGGCTGGCGCGCCGACAGAGCCGCGACGGGGGCTTCAACTTCGCCGGCGCCGGGCGCAGCGGAATCGACGACACCGCCGCCGCCGTGCAGGCGCTCGTCGCGTCGGGGCTGCGGCGCTCGCGCGCGGTACGTCGTGCGGCTGCCTGGATCGCCGCACGGCAGAACCCCGACGGGGGCTTCGCGCTGACGCCCCCGGGCTCGTCCAACGCCCAGTCGACGGCCTATGCGGTCCAGGCGCTCGTCGCCGCCGGGCGCGACCCCGACCGCGTGCGCCGGCCGGGGTCGCGGACGCCGCTCGCTTACCTGCGCTCGCTGCAGCAGTCGAGCGGGCTGGTGCGCTACAGCCGCACCAGCGCGCAGACGCCGATCTGGGTGACCTCGCAGGCGCTCGCGGCGTTCGCGCGGCGGCCGCTGCCGTTCCGGCTGAGGCGGCGCTGACCCCGTCGCGAGCCGTCGCCGCAGCACGCCGCCGGGACCTGCGACAGCGCTCCTGCGGGCCTCCGGGGAGCTCCCGCGGCGGCTCGCCCGACGTGATGGTGGGGCAGGCGACGTGACATGTGTCACTTGGGCTAGCCTCCCGCGCCGGATGCGACTCGCCGTTGTGAATCAAGCCGCCGGGAGCGAGCGTCGTGTGGCGCTCGTCCCCGATGCCGTGCGCAAGCTGACCGATCGTGGGATCGAGGTTCTCGTGGAGCAGGGAGCCGGTGCCGGCGCCCTGATCGACGACGCCGCCTTCGAGGAGGCCGGAGCCCTGATCTCGGGTGATCCCGCCGCCATCTGGGGCGCCGACGCGGTCGTCGTGATCGGGCCGCCCGAGCCCGAGCAGATCGCGCGGATGCGCGCCGACGCGCTGCTCGTCGGCTTCCTCGCGCCGCTCTCCAGCGCGGCGACCGCGGCCGCGGCGCGCGACGCGCGGATCACCGCGCTCGCGATGGAGGCGGTTCCCCGGATCTCGCGCGCCCAGTCGATGGACGCACTCTCCAGCCAGGCGAACATCGCCGGCTACGAGGCCGTCCTGATCGCCGCGGAGCACCTGCCGCGCTACTTCCCGATGCTGACGACGGCGGCCGGCACGATCCCGCCGGCGCTCGTCCTGGTGCTCGGCGCGGGCGTCGCCGGGCTGCAGGCGCTGGCGACGGCCAAGCGCCTCGGTGCGAAGGCCACCGGCTACGACGTGCGACCCGAGGTCGCCGACCAGGTCAAGTCGCTCGGCGCGCAGTTCCTCGACCTCGGCGTCGAGGCCGTCGGCGAGGGCGGCTACGCGCGCGAGCTGACCGAAGAGGAGCGCGCCCGTCAGCAGCAGGCGCTCACGGACGCGATCAAGCGCTTCGACGTCGTCATCACGACGGCGCTCGTGCCTGGGCGTCCCGCTCCCAAGCTCGTCACCGCCGAGGCGGTCGAGGGCATGAAGCCGGGCTCGGTGATCGTCGACCTCGCCGGCGAGACCGGCGGCAACTGCGAGCTGACCGAGCCGGGCGAGGTCGCGGTCAAGCACGGCGTGACGATCGTCTCGCCGCTCGACCTTCCCTCGCGCGTCGCTCAGAACGCCAGCCAGCTCTACGCGCGCAACGTCCAAGAGCTGCTCGCGCTCGTCATCCGTGACGGCGAGGAGGGCGCTGCGCCGGTGCTCCAGCCCGATTTCGAGGACGAGGTCGTCGCCGGCGCCTGCATCGCGCGCGGCGGGGAGATCGTCCACCCAGGTGCGAAGGCCGCGGTCGAGGCGGCCGCGCAGGTCTAGGAGGTATTGCTCGTGCCGCTCGCCGTGCTCGACTTCGGGGTGTCCCCGTTCGTCGCCAACCTGACGCTGCTCGTCGTGGCCGCGTTCCTCGGCTATGTCGTCATCTCGAAGGTCCCGAACACGCTGCACACGCCGCTGATGTCGGGCACCAACGCGATCCACGGGATCGTCCTGCTCGGCGGGCTGATCGTGCTCGGCCTCGGTGAGGACCTCGGCGCGCTCGCGACGGTGATCCTGCTGATCGCCGTGGTGTTCGGCACGATCAACGTGATCGGCGGCTTCCTGGTGACAGACCGGATGCTGGAGATGTTCAAGAGCCGGCCCAAGCCCGCCGGCGACAACACGGAGGACGCCCGGTGAGCACGCCGCTCGCAGCATCCTGGGTCCAGGACCCGGACACGATCTCGATCCTCTACCTGATCGCGGTCTCCATGTTCGTCTACGGCCTGATGGGGCTGCGCGGACCGCGGACCGCGGTGCGTGGCAACCGCGTCGCCGCCGTCGGCATGGCGATCGCGGTCGTCGCGACGTTCCTGCTGGAGGGCATGGGCAACTGGGCGCTGATCGCCGCCGGCCTCGTCGTCGGCACGGTGATCGGCGTCCCGGCCGCGCGCCAGGTGAAGATGACCGCGATGCCGCAGATGGTGGCGCTGTTCAACGGCGTCGGCGGCGGCGCGGTGGCGCTGATCGCCTGGGCCGAGTTCATCGAGACGAGCGGCTACGAGGGTCTCGAGCTGACGTTCGTCATCCCGTCGCTGCTCGCCGCCATCATCGGCTCGATCTCCTTCTGGGGGTCCCTGATCGCATTCGGCAAGCTTCAGGAGGTGCTGCCCGGCCGGCCGATCGGCGCGGGCACGATGCAGCAGCCGCTCAACCTGCTGCTGCTGCTGGTGGCCGCCGGCGCCGCGGTCTGGATCGCCGCCGGCGGGGACGCCTGGTGGCTGATGGTGCTGGTGCTGGTCGCAGCGGCGCTGCTCGGGCTGTTCGTCGTGCTGCCGATCGGTGGCGCCGACATGCCGGTCGTGATCTCGCTGCTCAACGCCTTCACCGGCCTCTCGGCCGCCGCGATGGGCCTTGCGCTCTCGAACAGCGCGCTGATCGTCGCCGGCATGCTCGTCGGCGCATCCGGCACGATCCTCACTCGGCTGATGGCGGACGCGATGAACCGCTCGATCCCGTCGATCGTCGCCGGGGGCTTCGGCGGCGGCGGCGGCGCGGTCGCCGGGGCGGTCGGTGCGGGCGAGCACGCCGGAACGGTGCGCTCGACGAGCGCGGCGGACGCGGCGATCCAGATGGCCTACGCGCAGCAGGTCGTCGTCGTGCCCGGCTACGGCATGGCCGTCGCGCAGGCGCAGCACGCCGTGCGCGAGATGGCCGACGAGCTCGAACGCCGCGGCATCGACGTCAAGTACGCGATCCATCCCGTCGCCGGTCGCATGCCCGGCCACATGAACGTGCTGCTCGCCGAGGCCGACGTGCCATACGAGCAGCTCAAGGAGATGGACGAGATCAACGGCGAGTTCCCGCGTACCGACGTCGCGATCGTCATCGGCGCGAACGACGTCACCAACCCGGCCGCGAACACCAACCCGCAGTCGCCGATCTACGGGATGCCGATCCTCAACGTGAACGAGGCTCGCGCCGTCATCGTCCTCAAGCGCTCGATGAACACCGGCTTCGCCGGCATCGACAACGAGCTCTACTACGACCCGAAGACGGCGATGCTGTTCGGCGACGCGAAGGGATCGGTCGCCGAGATCACGAGCGAGCTGGCAGCGTTGTAGCGTTGGCCGGCGTTCCCTGGGAGATCGGCTGGGTGGGCGAGGGCCTTGCTCGGGGGGTCTTCTGCACGGGAACGCTGCCGGCGCTGCCGCCGGGCGTGATCCTGGCGCTGTTCGTCGTGATGGTGCCGGCGCTTCTCTTCGGTCTGGCCGGCCCCCCGGCGCGCCGGCCCCACCCGCTGGCCGGCCCCTTCCTCGTGGCCTCCGGCATCGCGATCGACTCCCTGGGGGCGGTGACGTTCGCGGTCGGGCTGCCGCGCCCCTCGCTGATGGCGCTCGGCCTCATCGTGATCGCCGTCGCCGCCTGGATGCTGCGCGCGTCGCAGCCGGATGGCGGCGACGAGGAGGATGCCGGCGGTGGGCGATACCGCGGCCCCGATGCGCCGTGGAGCGGCCCGGGAGCCGGGGGGATCGCCTGGGACTGGGACGAGTTCGACCGGCTGCGCGAGGGCTGGCGGGCCGTCGGCGAGCAGCTGGACGTCACCGTCGGCGGACCCCGCCTGTAGCCTCCGCGGGGCGATGATGCCCCGCTCCCAGGCCCTCGCGGCGCTCGCCCACGAGCAGTTCGACGTCGTCGTGGTGGGCGGCGGGATCACCGGGGCCGGTGTCGCGCTCGACGCGGCCGCGCGCGGGTTCTCGGTCGCGCTCGTCGAGCGCGGCGACTACGCCTCGGGCACGTCGAGTCGCTCGTCGAAGCTCGTCCACGGCGGCCTGCGCTACCTGCAGAGCTTCGACCTCGGCCTGGTGCGCGAGGCCCTGCTCGAGCGCCGGCTGATGGTGGAGCTCGCGCCGCACCTCGTCCGCCCGCTGGCGCTGCTCGTCCCCGCGTTCGACGGGCAGCGGCCGGATCGGATGATGGGCGCGGGGCTCAGCCTGTACGACGTCATGTCGGTGGACCGGCGCCGGGGCCGCAGGCGCCGGCACGACGAGGACGACGGCGACGGGGCGCTGCGCGACTGGTCGCCCGAGCGTCACCGGATCGTCGACGGCGAGGAGGTCGTGCGCCGCCTGCCCGCGCTCGCCGCGCGCCGTCCGACGGCGGGCTATCTCTTCTACGACTGCCAGACCGACGACGCGCGGCTCGTGCTGACGGTGCTCGGCGAAGCCGAGCGGTTCGGCGCGGTCTGCGCCAATCGCCTCGAGGTGACCGAGCTCGTCGAGCGCGGAGGGCGGGCGAGCGGCGTGCGCGTGCGCGACGGGGAGAGCGGCGAGCGGCTCGACGTGCGGGCGGCGAGCGTCGTCAACGCGACCGGCGTGTGGGCCGACCGGCTGCGCCCGGAGGAGCTGCACGACGAGGCCGAGCTGCCGCGGATCCGCCCGAGCCGCGGCACCCACATCACCCTGCCGCGCGAGCTGCTGGAGCTGA
The DNA here is from genome assembly GCA_024711025.1 of Solirubrobacteraceae bacterium. Lineage (GTDB taxonomy): Bacteria > Actinomycetota > Thermoleophilia > Solirubrobacterales > Solirubrobacteraceae > F1-60-MAGs163. The sequence goes on from JANJTP010000019.1 coordinate 61,787, forward strand.
ACGACGGCGCCGTCGTGCCGGCGGGGGAGGGGCGCTCGATCTTCGCGCTCCCGTGGCTCGGCGCGACGCTGATCGGCACGACCGACGACGACCACGACGGCGCGCTGGATCACGTCAGGCCGCAGGCGAGCGACATCGCCTATCTGCTGGCGGCGACCAACGCGTATTTCGCCACGGACCTCGGTCCCTCCGACCTCAGCGGCGCCTTCGCCGGCGTGCGACCGCTGATCTCGACCGGCGACGCGCGCAGGTCGGTCGACATCTCGCGCAAGGCCGAGCTCTACGAGACGAGCAGCGGCATGATCACGATCACGGGCGGAAAGCTCACGACGTGGCGGCGGATGGCGAAGCTGGTCGTCGACCGGCTCGTCGAGCGGGAGGCCCGCGACGCGCCGTGCCGCACCCACGAGATCCCGCTCGGCCAGCCGGTCCCGCCGGAGGAGCTCCCGCGTGTCTCGGGCGTCGCCGAAGCCGCATACGGGCATCTCGCCGGGCGCTACGGCCACGTGGCCCGCGACGTCGTCGCGCTCGCGGCGCAGGCGCCGGCGCTGGCGGCGCCGATCGTCGCGGGACCGCAGCCGGACCTGCTCGCCGAGGCGGTTCAGGCAGCCCGTCGCGAGCAGGCGCGCAGCGTCGGCGACGTGCTGCTGCGGCGTACGCGCCTCGGGCTGCTCGCCGCACCGGCGCTGACGCGCGACGACGCCGTCGCGCTGCGCGTCGCTCGTGCGATGGCGCCGGAGCTGGGCTGGGACGCCGCGCGCACCCGGCGAGCCGCAGCCGACTTCCTCGACGAGGCGGCGGCCGAGGGGATCGCGCCGCAGGCCGCGAGCGTGGCGGCGTGATGGCGGGCGGGACCGGGCTTCGGGTGCCGGGGCGCCGCCGCGCCGGCCTCGCGCTCTCGTTGCTGGGGCTGCTTGCGCTCGCGTCCGCCGGCGCGCCGGCGTCCGCGCTCGGGGGGTTCTTCGCCGGCCGGCCGGTCGACGGGCCCGCACCGGAGGTCGTCGCGGTCGGCGACGTCGATCTGGGCCGCGACGGAGGCGGCGGCGTGGCATACGTGCGCCGCGACGGTGGGGAGAGCCATGCGTTCCTGTCGCTGCTGCGCGAAGGGCTGCCGCAGCCGGGCGCGCGCGTCGACGCCGGTCACGGGCCGATCGTCGGACGTCCCGCGCTCGCGGTCGGCGAGGGCGGGCGGCTCGCGGTGCTGTGGGCCGACGCGCAGGGCGTCTGGGCGAGGGTGCGCTCGACCGGGAGCGGGCCGCTCGGTGCGCCACAGCGCCTCGGGGGGCCGGGCGCGGCAGGTCCCGTCGCGGACATGACCGTGAGCGGCGTCGCGTACGCGGCTTGGAGCGAGAACGGCGACGTGCGTGCCGCCTACCTGCCGCGCCTGGCGCAGGCCTTCACCGCATACCCGGCTCCGCTCGACGCCGACCCGGCGAGGCTCGCGGGCACAGGCGCCGGCGCCTCGCTGCGCCCGCGCCTGGCGACCGCGGCCGACGGCGTGGGTCTTGCGGTGTGGGGCGAGCTCGACGGCTCGGGGGTCTCGCGGATCCGGGTCAGGCGCCTGGTCAAGGAGAGGCTGTCGGCGGTCGCTGCGGACGCGACGCCCGCCGGGCTGGGCGGCCGGAACGTCGGCTTCGCCGACCTCCCGGACGTCGCGCTCGAGGACGACTCGAGCTTCGCCTGGGTGGTCTTCCGGCAGGCGATGGCGGATGGCTCGGGGCGCGTGCGCGCGGTCGTCCGGCGCCTGCGCGGCTCGGCGTTCGACGAGGCGGCGACGTTCGACGGCGCGCCGTCGGCCGGCGCGGTGGAGACGCCGCGCGTCGCGGCCAACGGCCGTGGCTGGGGCATCGCGACCGTCGAGGTGCCGGGAGGGACGGTGCTCGCGGCGGCGATCCGCGATGAGGGGCCGGCGGCGCCGCAGGCGATCGGCCCTGGTGCGGGCGTCGTGCCCTCGCCGGTGGCCGCCTACGCGCAGAGCTACGACGGCGTCGTCGCCTGGCTGCAGGCGAGCGGGCCGGGCACACCGGCGGCGCTCCGCGCGCGAGCGCTCGAGGACGCGGTGGCGGCGACCGCCGCGCCCATCTTCGGCGCCGCGGTCACGCTGTCGGACCCGGCGGGCGGCGGAGTCGATCCGCAGGCCGGTCACGACGCGGGCTCCAGTCGCGCCGGCGACGTCCTGATCGCCTACGTGGAGGGAGCCCCGGGCGCCCGGCGCCTCTCGGTGGCGGCCTACGACCAGCCGCCGCGCGCGCCCGATCCGCGCGCTACGCGCGGCTGGCGGCGCACGCCTCGCCCGGCGCTGGGATGGGCGTCGCCGCCGGACGTCTGGGGCGGGCTCGTCTACCGCGTGCTCGTCGACCGGCGGCCGGTCGGGGACACGGGCCGCGAGACGCTGAGGCCCGCAGCGCCGCTCGCCGACGGGACGCACCGCTGGCAGGTCGTCGCCATCGACCGCCGCGGACAGCAGGCGGCCTCTGAGGTGCAGACGCTGCGCGTCGACACGACCCGGCCGACGCTCGGCCTGCGAGTGCTCGGCACGCGGCGCGTCGGAGCGCGACTGCGTCTGGCGGTGCGAGCGGGCGACGGACGCGGCTCGGGCGTGCGTGAGGCTCGCCTGAGCCTCGGTGACCGCTCGGCTTCGCGAGTCGTCGCCCCGGGCCGTGTCGTGCAGCACGCCTACCGGCGGGCCGGGCGCTACCGCCTCGTCGTCACCGCGCACGACCGCGCCGGCAATGCGGCCACGCTGACGCGTACGATCGTGGTGAGGGGCTCGTGAGCGAGCTGCTCGACGTCCTCGGGCCGCAGGCGACGCAAGCGGCGCAGACGTTCGTCGCGGGCCTCGGGCTGCACGAGGGCGAGGCCCGCGAGGGCAGGCCGCGGGTCGTCGTCGCGATGATCGGCTCGGCCGACGGCCGAGCCACCGTCCAGGGCCGCGCGGGCGGGCTCGGCAGTCCCGCCGACCGAGCGGTGCTGCGCGAGCTGCGCGCGGCGTCGGACGCCGTGCTCGTCGGTGCGGGCACGCTGCTCGCCGAGCGGTACGCGACGGTTCTCGACCCTCACCAGCGCGCGCGGCGCGCCGCTCGCGGGCTTCCGGCGGACCCGCTCGTCGCGACGATCTCGCGGGCGCTCGACCGCGATCTGGCGGGCGTGCCGCTGTTCGGCGAGCCGCAGGCGCGCCTCCAGGTGTACACGGAGGCGGAGGGCGCGGCGCCGTCGCGGGGGGCCCAGGTCGCGGTCCACCGCTTCGAGGCCGGCGCGCTGACGGCCCGGGCCTGCCTCGAGCACCTGCGGGCCGAGCGCGGCGTGCGCGTCGTCGCGTGCGAGGGCGGCCCGACCCTGCTCCGAGAGCTGGTCGCGGAGCGGCTCGTCGACGACCTGGTCCTGACCGTGGCGCCGATGCTCGTCGCCGGCACGGGGCGCAGCGTGCTGCACGGCCCTGTGCTCGACCCCCCGGTCCGGATGCGCCTGCTCGACGTGCTGCGCGGCGGCGATCACCTGTTCCTGCGTTACGTTCCCGAGCGATGACCGGTGCCGGACCGCTGACACTGCGCATTCCCGGGCGCGAGCTGTCGCTCCTGCCCGGCAGACCGCTCGTCATGGGGATCGTCAACGCCGGGAGCGACTCCTTCTCCGACGCGGTGCGCCACGCGAGCCTGGGGCAGCGCTTCGACCACGCGATGGGGCTGGTCGCCGACGGCGCCGACCTGATCGACGTCGGCGGCGAGTCCGGCGTGACGTACACCGCGCCGACCGTGCCCGACGTCGAGATCGAGCTCGTCGCCCCGCTCGTGGCGCGGCTCGTCGCCGAGGGCGTGACCGTCTCCGTGGACACCTGGAAGCCGGAGGTCGCGGGCGCGGCGGTCGAGGCCGGCGCGGCGATCCTCAACGACGTCAGCGGCCTGGCGGACGTCGGCCTGGCGGACGTCGCGGCGCGCAGCGGGTGCGCCCTGGTGCTGATGCATACGCGGGCGCGGCCCAAGCAGGTGAGCTTCCCCGACTACGGCGGGCGCGTCGTCGAGGACGTCGAGTCCTTCCTGGCCGATCGGATCGAGCTCGCGCGCTCGCGCGGCGTCGACTTCGGGCAGCTGATCGTCGACCCCGGACCCGACTTCGCCAAGACCCCGAGCGAGAGCGCCGACGTGCTGCGCTCGCTGGCGCGGCTGCGCCGCCTCGGTCGCCCCGTGCTGCTGCCGGTCTCGCGCAAGTACGTGATCGGGGCGATCACCGGCCGCCCGCCGCACGAGCGCCTGGCGGGCACGCTCGCGGCGCTCGGGCACGGCGTCGCGGCCGGCGCCTCGATAGTGCGCGTTCACGATGTCGCGGCCGCCGTCGACTACCTCGCGGTGCGCCGCGTGCTCGACGGGCTCGACCCGTTCCCCGACTTCGACGGTGACGACGAGCGCCTGAAGTGGATCCGCGCGCAGTGAGATCGCAGTGAGATCGCAGTGAGCTCGCGGTGGGGTCGCCGCGGAGCGCGCTAGCCTGCGCGGCTCAACGGGTCGCCGGCCGCTGTCGCAACGCGGCCGGACGCCGACCGGCTCACCCACACCAGCACAAGGAGACTCCATGTCCATCCTCACCAGCGAGGCGCTCGAGGGCAGCCCGCTCGCCGACCTCCACGCGATCGCCTCGGAGATCGGGATCGACGGCTTCCGCCGGCTGCGCAAGGCCGACCTCGTCGCCGCGATCCTCGATCGCCAGGGCGGCGAGGCAGCGGACGGCGGCAAGCCCGCCGCCGAGGAGCCGGCGCGCCCGCCGCGTCAGCGGCGCGAGCGACGCCAGCCGAGCGCCGCAGCCGAGACGGAGGCGGAGCCGGAGGTCGCCGCCGATGAGGAGCCGGCGCGCCCGCCGCGTCAGCGGCGCGAGCGGCGCCAGCCGAGCGCGGCAGCCGAGGCGGAGGCGCAGGCCGCCGCTCCCGAGTCGGTCGAAGGCGTCGTCGAGGTGCTCGGCAACGGCTCGGCGTTCATCCGCCTGAGCCCGCCGGATGCAAGCGAGGGCGACGTCTACGTCTCGGCCGCGCAGGTGAGGCGCTGCGAGCTGGTCTCGGGAGACCGGGTCGGTGGCCCGGTCCGCCGCCCGCGCCGCTCCGAGCGCCATCCCTCGCTCGTGCGGGTCGAGACGATCAACGGCGCCGGCGCCGACGAGGTCGCCGCCGGAACGCCGTACGACGAGCTGCCGGCTGCGTTCCCCACGACCCCGGTGACCTTCGCCTCCAAGCACGCGACGCTCCTCGAGATCGCGAGGATCGCGCCGATCGGCCGTGGCTCGCGCGTCAGCGTCACCGGCGCCCCGGGCTCCGGCCGCACGACGACGCTGCGCGCGCTGGCGGTCGAGCTCGCGGCACAGGAGGGCGTCGAGCTGCGCCTCGTGCTCGCCGGCACGAGGCCCGAGGAGCGTGCGGAGTGGGCCGCCGCCGAGCTCGAGCCGGTCGCGACGACAGGGCTCGGCGCGGCGCCCGACACGCAGTCCCAGGCGCTCGAGCGGGTCGTCGAGGAGGCGCGCCGCAGCGTCGCCCGCGGTGGCCACGTGGCGATCGTCGTCGACTCGCTCGACGCCGTCTCGGCGCCGGTGGCGCGCCGGGCGCTCGCCGCGGCGCGCAACGTGCCCGACGGCGGCTCGCTGACCGTCGTGGCGGCCGCGCGTGAGCCGCTCGGCGGCGAGACGACGGTGATCGCGCTCGACGCCCGCGCGGGCGCCGTCGAGCGCCGCCCGGTGCTCGATCCGGTCGCGAGCTTCACGTTGCGCCTCGACGTGCTGGTGGGCGCGCGCAAGGCGACGACGATCGCCAAGGCCCGCGCCAAGGCGATCACCGGCTGACGGGGCCTCGAGCGGACGGCGCGCGGAGGGCGCGCGCCGGCTGAGGCTGCCCGTCGCGGGTCGGGCCATCGTGCGCGATGGCTCGACCGCGAGGGCCGGTGAAGCGAGTCCCTCGTCGCGGTCCGCGGTCTGCGCGGTCCGCGGCGGCGGGTCGTCGTCTAGGAGGCCGCCGACCGGGGGATGTAGGCGACCCGGCCCCACGAGGGCTCGGGCGCCAGCTCGACCGGCTCGTCGCCGCGGTCGGGCTGGACGTAGTCGAACGTCCCGCTCTCCGCGTCGAAGCGCACGTCCAGCTCGCCCTCCTTGACGCGCTGGTCGAGCCATGCGGAGCGGAAGACGAGTCGCCGCAGCCAGTGCACCAGCGAGCGGTCGGCGGGACCGACGAGGTCCGGCCAGCAGTCGTTCACGTGCTCGCCGAGCGCCGAGGCGGGCTCGTGGATCTCGCCGTTGACGGCGAGGTTGACGAGGTCCTCGAGCTCGGGCTCGTCGAGCGTCCCGCCGACGAAGCCGAGCCGTCGCGCGGCCTGCTCGCAGCGCTCGGCGAAGTCGCGCTCGTTGAACGTGAAGCGAAGCTCGCCGTATTCGAGGACGAAGTCCTCGCCGGAGTTGTAGTTGCCGCGAACGTGTGCGTCCATGAGGGTCTCAGAAGCAGAGCGCCCGACGAATCTGTCGGGCGCTGCGAAGCTCGTCGGGATCCTATGTCCGATCCCTGCTCGGTCGGCAGGGCTGAACGGGAAGTTGCACCTTCTCCCGCATGTTGCGGGAATCCGGGGCATCGCCGGCGCTCGGGGCGCCCGCGTCCCGCTCGCGGCCGCCTTCGGCGGGTCGCCGCCACGGCACTCGGTGGCGACGGTCCCGGCCGGTGTGCGATGGTCCCGGCCGGTGTGCGACGGTCCCGGCCGGTGGCGGCGGTCCCCATCCGCTTTCGCTGCGCGCCGGCTGGGAGTAGGCTGCATGCGGTCGAGAGGAGAGGAGAGGATCGTGCGATGAGCGATCTTCAGAGCAGGCGCTTCGACACGCCGGACGAAGTTCGTGCGTTCCAGGCTCACGGTCACATCGATCTCGTGAACCTGGACAGCGGCCCCGTCGGCAAGGGGACCTTCGAGCCGGGCTGGCGATGGTCGAGCGACGTCAAGCCCCTCGCGGGAACCGACAGCTGTCAGGTCGACCACATCGGCTACGTCGTCTCCGGGCGCATGAAGGTCGTCATGGACGATGGCGAGGAGGTCGAGGTGGGGCCCGGGGACGCGTTCCACCTGCCGCCCGGGCACGACGCGTGGACCGTCGGCGACGAGCCGTGCGTGATGGTCGACTTCGGCGGGCTGAGGGGCTACGCCCAGCCCGGCGACAAGCGTCCCGGGTGAAGCGCTGAGCCGTCTCAGCGGTCGCCGGTGTGCTGGGCGCGGTCCCACCAGAGGGCCGCGCCGGCGAGCATCGCGAGCGTTGCGGGCAGCGCGAGCCACGCGGGCGCGCGGGTGCTGACGAGTTCACCGGGCTGCGGCCCGTCGAGCAGGCGCAGCCCGACGAGCACGACGCCGACGGCGCCGACCACCAGCGCCGCGAGAGCCGGCGCGACCAGAGCCGCGCCGGTGGCCAGTCCGGTCAGAGCGAGCGCGGCGCCGCCGACGACGACCGTCAGCAGCAGCGCGTCGGAGAGCAGGCCGTAGGGCTCCCAGCCGTTCGCGCTGGTGGCGAAGCCGGCCTCGCGTGCGAGCTGCGCCGCGAAGCGCTCGCCGCCGGGGAGTCTCCCGAGGCGCACCTCGTACCAGGTCATCAGCGAGAGGACGAGCAGTGCCAGCGCCCCCGCCAGGACGAGCAGCGGGCCGCTGAGGGGGCGTACGCGCACGGCGGGCATCGTACGGGCCCGTGCGCGAGGGACGGAGAACACGCGGGGAGGATGGGTCGTCGTGCGTCCGCGGGCTCGTCCCGAGAACGTGGTGCCGGCCCGGGCACGTGGCTCAAGGCGGCGCTTGGCCTGTGTGGCCGGCGGCGGTGTGGTGCCGGCCCGGGCACGTGGCCGGCGACGGTGTGACCTGTGTGTGACTGGATGGGGGGAGAGACGCTGCCGTCGTCCTCTACGGAGGGCATGACGAATCGCGACCGCTCAACGCTCCTGCTGATCGAGGCCGACGACGCCACGCGCACGTTCCTCGCCGACAACCTGGCCGCCGACGGCCACGAGATGCTCGTCGCGGGCGGCGCGCGCGACGGGCTGGCGCTGCTGGAAGCGAAGTACCCGGATCTCGTCGTGCTGGACGTCGCCCTCCCCGACGCATCCGGCCTCGACCTGCTCGAGCACGTGCGCTCGGCGGACGGGATCGCCAGCCGGATCGATCCTCAGCTTCCGGTGATCGTGCTGATCGCGCGGGACGGGGAGCTCGACCGCGTTCGCGCCTTCGAACGCGGCGCCGACGACGTGCTCGCCAAGCCCTGCTCGTACCGCGAGCTGCGCTGCCGTGTCGAGGCGCTGCTGCGCCGCAGCGGACGTCGGCCGGGTGCCGGGCGGCTGAGGGTCGGCGAGCTCGAGATCGACACCAGCTCGCGGACCGTGCATCGTGGCGGCGAGAGGCTCGAGCTGAGCGCCAAGGAGTTCGCGCTCGCCCGGATGCTGGCGAGCGATCCCACGCGCGTCTTCTCCAAGAGCGAGCTCCTGCGCTCGATCTGGGGACACGCGACCGTCGGGACGACGAGGACGTTGGACTCGCACGCATGCCGCCTGCGGCGCAAGCTCGGCCCGGGCTACGTCGTGAACGTCTGGGGCGTGGGCTATCGACTCGTCGACGTCCCGGCGCACAGGGCGCCGCTTGCGCTCGCCGCATGAGCTCGCGCCGGCGCGCGGCGATCCTCGGCGGGCTGGCCGTCGTGCTCGGCTCGCTCGCGGCGTCCGAGGTCGCGGGACGCGAGACGGCGGTACGTCGGATGCTCGGGCCCGTCGTGCCGGTCGTCGTCGCCGACCGAGAGATCGAGCGAGGCGCGGCGATCGGCCTGCGCGACCTTGCCATTCGTCACCTCCCGGCGCGCTACGCGCCGGGAGCGACGTTCGGCTCCCCGGTCCAGGTCGTCGGCGCCCGGGCCGCGGTCGCGATCCCGGCCGGCGCCGATCTGCACCCTGCGCTGCTGGCGACAGGGGCGGAGCCCGCTGAGCAGGCGCTCGCCGGCGCACGACGCGGCGAGCGGATCGCCCGGATCGTCGCGGTCGGCGCGGCCGACGAGCTTCCGCCGGGCTCCCTGGCGGACGTGCTGATCACGCGCGAGGACGCCTCGGGCGCGGCGCGCACGCGGCTGGCCCTGCGCGCGGCCCGGGTCGTCTCCTCCGAGCGTGCACCCGCTCCGCCGGAGGGCGAGGGAGCCGCGCTGCCGCGTGTCGTCCTCGGGCTGCGTGTCAGCCTCGCCCAGGCGGTCGAGCTGACGCAGGCGCAGGCCGGCGCGCGTGAGCTGCGCGTGTTGCCCCTGCCGCCCGGGCCCATGCCCGACTGAACCGCGTTCGGCTCGGGTCCTTCCACATCGGCTGAGCGCCCGCCCTGCGCCGCTCAAGGTTCGCGCCGCAGAGCCGATACGGGTCGCGATGCGCACGACGACCGCCGGCCGACACCGCCGCACGCCGATCACGGCGCTCTCCGTGCTCGCGCTGGCCGGCGCCGCCCTGCTCTCCGGCGGCCAGCCGGCTGCGGCGAAGACCACGAGCCCCGTGATCACGAAGGTCGCGCCGCTCAAGATCGAGGTCGGCCAGGAGCTGCGGATCCGCGGACGCGGCTTCGTCGCCGGCAAGCGCCGCAACATCGTCGTCTTCAAGCGCGACGGCCAACAGGCCGTGTTCGTCAAGGCGGATACGGCGACGCGCACGCTGATCCGCCTGCGCGTCCCCACGAAGCTGCTGCCGTTCCTGACCGCGAAGGATGGCAAGCCGACGATCCGCCGCTTCCGCCTGCGGGTGCTGGCGAAGCGGTTCGGCAAGGCGTACACGACCGTCAAGCGCTCGCCGCAGGTCGGTCCCGCCGGGGCCTTCGGCGGATCCACCGGCCCGTCGCCCGACGGCGACTGCGACGCGGACGGGATCCCCAACGCCTCCGACACGGACGACGACAACGACCTGCTCAGCGACGTGCAGGAGAAGGCCTACAAGACCGATCCCTGCGAGCGTGACACCGACGGCGACGGCATCAGCGACACGTTCGAGATCGAGTCGGCACTAGACCTCAACTCGCGTGCGCTGCCCTACCCGGGCAAGCGGCCGTACCCGAACCCGCTCGACGGCACCGACGCCGGCTACGACTTCGACCAGGACGGCCTGACGCTCGGCGACGAGTACGCCATCTGGATGTACACCGGTGGAAAGCTCCCGCTGAGCTACTCCGACGGCGACCAGGACACGAATCCGTCAGCGGCCGACACCCCGGTGGTCCCGTCGACGGCACATCTCGATATCAACGGCGACGGGCTGTTGACCGACGACGAGAAGGACGTCGACAACGACGGGCTCTCGAACTGGGACGAGGTTCACGGGCGGATGGTGGTCGGCTGGTGGCCGGCCGTCTACCAGAGCGAGAAGCAGTACGTCGGCAGTCCCGGTGCCTCCGCGCTCTACGGGACGATCGTCACAGATCCCGACAGCGACGGCGACGGGATCCTCGACGGCCAGGACGACCAGGACCACGACGGCTGGTCGAACTACGACGAGCTCTCGCGCTCGCGTGACTTCGGCGGCGGGACGCGCTACTGGGTCCATCCCTACAACCCCTGCCTGCCGGACTACCTCTCCCGCACCTGCACGCTGCACCCGCCGGCACAGGACCCGTGGGCGCCGTTCCCGCTCGGCCCGAGCGCGAGCAGCCCGCTGGTCCTGCCCTGAGCGTGGGTGACGGCCGGTCCGGCCGCCGCCGACCGGGGTGAGTGGTGTCGTCTCGGCTCGCGGCGGCCTTCGGGTCGTGGCTGCAGCGGCTGCCTTCGGGTCGTGGCTGCAGTTCCTCCGGTATGGACCGGGTTTCTGCAGCCACATCGTGAGGCGCTCCGCGATCGGCCCCGATGAGCGCCGACGGGAGCGGGCGGCCGGGGGTGACGCCGGGCGCTACGGGGACTAGGAGCTGCATGGAACCGCCCGCGCCGCCCCTCTCGCCCCTCGCGCCAGGCGCGCCCTCCACGCCGCCCACGCCCTCCACGCCGTCCACGGTTTCCGCGCCACCCACGGGCTCCACGCCGCCCGCGCCGTCCACGCTCGACGCTCTCGTCGAGCGTCTGCACTCTCAGGTGCTCGCGGACGCCTGGGCGGGCCATGGCGAGGGCGATGCCGCGCGGCGGATCGCGGTCGTCGTCGAGCGGGAGGCCGGCGTGCTGGACGCCGCGGCACGCTCGCAGCTGACCGGCCTCATCGCTCGTCGTGCCATGGGCCTGGGGCCGCTCGAGCCGTTGCTGCGCGATCCCGAGGTCGACGAGATCCTCGTCAGCGGGACGCGGCCGGTGTGGGTCGAGCGCGCGGGTCGGCTGGAGCGAACCGATGCCCGGTTCGGCGGCGAGCAAGAGCTGCGCGACACGATCGAGCGTCTGCTCGCGCCCGCCGGGCGCCGTGTCGACGACGCCGAGCCGCTCTGCGATGCCAGGCTGTCGGACGGCTCGCGCATCAACGTCGTGCTGCCGCCGCTGGCCGTCGACGGGCCGCTCGTCACGATCCGGCGCTTTCGCCCGCGTGGCATGGGCGCCGGCGAGCTGGTCGCCGCCGGATCCTGGAGCGAGCCGCTGCGCGATCTCCTCGCGGCGGCCGTGCGCGCGCGGCTGAACATCCTCGTCAGCGGCGGTACAGGCGCGGGGAAGACCACGACGCTCGGCGCGCTGGCGGGGTTCCTGGGCCACGAGGAGCGCGTCGTGACGATCGAGGACACCGCCGAGCTGAGGCTGGCGACGCAGCATGTCGTGCGCCTCGAGGCCCGCCCCGCCGGCGTCGACGGGCGCGGCGAGGTGACGATCCGCCGGCTCGTGCGCAACGCGCTGCGGATGCGCCCGGATCGCATCGTCGTCGGCGAGGTCCGCGGACCCGAGGCGCTCGACATGCTCCAGGCGATGGCGACCGGGCATGACGGGTCGCTATGCACGATCCACGCGGGCTCGCCGGCAGAGGCGCTGCGGCGCCTGGAGACGCTTGCGATGCTGGCGGGAGTCGGGCTTCCGCACGAGGCCGTGCGCGCGCAGGTCGCCGACGCGATCGACCTCGTCGTGCACCAGGCGCGGATTTCCGGCGGCGGGCGGCGCGTCGTCGCGGTCGCCGAGGTGAAGTGCGTCGCGGGCGGCGCGGCGGCGCGCGAGGTCTACGCATGGCGCGGCGGGCGCCCGCTGATGCGGCCCGCTCCGCAGCTCGCCGCGCGGCTCGCGCGGGACGCGACGTGATCGCGGCCACCGCGGCGCTCGCCGCCGGGCTGGCGGTCGTCGCGGCGTTCGAGCTGCTGTCCGCGCTCGACGGTCGGCGCGTGCTCGCCGGCGTGGAGAGCGCCCTCGCACCGCTGCGCACGGCCGGGCGAGCGGGGGGCGTGCCGGCGGACGGCGAGCGGCGGCGGCTCGTCTTGACCGCCGCGGCGGTCGCCTGCGGCGCGGGCTGGCTGGTCGCCGGAGCTCTCGGAGCGGGGCTGCTCGGGCTGCTCGGGCCGCCGGCGGCGGTCGCGCTCGTAGCTTTGCGGCGTGCCCGTTGGCGCGCGGCGATGGCACGCGGAGCCGCCCCTGCGGCGCTCGCCCTCGCGGACGCGCTCGCGGGCGGACACGCGGTCAGCGGTGCGCTCGAGGTCGCGGCGCGCGACGGTGCGCTGCCGCGCGCCGCGCGGGTGGCGCTCGGCTCGGCGGCGGGTGCGATCGCCGTCGGCGAGCCGCTGCCCGCGGCGCTCGGGCACCTCGCGGACAGAACCGGACCGGGAGGCTGGCGCGCGATCGTCGCTGCGATCCTCGTCCAGCGCGAGACCGGCGGCGACCTGGCGCGGCTGCTGCGCGAGCTGGCCGACGGGCTCGCCCGACAGGCTCGCGCGGAGGCGAACGCTCGAGGAGCCAGCGCGCAGGCGCGCTTGACCGCGCGAATCGTCGTGCTGCTGCCGGCTGCGGCGCTCGCGCTGCTTGCGATCGCGGCCCCGGACGCACTCGGTGCGATCGCGGCGAGCCCCGCGGCGCTGCTGCTTGCGACCGCCGCCGTCGTGCTGCAGGCGTTGGCGCTGCTCGCCGTGTGGGCGATCGCGCGTGGGGTCGAGCGTTGACGGGTGGCGCGGTCGCCGCCGGCGTGGCGGCGGCGGCGGGCCTGCTGGCGCTCGTCGACTGCCTGCCGGCGCTGCGCCGCGCGCGACGATGGCGCGCGGGTCGCCCACGAGCGCGCCGTGGCGCGTCCGATGGCCTCACCCGCCGGATCGGCGGGCTGGGACGGCGACTTCGCGCTCCGCGGGCGCCGCGGGACCTCGACGCCCGTCTCGCCGCGGCCGGCGCTCCGGCGGGGCTCGGGGCGGACGACGTGATGGCGCTCAAGTGCGCCCTCGGAGCGGCCTGCGCCCTGGCCGCGGTGGTCGTCGGGGACGTGGGCGCGCGCGCCGTGGTGGCGCTCGGCGGGATATTCGCCTGCGTCGGCTTCCTCGCGCCCGACGCCGCTTTGCTGATGCGCGCGGCCTCGCGCGCTCGCGCCGTGCGCGCCGAGGCGCCCGACGTGCTGGATCGCCTTCGACTCGCCGCCGAGGCAGGGCTCTCGCCGTCGCGCGCCAGCGCGCGCGCCGCCGGAGTCGGCGGCGGGCCGCTGTGCGTCGAGCTTCGTGCGCTGGTCGCCGCCCGTGCGCTCGGCGTTCCCGGGCCCCAAGCGCTGGCGAGGCTGCGGTCTCGCTGCCCCCAGCCGGAGGTCGAGGCGCTGGCGGCCGCGATCAGCCGCTGTGAGCGCCACGGCGCGCCGCTGGCGCCGGCGCTTGCGGCCCTCGCGGAGTCGGCGCGTGCGGAGCGCGTGAGCCGGCTGCTCGAGCGGGCGCAGCGAGCCGCGCCGAAGATCCAGCTCGTCGTGGCGCTGCTGCTCGTGCCGGCCGCGCTACTGATGGTCGCCGCCGGACTGCTCGCGAACCTGCGCTAGCCGTTGTGCCCGGTGACCTCCCGAGCGCGGTCGATGGAAGGGCGGTGCCGAGGGGCTGTGTTGCCGTCCCGCGTGGTTGCGGGGCCGATCGCGCCGCTACGACCCGCGGACGCCGACGACGAGCGTCTGGCTGCGCGCGTCGCCCCGGCGACCGCCGCCGCCTGCGGCCTGGGTCATCCTGCGCAGCACCCCGGCGGTCCGTACGGCTTCGGGATCGCCGGCGCCGAGGTTCTCGATCAGGTCGGCTACCTGCCCCAGGTCGACGTACAGCGACGGGCGCTGCCCATCCCCGAGTCGGGGAGCGATGGACTCGAAGCCCGCACTGTCGCCCAGCCTTCCGTCGGGCTTCAGAGCGCTGCGCAGGGCGCGCTTGCCGACCGCCAGCACGAAGCGGTCGCCGGCGGCGGCGAGGTAGAGCCGCACCGGCAGGTCGCCGCCCGAGATCGAGACCCCGCGGTCGACTCCGGAGATCGCGAGCCGCCGGACGGAGGAGCCCTTGACGAGCCGCGGCAGCACCCGCTCGAGCCGGTGCACGGCGGCGCGCATGCGCGCCGGGCGCTGGGCGTCGACGACGAGCCCGCCGCCGAGGTCGCCGAGGCCCGTGCCCTCGAGGAAGATCGCGCCGTTGCCCATCCACGAGAGCAGGTCCCGCCGCAGGTCGAGCCCGGTCGCCGCGCGGAGCTGGGCCAGCAGGGCGTCGACGCCGACCTTGCCGAGCCCGCCGCCGCCGGCGGCTTGAGCCAACGCCTGCTCGACGGAGCCGCCCACGTCGCCGGCTGCCGCGCCGAGCCAGGCGCCGGCCGGCAGCGCGGCGAGCGCGTCGGCGGCGCTCGCCTGCGCCTGCGCGTCGCCATCGCCCCGCGGACCGCCGGTGGCGGCCGACCGCAGGCGTAGGCCGTCGACGTCCGCGGTCAACGCGAACGCGACGGTCTGCGCGCCCTCGCCGGCGAGCGAGCGCAGCAGCTGGACGACGTCCGGCCGCCCGCCGGCACGGGCGGCATCGGCGACGAGCGCGCCCACGTCCGCATAGCCGTGGGCGATCCCCTCGTCGGGCACGCGGTCCTGGGCGCGCTCGAAGGACTCGGAGTCCTCCAGGGCGCGCCCGTCCTCGACCGCGTCGATCGCCTGGCGAACGGCGTCGAGGCTGCCGAAGACGACGAGGCTCTCGTCCTCGATCACCGCGCCGGCGCTGTCGCCGCGCTTCGAGCGGCGCAGCTCGATGCCGCGGTGCTCGCCGGACTCGGGAAGCTCCTTCGAGCGGGCGAGCGCGTCCCTCGCCCTGCCGTTGTCGCGGCTCGCCACGACGAGCAGCGCGTCGGGAGCTGGCTTGCCGGACGCCGCCGAGACCGGCGGAAGCGCGATCGCGACGCGGTCACCGAGCCACGGCTCGACGTCCTTGCCGAAGTCGAGCCCGTCCGGCCCGTCCGGGCTGCGCTCCAGCGCGCGGGCGATCGTCCCGCCCGGATCGGCGGTGTCGAGCAGCGCCTTCGCGACTCGCTCGGCGTTCGCCTTCTGTGCGCCCTCGGGGCGAACCGTCGCGATCACGTAGAGCGGGGCCTTGGCCGGCACGGCCTTCGCGGGGTCGGCGCCCGCGTCGCCGCCTGAGCCGCCGCAGGCGCTGAGCAGCGCAACCGTGCCGAGCAGGGCACCGAGCAGCGCGCAGGGCGGGAGAGCCGGCAGGAGGCGGCTGGGGCGGGACGGGGAGTAGCGCATGAGCGGCTGATCCTATGAGGCGCGTGAGCGGCTGACCCCCCGCGACGGCGCGAAGCGCGTCAGGTGCACGGAAGCGGCGCGACCCGAGGCGCGCGCTCACCGGATGACACGGCGCGAAGCACGTCGGGTGGACGGAAGCGGCGCGACCCGACGCACGCGCTCACTGGATGACACGGCGCGAAGCGCGTCGGGTGCACGGAAGCGGCGCCACCCGAGGCGCGCGCTCACCGGATGACACGGCGCGAAGCACGTCGGGTGGACGGAAGCGGCGCGACCGCGGCCGGAGACGCCCCGGGCCTGCACGACCGCCTGCGTCCGATCGTGCTGCAACGCAGCTTGCGCCCGCGTGCGAGCCCTTCCCACCGCGCCCCACGCGGCGGATGCCCCGTCAACAGGCGCGATTCGGGCTCACGAACGCGCCGCAGTGGACGACTGATGGAGTCGGGTGGGAAAAAATGTGCGTGCAGAGTTGTCCAGTGGGTGGAAGTGGGGTACCGTGCTGCACGCGGACCGGGGTGGAGGAGCTCCTCCCACTCCTCCACCCCGGCCCGCACCAACCACTCGCCCGGATCGGCGAGCCACGCGATGGCCTTCCGCGGCACCTTCGACCACACGCTCGACGCCAAGAACCGGCTCACGGTCCCGTCGAAGTTCCGCGCCTCGTTGAGCGACGGAGTCGTCGTCGCGAAGGGAGTCGAGCGCTGCGTCGCCGTCTGGACCCCCGGGGCGTACGACGCCTTCGTCGCCGCGGCGCTGGCCGGCCTCAACCCGCTCTCGCCGCAGGCACGCGACCTTCAGCGCTACTTCTCGGCGAACGCCGTCGAGACCGAGCTCGACGCGGCGGGGCGGATCATGGTCCCGGGGTTCCTGCTCGAGCACGGCGGCCTGGGCAAGGAGGTCGTCGTGACGGGGGCCGGCCCGTGCCTCGAGATCTGGGATCGCGCGAGCTGGGCGGCCGAGAACGAGCGGCTCGCCGGCGAGGTAATCGACATCACGGCGTCGCTGGGCGGAGCATGATCGGGGCGACGATGACCGAGCACGTGCCCGTCCTGGCGGCCGAGCTGATCGCGGTCCTGGACCCGCAGCCGGGGGAGACCGCCGTCGACGCGACGTTCGGCGCGGGGGGACATGCGCGACTCGTCGCCGAGCGGCTCGGCCCAGACGGCCTGCTGGTCGCGATCGACCGCGACCCCGAGGCGGCCGATCGCTTCTCGGACTTCGCCGCGCAGGCCCCGTGCCGCACGCGCTTCGTCCACGCGCCGTTCGCGCAGGCGCTCGCCGATCTCGGCGAGGAGGGCCTGCGCGCCGACCTCGTCTACCTCGACCTCGGGCTCTCCTCGATGCAGGTCGACACGCCCGAGCGCGGCTTCTCGTACGCGACCGACGCGCCGCTCGACATGCGGATGGACCCCGGCGAGGGCTTCACCGCCGCCGACGCCGTCGCGCACTGGGACGAGCGCCGGCTCACGCGCACGCTGCGTGAGTACGGAGAGGAGCGCTACGCGCGCCGGATCGCTCGCGCAATCGTGCGCGAGCGCGAGCGCCGGCCGATCGAGACGACCGGCGAGCTGGTCGAGGTCGTCGCGGGGGCGATCCCCACCCCGGCGCGCTTCGCCTCGGGGCATCCGGCCAAGCGGGTCTTCCAGGCGCTGCGCATCGCCGTCAACGACGAGCTCGCCCAGATCGACGCCGCGCTGCCGCGAGCCTGGAACCTGCTGCGCGAAGGTGGCCGATTCGCAGGGCTTTCGTTCCACTCGCTGGAGGACCGGCGCGTGAAGCGCTTCCTCGCCGACCTCGCGCGCGGATGCATCTGCCCGCCGGATCTGCCGGTCTGCGCCTGTGGGCGCGAGCCGCAGGCGGAGCTGCTCGCGCGGGGCGGGATCGTCCCCGGCGAGGTCGAGGTCACCGCCAATCCGCGTTCGCGCTCGGCCCGCCTGCGCGCGGCCCGCAAGCTGGCTGCCTCGGACGGAGAGGCAGATCGATGAGAGCCCCGATCGGGAGCCGATCCGCATGACCCCGCCGCCCGCCGCCACGACCGCCGGTCGCATCGGCCGCCGCGCCGCGCCGTCACGGGGCACCGTGCCGCGCCGTCGTGGAGCGCCCCCGCCGCGCCGCCGCATCGGCGCGCTCGCGGCGCTTCCGGCGCCGGCCCCGGCGCTGCCGCGGATCGCGCCTCCGTCGCGAGGCGGCGCGCTCAGGCTCGGCTCGGCCGTCGCCGACCGGCTGCGTGGCCGTGCCCTGATCTTCGCCCTGGCCGCTGCGCTGCTGGGCCTCGTGTTCCTGCAGATCTCGCTGCTCAAGCTCAACACGTCGATCAGCGCCAACGTCGAGCGCGCGCAGTCGCTCGAGCGCGGCAACGCGACCAAGCGCGCGCTGATCTCGCGGCTCGACGCGGGGCAGAGGATCCAGGAGGTCGCCGGACAGCTCGGGATGGTCATGCCCGGAGCGGGCGCCGTCTGCTACCTGCGCGCCGTCGGGGGCGGAGGCTGCTCGGGCGGCGACCCGGCGGCGGCAGCCGGCGCGCTGGACACGTCGGCGTCTACTGCGCCGACGACCAGCATCGCGGAGGCTGCGGCGCCCGACCTCACCCCGGGCGACGCGGCCGGCGGGCAGGGGGCTTCCGCGGGGCAGGAGGCTCCCGCGGCGCAGGCCCCCGCGGCGCAGGCTCCCGCGGCGCAGCAGGCGCCCCAGGCGCCGACGACCGAGACCCCGGCTCCGTCGCCGCCCGCCCAGGGCGCCGGCGGCGGCTTGGCCGCGACCGGGGGATAGCGGGTGGCGCTGGTCGAACGCCGCATCGGCCTTCTGTTCGCCTTCTTCCTCGGCCTGCTCGCGGTGGCCGCCGTGCGCGCCGGCTACCTGGCGACGGTGAAGGGCGACGGCCTGGCGAGCGCCGCGACCTCGCAGCAGATCGCGACCCAGCCGGTGCCCGCCCGCCGCGGGTCGATCGTCGACCGTCACGACACGCCCCTCGCGACTTCGGAGCCGGCCGACGACGTCTCGGCGACGCCCTACCTCGTCAAGGACCCGGTGAAGAGCGGCGAGCGCCTCGCGCCGCTGCTGGGCAAGACGCCCGCCGAGGTGACCCGGCAGCTGGCGCGGCGCGACACCGGCTTCGTCTACCTCGCCCGGCGCGTTCCGGCCGAGACCGCCGACAAGATCAGGGCGCTGGGGATCGAGGGGATTGATCTGACTCCCGGGTCGCTGCGCACCTACCCGCGCGGGATGCTCGCCTCCCAGGTGGTCGGCGCCGTCGGCATCGACGGCGACGGCCTGTTCGGCCTGGAGTACTCCCAGGACCGGCTCCTCAGCGGCGTCGACGGCGAGCGGCGCACCGTGTTCGACGGCGGTCGCGAGGCGATCGACGTGCAGGACGTCAAGAAGGCCGTGCCTGGGCGCCAGCTTCGGCTGACGCTGGACGCCGAGCTCCAGCAGCGCACCGAGGAGGTGCTCCAGGGCGTCGGCGAGGCCTACCGCCCGAAGGGCGCCAGCGCGATCGTGATGGACCCGCGCGACGGCGACGTGCTGGCGATGGCCAACTGGCCGCGGATCGATCCCGCGAGTCCGGGCTCGGCGCCGTCCTGGGCGCTGCAGAACCGTGCGGTCGGCTTCACCTACGAGCCGGGATCGACGTTCAAGGCGTTCACCGTCGCCGGGGCGCTGGAGGAGCAGGAGGTCACGCCGCGCACGACCTTCAACCTGCCGCCGCAGATCCAGGTCGCCGACCGGACGATCGGCGAGGCCCACGAGCGAGGCTGGCTGACGCTCGACACGGCCGGGATCCTCGCCCAGTCGAGCAACGTGGGCACGATCATGATCGGCAAGCGCCTCGGCGACCGGCGCTTCGACCGCTGGGTGCGCGCGTTCGGCTTCGGCCGGCCGACCGGCATCGACCTCCCCGGCGAGGAGCGGGGCATGGTGCTGCCCGTGGACCGGTACTCGGGCTCGTCGATGGGCAACCTGCCGATCGGTCAGGGCGAGCTCGTCACGCCGATCCAGATGGCTTCCGCGTACTCGGCGATCGCCAACGGAGGCATCCTCAGGGAGCCGCGGATCGTCGATGCGGTCGACGGCCGGGCCGTCCCGATGAAGCCCGGACGGCGCGTGATCTCGAGTAGAACCGCGGCCGAGGTGCGGGCGATGCTCGAAGGGGTCTTCGCCCCGGGCGGCACGGCGAGCGAGGTCTCGATCCCCGGCTACGCGCTGGCCGGCAAGACGGGAACGGCCAACAAGATCGACCCGGCGACCGGCGCCTACTCCGAGGAGCGCTACGTCGCCTCGTTCGTGGGCATGGCGCCGGCCGCACACCCGCAGCTGCTGGTCTCGATCCTCGTCGACGAGCCGCAGGGCGCGATCTACGGCGGCGAGGTCGCGGCACCTGCGTTCGAGAAGATCGCGGCGTTCGCGCTGCCCTATCTGCGGATCGCCCCGCGGTAGCCGGAGCGAGCCGTGTCGGAGCCGCGGGTTACCCTGCCGGCGATGCGACTGCGGGAGCTCTTCGGGGAAGCGGCAGGTGCCGCCCCCGACGCCGACGTGACGTCGCTGGCCTACGACGACCGCAAGGTCGTGCCCGGGACCGCGTTCTTCTGCGTGCCCGGCCACACGCGCGACGGCCACGACTTCGCCGCGGAGGCCGTCCGCCGCGGCGCCGCTGCGCTCGTCGTCCAGCGCCCGCTCGGCCTCGGCGTGCCAGAGGTGCCGGTCGACGACGTGCGCGTCGCGATGCCCCTCGCGGCGGCTCGCCTGAACGGCGATCCGACGGCGCGGCTGCTGATGGTCGGCGTCACCGGGACCAACGGGAAGACGACGACCGCGTACCTCGTGCGATCGCTGCTCGAGGCGGGGGGGATCCCCACCGGCCTGGTCGGCACGGTCGAGCAGATCGTCGGCGGCAGGCGATCGGCGGCGGTCCGCACCACCCCGGAGGCGATCGACCTCCAGTCGACGTTCGCCGCGATGCTCGCGGCGGGGGACCGCGCGTGCGTGATGGAGGTCTCCTCGCATGCGCTGGAGCTGCATCGCGCGGACGCGATCCACTGGGACGTCGCGATCTTCACGAACCTCACGCAGGATCACCTGGACTTCCACCCCTCGATGGAGGCGTACTTCCTCGCCAAGCGCAGGCTGTTCGAGGCCGCCCCGCGCGCGCGGATCGCGAACGTCGACGACCCGTACGGCCGCCGGCTGGCGGTCGAGCTGCCGGGCGCGGTCACGGTCGGGCTCGACAGCCCGGACGCGACGCTACGCGCCACAGAGGTTCGCGGCGACAACTCGGGCTCGGACTTCAGCGCCGGCGGGTGCCGATGGCGCGTCCCGCTGCCCGGCCCGTTCAACGTCCTCAACGCGCTGTGCGCGATCGCCGTGGCCCGCGCGGTCGGCATCGACGACGAGACCGGCCGGGCCGCGCTGCGGGGGGCCGAGCGCGCCCCCGGCAGGTTCGAGCCGGTCGACGAGGGCCAGGCCTTCGCCGTCCTGGTCGATTACGCGCACACGCCCGACTCGCTGCGCGGCGTCCTGCGCGCCGCCCGGGAGCTGTGCGGTGGGCGCGTCATCGTCGTCTTCGGGGCGGGCGGCGACCGCGACCGCGGCAAGCGCGCGCAGATGGGCGAGGTCGCCGCGCGCGAGGCCGACCTTGCGATCGTGACGTCCGACAACCCGCGCTCGGAGCCGCCGGGGGCGATCATCGACGAGATCCTGGCCGGCCTGCGCACGGGAGGCGCGAAGGGCGAGGCGATCGAGGACCGCCGTGCGGCCATCGCACGGGCCGTCGAGCTGGCGAGGCCCGGAGATGCCGTCGTGATCGCCGGCAAGGGACACGAGCACGTCCAGGAGCTGGCCGGTGGCGTGAGCGTCCCGTTCGACGACCGCGAGGTGGCGCGCGAGGCGCTGCGGACGGTGCTCGCCTGATGCGCGGGTGGGACGCGGCGCGCGTCGCCCGCGAGGCCGGCGCACGGCTCGGCGAGCCGGCGCGGCGACGCAGCGACGGCCCGCCGGGGCCGGGCAGGGCCGTCGTCGACTCGCGCGCGGCCGGGCCGGGAGACCTCTTCGTCGGCCTGCGCGGCGAGCGCGCCGACGGCGGACGGTTCGCGCCGCAGGCGATCGCCGACGGCGCCTGGGGGGCGCTCGTCGATCCGTCCGCCGCCGACGGGGCGCGGGAGGCGGCCGTCGCGGCGGGCGCGGCGCTCCTCGTCGCCGACGATCCGCTGGGCGCGCTGCAGCGCCTCGCGACGGCGTGGCGGCGCGAGCTCGGCTGCCCGGTCGTCGGCATCACCGGGTCGACCGGCAAGACGTCGACCAAGGACATCCTGCGCGGGATGCTCGACCCCCACCTGCGCGTCGTCGCGACCGACGAGAACCTCAACACCGATATCGGCCTGCCGCTGACGATCCTCGGCGCTCCGGCGGGCAGCGAGGCCCTCGTCCTGGAGATGGCGATGCGCGGGCGCCGGCAGATCGCCGAGCTGGCCGCGATCGCCGAGCCGGACGTCGGGGTGGTCGTGAACGTCGGACCGGTCCACCTCGAGCTGCTCGGGTCGCTGGAGGCGATCGCCGAGACGAAGGCCGAGCTGATCCGCGACCTTCCGGCGCACGGCACCGCGATCGTCCCCGCCGACGAGCCGCTGCTTGCGAGCCACCGCCGCGACGACATCCGCACCGTGACGTTCGGCCCCGGCGGCGACGTCGACGAGCTGCCGGAGGGGCTCGACCTGCCGTTCGGCTCGGCGCACATGCGACGCAACGCGCTCGCGGCGCTCGCCGCCGCGCGAGCGATCGGCGTCGAGCCGCGCGGCGCCGTGCGCGTCGCCCTGTCACGCCTGCGCGGCGAGCGCCTGGCGCTCGCCGACGGGATCGTGATCGTCAACGACTGCTACAACGCGAACCCGATGTCGATGCGCGCCGCACTCGACGACCTCGCCGAGACGGCGCCGGCCCGTCGCGTCGCGGTGCTCGGCGACATGCTCGAGCTGGGCCCCTCGCAGCTCGGCCACCACGAGCAGCTCGGCCGTCAGGCACGGGCCGCCGGAGTCGGGCTGCTGGTCACGGTCGGCCCGCTCGCCGCGCACGCCGCCGAGGCCTTCGGCTCCGGCTCCCAAGCCGTGCCCGACGCCGCGACCGCCGCCCGTCTGGTCGATCGACTGCTCGAGCCGCGGGACACGGTGCTGGTCAAGGGCTCGCGGGGCGTCGGCCTCGAGGTCGTCGCCGAGGCGCTGCTGGCGGCGCGCGGGGAGGGCCAGTGGGCGAGGTCCTGATCGGCGGCACGGCGGCGCTGCTGCTCTGCGTCTTCCTCTCGCCGCGCTTCATCGCGTTCATGCGCGATCGCCAGTTCGGCCAGCACATCCGCGAGGAGGGGCCCGCCGGCCATCACTCCAAAGCCGGGACGCCGACGATGGGCGGCGTGGTGATCGTCCTCGCGATCACCGTGCCCTTCCTGATCCTCGGCGACCTCGACGCGCGGGCCGTGGGCGTCTTCGGGACGATGCTCGCCTGCGCCGGCGTCGGCTTCGCCGACGACTACGTGAAGATCGTCAAGCGCCGCTCGCTCGGCCTGCGCGGGCGAACCAAGCTCGTCGTGACGGTGCTGATCTCGCTCGCCCTGTGGTGGCTGGCGACGCAGCACGCCGGCATCACGGCGACCGTCCGCCTGCGCTTCGTCGACGCGAGCCTCGACCTCGGGCCGCTCTTCCCGGTGCTCGTCTACCTGGTGATCGCGGGCACGACGAACGGCGTGAACCTCACCGACGGCCTCGACGGGCTGGCGGCCGGCTGCGCCGGGATCGTGATGCTCGCCTACATCGGCATCACGTTCATCACCACCGGCGCGGAGGACCTCGCGCTGCTGAGCGCGTGCGTCGTCGGCGCCTGCGTCGGCTTCCTCTGGTTCAACGCGTTTCCGGCGACGATCTTCATGGGTGACACGGGGTCGCTGGGCCTCGGCGGCGCGATCGGCGCGATGGCGATCATGACGAACACCGAGTTCCTGCTGATCCTGCTCGGCGGGATCTTCGTGATCGAGGCGCTGAGCGTGATGATCCAGGTGCTCGCCTTCCAGACGATGCGAAGGCGGCTCTTCCTGATGGCCCCGATCCACCACCACTTCGAGATCCTCGGCTGGTCGGAGACGAAGATCATCCTGCGCTTCTGGATCATCGCGACGGTCTGCGCGGCGATCGGCTTCACCCTCTACCAGGCCTCGATCTCGTAGCGTCAGGGGCGTGCGACCGCACCGTCCGCCGCTTCCGCCCGGCCCCTGGCTGGTAGTCGGCCTGCGCCGCTCCGGCGCCGCCGCCGCACGCGCGCTCTGGCAGCGCGGCGAGCCGGTCGTCTGCATCGATGCCGGCGACCCGCCCGAGGCCCGCGAGCTGCGCAGCGAGGGGTTCGAGGTCTGGACCGACGTCGACGGCGTCGCCGAGCTGCACCGGGCGCGCGCCGTCGTCAAGTCGCCCGGCGTGCCGCGCCAGGCACCGGTGATCGCGCAGGCGCACGAGCGCGGCCTTGCGGTCATCGGCGAGCTGGAGCTCGGCTGGCGGCTGCTCGAGGTGCCGTTCGTCGCCGTCACGGGAACCAACGGCAAGACGACGACCGCCGAGCTGCTCGGCGCGATCTGGCGGGCCGCCGGACGCGACGTCGCGGTCGCCGGCAACGTCGGAACCGCCGTCAGCTCGCTCGTCGGATCGCCGGCGCCCGCGGCGACCGTCGTCTGCGAAGCGAGCTCGTTCCAGCTCGAGGACTCGCTCGCGTTCGCTCCGGAGGTCGCGCTGCTGCTCAACCTCGCGCCCGACCACCTCGACCGCCACGGCACGTTCGACGCCTACCGGGCCGCGAAGCTGCGGCTCTTCGCGCACCAGGGCCCGGACGACGTGGCCGTCGGCCCGCGCGATCTGCTGGCGCTGGCGGGCGGCCGCGCGCGGCGCGTCACGACCGGCGGGCGCGAGGACGACGATCTCGCGCTGCGCGGCGGCGAGCTCCTCTGGCGGGGGAGGCCGCTGATGGCGCTCGCCGAGCTGCGCCTGCGCGGGGCGCACAACGCGCAGAACGCGATGGGAGCGGCCGCCGCGGCGCTGGCGTTCGGCGTCGAGTGCGAGGCGGTCGCCGAGGCGCTGCGGACGTTCGCCGGCGTCGAGCACCGGCTCGAGGAGGTCGCCGAGCTCGGCGGCGTGCTGTGGGTCAACGACTCGAAGGCGACGAACATCGCCTCGACGATCGTCGCGCTCGATGCCGTCGAGCGCCCCGTGCACCTGATCCTCGGCGGGCAGGCGAAGGGCCAGGACTTCGGCGCGCTGCGCGAGGCGATCGATGAGCGGGTGCGCGCCTGCTACCTCATCGGGGAGGACGCGGAGCCGATCGCGTCGAGCCTCGAGGACGTTCTCCCGCTGGTGCGTTGCGGCGATCTCGCGACGGCCGTCGCGGTGGCCGGCGACGCTGCCGAGCCCGGCGATGCGGTGCTGCTCTCGCCGGCCTGCGCGAGCTTCGACCAGCACGCGAGCTTCGAGGCGCGCGGCGCGAGCTTCAAGGCGCTCGTCGCCCGCCGCGCGGCGGGCTGAACAGGAGAACGCCGCTCGGCGGCGAAGCGATGCCCGATGGGTCGCGTCGCCGCCGCTCGCCCGCCCGAGCCCGCCCGCGCGGCGAGCCGTGGCCGCACCCGCCGGACCGAGGAGGAGGTGCTGCTCACCGCCGTCCTCTGCCTGCTCGCCTTCGGCGCCGTGATGGTCTACAGCGCCTCGTCGGCGAGCACCGTGATCCGGACGAGCGGCGACGGGACCGGCTACCTCGTCAAGTACGTGGCGTACGGAGCGGCGGGCTTCGTCGTCCTGCGGCTGCTCGCGCGCATGCGCCTCCAGCTCGTTCTCGCGGCGACCGGGCCGTTGCTCGCGGCCGCGCTCGCCTGCCTCCTGCTGGTCAAGGTCCCGGGCATCGGCGTGAGCGCCAACGGCGCACGGCGCTGGCTGGGCGTCGGGCCCCTGCAATTCCAGCCCAGCGAGGTCGCCAAGCTGGCGCTGATCCTCTACGCCGCGCGATTCCTGGCCGAGCGGCCGCGGCGGATCCGCCGGCTCGCCGACCTCGCGCCGCTCGGGCTGGTCGCCGCGACCGCCGTCGCACTGATCGCCTCTCAGCCCGATCTCGGGACGTCGCTCGTCATCTGCTTCACGCTCGGGGCGATGCTCGCCGCCGCGGGCCTGCCGATGCGCTGGCTCGGCGGCCTGGCGACGGCCGGCAGCGCGATCGTCCTGCTCTACGCGCTCAGCGCGCCCTACCGGCGCGCGCGCCTGACCTCCTTCCTCAACCCGTGGGACCACGCGGGCGACGCCGGCTTCCAGGCCGTCCAGGGGCAGATAGCGCTGGGCTCGGGCGGCATCTTCGGCCGCGGTCTCGGCGAGTCGGTGCAGAAGATCCTCTACCTGCCGGAGGCCCACACCGACTTCATCCTCGCCGTGATCGGCGAGGAGATCGGGCTCATCGGAATCCTCGGCCTGCTCGCCCTCTTCGTGCTCGTCGCGTGGGCCGGCCTGCGGATCGCCCAGCAGGCCCGCGGGCGCTACGCGGCGCTGCTGGCCGCCGGAGTGACGTCGCTGATCATCTCCCAGGCCACGCTCAACGTCTTCGTCGTCCTGGGCATCGCGCCGCTGACCGGCGTTCCGCTCCCGTTCATCTCGTACGGTTCGACGAGCCTCGTCACGCTGCTGGCGGGCGTCGGACTGCTGCTGAACGTGGCGCGCGGCGGCTCGGTGCACCTGCGCGCCGTCGACTCGCCCGATGCGCGACGATCCCGAGCCGATGCCGAGCACATTCCTCATCGCGGCCGGGGGGACGGCGGGGCACGTCGTGCCGGCGCTGGCGGTCGCAGACGCGCTGCGGGCTGAGGGCGGGCGCGTCGTCTTCGTCGGCGGCGAGCGAGCCGAGCGCGAGCTGGTTCCGGCCGCGGGCTACGAGCTGCGCCGGCTCGACGTGGCCGGCCTCGATCGTCGCAACCCGCTGAAGGCCGCACGCGCCGTTTGGAAGGCGGCGCTCGCGCTGCGCGCCGCCGGCCGGATCCTCGACGACGTGAGGCCGGCGGCGGTGCTCGGCGGCGGCGGCTACGTCGCCGGGCCGGTCGGCCTCGCGGCCGTCCGTCGCGGCATCCCGCTCGTCCTCACCGAGGCCGACAGCCACCTGGGGCTTGCCAACCGCCTGCTCGCGGGGCGCGCTCGCCGGGTGTGCCTGGCGTTCCCGATCGCGGGGCGCGACGGCGAGCGCTACCTCGTCACGGGCCGGCCGATCGCCGCGCCGAGCGCCGACCGCGAAGCCTCGCGGGCGCGGTTCGGCATGTCGCCGACCGACACCGTGCTGCTGATCTTCGGCGGCTCGCTCGGGGCGCGCTCGATCAACGAGGCCGCCGTCGGCGCGTTCGGGGCAGTCGATCCCGGCTTCAAGGTGCTGCACGCCGCCGGCGAGCGTGACCTGCCGACGCTGCGCGACCGCGACCTCGGTCCCCACTACGACCTGCGCGGCTACGTCGATCGCTTCGGCGACGCGCTCGCCGCCGCCGATCTCGTGATAGCGAGGGCGGGCGGCTCGATCTTCGAGATCGCCGCCGCGGGGCTGCCGGCGATCCTCGTCCCGTTCCCGCACGCCGCGGGCGACCACCAGGCCGAGAACGCCCGTTGGATGGAGCGCGCCGGTGCCGCGCTCGTCCTGCGCGACGGAGAGCTGAGCGCCGAGCTGCTCGGCGCCGAGGCGCGGGCGCTGCTCGGCGACCCCGCGCGCCTGCGGGCGATGGCGGACGCGGCGCGGCGCATCGCCAGGCCCGATGCCGCGTGGCGGGTCGCCGGCGAGCTGCGCCTGGCGGCGGGCCGCTAGCGTCCGCGTCGATGGACGACCCGAGGCCCTGGAGCGACCGGCGCCTGCACCTCGTCGGGATCGGCGGAGCGGGGATGAGCGGCTACGCGACGGTCGCCGCGCAGCTCGGCGCCGCGGTCAGCGGCTCGGACCGGGCGCCCGGACCCGGGCTCGACCGGCTGCGCGCGATCGGCATCGACGCGCGTGCCGGCCACGATCCGGTGAACGTGCCGGCCGGCGACGATGTCGAGGTCGTCCTCTCGTCGGCGATCGCGCCGGACAACCCGGAGGTCGAGGCGGCGCGCGGGCGCGGGCTGCGCGTCGTGGGGCGCGCCGTCCTGCTGGGCGAGCTGACCGGCCTGCGACGCACGATCGCGGTGGCCGGGGCCCACGGCAAGACGACGACCGCGAGCATGGTCGCCCACGTGCTGCTCGGCTGCGGCCGCCGGCCCGGCTACCTGATCGGCGGCGAGCTGCGCACGACGGGGCGCGGGGCCGACTGGGGCGATGACCCGTGGCTCGTCGTCGAAGCCGACGAGTCCGATCGCTCGATGCTCTCGCTGCACGTCGAGACGGCGGTCGTGACGAACGTCGAGCTCGACCACCACGCGACCTACGCCTCGCTCGGCGAGCTGCGGGCCGCGTTCGCCGCGTTGCTGGCGAGCCCCGCGCACGCGATCGTGCTCGATCGGCCCGAGCTGCTGGCGCTGCGCGGCGATCGCGAGGTGCTCGCCTACGAGGCCGACGGGGTCGAGCTGGAGCCGGGCGGCTCGCGGATGCGCTGGCGCGGGATCGACGTGCGACTGGGCGTGCCGGGCCTGCACAACGCGCGCAACGCGGTCGCCGCGCTGGAGGCCGCGCGGATCGCCGGCGTCGAGCCGGAGGCCGGCGCCGCGGCGATCGCCTCGTTCGCCGGGGCCGGCCGGCGCTTCGAGCGGCTCGGGACGACCGCCGGCGGCGCGCTGGTGATCGACGACTACGCCCATCACCCCACCGAGGTCGCCGCGACGATCGCCGCGGCGCGGACGCTCGGGCCGCGCCGGCTGGTCGCGGCCTTCCAGCCGCACCTCTACTCGCGCACGCGGCAGCTGGCGGGCGCGTTCGGGCGGGCGCTGGCGGGCGCCGACCTCGCCTGCGTGCTCGACGTGTATCCCGCGCGCGAGCGCGCCGTGGACTTCCCGGGCGTCGACGGGCGGCTCGTCGCCGCGGCCGTCGTCGACGCGGCTCCCGGCCGCGAGGTGCTGTGGCTGCCGGGCTTCGCGGAGGCCGAGCGCGTGCTCGCCGGCCGCCTGCACGGCGACGACCTGCTGCTCGTGCTCGGGGCGGGGAACGTGCGCGAGCTCGGCGAGCGGCTCGTCGTGCGCTGAGCCGGGCGAGGGCGAGCGGCTTGCCCGTGCGCTGAGCCAGGCGTCGGCGAGCGGCTCGCCCGTGCGCTGAGCCGGGCGAGCTCGGCGAGCGGCTCGTCCGTGCGCTGAGCCGGGCGAGCTCGGCAGGAGCGGTTCCGGCTGCGTCGAAGGAGCGCCTGATGACCGCGCGCTCAGCTGCTCCGCGCCTGCCCGTTGCACGCCGCCTGCCGCGACCCTCGTGGGGCCTGCTGGCGATCGTCGTGGCGCTCGCCGCAGCGGTCGGGGGCGGCTGGCTCTGGCTGCGCGACTCGCCGCTCGTGCGAGTCGAGCGTGTGAGCGTCAGCGGAGCGAACGGCTTCGGGGCGGCCGCCGTACGTGGCGCGCTCGAGGCCGCCGCGCGCGACATGACGACGCTCAACGTCGACGTCGACGCGCTGCGCTCGGCGGTCGCGCGCTACCCGCTCGTCGCGGACGTCGAGGCTCATCCGGACCCGCCGCACGGGCTGCGGATCGTCGTGCGCGAGCGCAGACCGGTCGGCGTCATCGCCGCGGCCGGCTCGGCCGTCGTCGTCGCGGACGACGGCCGGCTGCTGCGCGGCGTGCCGGCCGAGGGGCTGCCGACGATCGTCGCCCGCGTGCCGCCCGGCGGCAGCCGCGTCGCCGATCGCCCGACGCGCGCGAAGGTGGCGCTCCTGGCCGCGGCGCCGCGCGCGATCCGTCGCCGCGTCACGCGCGTGACGATGGGCCCCTACGGGCTGATGGCGATCGTCCAGGACGGGCCGCGGCTGCGGTTCGGCTCCGCCCAGCGCCTGCGCGCGAAGTGGCTCGCGGCGCTTCGCGTGATGTCCGAGCCGGGCGCGGCGCAGGCGACGTACATCGACCTGCGCGTCCCGGAGCGGCCCGCCGCCGGCGGCCTCAGCGAGGCGCAGGGGGGCGCCCCGCAGACGGCTGTCTCGTCGCTCGACCCGGCATCCGTCGCCTCGGAGGATCCGGGGATCCCGCCGCACGACCAGCAGGCTGAGGTACCCACCGGCGCCACGACGCCTTAGCTAAGCCTCGACTTCGGATCGAGTGTTCTGAAGGGGCAAACCCTCGCCTCCCAATCGAGGGTTCCTGCTGGTGCAACGATTGTTGCGACGCTAGCCTCGCGTTGACACCCTTGGATGCCGATGCATACGGTGCTGCGGCCTCCGGGCGACGGCCGACGGCCAAAAGTCTCAATTCCAACTCGAAGGTCGGACCATTCGCATGATGGAAAGCAGCGGCACCTATCTCGCGGTCATCAAGGTCGTCGGCGTCGGCGGAGGCGGCACGAACGCGGTCAACAGGATGGTCGACGCCGGTTTGCGGGGAGTCGAGTTCATCGCCGCCAACACCGATGCCCAGGCGCTGCAGATGTGCGACGCCGACATCAAGCTCAACATCGGCCACGACCTGACGAAGGGGCTCGGCGCCGGCGCCAACCCCGAGATCGGCTTCGGCGCGGCGGCGGAGTCTCGCGACGACATCAAGGAGGCGCTGAAGGGCGCCGACATGGTCTTCGTCACGGCCGGCGAAGGCGGCGGCACCGGCACGGGTGCGGCACCGGTGATCGCCGAGATCGCCAAGAACGAGATCGGCGCGCTGACTGTGGGCGTCGTCACGCGCCCGTTCGAGTTCGAAGGCTCGCAGCGCATGCGCCAGGCGGAGGACGGCATCGGGCGCCTACGCGACGTCGTCGACACGCTGATCGTGATCCCCAACGAGCGCCTGCTGTCCACCGTGGAGCGGCGTACGACGATCCTCGAGGCGTTCCGCGAGGCGGACAACGTCCTGCGCCAGGGCGTTCAGGGCATCACGGACCTGATCACCATTCCGGGCCTCATCAACCTCGACTTCGCCGACGTGCGGACGATCATGACCGATGCCGGCAGCGCGCTGATGGGCGTGGGCGCCAACACCGGCGAGCAGCGAGCCGTCGAGGCCGCCAAGGCGGCCATCGAGAGCCCGCTCCTCGAGGACTCGATCGAGGGCGCCACGGGCATCCTCCTGAACATCACGGGCGGGCGCGACCTCGGGCTGTTCGAGGTCAACGACGCCGCCGAGATCGTCCACAACGCCGCCGATCCGAACGCCAACATCATCTTCGGTGCGGTGATCGACGAGGCGATGGGCGACGAGATCAGGGTCACCGTCATCGCCACCGGCTTCGACCACGGGCGCACGCGCGGCCGCGTCGCGCGCGAGGAGACCCGGCGCAGCGCCGAGCGCTCGACTCGCGAGCGCACGCCGCGCGTGGGGCGCACCGAGCGCTCCGACCTCGAGATCGGCGACGACGAGCTCGACATCCCCGCCTTCCTTCGGTAGTCCCGGCCGCGTGCGCCGCGCGTCTCGCGCGAGCGAGCGGCCGCGCCGGACGCCCGCGCTCCCGCGGTCGCTCGCCGGAGCGCCCGCGTTCCCGCAGTCGCCTGTGCCGGCTCGCCGGATCGGCCGCGAGCGCGACCTGAAGGTCTGCGCGTCGAGCCTTAGTGGGGCCGGTTCGCTACCGTGGGCCGCGATGCCCGACGTCGCCGAGCTGCGCCGCACGCCGCTGCACGATCGCCACGTCGCCGCCGGCGCGCGGCTCGTGCCGTTCTCCGGATGGGAGATGCCCGTCCAGTACGAGGGGATCCGCGAGGAGCACGCCGCGGTGCGGGAGGGGGCCGGCGTCTTCGACGTCTCGCACATGGGTCAGGTCGAGACGCGCGGACCGCAGGCCGAGGCCTTCCTGCAGCGGGCGCTGTCCAACGACGTCTCGGCGATCGCCGTCGGGGGGGCGCAGTACGCCGTCCTGTGCCGCGAGGACGGCGGCATCGTCGATGACCTCTTCACCTACCGGCTCGCGCCCGACCGCTACCTGACCGTCACGAACGCCGCCAACCACGAGAAGGACCTCGCCCGGCTGCGCGGCCTCGCGGCCGACTTCGACGTCGAGCTTCGCGACGCGGCCGGCGACTGGGCGATGCTCGCCGTCCAGGGCCCTCGCAGTCGAGATCACGTGCAGGCGATCGCCGACGCCCCGCTGCCGGCGCGGATGGAGATCGCGACGCGCGTGCTCGCCGGTCACACCTGCCTCGTCGCGGGCACGGGGTACACCGGCGAGGACGGGGTCGAGATCCTCTGCTCGCCGGACGGGGCCGGCGCCGTCTGGGACGCCGTCGTCCTCCGGGGTGCCACGCCGGCCGGGCTCGGCGCGCGCGACACGCTGCGCCTGGAGGTCTGCTACCCGCTCTACGGCAACGACCTGATGGAGAGCCGCGGCCCGATCGAGGCGGGACTCGGCTGGTGCTGCAAGGAGGAGACCGGATTCGTCGGCGCGCCGGCGGTGCGCGCGGTGCGCGAGGCCGGTCCGGCGGAGCGCCTGGTGGCGTTCGAGATGACCGGGAGGGGCATCGCGCGCCAGGGAAACCCCGTCATCGGTGGCGGCGAGGTCACCAGCGGGACGATGTCGCCCTCGCTCGGCATCGGCATCGGCATGGCCTACGTGCCGACGGAGCGCTCGAAGCCCGGCACGGAGATGGCGATCGACGTGCGCGGCACGCAGCGCCCGGCCGTCGTCGCCGCCAAGCCGCTCTATCGCGGGCCCGACGCGTAGGATCGCCCGCTACCCGCGAAGCGCGCAAGGAGACGACATGGCCGACGCCTCTTACCCCGACAACCTCAAGTACCACCCGGAGCACGACTGGGCGCTGATCGACGGCGACGTCGCCACGTTCGGCGTCACGTGGTACGCGCAGGACGCCCTCGGAGAGGTCGTCTTCTTCGATCCGCCGGAGGTCGGCACGACCGTCACGGCCGGGGAGCCGTACACGGAGGTCGAGTCGGTCAAGGCGGTCAGCGAGGTCGTCGCGCCCCTCTCGGGCGAGATCGTCGAGGTCAACGCCGCGCTGGGCGACGCGCCGGAGGCGATCAACGACGACCCGTACGGCGAGGGCTGGATGGTCAAGGTCCGCCTCAGCGACTCCTCCGAGGTCGGCGCCCTGATCGACGCGGCGGCTTACGAGGCGATGCTCGCCTGAGAGGGCGGACGGGCTACGTACGACAGCGAGGGAGCAGCGTGAGCAGATACACCGCCGTGACGCCGCAGGATCGTGCTGCGATGCTCGAGGCGATCGGCGCGCGGTCGGTCGAGGAGCTGTTCGCCGCGATCCCGCCGGCGATCCGCCTCGAGCGCGAGCTCGAGCTGCCGGGCGGCATGCCCGAGCAGGACGTGTACGCGCACCTGCGCGAGCTCGCCGAGCGCAACACGTCCGCCGAGGACGAGATCAGCTTCCTCGGCGCGGGCATGTACGACCACTACGTCCCGGCGCTGATCGACATGCTCCTCGGCCGGTCGGAGTTCCTCACGCCGTACACGCCCTATCAGCCCGAGATCAGTCAGGGCGGACTGCAGGCGATGTTCGAGTACCAGACCGCGATCAGCGAGCTGACGGGGCTGCCGGTCGCGAACGCCTCGGTCTACGACGGCCCGAGCGCCGTGGCGGCGGCCTGCTACCTCGCGCATCTGGCGAACGGGCGCTCGCGAGTCGTCGTCTCGCGCGCGGTCCACCCGCAGAGCCGCGAGACGCTGCGCACGCTGAGCCACGGCTACGGGACGCAGGTCGTCGAGGTGCCGCTCAGGAACGGGCGCACCGACCCGGACACGTGGGAAGAGGCGATCGACGGGGACGTCGCCGCGGTCGTCTTCCAGCAGCCGAACTTCCTCGGCGCGGTCGAGGACGCCGCGGCACTCGCCGCCGCCGCCAAGCGCTCCGGCGCGGTCGTCGTCGGCTCGTACGACCCGATCCCGATGGGCATCCTCGCCTCGCCGGGCGAGTGCGGCGTGGACGTCGCGGTCGGCGAGGGCCAGACGCTCGGCAACCGGCTGGACTTCGGCGGCCCGTCGTTCGGCTTCTTCGCGGCGACGGAGGCTCACCTGCGGCGGATGCCCGGCCGGATCGCCGGCGAGACACGAGACGTCGACGGCCGGCGCGGCTTCGTGCTGACGCTGCAGACGCGCGAGCAGCACATCCGCCGCGAGAAGGCCACGTCGAACATCTGCACCGCGCAGGCGCTCAACGCGCTCGCCGGCGTCGTCTACCTCGGCTGGCTCGGTCGCGCGGGCCTCGTCGAGCTCGGCGAGCTGCTGCTGCAGCGGACCGCGTACCTGCGCGACTCGCTGGCCGCCCTCGACGGCGTCAGCCTGCTGCACGAGCAGCCGGTGGTCCGCGAGCTCGCCGTCGAGCTCGACGTCGACGGCACGGCCGGCGTGCGCCGCGTGATCGGCCGCTGCCAGGACGCCGGCATCAACCCCGGCTACCCGCTCGGCGCCGACTACGAGGAGCACCCGACGGGCCTGTTGGTGGCGATCACCGAGCAGCGCACGCGCAAGCACATCGATCGTCTGGCGGCGGTGCTCGCCGAGGCGATCTCAGCCGAGCAGGCCGGCTGCGGGACTCGCGAGGAGGCGCACGCATGAGCCGCGAGCCGAGCAGCGAGACGTCGGCCGCGGTCGTCGCGAGCCGGGAGGGCGCGACGCCGATGCAGCGCGACGCCGCCGTGACGATCTTCGAGAAGGGGGCGCCGGGCCGGCGGGCGTTCGACTGCCCGGCTCCGGGGGTGCCCGAGCGCGACCCGCTCGAGCTGCTGCCCGCCTCGCTGCGCCGCGGCGAGCCGGCGCGGCTGCCGGAGGTCTCCGAGCCCGAGCTGGTGCGCCACTACGTGCGTCTCAGCCGGCGTAACTTCGACCTCGACAGCGGCTTCTACCCGCTGGGGTCGTGCACGATGAAGCACAACCCGAGGCTGCACGAGCGGGTCGCCGCCCTGCCCGGCCACGCCCGGCTGCACCCGCTCCAGGACCCGGGGCGTGCGCAGGGCGCGCTCGAGCTTATGTGGGGCCTCGAGCGGGCGCTCGGCGAGATCGCCGGCCTGCCGTACGTCTCGCTGCAGCCCGCGGCCGGCTCGCAGGGCGAGCTCGCCGGAGTCCTGCTGACGCGCGCCTACCACGAGGCGCAGGGCAGCCGGCGCACGAAGGTGCTGACGCCGGACAGCGCCCACGGCACGAACCCGGCCACCGTGACGATGGCGGGGTACGAGGTCGTCAAGGTCGCCACGAACGCCGACGGCGGCGTCGACATCGACGACCTGCGGGCGAAGGTCGACGAGCAGGTCGCCTGCCTGATGCTGACCAACCCGAACACGCTGGGGATCTTCGACCCGGCGATCGAGCAGATCGCGGCGCTCGTCCACGAGGTCGGCGCGACGCTCTACTACGACGGCGCGAACCTCAACGCGATCATGGGCAAGACGCGGCCCGGCGACATGGGGTTCGACATCGTGCACTTCAACCTCCACAAGTCGTTCACCCAGCCGCACGGCGGCGGCGGCCCGGGCGCCGGGCCGATCGCGGTCAGCGAGCGCATCGAG
Source organism: Solirubrobacteraceae bacterium (assembly GCA_024711025.1). GTDB lineage: Bacteria > Actinomycetota > Thermoleophilia > Solirubrobacterales > Solirubrobacteraceae > F1-60-MAGs163. The sequence continues at coordinate 96,965 of JANJTP010000019.1, forward strand.
CCGTTCCTGCCGGCGCCGGTGATCACGCGCAGCGAGACCGCCGACGGTCCGCGCTTCGATCTCGACCACGACCGGCCGCGCTCGATCGGTCGGCTGCGCGGCTTCCAGGGCAACTACGGCGTCTTCGTGCGCTCGTACGCCTACATCCGCTCGCTCGGCGCCGAGGGGCTGCGCGAGGCCAGCGAGATCGCCGTGCTCAACGCCAACTACCTGCTGGCGCGGCTGCGCGAGCTGTGCGGTGATGACCTGCCGCTCGCGTTCGGCGAGCGCTGCATGCACGAGTTCGTGCTGTCGGCGACGCCGCTCAAGCGCGAGACCGGCGTCCGCACGCTCGACATCGCCAAGCGCCTGCTCGACCACGGCTTCCACCCGCCGACCGTCTACTTCCCGCTGCTCGTCGACGAGGCGCTGCTGATCGAGCCGACCGAGACCGAGACGCGCGAGACGCTCGACGAGTTCGCGCAGGCGCTCGCGGCGATCGTCGGCGAGGCGCGCGAGGACCCGCAGGTCGCGCAGAGCGCCCCGTACACGACGCCCGTGCGCCGGCTCGACGAGGCCGCCGCGGCCAAGCGCCCGGTCATCCGCCAGGCGCTCTAGCCGCGAGCGCCCGGCGGGCGCTCGCCGCTGGCACGGGCGAACAGGGCCGCGGGCGCGGCGGGCCCCGGGTCGCCGCGGGCCCGGCGTCGCCGCCGGCCAGGGTCGAGGGCCGGGCTGCCCTCAGCGCTGTCGCGGGCAGGAGCGGAAGGAGACGCTGCGTCGCAGCGGCTCACCGTCGCTCGTGCGCGCGAGGATCCGCAGCGTCCAGCGGCCGTGCGGAAGCGAGCGAACGCGGACGACGCCACTCGCGCGTCCCCCGCGGCCGCGCACGCGGAGCGCGCGACGCCGGCCGGCGCGCACGACCGCGCTCGACAGGTGCTCGCCGGGCGGTGCCACGAGCCGCAGGCGCAGCGATCGAGAACGCAGGCAGCGGCGGGCTGACGGCAGGCCGCGGACGCGCAGCGCCCGGGCGGCGGCCGTGCTCGGTGCGGCGGGCGCGGGCTCCGACACGGGCTGCGGCGGCGGCTCGGCCGGCAGCTCGTCCGCCCCGGCGACCACGAGCGCGAAGTCCTGGTCGGTGGCGTCGCCGACGCCCGGGATGCCGTCGCCGGGGAGGTTCGCGGCGCGGACGCGCACGGTCACGGGGCCGATGCCGGGCGGCAGCACGATCGTCTCGAGGTTGTTGAGCCGGTCGGCCGTGCCGCCGGGCGGCGTCAGCCCGCCGGGGGCCGGGACGTTGCCGCGGTAGATCGAGCCCGTCGGCGTCTGGACCTCGAGGTCGAGGTCGTTGACGAGCGGGGAGACGGCGGCCAGCGAGATCGGGGGAGGGTCGGTCCAGGCAAGCGTCAGCGTCACCGGTGCCGCCGGGTCGCGCGGCGCCATCCGCCAGCTCACGCTCGCGCCGGTCTCGCCCAGCACGTCGCGCTGGTCACGCAGCCAGCGCTCGCGCGGGTCGGCGCCGCGCAGCCGTGCCAGGCCCCAGCCCTGCGCGGGGCCCGGCCATGCGCCGGCATCGGCGACCGGCAGTCGCTGGGCTCCGCCTACGAGCATCGCCTTGAGCATCGCCGGGGAGGGCGGCGGCGCCCCGGTGCGCGTCAGCGCCCGGCGGGCGACGGCGGCCAGGCCGGCGACGACCGGGGCGGCATGCGAGGTGCCGCTGCTCGCGACGCTGAACGGGCCGAGCACGCCGCAGACCGCGTCGCCGGTCCACGGCGGCGTGCCGATCTGCGAGCGGGCCCCGAGCACGTGCGTCCCCGGCGCTACGAGGTCCGGCTTGATCCGCCCGTCGGCCGTCGGGCCGCGCGAGGAGAAAGGCGCGACCTGCTGCGGGTCGTTCGCGCCGTCGTCGGAGTCGGCGGGACCGCACCAGAGCGACGGGTCAAGCGATCGCACGCTCTCGCTGGCGCCGACGGAGATGACGTTCTTCGCCGTCGCAGGGGTCGTGATCGTCCCGTCGGCGGCGCCGTCGTTGCCGGCCGCGACGACGTATGCGAGCTCCTGGTTGCCCGGGACGTCCGGCCGGGCGTCGCGCACGAGGCCGTCGAAGAGCGCGGCGAGGTCGTCGTAGGCGGCGCCCGGCCCGACCGGGTTGCCGTCGCCGTCGACGCTCGTATCGGCGCCCCACGAGGCGTTGGCGATCCGCGCGCCGCCGGCGTGGGCGGCGCGCGCCATCTCCACGAGCTGCGCGTCGCTCGAGAGCCCGAACAGCCCGTCGCAGCGGAAGATCGTCGAGCCGCCGATCAGCGCTCCGGGCGCGGTCCCGAGCATCGTGGAGTAGCCGCCGGGGTCGGCTTCGCCGCCGGCGCCGGCGGCGATGCTCGCGTTCAGCGTGCCGTGGCCGCCGCAGCCCTGCGGCGGGTCGTCGGGGCCGGTCAGCTTGTGCACGTAGGCCAGGCGGTCGGCTGCGGCGGGGTCGCCGCCGACGAAGAACGCCGGGTGGGAGGGTGGATCGGCGCCGGTGTCGAGCGCGTCGTCGGAGATGTCGATCGCGAAGTCGAACGGGCGCAGCGGGTCGGGCACGACCCGGTCGAGCGCGGCGAGGTAGCCGGGCGCGGAGAGCGCGCCCGCGGCGACGATCACGCCCTGGCGCTCGTCCAGCAGCTCGGGGCGCGCGGTGGGCGCGACGGAGACGACTTCGGAGTCGGCCGCGAGCTCGTCGAGCGCGGCCGCGTCGATCGTCCGCGTCAGACGGTCGCCGTCGACCGTCTGGACGCTGACGAGCACGCGGCCGGTCGCGGGGAGGCCGGGCGCGAGCTTGTCCGCGCGGCGCAGCCGCGCCGTCCCGGCAACCTCGGGCGCGCGGGCGACGTACGCGTCGAGGCGCTCGCGCGCCGCGCCGGCGGCTCGAACGAGATAGGCGTTCTCCGGCAGGTAGCCGGCGATCTGCGCACCGGTCGCCTCGAGGGCGGCGCGCCACTCGTCGCGGACCCTGCCGCGGAACTGGACGGCTACGAGCAGCGGGGCGCGGCCGGCCAGGGCGCCGGGAGCGCTCTCGGCGGGCCGGGCGAGGCGCTCCCCGAGCAGCACCGGAGGATGCGGCCCGTGCCGTGCCGCGTCTGCGGCGCGCACGGCGCCCTCGGCTCCCGCTGCGCCGGGGGAGCGAGCGGCGCTCGCGGCGCTCGCCGGGGCGGCGCCGACCGTCGCGGCCAGCGCCGCAACCACCGCGAGCAGTGCGCACCGCGCGCCCGGCCCGCGGCGCGGCGACCGCGAGTGGCTGTCGGGGGATGCGGGCACGGCTGCAGCCTTCCCGTTATCGACAGCCTCCCGCGCGCGCTTGAGCGCGGTCCGCGTCGGCTAGCCTGGCCGCCGCATGCGCATCTTCTCCGGCATCCAGCCCACAGGTCGCAAGCACCTGGGCAACTACATCGGCGCGATCCGCCAGTACGTCGGGGGCCAGGAGCGCGCCGCCGCCGCCGGCGACGTCGCGATCTACTGCATCGTCGACCTGCACGCGACGACGGTCCAGTACGACCCCGCGGTTCTGCGCGAGCGCCTCTACGACACGACGGCGATCCTGCTCGCCGCCGGCCTCGACCCCGAGCGGTGCATCCTCTTCCGCCAGGGCGACGTGCCGGAGCACACCGAGCTGTGCTGGCTGCTGTGCTCGGTCACGGCGCTCGGCGAGCTGAGCAGGATGCACCAGTTCCGCGACAAATCGGTCGCGCAGCGCGAGCTCGTCTCAGCCGGCCTTCTCTTCTACCCGGTCCTCCAGGCGGCCGACGTGCTCGCATACCGCGCCGTCGAGGTGCCGGTCGGCGAGGACCAGCGCGAGCACCTGGAGCTGATGCGCGACGTCGCGACGCGCTTCAACGCGCGCTTCGGCGGCGGTCGCGACATCCTCGTCGTGCCGGAGCACCGCATCCCGGCCGTCGGCGCCCGGATCATGGATCTGCAGGACCCGACGCGCAAGATGTCGACCACCGGCTCCAGCGAGGAGGGCACCGTCTACGTGCTCGACGAGCCGGGCGCGATCGAGAAGAAGATGCGCCGGGCCGTCACGGACTCCGACGATCCGCCGGCGATCCGTCGCGGAGACGACAAGCCCGGCGTCACGAACCTGATCGACATCCTTGCCGCGTGCAGCGCCCGCACGCCTGAGGAGGTCGTCGCCTCGCTGGCCGACGCGCGCGGCTACGGCGACCTGAAGGCCGCGGCGGCCGCGGCGGTCGTCGAGGAGCTGCGGCCGGTGCGCGAGCGCTTCGCCGAGCTGCGGCCCGACGAGCGGCTGCTCGAGCAGACCCTCGCGGCGGGCGCGGAGCAGGCCCGCGCGCTCGCCGGTGCGACGCTCTCGGAGGTGCGCGAGGCGATGGGCGTGGGGCCGCCGCGATAGCCGCGTGCCGCGTCGCCTGCTTGCGCTCGTCGGACTCGTCGTCCTCGTCGACACGATGCTCTACGGCGCGCTCGCGCCGATGCTCCCTGCCTTCGAGCACGAGCTGGCCCTGAGCAAGTCGCAGGCCGGCGTGCTCGTCGGCGCCTATCCGCTCGGCACGCTGCTCGGCACGCTGCCGTCCGGCCTGCTCGTCGCCCGGCGGGGGCCGCGGGCGGTGCTGCTCTGGGGGCTGCTCGTGATGAGCCTCGGCGGTGCCGGCTTCGCGCTGGCGCAGACGCTGGCGCTGCTCGACGTCGCGCGGTTCGCCCACGGCGTCGGGGCGGCGATGAGCTGGACCGCCGGTCTGGCGTGGCTCGTGCGCGTCGCGCCGAGCGAGCGTCGCGGCGAGACGATCGGACTGGCGATCGGGGCGGCGATCTTCGGGGCCCAGTTCGGGCCCGTGGTCGGGGTGGGGGCCGAGTCGATCGGCCGCGCGCCCGTGTTCCTGGTCGTCGCCGGCCTGGGGCTGCTGCTGGCCGTCGGCGCTCGCGGCTTCGGGGATCCGCCGGCCGCCCCGACGGCGACGCGCTCGCCGCTGGCGCTGACGCGCGACCGGTCGTTCCTCGTCGCCGTATGGCTGACGATGCTGCCCTCGCTGGTGTTCGGCTCGATCGAGGTGCTCGTCCCGCTGCGCCTGGACGAGCTCGGCGCCGGAGTGGTCGCGATCGGGGCGGCGTTCGTCGCCGCCGCGATCGCCGAGGCGCTCGTCAGCCCGCTCGTCGGCCGCATCGCCGACCGGCGCGGAACGCGGCCGGTCGTGCGCATCGGGACGCTCGCCGGTGCGGTTGCGGTGGCGCTGCTGACGCTGCCGGGGCGCCCGTTGGCGCTCGCCGCGGTGCTGGTGCTCGTTGCCGCCGCGCTGGGGATGCTGTGGGCGCCTGGGGGGCGTCTGGCGTCGCTGCGAGCCGACGACCTGGGAGTCGACCAGGGCTGGGCGTTCGCCCTCAACAACGCCGGCTTCTCAGCCGGCATCGGCATCGGCGCCGTCGCCGGAGGCGGGCTCGGCCAGGTCGCCGGCGACGGCCTGCCCTACGCGCTCGGCGCGCTGGGGCTGGCGCTGACCGGGACGCTGATGCTCCGCCGCTCCGGCGTGAGGGCGTTGGCCGACGATGCGCGGCAGCCCGCCCGGTCGGCGTGAGGGCGTTGGCCGGCGATGTGTTGTGGCTCGCCCGGTCGGGGTGAGGGTGTTGGCCGGCGATGTGTTGTGGCTCGCCCGGTTGGGGTGAGGGTGTTGGCCGGCGGCGTGCGGTGGTCCGCGGGGGCCGGCCGGGCGGGGTCATCCGGGGCGCCCGCTACGGTGCCAACCGTGATCGCCGCCGAGCTCGAGCTCGACCTCGAGGTCTTCACGGGGCCCTTCGACCTGCTGCTGACGCTCGTGCTGCGCGAGGAGGTCGACCTGCTCGAGGTGGAGCTCGCCGACGTCGTCGTGACCTACCTCGACGTGCTCGAGGCTCGCGGCGAGCTCGACCTCGAGATCGCGACCGAGTTCCTCGTGCTGATCGCGGCCCTCTTGGAGCTCAAGTCGCGGCTGATGCTGCCGCGCGGCGCGGACGAGGATCTCGACGAGCTCGAGCCGGGCGAGGCGGCGGAGGAGCTCCTGGCCCGGATGCTCGAGGCGCGCCGCTACCGGCAGGCGGCAGAGCACCTCGAGGGTCGGCTCGCAGCCGAGCGCGGGCACCGCTTCCGCGCCGCGCCGCTGCCGGCCTTCCTGCGCCGCGTGCGGCTCGATGCCAGCGAGGCCGCCTACGAGCCCGCGCGGCTCGGTGCGGCGCTCGGCGGGCTGCTGCGGATGCCCGCGCCGCTCGACCTTCGCCACGTGTCGACGCCGCACGTCGCCGTCGCCGAGCGCCTTCGCCACCTGCGAGCGCTGCTGCGCCGGGGGCCCGTGTCGTTCGACGAGGCGGTCGCCGGCGCCGATCGCATGACCGTCGCGGTGACGCTGTTCGCGCTGCTCGAGCTCTACAAGCAGGGCGAGGCGACGTGGACGCAGCACGAGCCGTTCGGCCCGATCGCCGTCGCGCCGCTGACGGCCGACATGGCGCACGCCCACGACGTCGAGCACGGCGGGGGACACGGCCGGCCGTCGCACGCGCATCGCCTGCGCGGCGTCGAGGAGGCGGCGTGAGCCCTCTGGCGCGAGCGCTCGAGGCGCTGCTCTTCCTCAGCGCCGAGCCGGTCGCGCTGGCCGACCTCGCCGAGGCGGCGGAGGCGCCCGAGGAAGAGGTCGCGGCGGCGCTCGCGGAGCTCGGCGCCGCGTCGGCTCCCGGCGAGCGCGGGATCGTGCTGCGCGAGCTCGCCGGCGGCTGGACGCTCGCCAGCGCGCCCGAGCACGACGAGGCCGCCAGGCGCCTGCTCGCCCGGCCTCGCACGCCGCCGTTGACGGCCGCCCAGGCCGAGACGCTCGCGATCGTCGCCTACCTGCAGCCGGTCTCGCGGCCGGAGATCACGCGGATCCGCGGTGTCAGCGCAGACTCGGCAAGCGCGACGCTGCTCGAGCGGGGGCTGATCGAGGAGGCCGGTCGCTCGCAGTTCGGCGCCGTCCTCTACCGCACGACGGCGCTGTTCCTCAAGCTGTTCGGCCTGCGCGCACTCGACGATCTGCCCGACCCCGGTCAGTGGGATCCGACGCCGGAGGAGGAGGGCGAGCTTCGCGAGCGGCTGCTGAAGGCCGGCGAGGCTCGCCTGGGAGGAGTGTCGGCGCCGGCGCAGCCGGCCTTCCCCGCAGGCCCGTCGACGCTCGACGAGGAGGGGCCGGCGGACGGGGCTGGGGCAGGAGATGCGACCGACGCGGCCGCGGAGCCGGCTGCGGGCGCGGAGCCGGCTGCGGGCGCGGGGGATGCGGTCGGGGCTCCGGTTGAGGTGGCTGCCGGCGCGGCCGATCCCGGCCTGGCGGCGGTGGACGTGGCTGCGGCGGGGAATGTGGTCGTGGCGCCGGTGGGTCTGGATGCGGGCGCAGCCGATCCCGGTCTGGCGACGGTGGACGTGGCTGCGGCGGGGAATGTGGTCGTGGCGCCGGTGGGTCTGGATGCGGGCGCAGCCGATCCCGGTCTGGCGGCGGTGGACGTGGCTGCGGCGGGGAATGCGGTCGTGGCGCGGGTGGATCTGGATGCGGGCGCGGCCGATCCCGGCCTGGCGGCGGTGGACGTGGCTGCGGCGGGTATTGTGGTCGTGGCGCCGGCGGCAGCGGTGGCGGCGGCGCCGCCGCAACGGATCGTGGCAGTCGACGCGATCCGGCCGTCGCACGCCGTCTGACGCTCGCGTTCGACGATCGCCCCGCTCGGCCCTGGCGGTCTCGGTTGCACGGGCGGCTCGGGTCGCGTGCCCGCATGCCGGGCACATCGCCGGCGCACGTCCGGCGCGTGCCCTCACGCCTCCGTGTTAGGCTGCCCTAACGATTTTTCACACTACGGAGGTAGAAATGGTCGGCGTCGGAACGGTACCGGGTGTGTCGACGGAAGCAGCCGATGCCGGCACGAGCGCCGTCGAGCGCTTGGAGATCGGTCGCGGGGATCGCCGCCGGGCGCCTCTTCCGGGTGGGCCCGACGTCGAGATCCTGATCGGTGCTCAGGAGGGCCGGCCGATCGGCGTGCTCCACGTCACCGTTCCCCCGGGAGGCGTCATGCCCGCCCACGAGCACGGCGCCTCCGAGGTGCTGCTGATCTCGCTCGGCGGCGAGGCGAGAGTTGTCGACGCGCAGGACGGCGCCGTCACCGAGCTGGCTCCCGGAGCGCTGGCCACGATCCCCGTCGGTCGTCGCGTGAGCCTGGAGAACCCCGGCTCGCAGCCGGCACGGCTGCTCGTGGTGCTCACTCCGCCCGACTTCGCCGAGCAGCTCACGAGCTGGCCGTCCGCGACGGGCTGACCCACCGGCAGCGGATCTGGTCGGGCTCGATCGTCCTTGCTCGATTCCGGCTGCACTAACTCCTGTATAGCGGTGGTTACTGCAGCCACTTCTCGGCTGGCCTCGCCGGTCCGGCCCGCCGGCCCGTCTCGCCGGTCCGGCCCCGCCTCGTCGGTCCGGCCCGGCCGGCCCGGCCGGCTCGCCTCGCCGGCCCGGCCCGGCCCGCCCGGCTCGCCCGGCCCGTCTCGCCGGCCCGGCCCCGCCTCGCCGGCCCGGCCCGGCTCGCCGGCCCGGCCCCGCCTCGCCGGTTCGGCCCAGCCGGCCCGCCCGGCCCTACCCGCGACCTCTCCTCAGCCGGTCAGCGCCTTCGCGGCGAGCTGGCCGCAGGCGGCGTCGATGTCCCGCCCGCGGGTCAGCCTGACCGTCGCCTGCAGCCCGTGCTCCTCGAGCACCGCCCGGAACGCCTCGACCGCCGCGCGCGAGGAGCCCTCGTAGAGCGAGCCGGTCGGGTTGTAGGGGATCAGGTTGACCTTGAAGCGGCGGCGGTCGAGCAGTCGCACGAGCTGGAGCGCCTGCTCGTGGCGGTCGTTCACGCCGGCGAGCATCACGTACTCGATGAAGATCATCCGCCGCTTGCGCTCGTAGAAGCGCTCGCACGCCGCGAGCACCTCGTGCAGCGGGTGGCGGTCGTTGACCGGCATGATCGCCGAGCGCAGCTCGTTCTCGGGTGCATGGAGCGAGAGCGCCAGGCGGATCGGCATGTCGCTCTGCGCGAGTCGGTCGATCCCCGGCACCCAGCCGACCGTCGAGATCGCGGTGCGACGGTGCGAGATGCCCAGGTCAGGCAGCCGCCGGCAGGCCGCGAGCACGTTGTCGAGGTTCATCATCGGCTCGCCCATGCCCATGAACACGCAGTGGTCGAGCTCCTCGATCCGCCGGAAGTGGAGCGCCTGGTCGAGGATCTCCCACGCGGTCAGGTTGCGCCCGAACCGCATCTGGCCGGTCGCGCAGAACGTGCAGGTCAGCGGGCAGCCGGACTGTGAGGAGAGACACAGCGAGCGCCGCCCGTCCCGGTAGCGCATCAGCACCGCCTCGACGGGGCGCCCGTCGTGGGTGCGGAAGAGCGCCTTGACGGTCCCGTCGCGCGCCGTCGCCTCGTGCTCGAGCTCCAGCGTCGAGAACGGGACCTGCTCCGCCAGACGCGCGCGAAGCAGCGCCGGAAGGTCGGTCATCGACTCCCATCCGGCCGCGCCGCGGGCCTGCCAGGCCCACGCCTGGCGCGCGCGGTAGGCGGGCTCGCCGATCGAGGCGAGCGTGCTGTCGAGGAGATCGAGGTCCATGGCGCTCGTCTCCTATGGTGACAGCGCAATGCGCCTCGCCAAGCACCTCGCCCACGCGGGGGTCGCCTCCCGCCGCGCCGCCGAGCGGCTGATCGCCGACGGCCGTGTGACGGTCGACGGGCTCGTCGCGGCCGATCCCGCGCGGGACGTCAGCGGCGCGGAGCGGATCGAGGTCGACGGCGAGCCGATCGGCCGACCCAAGCGCGAGCGCGTCGTCTATGCGCTGAACAAGCCCGCGGGCGTCGTGTCGACCGCGAGCGACACGCACGGCCGCCTGACCGTCGTCGAGCTCGCGCGGTCCGCCGGCGCGCCGCAGGGGCGGCGCCTCTACCCCGTGGGGCGGCTCGATGCCGACAGCACCGGCCTGATCCTGCTGACCGACGACGGCGAGCTCGCCCATCGGCTCACGCACCCCAGCTTCGAGGTGACCAAGACCTACCGCGTGCGGATCGGCGGGGCGCGCATCGGCGACGGGGCGCTGCGCGCGCTGCGCGCCGGCGTCGAGCTCGAGGACGGGCGCACGGCGCCTGCCCGCGTGCGTCGCGTCGGCTCCGGCGAGCTCGAGCTCGTGCTGCGCGAGGGACGAAAGCGCCAGGTGCGGCGCATGTGCGAGGCGGTCGGCCATCCCGTGCTGCGCCTGCGGCGGGTCGGCATCGGCCCGCTGGAGCTCGGCGGGCTCGCCGAGGGGCGCACTCGACGGCTGACGCCCGCCGAGGTCGACGCCCTGCGTCGGGCGGCCAAGGTGGCATGATGCCCCCCTCGATGCGCCTGCACGCCCTGCGGGGGGCCACAACCGTCGAGCGGAACGACCGTGAGCAGATCCTCGCCGCGACCGAGGAGCTGATGGCTGAGCTGCTTGCGCGCAACGAGCTCGTCCCCGACGACGTCGTGAGCTGCATCTTCACGATGACCGAGGACCTCGACGCGGAGTTCCCCGCCGTCGCCGCGCGCGCGATCGGCTTCGATCGCGTCCCGCTGCTCTGCGTCCGCGAGATCGACGTCCCGGGCGCGATGCCGCGGGTGATTCGCGTGCTCGTCCAGTATCACGCCGGCGAGGGGCATCGCGCGCGCCACGTCTACCTGAGAGAGGCGCGGGCGCTGCGCACGGACCTCGAGGCCGCGCAGTAGCCCGGGAGGCGACGAGGTGTCCGGCGAGCAGCCACCGGCGCGCGGCGAGCAGCCGCAGGAGACGCGCGCGCCGATCACGGGCGACGGCTGGGCCGCCGCGAACCTGCACGCGCTCGGCGAGGGCTACGGCTTTCGCAAGATCCGCTCCGCCCTGGGCGTGACCGCGTTCGGCGTCAACGCGCTGGTCCTGCCGCCGCGCTTCGAGGCGAGCCCGCACTTTCACGAGGAGCAGGAGGAGCTCTACCTCGTGCACCAGGGGCTCGTCGAGATCGAGCTTGGCGACGGCGCGATCGTCCGGCTCACGCCGGGCGGCGTCGCGAGGGTCGACCCGTCGACCGTGCGCCGGCTGCGCAACGTCGGCTACGAGGACGCCGTCGTCGTCATCGTCGGCGGCAAGGGCGGCTACGTGGGCCGCGACGGGCGGCTGCCGGAGGGCGTCGAGCGCGGCGGGCGGCCGATCGACGATTCGTCCTGATTGACTAGCGGCGTGGCGATCGAGTTCAGCGAGCGCGTCAGGCGCATCCCCGTCTACCCGGCCGCGGCCGGCTACGCGCTGCCGGAGGAGGTCGCTCACCTCGCATCCAACGAGTCGCCCGATCCGCCGCTGCCGGCGGTCGTCGAGGCGATCGAGCGCGTGCTTCGCGGGCTCAATCGTTACCCCGACCCGAAGGGCGCGGCGCTGCGCTCGGCGCTCGGCGATCGCTACGGCGTGCCCGCGACGCGGATCGCGCTCGGCAACGGCTCGGTCGACCTGCTGCTCGCGCTCGGCGACGCACTGCTCGAGCCCGGGGCGGAGGTCGTCTACGCGTGGCCGTCGTTCTCGGTCTACCCGCACCTCGAGGCGGCGTCCGGAGCGCGGGGGGTGCGGGTGGCGCTGAACAAGCGCGACGAGCACGACCTCGAGCGGATGCTCGAGGAGATCACCGTCGCGACGCGACTGGTGATCGTCAACAACCCGAACAACCCGACCGGCACCGCCCTCCCGCTGGCCGACCTGCGGGAGTTCGTGGAGCGTGTTCCGCGCCACGTCTGCGTCGTGCTCGACGAGGCCTACTGCGAGTTCTCGACGCTCGACGACCCCGACGCGTCGGTCGACCTGCTGCGCCGGCACGCCAACCTCGTGCTGCTGCGCACGTTCAGCAAGGTCGGCGGGCTCGCCGGCCTGCGCGTCGGATTTGCCCTCTGCGGCAGCGCCGAGGTCGTGGGCGCCGTCGATCTGGTGCGCCAGCCGTTCTTCTGCAGTGCCGTAGCGCAGGCGGCTGCGATCGAGGCGCTGCGCCATCAGGACGCGATCGCCGCGCGCGTCGAGCGCACGGTGCTCGCGCGGGTCCAGGTAACCGACGGGCTTCGTGCGCTGGGGATCGAGCCGATCGCCTCGCAGGCCAACTTCGTCTGGTTCGCGCTGCCGACCTCGCCCGAGGGCTCGCCGCACGAGGTGGAGGGCCGCGTCGTCGCCGGCCTCGCCGAGCGCGGGATCCTCGTCCGATCGGGCAGCGCGCTCGGTCGCGAGGGGTGGCTGCGCGTCTCGTTCGGCACTCCGGCCGAGAACGCGCGCTTCCTCGCCGCGCTCGGCGACCTCTTGCCCTGAGCCCGGGGACGGCGGCCGCCGGTCGCGGCCCGAACGCGCGCGGCTTCCGGTGGCGCGCCGAACTGTGCTTCAATCAGGGCTCGGATGCGCCGCGAACCCGACCATGCCACGTGCACCTGCGTCGTCGGCGCGCCGTCGGGCTTCGGCTTCGCCTATCCGGGCTTCGGCTTCGCCTATCGCTGCGGCTGGCGATTTAGCTAGGCGTTCGGCCGGTCCCCTGGGACCTCCGCACAGGGCCTCCGGGCCGAGCGCCGAGACTCATCCGGCCGCCGTCGCGGCCGCCACCAGTCGGAGCAGCACGTAGCGAGAAGGAAGTGATGAAGGAATGTTGATCGTCATGAAGCCCCAGGCCACCGAAGAGGAGATCGCCGCGGTCGTCGGCAAGATCGAGTCGGTCGGCGCCACCGCCCACCCGAGCCGCGGGAGCCAGGTCACGCTGATCGGCGCGATCGGCGACAGCGACACCGAGGTGCGGGTCGCCGCCCTCGAGCTGGACGGCCAGCCCGGCGTCTCCAAGGTCGTCCCGATCCTCGAGCCCTACAAGCTCGCGTCGCTCTCGGCGCGCCACGGCGAGCGGTCGACGTTCGAGATCGACGGCAGGCGGATCGGCGGCGACCACTTCGCGTTGATCGCCGGCCCGTGCACCGTCGAGTCGCGCGACCAGCTGCTCGACGCCGCCCGCGCGGTGCTCGACGGCGGCGCGACGATGCTGCGCGGCGGCGCCTACAAGCCGCGTACCTCCCCCTACTCGTTCCAGGGGCTCGGCGTGGAGGGGCTGCGGCTGCTCGCCGAGGCGAAGGCCCAGACCGGCCTGCCGATCGTCACCGAGCTGATGGACGCCCGGGACCTCGAGCCGGTCGTCGAGATTGCCGACGTGATCCAGATCGGCGCTCGCAACATGCAGAACTACGGCCTGCTCGCCGAGCTCGGACGGGCCGGCCGTCCGGTGCTGCTCAAGCGCGGCCTCGCGAGCACGATCGAGGAGCTCGTGATGGCCGCCGAGTACATCCTGAAGGAAGGCAACCCGCACGTGCTGCTCTGCGAGCGCGGCATCCGCACGTTCGAGAGCTCGTATCGCTTCACGCTCGACCTGACGGCGGTGCCGGTGCTCAAGACGATGACGCACCTGCCGATCGTCGTCGACCCGAGCCATGCCGCGGGGCGGCGCGACCTCGTCGAGCCGCTGTCGCTGGCGGCCGCCGCGGCGGGCGCCGACGGCATCATCGTCGAGGTCCACCCGCAGCCCGAGGAGGCGATCTGCGACGGTCCGCAGGCGCTGCGCGCCTCCGAGTTCGCGGCCTACGCCCGCAAGGTCGAGCAGGTCGCACAGGTCGCCGGCAAGCTGCCGTTCCTCGAGGCCGCAAGCACGGCTTGATCCTCGCGGTCATCGGCACCGGCCTCATCGGGGGCTCGCTCGGCCTTGCCGCCCGCAGCCGGCTCGACGCGCACGTGCGCGGCACGGGGCGGGGCGGGCCGCGGGGGGTCGAGCTGGGTGCGCTCGACGAGGCCTGCGGCGATATCGCGGCCGCGGTCGACGGCGCCGACGTCGCGGTCGTCTGCGCGCCGGTCGACGTCCTGCCGGCCGTCACGCGCGAGGTGCTGTCCCTCGCGCCGCCGGGCTGCGCGGTGACGGACGTCGGCTCGACCAAGCAGGCCGTCGTCGCCGCCGCGCAGGGCGACGAGCGGTTCGTCGGCGGCCATCCGCTCGCCGGCGCCGAGGTCGCCGGCGTCGAGCACGCGCGCGAGGATCTGTTCGACGACGCCACGTGGTACCTGACCCCGCGGCCGTCGACCAGCGGCGTCCTGCTCGAGCGCGTCCACCGGCTCGTGACGGGGGTCGGAGCGCGGCCGCTCGTCGTCGATCCCGACGACCACGATCGGGCGATGGCGGCCGTCTCGCACCTCCCGCACGTGCTCGCGAACGTGCTCGTCGCCCAGGCCGCCGGCGCGCTCGGCGGCGAGCGGGTCCCCGCGACCGGCCCGAGCTTCCGCGACGCGACGCGCGTCGCGGGGGCCAACCCGAGGATCTGGACCGGCATCTACAAGGCCAACCGCGAGGCGTTGCTGGAGCAGGTCGACGGCGCGCTGGAGCAGCTGGCCCGCGCCCGGGAGCTGCTGGCATCGGGCGACGAGCCCGCGCTGGACGCCTGGCAGCGGGCCGCGGGCGAGGACCGCCGGATGCTGCTCGAGGCGGGGCTCGCCGGTGGGCCCGTCCGCGAGCTGCGCGTCGCGGTTCCCAACCGGCCCGGCGTGATCGCCGACATCGCCCTGACGCTCGGGCGGTCCGGCGTCAACATCGCCGACATGTCGCTGACCCCCTCGCCGGACGGCACCCGCGGCCTCGTCGCGCTGTGGATCGCCGAGCGGCAGGCCGACCGCGCCACGACGCTGCTGGCCGAGCTGGGGACCCCGGTCCTGTGAGCACCGTGCGCGTCGAGCCGGGCGGCCCGCTCAAGGGCGAGCTCACGGCGCCCTCCGACAAGTCGATCTCGCACCGTATCGCGCTGCTCGGCGCGATGGCCGGCGAGCCGGTACGGGTGCATAACTACCTCGATGCGGCCGACACGCGCTCGACGCTCTCGGCTGTGCGGGCGCTCGGCGCGCGGGTCGAGGAGCACGCCCCAGGCGAGCTCGTCATCCACGGGGTCGGCCTGCGCGGCGCGCGGCCGCCGGGCGGACCGATCGACGTCGGGAACGCCGGGACCCTGATGCGGTTGCTCCCCGGGTGGCTGGCGGCACAGGAGGGGCGGAGCTTCACGCTCGACGGCGACGAGTCGATTCGCCGCCGCCCGGTCGACCGCGTCGCCGAGCCGCTGCGCCGGATGGGCGCGCGCATCGAGGCTCGCGAGGGTCGGCTGCCGCCGTTCACGATCCACGGCGAGCGCCTGCGGCCGATCGCCTACGAGCTTCCGGTCGCCAGCGCGCAGGTCAAGTCGTGCATCCTGCTCGCCGGCCTCGGCGCAGAGGGCGAGACGACGGTGATCGAGCCCGAGCCGAGCCGCGACCACACCGAGCGGCTGCTCGCTCGCGCCGGCGTGCTGCTGCGACGCGCGGGGCCGGTGCTGGGCGTGACCGGCACGGGCGAGCTGAGGCTGCCGGGCGAGCTGACCGTCCCGGCCGACCTCTCGTCGGCGGCCTTCGCGATCGCGGCCGCGATCCTCGTGCCGGGATCGCGGCTCCTGGTGCGCGACTGCGGCGTCAACTGGACGCGCACCGGCTTTCTGCAGATCGTCCGGCGGATGGGGGCGAGCGTCGTCGCCGACCTCGAGCTGCCGCCGACCGGCGGCGCGATCCCCGCCGACGAGCCGGTGAGCGACGTCGAGGTTGCCGCCGGGCCGCTGTGCGGCACCGTCGTCGAGCCGCACGAGGTGCCGCTGGCGATCGACGAGCTCGCGCTCGTGGGGCTGCTCGGCTGCTTCGCCGACGGCGAGACCGTCGTCCGCGGAGCGCAGGAGTTGCGCGTCAAGGAGTCCGATCGGATCGCGGCGGTCGTCGACGGGCTGAACGGCCTCGGCGGCGATCTGGAGGCGACCGCGGACGGCTTCGTCGTGCGCGGCGTCGGCGGGCTGCGCGGCGGGCGGATCGCCTCCGGCGGCGACCACCGCACCGCGATGCTCGGCGCGGTCGCCGGGCTGGCCTCGCGCGAGGGCGTCGAGGTTGCGGGCATGGACGCCGCGGCGGTGTCCTACCCTGGCTTCCTGGACGACTTGGCGCGGCTGCGGTAGCGGCGCCGCCGGGCCGGCCAGCGGACGAGCAGATGCCCAGCGACGATCGCCGCAACCGACCGCTTCCGAGCGCCCCCGAGCGTCCGGAGCGCGCCGCCCCCGAGCGCCCTGGCGCCGGCCGCGGCGAGGGGCCGCCTTGGCCGCGGGTCGAGCCGTCCTCGGACGGGCGCGGCTCCGGCCCGCCGGCGAAGCCGCCGATGGTGCCGCGCCAGGGCCGGCGCATGCTGATCACGGTCTTCCTGACGCTGCTGGCCGTCAACGTCGTCTTCGCGCTCGTCACGGGCAGGCCGAGCGAGTCGACGCGGGTGCCATACAGCCCCTTCTTCCTCGAGCAGGTTCGCAAGGGCAACGTCAAGGAGATCTCGTCGACGGCCGACACGATCGACGGGCGGCTCGACAAGTCGGTCGCGTTCACCGAGCCCGGCGCGAAGGCCGCGGTCCAGGTCACGCACTTCAAGACGCAGGTGCCGACGTTCGTCAACACCGACGCGCTGTCGAAGAGCCTGGAGCGGGAGGGCGTCGTGCTGAACGCGCGGCCGCCCGACACCGGCCGCAACCCGCTGCTCACCTTCCTGCTGGCGTTCGGGCCGACGATCCTCATCATCGGCGGCTTCCTGTGGCTGATGCGCCGCGCCTCGAACATGGGCGGCGCGGGCGGTCTGGGCGCCTTCACCCGCTCGCGGGCGAAGCTCAGCGAGCCCGGCCAGCAGCGGGCCACGTTCGCCGACGTCGCCGGGATCGACGAGGCCGAGGACGAGCTGCTGGAGATCGTCGACTTCCTCAAGCGACCCGAGCGCTACTCGCGCCTGGGCGCCCGCGTGCCCCGCGGCGTGCTGCTCTACGGCCCGCCGGGGACCGGCAAGACGCTGCTCGCCCGCGCGGTCGCCGGTGAGGCGAACGTGCCCTTCTTCTCGTCGTCGGCGAGCGAGTTCGTCGAGGCGATCGTCGGCGTCGGCGCTTCGCGCGTACGCGACATGTTCAAGCAGGCCAAGGAGTCGGGCCCGGCGATCGTCTTCATCGACGAGCTCGACGCGATCGGTCGCTCGCGCTCGGCGGCGTCGGGGATCGGCGGCGGCAACGACGAGCGCGAGCAGACGCTGAACCAGATCCTGACCGAGATGGACGGCTTCGAGGGCGACTCCGGCGTCATCGTGATCGCCGCGACGAACCGTCCCGACGCGCTCGACAAGGCGCTGCTGCGCCCGGGCCGCTTCGATCGGCGGATCGCCGTGCAGCCGCCCGACAAGGTGGGTCGCGAGGCGATCCTGCGGATCCACACACGGGGCATGCCGCTCGACGACGAGATCGACCTCGGGCGGATCGCGGCCACGACGCCCGGGATGACCGGCGCCGACCTCGCGCTGCTCGCCAACGAGGCGGCGCTGTTCGCCGCCCGCCACGACCGCGACGCGGTCCTCCAGCGCGACTTCACCGAGGCGATCGAGAAGGTCGTGCTCGGCGCCGAGCGCCAGGTGGTGATGAGCGACAGCGACCGGCGGCGCACCGCCTACCACGAGGCGGGCCACGCGCTCGTCGGGATGCTGACCCCCGGCGCCGACCCGGTGCGCAAGGTGTCGATCATCCCGCGCGGCCAGGCGCTCGGCGTGACGCTCTCGACGCCGGACGCCGATCGCTACGGGTACGAGCGCGAGGAGCTGCTCGGCCGCATCCGCGTGATGCTCGGCGGCCGCACCGCCGAGCGCGTCATCTTCGGCGAGACGACGACCGGCGCCGAGTCCGACATCCAGCAGCTCACCCGCATCGCGCGCAGCATGGTGGCGCGCTGGGGCATGAGCGACGCGGTCGGCGCCGTGGCCGTAGCGCCCGCAAGCGGCGACGGCCTGCTGCTGCCGGGCGTCTCGGAGACCTCCGAGCACACCCAGCGCGTCGTCGACGACGAGGTGCGGCGGATCGTCGACGAGCAGGAGCGCGAGACGCTCGCGCTGCTCGAGCGCGAGCGCGAGCGGCTCGACGCGCTCGCGGTGGCGCTGCTGGCGCGCGAGACGCTCGACCAGGACGAGGCCTACGCGGTCGCCGGGGTCGAGGCTCCCGTGGCGCCCGAGCCCGCCGAGCGGCCGTCGCGGCCGGAGGGCGACGGCTCCGGGCCGGTCGGGGTCGCCGTGGGCGATGCGCCGGCCGCCGGGCCCGCGTCCGACGACCGGTCGCCCGGCACCTGAGCGAGCGGTCGCGCCGTCCCACGGCGATCGCGGTGCGCCCGTCGCCGCGGGCGGCTACGCGAGCCGCTGCGCGATCACGCCGGCGATCCGCCGCGCGCAGGCCATGATCGTCAGCATCGGGTTTGCCTTGACGGACGTGGGGAAGATGCTCGCGTCGGCGATGTAGAGCCCCGGCACGTCGTGGCACTCGCCGCTCGGGGCGACGACCGAGCGCCGCGGGTCGGCGCCCATGCGCGCCGTGCCCATCGGGTGGAACCCCTCCAGGCGCAGGGCGCTCACCGGGATGCCGTCGCGCTCGAGCGCCCCCTGCTCCCCGGGGCGCAGCGTCGGGAGCCCCGCGACCTGTGGGTATACCTCGCGCGCGCCGGCCGCGAAGTGGATGTCGGCGGCGCGGGCGATGCCGAAGCGCAGCGCCGCCGCGTCGTCGCGGCGCAGCCGGTAGCTCGCCCGCAGCGTCCCGCCGCGCAGGCGCACGCGCCCCTCCGAGCGCTCGGAGAGGTGCACGCCGATGATCGCGAGCCGGTCGAACGCTTCGAGGCGCTCCATCAGCTCGGCGCCGACGCCGGGCAGCAGGTGCGCGCTGAACGCGAGCGGCGTGAACGTCGCCTCCAGGAAGAGGCCGCGGCTCAGCCACTCGTCGACCTGCCAGCTCTGCATCACGCCGTCCCAGCCGCGCACGGGCTCCTCGAACCGGGCCCCGACCCAGCAGGCCGGATGGATCCGCAGCCGGCGGCCGACCTCGCCGGAGCCGTTGGCGATGCCCTGGCGCAGCAGCAGCTCGGGTGTGCCCAGCGCGCCGCCGGCGAGCACGACGGCCCGCGCGCGTAGCTCGTAGCGTTGGCCCGCTGCTTCGATCCGGCCGGCGATGCCGACGGCTCGGCCGCGCTCGAGCAGCACCTCCTGGACCTGCACCCCGGCATGGATGCGGGCGCCGGCGGCGACCGCCCGCGGCAGCTCGGAGACGTGCATCGCGCGCTTGGCGTCGCGCGGGCAGCCGGTCGGGCAGCTCGCGCAGCGGCGCAGCGGCGGGGCGTTGCGTGTGATCGGGCCGTTGGACGCGCCGATCGCCTCGGCTCCGG
Source organism: Solirubrobacteraceae bacterium (assembly GCA_024711025.1). GTDB lineage: Bacteria > Actinomycetota > Thermoleophilia > Solirubrobacterales > Solirubrobacteraceae > F1-60-MAGs163. Next base: position 116,248 of record JANJTP010000019.1, read on the forward strand.
CACGGCAAAGGGCCGCGTTGCGGCCGGCCGTCGCCGGGTCGACCGCCGTTACGCCGAGCGCGCGCTCGACCGCCTCGAGCTCGCCGTCCAGCTCGGTCGCCCAGCCGATGCCGTGGTCCTCGCGCCAGCTCACGAGCACGTCGCCGGGCGGCCGCAGGCACGTTCCCGAGTTGACGACGGTCGTGCCGCCGACGCAGCGCCCGACCGGGACCGGGATCGGCGGCCGGCCGTCGCAGATCGTCAGCCCGGCGTCGCGGTAGAGGGCGGGCAGCGCCGCCAGCGGGTCGCCGGCGAAGCTCGCGACGTCGTGCAGCTCGCCCTGCTCGAGCACGACGACGTCGAGCCCGGCCTCGGCGAGCGCGCGCGCCGCCGCGGCCCCGCCCGCGCCGGAGCCGACGATCGCGACGTCGCAGCGCTCGACATCGTCCGGCGGCGCGAGCGTCGCCGGGCCCAGCCGCGGCGGCTCGGGCTCCGCGCCGCACTTCAGCGGGTTGTCGTCGGCCGGCTCGCAGCCGGCCTCGACGCCGAGCGCCGCGAGCACGCGCGGGTCGCGCGCGTACGCGACGCAGACGAGCCCCTTCACGAGCGCCGTCAGCTCGCGCGCAGGGGCCAAGCGGCTCTCCGCCAGCCGCGCGATCCGCGCCGCGCCCCGCTCAGGCCCGACCCGTGAGAGGCGCCGCGGGAACGTCGACCACTCGAGCGCCCGCAGCGCGAGCCGGACGATCGCGCGCGTGCGGCTCGGCACCGCGGCGAGCAGCGACTCGACGGCGGGCGCGACGTCGACGCCGCCATCGAGCACCGCCCCCGGCAGCGGCCCACCGGGCGGCAGCAGCGCCGCGGAGAACGCGTGCAGGGTGGAGCGCTCCGGCGCCGCGAGGCCCGGTGCGCGCCCCTTCAGCCGGGCGCGCGCGGCTCGACGCGGCCGGCGAGCGCCCAGCACCACAGCGCGACGGCGACCAGCGCGCCGTCGACGAGGAAGTTCAAGAGGTAGGCGAAGACGTCGTCGTCGAAGAGGAAGTAGGCACCGGCCGCGAGCGATGAGGCCGCCTTGCCGGCGGCGAGCACGAGCAGCATCGGGCGAAAGCGCGCGACGTCGAACGAGACGACGAGCGCGAGCCCGGCGATCACCGTCATGTAGGCGAAGCCGAGCGCGAGCCACAGGCGCTGGTCGGTGCGAGGGCCCGGGTCGAATCCGCCGATC
>JANJTP010000024.1 GCA_024711025.1 Solirubrobacteraceae bacterium
CCAGCCAGCTTGCCAGCGGGTAGGGGGTGACGGCGGTTGCGGCGGTGCGCAGCGTCGCGCGGGCGCGGCGGACGAGCTGGCGAACGGCCGTGTCGTTGACGCCGAGGTCGCGTCCGACGTCGGCGTGCGAGCGGCCCTCGAATGCGACGGCCAGCAGCGCCGCGCGCTGGCGATCGGGTAGCAGCGCGATCGCGTCAAGCGTCTCGCTGAGGCGCTCCTCGAGCAGGGCGGTGCGCTCCGGCTCGGAGCGCACGTCGATCAGGTCGGTGAGCGGCGCATCGCCGCCCCCCGGGCGCTTCATCGCGTTCAGGGCGCCGTTGTGGACGATCCTGTAGAGCCACGGCCGCAGGTCCCGAACCTCGGTGCCGTCTCGCAACGCGCCCCAGGCGCTGGCGAACGCCGCCTGCACCACGTCCTCCGCGGCGCCCCGGTCATGGCTCAGCAGGCGGCGCGCGTAGCCCAGCAGCGGCCGACGGTAGCGCTCGACGAGCGCCTCGAAGGCACGGTCGTGGCCCGCCGCCGCAAGCCGCGTGAGGCGCTCGTCGGTCTGAGTGCGCAGCAGCGCTGTAGAGATGTTCGCCCGCACGAGTGCTCCTGACCCAGGGACAACGCCGTGTCCCGAACGTGACGCGGAGCTCAGGAAAGCAGGTCGATGCCGCGCTCGTCAGCCCAGCGAACCGTCTTGAGCTTCGCACGCTTGCGCTCGAACTCGACCGGCGTGTAGCAGTGCAGCTCGGCCCGGGCACCCATCTCGCTCGCATCCCACAGGCTGGTCGCCTGGTGGACGCGCTCGAGCCACGGGACGCCGTCGAACCCCTCCGAGACGAGCACCACGACGTACTCGGGCCCCCGCTCGCGCTGGGGCAGCACGTGCCGCGCGTCGTCGACGCGCGCCCCTCCGACGATCGCGCGGCGCAGCGGCCAGCGGTCGCCGACGCGCCTCGCGTAGCGAGCCAGCTCGCGGCCGTTCAGCTCTTGGACAGCGGGCACGGGGGCATCATGGCGCACGCGGGCCGCATGGTGGGAGAGCTTCAGGCGAAGTCGTCGGCCTGGTGCGGGCCGACGCACGCGACCGCGAGCGACCCGGGGTCGATCCGCCGCGCGATCTCGGCGACGTCCTCGAAGCGCACCGCGTCGAGCTCGGCGATCGCCGCGTCGGGATCGATCGGCTCGCGGTGGACGATCGCGCGGCGTGCGGCGAAGCTCGCGACGACGTTCGTGCTCTCGAACGACAGCACCCGCCGGCCGGCCGAGTACGCGCGGGCCCGCTCGACCTCCTCCGGCGTCGGGCCGTCGCTGTGCAGCTCGGCGACGATCTCGCGCATTCGCGCGTAGGCCTCGATGCACTTCGAGGAGTCGAGGCCGGCGGCCATCATCAGCGCGCCGTGATCGCTGGCGACGTGGTCGACGGCGAACACCGAGTAGGCGAGCCCGCGCTGCTCGCGGATCTCGTCGAACAGCCGGGAGCCCATCGAGCCGCCGAGCAACGTCGCGTAGATCGACAACGCGGCGCGCTCGGCCGGGTCCGTCGGGTCGATCTCGGGGCGGTAGAGCATCCGCAGATGCGACTGGTTGGTGTCGCTCTCGTCGACGAGCGTCTCGGGCGCGAACGGCGCGACCCGCTCGGCCGGCGCCGGCTCGGGGATGTCGGGGAACCGCGCCATCAGCTCGTCGACCTGCCCGTCCTCCGGCACCTCGTCGAGGTTCCCGACGATGAATGCGCCGCCGCGTGATCCCGACCAGCGCCGATCGCGGAACGCGATCATCGCCTCGCGCGAGAACGTCAGCAGGTGCTCCTCGGGGCCGAGCACGCTGCGTCCGAGCGGGTGCTCGCCGAAGCCGGCCCGCTCGATCAGCTCGGCGGCGACCGACGCGGGCTGGTCCTTGTGGCGCTGGATCTCCTGGATCACGACGCCGCGCTCGCGGTCCAGCTCTGCCGAGTCGACCCTTGGGCGCCCGACGAAGTCGGTGAGCAGGTCCATCGCCGACATCGCCGACTCGGCCCGAACGGTGATGTGGAAGGCGACGAGGTCGTGGCTCGTGTACGCGTTGAGCACGCCGCCCATCCGCTCGGCGGTCTCGTTCACCTTGCGGTAGTCGTCGTAGATCTCGCCGCCCTTGAACACGAGGTGCTCGAGGAAGTGGGCCATGCCGTTCTCGTCGGGCCGCTCGGTCCGGGCGCCCGCGTCGAACGCGACGAGGATCGTCGTGGCGCGCGTGCCGGGCAGGGCGATGCGATGGATCGGCAGGCCGTTCGGTGCGGTCGAGGTCGAGATCTGCGCCATCGCACGACGATACCCCCAGGCACGGGGGGAGCGCGGGGCCCCCCGCGTGCGAGGAAGCCGAGCCCGCACGGCCCGATCCGGGGTGGGCGAGCCCCGGTGGGCGCGCCCGGTTCGGGCGCGTGTGTCCGGGCGCTCCGGCCGGCCCGGACCGGGCACGCCCGGTCGGGCAGACGCGACCGGAGCGCCCGATCGACGTCCGGGGCGACGCTGCAAGGCTCGTTGCGAGGCCCGGCCCCTGCAAGGAATCGCGGCCGGTGAGGCTAACCTCGCAAGCGAGCCATGGCCGCCACCGAGGAACGAGCACGAGCGCGTGACGCCGCTCGCGCGCAGGCCGCAGCGCGCCGCGCCACCGACGGCGCAGCGGCGCCCGACCGCGCGAACGCGATCGAGCTGCGCTCCGTCACGCGCACGTACGACGTCTCCAAGGCGGGGCTCCGCGACACGACGCTCGAGATCCGCCGCGGCGAGTTCGTCTTCCTCGTCGGGCAGACCGGCTCGGGCAAGTCGACGCTGATGCGGCTGCTGGTCCGGGAGCTCGAGCCCGAGTCCGGGCAGATCCTCGTCGGCGGTCGCGACCTCGCCGCGCTCACGCGCAAGCAGGTCGCGCTCTACCGGCGCAACCTCGGCGTCGTCTTCCAGGACTTCAAGCTGCTGCCGAACCGCACCGTCTACGACAACGTCGCCTACGTGCTGCAGGTCACGGGCAGCTCCCGCCGGGAGATCCGCGCCAAGGTGCCGGACATCCTGCGCCTGACGGGCCTTGCGACGAAGCTGCACCACTACCCGGACCAGCTCTCCGGCGGCGAGCAGCAGCGCGTGTCGATCGCCCGTGCGTTCGTCAACCACCCGCCGCTGCTGCTGGCCGACGAGCCGACGGGCAATCTCGACCCCGAGACGTCGGTCGGGATCATGCAGCTCCTCTACCGGATCAACCGCACCGGCACGACGGTGCTCGTGGCGACCCACGATCACGCGATGGTCGACCGGATGCGCCGTCGCGTGATCGAGCTCGACGCCGGCCGTCTGGTGCGCGACGAGCTTGCCGGCCGCTACGCGCCCTCCGACATGAGCACCGCCGAGTTCGGGGCGCTGATGAGCGAGCCGGCGCCGCAGCCGCGGCGCGGCGGGGGCGAGGATCCGCTTGCCGAGGCGGGGCGCGAGCCCGGGCTCGGAGCCGAGTTCGACGAGGCGTTCAGGGACTAGACGTGCGACTGGGCTTCTTCCTCCGCGAGGCGCTGCGCAGCATCTCGCGTAACGCGGTCCCGAGCTTCGCGGCGCTCGCGAGCGTGCTCGTGACGCTGCTCGTGCTCGGCGTCTTCATCCCGATCGTCCAGGCGACGACCGGCGCGGCCAACGAGGTGCGCGGCCGGGTGCTCGTCAACGTCTACCTCAAGGCGGACGTGGGGCAGGCCGACATCACGCGCGTTCGCGAGCGGCTGAACGCCACCGCGAACGTCGGCTCGGTGCGGTTCGTCACCAAGGAGCAGGCGCTGCGCGAGGAGCAGCGCAAGAACCCCGAGGCGTACGAGCTGCTCGGCTCGAATCCGCTGCCCGACACGTTCCGCATCACGCCGTCGGACCCGGACAAGGCGCTCGCGCTGGTCTCTGCGCTGGCGCCGGAGACTCCGGGCGGCGGGCGCACCACCGTCGACCCCGCGATCGACGTCGTCAAGTCGTCCAAGGACGACACGCAGAAGATCCTGACCGCCACGCGCGTCGTGAAGCTCACGACCGGGCTGCTGGCCGTGCTGCTGGTGATCGCCTCGATCCTGCTGATCTCGAACACGATCCGCCTGTCGGTGTTCTCGCGTCGGCGCGAGGTGCAGGTGATGAAGCTCGTCGGCGCGACCGACGGCTTCATCCGCTTCCCGTTCGTCATCGAGGGCGTGATGCTCGGAGCGCTCGGGGCGGTGCTCGCGGTCCTCGCGCTGGGCGTGATGAAGGTCGCGCTCGTCGACCCGCTCGTCTCCGACTTCGCGCTGCTCTCCTCGCCGCAGACGATCAGCTTCTGGCTGCTCGTCGTGATCCTGCTCGGGGCCGGCGTCGGCGTGAGCGCGCTCGGCTCGGCGATCTCGCTGCGTCGCTTCCTGAAAGTCTGATCTGAGCCGAGCCGCGCGGCGCCGAGGCACCGCGCAATAACCTCCTGAGCGGCGGCGCGCCGTCCCCTCGGCGCCGCGCCGCCCGCCGCGATGCCAGCCCCCCGCCGCCGATCCGCGCCTCTCGCCGCCCTGGTGGCCGTGCTCGTCTCCGTCGCCCTCGTCGCCCTCGGCGCGTGGATCGGCGCTCGGCACCCCGAGGCGCTGCCCGCGCCGGTTCGCACCGCGCTCGCCGGGCCGGAGTCCAACCGCGTCGTGCGCGAGGCGCTCGACCGCATCGAGCGGAGCTACTACCGCAAGATCCCGTCCGACAAGCTCGCCGACGATGCGATCGCGGGGGTCGTCGCCCGGCTCGACGATCGCTTCTCCCAGTACTTCACGCCGGCTGAGTACCGGCGCTTCAAGGATGCCCAGAGCAGCCGCTTCACCGGCGTCGGCGTGGCCGTCACCGAGGATCCGCTCGGGCTGCGCGTCGTGCACGTCTACGACGGCTCTCCGGCCCAGCGCGTCGGGATCCGTCGCGGCGACCGGTTCATCGCCGCCGGAGGGCGCTCGCTGAAGGGGCTCTCCAGCGATCGTGCGACGGCGCTGGTCAAGGGGCCTCAGGGCACCGACGTGCGCCTGACCGTCCGTCGAGCCGGGCGGGACCGCACGCTCACGGTGCGCCGCGCACAGGTCGCGGTGCCGGTCGTCGAGAGCGCGATGCGCGACGTGTGCGATCGAAAGATCGGCGTCGTCTCGCTGTCGCAGTTCAGCTCGGGCGCGCACGGCGAGCTCTACGCGGCGCTGCGCCGGCTCGTGCGCCGCGGCGCACGAGCGATCGTCTTCGACCTGCGCGGCAACGGCGGCGGCCTGGTCGACGAGGCGCAGCTCGTCGCGAGCGCCTTCCTGCGCGACGGTGCGGTCGTCACGACCCGCGGGCGAAGCGTGCCCGAGCGCACGCTCGAGGCGACCGGCGAGCCGATCGTGCCGGCCGGCACGCCGCTCGTCGTCCTGACCGACGAGGGGACGGCGTCGGCCTCCGAGATCGTCGCGGGGGCGCTGCAGGATCACGGGCGGGCGAAGCTCGTCGGCCGGCGCACGTTCGGCAAGGGCGTCTTCCAGGAGGTCATCGAGCTGTCGAACGGCGGCGCGCTCGACATCACCGCCGGTCAGTACTTCACGCCGAAGGGCCGCAACCTCGGCGGGCGCGGGACCGACCGCGGCGCCGGGCTGCAGCCCGACGTGAAGGTCGCCGACGGCTCCGGGACGCGGGGCGACGAGACGCTGGCCGTCGGACTTCGCACGGTCGCGCGAGAGGCCGGCTGCCGGAGCCCTGCGGGCGGAGCGCGGTGAGCAGCGGTCGTCGGCACCGCGGCCGCCCCGGCACGGGAGGAGCCGGCACCGGGCGCCGGGCGCACGGGCGTCAGCCGCGCTCCCCGGAGGGCGGCCCGGGAGGCGGCGGGGGGCGCGCCGCGCGGGCGCAGAACGGGCCGGTCGTCGTGCTGCTCGAGGGGCGCGGGCGGTTCCTGGTCGGCGAGCCGCTGTTCGAGCGCGGTCGACGCTGGAGCCTCGCGAGGGGCTCGGCGAGGGACGCCCAGCCCGGCCGCATGGCGCTCGTCCAGCCCCGCCCGGTCGGTGGCCAGGCGGCGATCCTGCGGGTGCTCGGCCGGCCGGACGTGGCGCGCGACGTGCTCGAGGCGCTGATGCTGCACCGCGGCCTCGCGCGGCGCTTTCCGCACGCCGTCGAGCTGGCGGCGCGCGAGGCACGCGAGCATCCCGCGGCCGCCGGCGCTCGTCGCGACCTGCGCGAGCTGGTCACGTTCACGATCGACCCCGCGACCGCAAAGGACTTCGACGACGCGATCTCCGCACAGGCGCTCGGCGGCGGGCGCACTCGCATCTGGGTGCACATCGCCGACGTCACCGCCTACGTGCGCCCCGGCTCGGCGCTCGACCGCGAGGCGGCGCGGCGCGGCACGAGCGTCTACGTGCCGGGGCTGGTCGAGCCGATGCTCCCCGAGGCGCTCTCCAACGACGCCTGCTCGCTGAGGCCCGGAGCGGACCGCCTCGCGGTCACCTGCGAGCTCGAGCTCGACGGCGCCGAGACGACGCGGGCCAGCTTCTACCGCTCGCTGATCCGCTCCGACGAGCGATTCGACTACGAGCGCGTCGACCGCATCTTCGATGGGCTGGAGGACGCCCGCGAGCCGCTGGCGACGCCGCTCGCCGCCGCGCGCGCGGCGGCGGCGGCACTCGACGAGGCGCGGCGCACCGAGGGCCATGCGCTCGCGATCGAGTCGGTCGAGCCGGAGTTCGCGTTCGACCGCCGCGGCCACGTGACCGACGCGGTCGCCGGCGTGCAGACGGAGTCCCACCGGCTGATCGAGCACCTGATGATCGCCGCCAACCGCGCGGTCGCGACGCTGCTCGCCGAGCGGGCCATCCCGGCGCTTCACCGCGTGCACGAGCAGCCCGACCCGCAGGACGCAGATCGCCTGCTCGGCCAGCTCGCCTCGCTGGGCGTGCCGACGCCCCCGGCGCCCGAGCGGATGACACGCGGCCAGGCGGCGGAGATCGTCGCCCGGGCCTCGCTGATGGTCGACGAGCACGCGCGCCGCGCCGGCCACGGGCGGCGCGGGCTGACCTATCTCGTGCTGCGCGCGTTGCAGCAGGCTCGCTACTCGCCGGAGGATCTCGGGCACGCCGGCCTCGGACTGCGCCACTACTGCCACTTCACCTCGCCGATCCGGCGCTACCCGGACATCGTCTGCCACCGTGCGCTGCTGTCCGCGGTCGGCGCGGGGGAGGACGGGCCGCGGGGCGGGGGACTCGAGGAGGCGGGCGCCTGGGCCAGCGCCCGGGAGCGCGCCGCGATGCTGATCGAGCGCGACGCCGACGACGTCGCACGCTGCTTCCTGCTCGAGCGCCGGCTCGCCGAGCACGGCTGGGAGGAGTCGTTTGCCGGCGAGGTCACCGGTCTGGTCGGCGCAGGCGCGTTCGTCTCGTTCGGCGAGGCCGGCAACGGGGCAGGGACGTTCGAGGGCTTCCTGCCGGTGCGCTTCATCCCGGGCGGCTGGTGGACGCTCAACGAGGAGCAGACCGTGCTGCACTCCGACGAGGGCGGCGCGCTGCGGATCGGCGACGCGCTTCGGGTGCGTGTCGAGCGGGTCGAGGCGCCGCGCGGGCGCGTCGATCTGCGCGTCGGGGAGTGAGCCGCTCGCGCGTGGGGCGGCGACCGCGAGCTACGAGCGGCGCTCGCGTGCGGGCGCTGGAGCGACGTGATGCGACCGCGCCGTCCCGCGTCGCTACGCTCGATCGGCTATGGCCAAGCCCAAGAAGCGCAAGGTCGCACCGGGCGACGTCGCGACGAACCGCCAGGCGCGGTTCCGCTACGAGCTGCTCGACCGGCTCGAGTGCGGCGTCGCGCTGCGCGGTACCGAGGTCAAGGCGCTGCGCGAGGGATCGGCCCAGCTCAAGGACGCCTACGCGCAGGTCCGCGAAGGCGAGCTCTGGCTGCTGCACGCGCACATCCCGCCGTACGGCCCCGCCTCGCGCGAGAACCACGAGCCCGAGCGCCCGCGCAAGCTGCTCGCGCACCGTCGCGAGATCGAGCGGCTGATCGGCAAGCAGCAGGAGAAGGGCCTGACGCTCGTCCCGACGCGCATCTACTTCAAGGGCCCGCACGCGAAGGTCGAGATCGCCCTCGCCCGCGGCAAGGACCTGCACGACAAGCGCCAGACGATCCGCGAGCGCGAGACCAAGCGCGAGATGCAGCGCGCCCTGCGCGAGGCGCACCGCGGGTAGCCGACCGCCGATGCG
>JANJTP010000023.1 GCA_024711025.1 Solirubrobacteraceae bacterium
CGGCAGGACGGCCTGGGTGTTGCGGTCGCGACCCTGCTTGGCCGAGCCGCCTGCCGAGTCGCCCTCGACGACGAAGATCTCGGCGAGCGACGGGTCCTTGACCGAGCAGTCGGCGAGCTTTCCGGGGAGGCGCGAGTTCTCCAGGGCGCTCTTGCGACGCGTCAGGTCGCGCGCCTTGCGCGCCGCGGCGCGGGCCTGTGCGGCCTGGACGGCCTTGCGGATGATCGCCCGCGCCTCCTGGGGGTTCTCCTCGAGGAACTCGGCCAGGCCGGCGTTGACCGCCGAAGCGACGAACCCCTCCATGCCGGGGTTGCCGAGCTTCGTCTTCGTCTGACCTTCGAACTGCGGCTCTCCGAGCTTGGCCGAGATGACCGCGGTCAGGCCCTCGCGGACATCCTCGCCGGAGAGGTTGTCGTCCTTCTCCTTCAGCTCGCCCTTCTCGCGCGCATAGCGGTTCAGGGTGCGCGTCAGCGCGGAGCGAAATCCCGAGAGGTGCGAGCCACCCTCGTGTGTGTTGATGTTGTTGGCGAACGAGAAGACCGACTCCTGGTACGAGGCGTTCCACTGCAGGGCGACCTCTACGGCGCCCTCATCGCCGTCGGCTTCGAAGTAGACGACCTTCTTGTGGATCGGGTCCTTGTTCTTGTTCAGGTGGACGACGAAGTCCTCGATGCCGCCCTCGTACTGGAACTCGATGCTCGTCCCGCCGGGACGCTCGTCGGTCAGCGTGATGCGCAGGCCGCGGGTCAGGAACGCGGTTTCGCGCAGCCGCTGCTCGAGCGTCGCGAACTCGAGCTCGAGGACGTCGAAGATCTCCGAGTCGGGGACGAAGCTGACGGTGGTCCCGGTGGCGTCGGTCTCCTCACCGCGCTCCAGCGGACCCTGCGGGGCACCACGTGCATAGCGCTGACGGTGTACGTAGCCGTTCCGGCGGATCTCGACGCGCAGCTCCTCGCTGAGCGCGTTGACGACCGACACACCGACGCCGTGAAGGCCGCCGGAGACCTTGTAGCCGCCGCCGTCGCCGAACTTCCCGCCGGCGTGCAGCACGGTGAGGACGACCTCGACGGCGGGTCGGCCCTCTTTCTCCATGATGCCGACCGGGATCCCGCGACCGTCGTCGGCGACGGTCACCGAGTTGTCGGAGTGGATCGTGACGTCGACCCTGCTGCAGTGGCCGGCGAGCGCCTCGTCGACGGAGTTGTCGACCACCTCGTACACGAGGTGGTGCAGGCCGCGGGCCCCGGTCGAGCCGATGTACATCCCGGGCCGCTTGCGCACGGCCTCCAGGCCCTCGAGGACGGTGATGTCCTGAGCGCCGTAGGAGCCGTTCGACTCGGTGCTCTTGGCGGTGTCCTTCTCGGCCATGTGCCTCCGTTGACGTGGAAAACCCCGGACGCGTGCCTCAGCGGGCACCCGGCCGGGGTGATCGCGCTCGGTTGACAGCAGAATAGCAGGTAGGGGGGTCGCCCAACCCCCTCCAAGACCAACGAAAGTGCTGCAAATACCAGTAAAAGCTGGGGTTGCCCAGGCCCGCCTAGGGGTCCTCTTCAGGGCGCCCCGGACCATCCGCGCGGCGTCGTGGTGGCGCAGCGCAGAGCCGTCACCAGCCGAGCGCCGAGCGCCGCCTCGAGGCGGTCGAGTATCTCGGGGCCCATCAGGTCGATCTCCTGTGCCCACGCCGCGCTCGAGCAGGTCACCGAGAGCACGCCGCGCCCCTCGCCCGTGGGCGTGGCATGAGCTGCGCAGGCCTCGCCGACGGCCTCCGCCCAGACGCGCTGGACGGCGCCCAGCGTGGATCGCGGCGCAAGGCTCTCGGCGAGCGCGCGGATCGACGCGCCCGCCGGCCTGGGCCCCCGTCGCCTCACGCGCGCACCAGCTCGCGCACGGTCCCGCCGGCCACCTGCAGCACGCTTGAGGCGGCGAGCGCGGCGTCCGGCAGGCGCTCCGGCTCGGTGGTCGTCAGCACGACCTGGCCGGCGCGCCCGGCGTGCTCGAGGAGCAGCTCGCGGCGCGCTCCGTCGAGCTCGGAGAGGACGTCGTCGAGCAGCAGCAGCGGCGCATGGTCGCGCTCGGCCTCGAGCGCCTCACGCTCGGCGAGCAGCAGGGCGAGGAGTCCGAGGCGCTGCTCGCCCTGCGAGCCGTAGGTCCGCAGTGCCCGGCCGTCCCGCAGCAGGTCGAGCTCGTCGCGATGCGGCCCGTGGGTCGTGAATCCACGCTCGAGGTCGGTGTCGAGGCGCGCGGCGAGCTCGCAGGCGAACGACTCCGCGTCGGTCGCGTCGGACCGTGAGCGGAGCCGCAGCTCGAGTCGGCCGGCGAGGCCGAGCTCACCGCCGACCAGCTCGGTTCCCTTGGCGATCCTCGCGATCGCGTCGATCCGATCGGCGCGCAGAGCGACCGCGTGGCGGCCGAGCTCGAGGTCCCACGTCGCGAGAGCGTCACGGCCGGTTGCGTGCGAGCGGACCCGGGCCAGCAGGGCGTTGCGCTGGGCCAGGGCCTGCGAGTAAGCGCGGCGGCGGGCGCGGCGCGCCGGCCAGAGGCCAGCCACGAGCTGGTCAACGTGCGACCGACGCAGGGCGGGCGGCCCCTTGACGAGCTCGAGTCGATCCGGCAGGAACACGCTGACAAGTGGTCGGAACGGCACGTCGAGCAGCCGCTCGACCGGGGCGCCGTCGGCGGTCAGGCGCTTGGGCTGGCCCGGCTCGTAGCCGACGGCGAGCCGGTGCGGCCCGTCGTGGCGCTCGAGGTCGAGCTCGACACGCGCCGCCGGCGCGCCGAAGCGCACGACCTCCCGCTCGTTGCGCGTCCGACAGGAGCTGCCGGTGCATCCGAGGTACAGGGCCTCCAGGAGCGTCGTCTTGCCGGCGCCGTTGGCGCCGTGCACGATCGTCAGCCGCTCGCCGATCGCAGCGTCCGCGGTCTCGTAGCAGCGCAGGTCGCGCAGCCGCAGCCGACGGACGATCGACATCAGACGTTGAGCCGGATCGGCATGATGAGGTACAGGAACCCGCTCCCGTCGGCCGCCTCGATCAGCCCGGGCCGCAGCGGGCTGATCAGCTTCAGGGAGATGCGCTCGGCGCCGGCGCTCTGAAGCCCCGCGGTCAGGAACTCGGGGTTGAAGCCGATCTCGAACGGTTCGCCGACGAACGGTGCCGGGAGCGTCTCGCTCGCCTCGCCGACATCCGGCGTCTGGGCCGAGATCCGCAGCTCGCCCTCGCCGAACGACAGGCGCAGCGGTGCGTTCTTCTGGGCCATCAGGCTGATTCGCTCGACGACGTCGAGCACCTCCGCCGTGTCCAGCGTCAGCTCGTGCTCGAACTGCTCCGGCAGGAGCTGACGGTAGTTCGGGAACTGACCGTCGATCAGGCGCGAGGAGAGCGCCACTTCGCCGACCTGGAAGACGACCTGATTCGCACGCACCCCGATCGCGATGGTGGCCTCCTGCTCGCCGCACAGCCGAGCGACCTCCTCGAGCGCGCGTGCCGGCACGTTGGCCTCGAAGCCCTCGGTGAGCGGTTGCTCGAGGGCGGTCTCCTTGACGCTGAGCCGATACGAGTCGGTTGCGACCATTCTCAGTGACGAGCCCTCGGCGGACACTAGGACTCCGGTCAGGATCGGCCTCGTCTCGTCACGCGAAGCGGCACGGGAGACGCGCGCGATCGTCTCCGTGAAGGCAGCGGCCGGAAGCGTGACAGTGCGGTCTCCGCCGGGCTCCGGCAGCTCCGGGAAGTCCTCGGAGCGCAGGATCCGCAGATGGAAGCGAGCTGAGCCGGCGACAACCTCGACGTCCTGCTGCTCCGGTCGCAGCTCGAGGGAGACGTCGCTCCCCGGAAGCCGCCGTACGACGTCCAGCAGCAGGCGAGCGGGAAGCACGACGCCTCCCGGTCGCACGACCTGCGCGGCGACGGGCGTGCGCAGACCGAGGTCCATGTCGGTGGAGCGCAGCTCGACACGCCCGTCGGTCGCGACGAGCTGGACGCCTGCGAGCGCCTGGATCGCGCTGCGCGACGAAGCGATGCGCGCCGCCTGCTGCAGGTGCGCGACGAGCTCATCGTGTCCGATGGTGATCTTCACGGCTGACTGGCTCCTGAGATGGTTTCAGATGTCGTAGGGACTGTGCGGTTGTCGAAGCCGCGAGACCTGCCTGGTGGTTGCGGGAAACGGACGAACAGCCGCCTGTCGGTGGACCACGGGAGTCTGTCAGTCGCGTCGGTCGTCTGGGATGGCGGGCTGCGACGTCGACAGGCTTGTCGACAGCCGCCGGACGAGGTCGCGGGCCTCGGCGTCGTGCTCGATGCGCTCGGCGACCCGCCGACAGGCGTGCAGGACGGTCGTGTGTCCACGCCCGCCGAAGCGCTCGCCTATCGCGGGCAGGCTCTGGTCGGTGTGCTCGCGAGCCAGGTACATGGCGAGCTGGCGGGGCCAGGAGATACGCGCTGCGCGACTGCTCGAGAGCAGCTCGTCGCGGGTGATTGCGAAGGCCTCGCAGGCGGCGTTCTGGATCGCGTCGATGGTGGTCTGGGGGTCGGCGGCGGCGAACGCGGTGCCGGGAGCGTCGCCCAGGACGTCGTCGACGAGCCGGGGGTCCAGGGCGCGACCGGTGAGCGAGGATGCCGCTACGAGCCGGATCAGTGCGGCCTCGAGGTTGCGCAGGTTCGTCGGAACGCGCTCGGCGATGGCGAGGAGGCTCTCGTCCGAGATCGCGACCGCGTCGAGCGCGGCACGCTTGCGCAGAACGGCGAGACGCGTGTCGATCCCCGGCTCGTCGATCGCGACGACGAGCCCGGAGGCGAAGCGGTCACGCAGCCGATCGTGGAGCCCGTCCAGCTCGCGGGGCGATCGGTCGGAGGTGAGGACGATCTGCGCGCCGTCGTCTCGAAGGGCGTTGAACGTGTGGAAGAACTCCTCTTCGGTTCGGGTCTTCTCCATGAGGAACTGGACGTCGTCGACGAGCAGGACGTCGGTGTGGCGGTAGCGGGCCTTGAAGCCGGCCGTTCGCCGTTGTCGCACGGCGGCGATGAACTCGTTCGCGAAGGCCTCGGCCGTCGTCGTCACGAGCGTCGATCCGGTGCCGTGCCGCTCGAGGTAGTCCCCGATGCTGTGCAGCAGGTGGGTCTTTCCGACGCCTGGCGGGCCGCAGAGGAAGAGGGGGTTGTACGCAGTGCCGGGGTTCTCGGCGACCGCGAGCGCCGCCGCGTGCGCGAAGCGGTTCTCGGAGCCGATGACGAACTGCTCGAACGTCAGCTTCGGGTTGAGCCCGGCCGTCGGGTGAGGTGGTGGTGGCTGATGATCCTCGTCCTCGTTCGAGCGGCGCTCGTTGCGGGCTCCACCGTGAGTCGAGCGATCGTCGTCCGTGGCGATCCGCACGTCGACCTGCTGACCGAGGACGCGCGCCGCCGCGGAGGCGAGGACGCCCCCGAACCGATCGGCGACCCAGTCGCGCGTCGCGCTGGGCGCGGCGAGCACGAGCTGGCGGCCGTCGTACGAGACGAGGTCGAGCGAGGAGAGCCAGACATCGAAGAGCGAGGCGCCGATGGCGTCGCGGAGGTCGGCGGCGAGCGCCTCCCAGATGTCGGCCTCGTGGTCCTGTGGCACGGCAGCGATGGGCGACCCCGGTCGGAGCGGCCTGCCCATGGGAGAGGAGCGGCTCCCGCAGGGGGAGCCGTGTGGGCGCACGCTAGCAGAGCGCTGGGTGGTCGTCAGCGGGCGTCTGATCGCCGCCGTGAGGCGAACTCCGCATGGCGCGGGAAAAAGTCCACCGGCGCGTTCGCGGTGTTCGCGAAGCCGCGGTGGGCGTCGATGTGCAGGGTGCGTCGCGTGGCCACGTTGCGGCTATCATCACGGCTCCCCGAGGAACGGCCAGAGAAGACGATGAAGCGCACCTACCAGCCGAAGAAGCGCAAGCGGGCACGCACGCACGGGTTCCGCGAGCGGATGAGCACGCGCGCCGGGCGCGCGATCGTACGCCGCCGCCGCGCGAAGGGCCGCGCCCGGCTGACCGTCTGAGCGCGGTGGAGGGGGACGCCCCGCTGCAGCGGCGTCGCCCGAAGCGCGGCCGACTCTCCCGAAGCGCCGAGTTCGAGCGGGTCTACCGCCAGGGGCGATCGTTCGGCAATCGCTGGCTGGTGCTTCACGCGTTCCCGCGAGGGGACCCGGGCGCCCTGCGCGACGGGCCGCGTCTCGGGCTGAGCGTCTCGCGAAAGGTCGGCGGCGCCGTCGAGCGCAATCAGGTCAAGCGTCTGCTGCGAGAGGCTTTCGTCAGCGAGCGAGGGATGCTGCCCGCCGACGTGGACGTCGTCGTCGTAGCGCGCCCGGAGGCGCGAGAGCTTGCCGAGCGGGAGGGCCTGAGCGGGATCCGGTCAGCTTTGGCGTCTCTGGTCGAGAAGGCCGCCGGAAGCGGCTCGTGATGGGCCCGCGTGGGCGAGCCGACCGGCGATCCGGAGCGCTTCCGAGCCGGAGCAGGGTCGTTTCCGCGGCACGATCGGGGGCTGCGGCGCCGATCGTGGCCTATCGCCGTTGGATATCGCCGGGGCTGCCGCGGCGCTGCAAGTACGAGCCGACCTGCTCGGCCTACGCCGAGCAGGCAATCCGCGAGTTCGGCATACTGCGCGGCTTGGTGCTGGCGGTCTGGCGCATCCTGCGCTGCAACCCGTTCAGCCACGGAGGCCTCGACCCCGTCGAGAACCAGCGCCTCTTCCGTAGTCGCCCCCACTCCCACACGAACCCGGATTCGAACGCCCCGTGCCGCTGACGCCCGACGCGATTGTCCCGATAGCGAACGTCTTTCAGCCGCTGATCGACGTCTTCGAGCAGGTCCTGATCTTCATCCACGACTCGACCTCGTTCGGGTGGGGCATGGCGATCATCCTGCTGACGGTCGCGGTGCGGATCGTCCTGCTGCCGCTGACGATCAAGCAGTTCAAATCGATGACGCGCTTGCAGCAGCTCGCGCCGGACATCAAGGAGCTGCAGCAGAAGTACAAGGACGACAAGCAGCGCCTGCAGCAGGAGATGATGAAGTTCTACCAGGAGAACAAGGTCAATCCGTTCTCCTCGTGTCTGCCGCTCGTGCTGCAGATCCCGGTCTTCATCTCGCTGTTCTACATGCTCAGACACGACCTGAAGGTGGACATCTGCGGCCCGCTTTCGGCGATCGAGAAGGTCGGGCCGGTCTCGTCCACGGCGTGCGAGCAGGTCGTTCCAGGGTCGGCGCAGTTCCTCTTCATCCCCGATCTGACCGACAAGGCGACCGGCGGAGTTCTCATCGCGCTGATCGTCCTGTACATCGGCTCCCAGCTCTTCTCGAGCGTGCTGATGTCGGTCACGGCGGACAAGACCCAGCGGATGATCCTCATCGGGTTGCCGTTCGTCTTCACGATCTTCGTCATCAACTTCCCGGCCGGCCTCCTCGTCTACTGGATCACGACGAACACGTGGACGATCGGGCAGCAGCTGATCGTCCGTCGCGCTGCGGGGCAGCCGATGCCGTGGGTGGCTCGACGCGAGGCGGCGGCAGCGGCGGCGCGTGGCGAGGGTCCGCCGGGGCTCGGCGAGATGCTGCGCAAGGCGCGCGGCGAGGCCGTCGCAAAGGCGGCGCCGAAGCCGACGCCGAAGGCGCGGGTGGCGCCACCACCGTCGCCCCGCCGCAAGAAGAAGCGATCAGGGAGGCGACGGTGACCGTGACGGGCGACGAGCGCGTCGAGCGGATCACGGAGCTCGTGAAGCGTGTCGTCGACGCGCTCGGGCTCCAGGCGAAGGTCGACGTGCGCGACGACGGTGAGACGATCACCGCGACGGTCCAGGGGGAGGCGCTGGGGCTGTTCATCGGCCATCACGGCCAGACGATCGACGCCGTCCAGCATCTTGCGACACGTATCGCCGGCGCCGATCACGAGGCGGAGCACCGCCGAGTGGTCGTCGACGCCGCCGGATACCGCGCGCGACGCCAGGAGGCGCTCGTGGGGCAGGCTGAGGATGCGGCCGACGAGGCGCTGCGTTTCCGCCGCCCGGTCGCACTCGACGCGATGACGGCCAGCGAGCGCAAGCTGGTGCACGATCACCTGCGCGAGCGCGACGACGTCGAGACGCACAGCGAGGGCGACGAGCCCGAGCGCCACCTCGTCATCACGCCGCGTCCTTGACGGTGCGCAAGGCGGGGTCGTGGAGCGTTTCACGTGGAACGCTCACGGCCTGACGACCGCGACCCCGGGGCCGTCGTCGCCGCTCGCCTCGACGCGCTCGCGAGCCTGCGGAAGCTCCCGGCCGGCTCCGCGTCACGACTCGCTTCGCTGCTGGAGCTCGTCGCCGCGGCGCCGATATCGCTGACTTCGGTCCGTGATCCGCTCGTCGCCGTCGATCGCCATGTGGCCGATTCGCTGAGCGGTCTCGAGGTCGAGGAGCTCCCGGTTGCCAAGAGGATCGCGGACCTGGGGTCCGGCGCCGGGTTTCCGGGGCTCGTCCTCGCGATCGCCCTCCCGGGAGCACACGTCAGCCTGGTCGAGAGCGTCGGTAAGAAGGCGGCGTTCCTCGAGAGAGCTGTGTCCGCCCTGGGACTGGCGAACGTCGACGTCGTCCCGCTGCGTGTGGAGGAGTGGGATCCGGGGCTCGGGACGATCGACGTCGTCACCGCCCGGGCGCTGGCACCGTTGAACGTGCTCATCGAGTACGCCGCTCCGCTGCTGACCACGAGTGGACTTCTCGTAGCGTGGAAGGGGCGCCGGTCGACGCCCGAGGAGCTCGATGGCGCGGCGGCGGCGGCGGCGCTCGGCATGAGCGATCCCGTGCCCCGGTCGGTGGCGAGCGGCGACGCGGAACGCAACCTCTATGTCAGCTCGAAGGTCGGCCCGACCCCGACCGGCTTCCCTCGCCGGGCGGGAATGGCCCGCAAACGCCCCATTCGAGCCTCGACCTCAGGGTGAAGGCCTGTTCGATGCCGAACGACCTGCCACCCGATCGAGCGGCTCCGACCGCGCCCGCCGCTAGCGTGCGTGCGGCGATGGGGACGATCTACGCGATCGCCAACCAGAAGGGCGGGGTCGGCAAGACGACGACGGCGGTCAATGTGGCCGCCTGCATCGCCGAAGCCGGAGAGCCGACGATCCTCGTCGACGTCGACGCCCAGGCGAACGCGACGGTCGGCCTCGGCGTGCCCAAGGACACCGAGCCGAGCATCTACGACGTCCTCGCCGGCCGCGTGCCGGCCTCGGCCGCGCTCGTCGACACGGCGGTCGCCGGCCTGCGGCTCCTGCCGGCGAATCCCGACCTCGCCGCCGCGAACCTCGAGCTCCCTCGCGAGTCCGGCTCGGAGACCCGGTTGCGGGAGGCGCTGGCGCCGCTGCGCGAGCAGGCCGCGTACATCCTGCTCGACTGCCCGCCCTCCCTCGGGCCGCTGACGATCAACGCGCTCGTGGCCGCGGATCGTGTGATCGTTCCGGTGCAGACCGAGTACTTCGCGTTGGAGGGGCTCGCCGGGCTGCTGGAGACGCTTGGGCTCGTACAGCGGCAGCTGAACCCGCGGCTCGCCGTCGCCGGGTTCCTGCTCACGATGCACGACGGGCGCACGCGCCTTGCTCGCGACGTGGAGCGGGAGGTGCGCCAGCACTTCCCGGAGCTCGTCTTCGACACCGTGATCCCGAGGAACGTCCGGATCGGCGAGGCGCCGAGCTACGGCCGCCCGGTGATCCACCACGATCCGCTGTGCGCCGGATCGGACGCGTACTTCGAGCTTGCAAAGGAGGTGGCCGCCCGTGGCTGAGCGCGGCATGGGTCGCGGTCTGGCCGCGATCCTCCAAGTATCCGGACAGCACGGCGATCGACCCGAGCTGCGCGAGATCGCCATCGAGCTGGTCGAGCCCAACCCGCGCCAGCCGCGACGGCGCTTCGACGAGGAGGCGCTCGAGGCGCTGGCGCTCTCGCTGGCCGAGAACGGCGTCATCCAGCCCGTGCTGGTGCGCCCGAGGGAGGGAGGGCGATACGAGCTCGTCGCTGGCGAGCGGCGCTGGCGGGCGGCGCAGCGCGCCGGCCTCGACACCATCCCGGCGGTCGTCGAGCGCCGGGACGACGCGACCTCGCTCGAGGTCGCGCTCGTCGAGAACATGGTGCGTGAGGACCTCAACCCGGTCGAGGAGGCCCACGCGGTCGCCGCCCTGGTGGAGGACCTGGGGCTGACCCGCGAGGAGGTCGGCCGCCGCGTCGGACGCAGTCGCGTGGCGATCTCGAACCTGCTGCGGATCCTCGACCTACCGGACGAGGTCCTCGGGCTGCTCGAGGACGGCCGCCTCACGGAGGGCCACGGCCGGGCGCTGCTGCTCGCCGAGGACCACGCCGATCGCCGCCGGCTGGCCCGGGGGGCGGTCGAGGGCGGATGGTCCGTTCGAGTCCTCGAGGAACGCGCCCGCAACGCCAACGCGAGCGCCCAGGCGAACGGTGGTCCCCGGGCGCGCCCGGAGCCGCACCCCGACCAGGTGGAGGCGTGCGCGGAGATCGCGGGGCGCCTGGAGCGGGCCCTCGGCCGCGAGGTCAAGGTCCGCCCGCGGGGTACCGGCTACAAGGTCGAGCTCCACGTCGCCGACCTCGCCGACGCCGAGGCGATGGCGACGCGCCTCGGGCTCGCCCGCGACTGACGGCGGTTGCGACTGACGGCGGTTCGGTCGCCGTAGCCGCGGGAGCGAGCGTCGCTTCTCCGCGTATTCGCGGAGGCGTCGCGCGAGCGGCTGCCGTCGCGCTCCGGGAGCCGCGGCCCCGAGGCGGCTCGGGTCGGCGGCGCATCGTCCGCGCTAGCTCCGCCGTGACCTGCGGGTCGCTAGACTTGCCGGCCTCGCGGGCGATTAGCTCAGTCGGTTAGAGCGCTTCTCTGATAAGGAAGAGGTCCCAGGTTCGAGTCCTGGATCGCCCACTGCCCTTTGCAGGGCTTTTCTATTTCGCCTCTGGCGAGCGCCCTGCAGAAAGGTACGAGACGGGTACATCCTCATCGCGGCTCACCGGCACCGGTCCGGCGAGGAAACGGGGCCGACTTCCGCGCAAATGGCTCTGTAGGTCCGAGGGACCAATTTGCGCCGAGAGGAGAACCCCATGTTCCTTCGCCCCGCCGAGGCCGCGAATCTCGCCGGCCTCTCGACCCGAGCGATCTACCGCGCGATCCAGCGCGGCGAGCTGCGAGCCGTGCGCCTGTGCTCGCGCCTGCGGATCGACCCTTGACGACTTCGACGAGTGGATCGCGCGGTCCGCGGTCGGCGTCGAGCCCGCGCCGCCGCCGGTGACGGTGCGGCCGCTGGCGGCGATCCGTGGGAGCTTCCGCAGGCTCCTCGGCGACGAGGGGAGGGCCGCGTCGTGAGCATTGAGCGCATGGAGCGCAAGGAGGGCACGGTCGTCTGGCGCGTGCGCTGGCGCCAGCGCGGCCACAACCACTCGAAAGTCCTCGGGCGCAAGCCCCGGGTTCCGCAGTTGGTGGGCGAGCGGTTGATCGGATTCGTCAGGCGGGGCGGTAAGCGGAGCGGGCGTCGGCGGGTCGGGGCGAAAGCGGTAGTGGTGAGCGGGAGCGAGCAGCAGGAGGAGTCGAACCGGGATGGGCTGTGCGGGCGGAAGCGCGGAGGAGGCGCGGAGGAGGTAGTGACGGGAAGGAAGTCGCGATCGGGTTCCAGGCGTGTTGGTCGTCGGGCGGGAGCAGCGGGGCATCGGTTGCGATCGCGCTCTCGTGCGGGTGCCGACGCTCGCTCGCCAGTTCTCGCCCGCCCTCGCTGTCTGCCGGCCACGCCCCTGTGTCTTCGCAACGGGACAGCCAGGCACCGTCGATGCGCTACCCGAGCTCGCTCAGGCGGCGGGCTTGCTGTTCCGCTTCCCGCAGCGCGCCGATCAGATCTGGGGCGGCTCGCTCAGTCGCGGCCCGGAGCGCCGCCAGCCGGGCGGCGAGCGCCTCGGCTTCAGCCGCCGCTTCGGCGCGCTGCTCGCGGTGTTGACTCCCATTGAGAGCCATGAGGCGCTCGGGCCGGACTCGCAGTACGCGGCAGAGCTCTCGAAGGTTCTGGACGGTCGGAGCGCTAACGCCTCGCTCCCAGTTGGACACCGCGTTCTTGGAGTTGCCGATGCGCAGGCGGAGGTCCTCCTGGGTCATCCCGCGCGCCTTCCGAGAGGCAGCGATAGCCTGCCCGATCTCACGGGCGTAGTCGGGGTCAACGCCGGCGGGCATGTCCACCCGTACTTGTACGCTATCCCCACACTACGTACAAGCACGCAGGGACCTAGGGGGCGAACTTTGCGGGTCCCAGCCCTCTCAGAGATCAGAGACTCATGCGAATGACCCCGAGACCGAACCAGCTCGAGATCCTCCCCTCAGACGCGGCGATACCCGCGGACGGCGATGGCTCGTTGGTAGGCCTTGGTCCGGCTGTGGTGGGGCGGCGACTCGCGGCGCTCGACTGGGGGTTTGCTGAAGCTGAGGCGACCGAACACTCACACGGCCTGCATCCTTATCCTGCGAAGTTCGTCGCCCAGCTGCCAAGGCAGGCCATCCGGTTGCTATCGCTGCCCGGAGAGCGCGTACTGGACCCCTTCTCAGGAGGGGGGACCTCCGGCGTCGAGGCACTTCTTGCAGGGCGCGACTACGTCGGCATCGATGCGAATCCCGTTGGAAACGTCATCGGCCGAGTAAAGACCGCGCGGCTTGATGGCGAAGATTTGCACGCGTTGCGCACGCTCGAGGCGCGGCTGCTCGCACTCCAGGCCACCGATCTCGATCGGGACCCGCCGTGGCTGCCGACAGTTCCAAACGTCGAGAAGTGGTACGACGGTGGAGTCTTCCGCGCGCTAGGCATCGTGCGGACACTCGTTCTCGAGGTCGAGTGCGCCGCCGCGCGCAGGCTGGCGCTTCTCGCCTTCGCGCAGGCCTCTGCGCGCGTCTCATTTCAGGAGTCCGAGACGCGCTACACGAGCAAGCCACGTCCGATCGAAATCCTCGAGGTGCCGCGCGCTGTCGTCAGCGAACTGCGTCGGATGCGCCGGATCGCGGAAGCCGTCGACCTGGGACCACGCGGTACCGCCGTCTTTGTCGACGCGGACGCACGCGACCCGGAGGGCTATCAGGTTCCCGACGCGTCGGTTGGACTGATCGTGACCTCACCGCCTTATCCCAACACGTACGACTACCACCTGTATCACCGCTTTCGCTTGTTCTGGCTCGGCGAAGATCCGGCCGCGCTTCGACGCATAGAGATCGGCTCGCACCTGAAGAACCAGGGGATAAAGGAGCCGGTCGCTGCGTATCTCGATGACATGCGGGCGGTGCTGCGGAACTGCCTGCGCGTGCTGATGCCTGCGCGGTACGCCCTCATCGTTGTCGGGGACGGGCTCTTTAAAGGCGAACTCTTCGAGACCGCGCGGAATCTTCGAGCGGTCGCCGAGGACGTTGGCTTTGAGCACGTGACAACGTTGGATCGGGAGATCCCAGGCAACCGCCGCTCCGTAACGAAGCCGGGTCGGCGCCTTACCCGCGAGCAACTTCTCGTGCTCCGCTGTCCGACCGTCGGGTCGACGGCGCGCATCGTCGGTCCGAACTACCGGCTGTTCCCGTACGAATGCACGCTGCAACTGCGAGAGCTCGCGGCGCTTGGCGGGGCACCGCAGGTGGATCGCGACGGTTCAGTCACGGTCACCGACCAGGTGGATATTGAGCGCGCCGCGTTTGTCCACGCAATCGATCGCGGCGGCCGTCCCGAGCCGACGTTTCAGAAGCGCCTCGAAGGCATGCCCGAACCTGGCTCACGCCGGAAGCACTCAACCTACTTCGCGCACGGGATACACCGATACAAGGGCAAGTTCTATCCCCAACTTGCCAAGAGTCTTCTCAACCTCTCGGGCATCGAGCGGGGACGGGCGCTGGTTGTCGACCCCTTCGGCGGAAGCGGCACCGTGGCCCTTGAGGCGACGCTCAATGGCTACGACGCGCTGTCGATCGACTGCAACCCAGTGGCGACCGCCATCGCAAGGGCTAAGGTCGACCTCGCGGAAGGTGACGTGGGCGCCGTCGAACGCGATCTCGCTCGAGTGCGTGCGGTTGTTCTCGATGCGCCGCCGGGCGGAGCTTCGAGGCTCTCCCAGTTCGCGCCCGGGCTCGGGGAAGAGCTCGCTCGATGGTTCCCATCGCCAGTTCTCGCCAAGCTTGACTGGCTGCTCGGAGCGATTCGCCGGGAACCTCGGGCGGAAACCCGGGCCGTTCTAGAGGTGCTCATCAGCGACCTGATCCGGGAGGTGTCCCAGCAGGAGCCTAAGGATCTACGGATCCGGCGACGGTCGAACCCGATCGATGACGCTCCTGTCTACGAAATGTTCCTGGGCCGGCTGTTGGTGCTTCTCGATCGGCTGTCATCGTTCCAACGCGACGTATCGCCGGTCCGACCCCGCCCGGGCGCGGCGCTAGTCGTGCAGGGGGACTCGAGCGATCCGGACACGTTCGACGTCCTCGACGGGCGGGCAGTTGACGCCGTCATCTCGAGTCCTCCGTACGCCGCTGCGCTGCCCTATGTCGATACGGACCGGCTCTCCCTCGCTGCGGTCTTCGGGTACAGCTCGCCCGCGCGGCGGCCTCTCGAGAAGTCGATGATCGGGTCACGGGAGATCGCCGGACGCGAGCGTGCCGCGCTCGAGGCGATCCTCGACACCGGATGCGATGAGCTGCCGACGTCGACGACCTCGTTCCTATCCGAGTTCCGCGAGGCTGTAGTCGCCGATCCCGCCGCCGGCTTTCGTCGTCAGCAGTCCCCCGCAGTTCTCCTGAGGTACTTCCTGGCGATGAGCGCCGTTCTCAAGAACCTCGCCACGAGAATGCGGTCGGGGGCTCCATGCTGGTTGGTGCTTGGCGATAGCCAGAGCACGATCGGCGGCGTTCGTTGGAAGATCCCGACGGTAGATGAGGTTGCGAGCATTGCTCAGCACCATGGGATGCGGCTCCGCGACCGGCTTCCGATCACGGTGACGCGCGAAGACGTCCTGCACTCGCGGCACACGATTACCCGCAACGAGATTCTTCACCTCGAAGCGGGTACGTACTAGGCCCAGCCGTAGCGGCGACTCACCGCGGCACCGCCAGACGGCAGCGTGTGGACCAAGTGTGAGCGGTAGCGCTGGACCGAAGACGTGTTGCAGTTCGGGGGATAGAACTCAAGCCTGTAGTCGTAGCTCGGCGTCGGATTCCGCGTCATGACCAACAACGACATGTGCGGGATGCGTCCGAGTGGCTCCGGGGGGATCGTAATTCGGATCTCGCTCTTCGGCGTGTAGAAGACGACGTTTAGGGGGTGGTCCTGTGTGACCAGTGGGCGGCCCTGTGTGTCGTAGACGACAATCGCGACCTGCGGGTCGGGCATGGCCATCGGGTAGGGGCGGTTCCCCCGTTTCTTCGGGATTGTCCAACCGGTGAAGGGATATCCGAAGAAGCCGGGGTCCTCATCAATCGCGATCTTGCTCAAGAAGATCTCGCCGTTGTGATGGGGCCGGACCTCGATCAAGAAGGCCTGGTGGCCGGCGGTGATTCCCGGAGCCGCAGCTGGCGCTGGCGCAGGCGTCGTGGGAGGGCGAAGAGAAGATGGCGGCGGCGGTGGTGCGACCGCGGCGGGCCCCATGGCCGGCAGCTCCGGTGGCTCAGGGGCAAGACCGATTGCACCGGAGGCTCCAAATCGCTTCGGTCTGCCGGCGGTCCCGGCAGCGGTGCGGCGGCGCGCGGCAGCAGCCGCGGCTCGTCCGCCCGCAGCGATCGCCGCCTCTGAGACGAGATCGCCACTGGCGACCAAGTCGGTAAGCAGAGGCCCGTCGACCGGCACGCATGCGGGGGATGGCGTCTGCCAGGCATCCATCGCGGTAGCCAACGCGGTGACGAAAGCAGTCGAGCCTGCGTCGGCGAAATCGAGTTCGATCCGTACGCCGAGCTCATGGTTCGTGAACAAGCCGCCGGCCGTCAGGTTGCCGGATCCGATAACGGCGAGCGCTGCGTCGTCGCGCTCGAAGAGGAACCCCTTGGGGTGGAAGGTCCGCAGCTGACCGCCTTGGCCCTCCTTGAAGACGTAGAGGTCAGCTCGCCCGTTGATCACGCGCCAAAGATCCTGCAGCCCTTCGAGCGACGTGCCGTCGTGGTCGATCCCGATCGACAGCTTCGCCTGTCCCCCGGCGCCCAAGAAGACATCGAGAGGTTTCGCGATGTGTCGAAGTCCGGAAAGCTTGAGGAAGGCGACGACCGCCCGAAAGCTGGTCCAAGCTCCGCTGCCCAGCTCCATCGCGATCGCGGTGCCGAGGTCAGCGCCGCCGAACGGCTGGGCGACGACCTCGATACGCGGTGGGTGAGACATGAGTTCCGGATACTCTCGCGTTTCGGACTGCCGGCGTCCCATCGGCCGCTGGCTGGAGGTACGAAACGGTACATCCCGCGCACCGCTCCCGTCGTCAGCGGGCACACCACCCCTGACCCACACCCGCCCGTTGCGGGTACTTTGTGCCAACCGTGCTCACGCACGTCCACGCAAACCCGCCCCCGCGAACGCTGATAAGGAAGAGGTCCCAGGTTCGAGTCCTGGATCGCCCACTGCGGGCTCCCCGGGGCGCGTGAGTCTCCGCCGCGCCGTCGGCCGCGATCCCCCCTACACGTCGATCTCGCCCCGTCTCAGCGCGACCATCACCGCGTTCGCCCGGTTGTGGACGCCGAGCTTCGTCATGGCGTTGCGTACGTGGGTGCGAAAGGTCTGCTCGGAGATCGACAGGCGCTCGGCGGCGTCGGCACGGTCGAGGCCCTCGGCGACGAGCTGGAGGACCTGGCGCTCGCGGTCGGTCAGGACGCGCTCGCGCCGCTCGACGGCGTGCTCACGGACCAGCTCCCTGACGCGCGGGTCGACGTAGCTGCCGCCCGCGGCGATCGCGCGGACGGCATGGAGCGTCTCGCGCAGCGGCGCGGCCTTGTGCGCGACGCCACGCGCGCCGGACTCGAGCGCGTCGGCGAGCAGATCGGCCTCCTCGACGCCCGTCAGCAGCAGCGTCGCGATATCGCGATCGCGCCGCAGCAGCCGGCGCGTCAGCTCGATCCCGCTCTCGCCGGGCAGCTTGACGTCGATGACGACGGCCTGCGGGCGCGTCTCCCCGACGAGGTCGTAGCCGCGCGCCGCGTCCCCTGCCTGGCCGACGACGTCGAAGCCCTCGGAGCCGAGCAGTAGCGCGAGTCCCTCGCGCAGCGTCGCATGGTCCTCGATCAGCACCACCTTGTGCGTGCGGGGGGTCATCGGCCTCGTGCAGCGTCGCCGCAGCGCTCGAGCACATCCGCCAGGGTCGCCGGCAGCAGCCTCAGCCGGTCCTTGAGGAGGTAGGCGGCGGCGCCTCGCGTGACGCACTCGCTCGCGAGCTCCTCGCCGACCGCCCCGGTCACGACGACCACCGGAGTGAAGACTCCGAGCCGAGCGACGATGTCGAGCGCCTCCAGGGCGTCGAAACCCTCGGGCAGGGTGAAGTCGGCGATGATCGCGTCGAACGGCCCCGCGACCGCGGCGATGAAGTCCCCACGGGAGACGACCCGCGTGATCGACGCGCGCACGCCCGCGCTGCGCAGCCTCGCCTCGAGCAGCGCTGCGTCGGCAGGGCTGTCTTCGAGCAGCAGCAGCCGCAGCGGCTCCCGAGTGGACGGGGGTCCGAGCGGCGGGGGCAGGCGGTCGTGGGTGGACAAGGCGCGGGCGGTCACGATACCGGCAGCTCCGTGCCCGCGGCGACGCCGACCCTGCGCGATCCGCTCCCGAGGCGCCGCCGTCGCGCCGCCGTCGCGCCGCCGCCGCGCGCAGGTGCCGTCGCCGCT
Organism: Solirubrobacteraceae bacterium; assembly: GCA_024711025.1. Lineage (GTDB taxonomy): Bacteria > Actinomycetota > Thermoleophilia > Solirubrobacterales > Solirubrobacteraceae > F1-60-MAGs163. Next base: position 17,816 of record JANJTP010000023.1, read on the forward strand.
CACGGGGCGCGCCACCGACGCGAGGCTGCTGGAGCTTGGCTGGCGTCGGCGCAGGGAGTAGCTTCCACCTGCCCGCATCGCGGGCGAGCATGATCTCCGAGAGACCAACGAGCCCGAGCATCGGGGCGGCCGCCGTCGGCGCACGCCGCGAGCCGCGGGCACCCGCCGCCGCGGTTGCCGGTGCGCGGGCAGGCGACGCATCCGTCGCCTCCGCGCTGCGCCGCCTCGACCGCCCGGCGCGGCCCGTCGTGCTGGCGCTGGTCTGCTTCGTGGCGGGCCTGGTCGCCTGGCTCACGGGCGTTGCCGCGGCGGCACCCGTCCTGGCCGTGACGATGCCCACGGCCCTGCTGCCGATCGCGTGGCTCGCCGGAAGACGCAGCGAGATCGTCGGGGAGAGCGCCGAGGTTGCCGCAGCCAGGTGCCGGATCATCGAGCTGGAGCTGGCGAGCCGCGACCTCGCGAGCTTTTCGTACGCGGTCGCGCACGACCTGCGTGCGCCGCTGCGCACCGTCCACGGCTTCGCGGAGCTGCTGCTCGAAGACCACGCCGCCGAGCTCGGCCAGCCGGCTCTCTCCTACCTGCGGCTCGTCGAGCGGGGCGCGACGGACATGGGGCGGCTGATCGACGATCTCCTGGCCTACGCCCGCACGGGGCAGGTGGCGATCGAGCGCGCTCCGGTGGATCCGGGCGCGATCGCTCGGGAGGCGCTTGCCCGCATCGCCGGCGATCGGCCGCTCGACGTGCGGCTCGTGATCGCCGACGACCTGCCGGGCTGCAGCGCCGATCCGCGGCTGCTGCGGTTCGTCTACCAGAACCTGCTGTCGAACGCTCTCAAGTTCACGGCCGGTCGCGACGACAGACGGATCGACGTCGGCTGGCGCCGCGATGCCGGCGGTGAGGTCGTCTACTTCGTGAGCGACAACGGAGTCGGCTTCGACCCCCGCTACGCCGGGCGCCTGTTCGGCCTGTTCGAGCGCTTCCACCCGGGTGAGGACTTCGACGGCACCGGCCTGGGCCTGCCGATGGTCGAGCGGATCGTCCACCGCCACGGGGGGCGCGTCTGGGGCGATGGCGAGATCGACCGGGGAGCGACGATCTCGTTCACGATCGGCGCCGACGACCGTCGGGAGCCGACCGACGATGAGCGGATGCGCGACGAGGTGACGCGCCTGGCGGCGGCCGGCGCGCAGTCGCCCACGGCCCGCCGGCCCGCCGCGCGAGCCCCTCGTTGAGCCGGGGCCGGCCACGCGCCCGGCGAGTATCCTGCGGTTCACGGGCCCCGACGACTCCCGGGGGAGCGATTCGTGCAGGAGATGGTGATCTACGGCGTGAGCTTCGACATGGTCGGCAAACAGCCGATCGTCTTGCTCAAGACCGCCGACGGGAACAGGTTCCTGCCGATCTGGATCGGTCACCCGGAGGCCGCCGCGATCCTGATGAAGCTGCAGGGAGCGACGACCCCGCGCCCGATGACGCACGACCTCATGGTCGACCTCCTCGGCGAGCTGCGAGCGCGCTGCGTGCAGGTTGCCGTGACCGAGCTGCGCGACAACACGTTCTTCGCGACCGTGACGCTCGCGGTCGACGGCCGTGAGATCGAGATCGACTCGCGACCCAGCGACGCGCTCGCGCTCGCCGTGCGAGCCGGTGCGCCGATCTTCGCCTCCGAGGAGGTCATCGCCGAGTCGGCGATCGAGTTCGAGCACGAGCTCGAGGAGACCGAGGAGGTCGTCGACCGCTTCAAGGCGTTCCTCGACGAGGTCTCCCCCGAGGACTTCGCCGGCGACTCCTAGGACGCCGCGCCGCGCCGCGCCGAGACTCGCCCGAGGCGTCGATGAGCGCCGACCGCCACCGCGCGGCCGACCGGCACGCCAGACCGTCAGCGTGCGGGCCTTCGACGATCAGGCGCGGTGCGCGAGCGCGACCATTCGCGCGACGAGCTCGTCGAACCCGATGCCGGCGGCCTCCGCCGCCTGCGGCAGCAGGCTCGTCTCGGTCATGCCGGGGATCGCGTTCGCCTCGAGGACCCACGGGATGCCGGCCGCGTCGAGCATCACGTCGACGCGTGCGCAGGCAGTCAGTCCCAGCAGCTCGCACGTGCGCACGGCGGTCGCGCGCGCCTCGGAGTCCGCTGCCGCCGGCAGCTCGGCGGGGCAGCGGAACGCCGTTGCTCCGATCGTGTAGCGCGCCTCGAAGTCGTAGCGGTGGTTCTCGTGGGGGAGTGCCTCGACGATCGGCAGCGCCTCGTCGCCGAGGACCGAGATCGCCAGCTCGCGGCCGTCGACGTACCGCTCGAGGACGAGCTTGTCGTCATAGGAGAACGCCGCGACCAGCGCCGCCGGCAGCTCGTCCGGGGAGCCGACGACGCGCACGCCGAGCGAGCTTCCGCCGCGCGCCGGCTTGACGACCAGCGGAAACGCCAGGCGCTCGCCGATCGCGCCGACGGCCCGCGCGCCGCCGAGATCGCGGAACGTCGTCTCGCTGAACACCAGGAAGTCCGGCGTCGGCAGGCCCGCACCGCGCAGCAGGTGCTTCGCCACGGCCTTGTCGCGCGAGATCACGCAGGCCGCCGGCGGTGGACCGGTGTACGGCAGCCCCAGCGCCTCGAGCAGCTCCTGGACCGTTCCGTCCTCCCCGCCCGCGCCGTGCAGCGCGACGAAGACCGCATCCGGACGAGCGGCGGCGAGCCGCTCGACGAGATCGGAGCCGACGTCGATCCCCGTCGTCGCGACGCCGAGCCGCTCGAGCGCATCCTCGACCCGCCCGCCCGAGACCAGCGACACGCCGCGCTCCAGCGAGCGACCGCCCTTCAGGACCGCGACGCGCCGCGGAAGGCTCATCTGCCGGCGTTGCGGCGCTCGCCGCGCGCGGCGCGGCGCGGCAGCGCCAGCACGTCCGCCAGATCGGTTCGCGGCTCCCCCTCGCCGGCTCCCCGCTGACCCGCCGATGCGGCCGGCCGTCCGGTGATCGCCCCGTAGAGGTCGAGCTGCTCGCGGACGATCGCGCCGATCCGCCGCACCCCCTCGCGGATCTCGGCCTCGGCCTGGCCGGAGAAGTTGAGCCGCATCGACGATGCCCCGCGCCCGTCGAGATACGCCGCGCGGCCGGGCACGAACGCGACGTCGTTGCGCAGCGCCAAGGCGAGCAGATCGGTCGTGTCGAGCTGCTCGGGCAGCGTCGCCCAGACGAAGAGCCCGCCCTGCGGCCGCGTCCAGCTCGCCTCGGCCGGCAGCTCGGCCGCGAGCGCCTCGAGCATCGCGTCGCGCCTGCCGCGGTAGAGCCCGCGAAGCTCGTCGAGGTAGCGCGGATGGTGCCCGCCGTCGAGATAGGCCGTCACGAACAGCTGGGCGAGCGAGGAGGGGCAGAGGGTGGCCGCCTGGGCGCCGAGGTTGAGCTTCTCCAGCAGGGGGCGGGGGGCGATGGCCCAGCCGAGCCGCACGCCGGGCGAGAGGATCTTCGAGAACGTGCCGGCGTGGATCACGAACTGCCCGCCGTCCAGCTCGAGCAGGGTCGGCAGCGGTTCGCCCTCGAACCGAAGGGCGCCGTACGGATCGTCCTCCAGCACGACGAGCTCGTGGCGCCTTGCGAGCTCGATCAGCCGCACGCGGCGCGGCAGCGAGAGCGTCACGCCGGCCGGGTTCTGGAATGTCGGGACCGTGTAGACGAACTTCGGCCGGCGCCCCTCGCGCGCGAGTCGCTCGAGCGTCTCCTCGAGCTCGTCGACGAGCATCCCGTCGGCGTCCATCCCGATCTGCACGACGTCGGCCTGGTAGGACGACAGCGTCGGCACCGCGCCCGGGTAGGTCGGCCCCTCGGCGATCACGACGTCACCCGGGTCGAGCAGCGTCTTGCAGACGAGGTCGATGACCTGCTGGCCGCCGGTCGTGACGATCACGTCGGCCGGGTCGACGTCGGCGCCCACGAGCCCGGCGATCGCCTCGCGCGTCGAGGCCATGCCCTCGGTCGGCCCGTACTGGAGCGCGCGGGACGACGAGCCGGCCGCGACGCGCGCCATCACCGCCGCCATGGTCTCGGCGGGGAACGTCGACGTGTCCGGCAGGCCGCCGGCGAGCGAGATGACCTCCGGGCGCTCGGTGATCGCCATCAGGTCGCGCATCACCGACGACGTCATGACGCGCGTGCGTGACGCGAAGAGGCCCGCGTAGCGCTCGATGTCGCGTGCGCCGGCCGCCGGGGCGCGACCCTGCATGAGACGGTGTTCGCGGCCGGGCTCGCGGTCCCTCTCCTCTACAGTCATCCCGCCGCACGGTACCCGACGCGCGTGAAGCTCCTGATCGACATCCTCCAGGGCCTCGGCCTGTCCCAGGCTGCCGGCGTGCGCCCGTTCCTGCCGGCGCTCGTCGCCGGAGCAGCGGCCAAGGCCGATCTGCTCGTTGACTTCGACGGCACCGAGTTCGCGTTCATGGAGCGGTCGTGGTGGCTCGCGGCGCTGATCGTCGCGGCCGTCGTCGCGATCGTCCTGCGCGGCGAGCTGGAGCGCCGCGCGCAGCTCGCCGCCGCGCTCCAGGGCATCGCGCTCGGCATGGGCGCCCTGCTGTTCAGCGCCGTGCTCGCCGGCGACGGCTACGCCTGGTGGCCCGGCGTGCCGGCCGGGATCGCGGGTGCGTGGCTCTCGGGCACGGCCGTACGAGACCTGTTCGGGCGCGCCGCGGGGCGGCTCGACGAAGAGGCTCGCTCGCACCTGCCGGTCTACGGCGAGGGCGTCGCGGTGCTGCTCGCCGCCCTGTCGATCGTCGCGCCCCCGGTCGCGCTCGTCGCCCTGGGCTTCTTCGTCTGGCTGATCGTCGGCGGGCGCCGCCGCGAGCGGGACCGCTATGCGGGCCTGCGCATCCTGCGGTAGCCGCGGGTAGCCTCGAGGCCGATGCCCGGCCTCCCGTGCACGCGCGGATCTCGCGTGGCGCGCGCCGCCCTGACGCTCGTCCTCGCGAGCGCGTCTGCGGGCGCCGCCGCCACGGACGCCCTCGCTACCGGGTTGTCATCGGCGGCTGCCGCCCCGGCCTCCTCGGCGCTCGCGGCCCCATCGACGTCGGGCGCTCCGCGCGCCGTGCGGGCGCCCGCACGGCGTGCCGGCGTCACAGCCCGGCAGGCGCGCGCCGCGGCGGCGCGCGACCCGAAGGTCGCGCGCGAGCTGCGCGACCATCCGGGGGCGAGGCTCTCGGCGAGCCGCAAGGACGGCCGCTGGGTCGTCGACCTGTGGACCGCCGGGCGCGAGCGCCGGCAGGTCGCCCAGGCCTACGTCGATCCCGGGACCGGCCTGGTCACCGAGTCGTGGACCGGCTTCCAGGTCGCCTGGACGATGGCGCG
>JANJTP010000068.1 GCA_024711025.1 Solirubrobacteraceae bacterium
CCGCGCCGGCCCGCGCGCCCGCCGCGGCGCCCCCCCCGCCGCGCGGCGCGGCGCGCGCCGTCCACGTCGTGCTGCCCGCCTACCAGGCCTCGGCGACGGTCGCCCTGGTCGCCGCCGATCTGCCGGTCGAGGCGTTCGACCGCGCGCTGCTCGTCGACGACGCGAGCAGCGACGGAACCGTCGAGGCGGCCCTCGCGGAGGGCTTCGAGGTGCTCCGACATCCCGCCAACCGCGGCTACGGAGCCAACCAGAAGACCTGCTATTCGCGAGCGCTGCTCGACGGCGCCGACGTCGTCGTCATGGTCCACGCCGACCATCAGTACGACGCGGCGCTCGTCGCGGACATGGTGCGCCCGATCGTCGAGGGCCGCGCCGACGTCGTGATGGGCTCGCGGCTGCTCGAGGACAGGGCGATCGCGGGCGGCATGCCGCGCTGGAAGTGGCTCGGCAACCGCGCCCTGACGTGGATCGAGAACGCCGCGTTCGACCGCGACTTCTCCGAATACCACACCGGCTACCGCGCCTACTCGGCGTCGTTCCTGCGGACGATCCCCTACCTGCGCAACAGCGACGGCTTCGTCTTCGACCAGGAGATCTTCGCCCAGATCGTCGATCGCGGCGCACGCGTCGTCGAGCTGCCGATCCCGACCCGCTACTTCCTCGAAGCCTCCAGCGTCTCGTTCCGGGCATCGGTGCGCTACGGGCTGGAGACGCTGCGCGTGCTCGCTCGCTACCGCCTCGACGCGCGCCGCGGGAGCTGGCACCTGCTGCGCCGTCCCGCCGCGCCGCTCGATCCCACCCGGCCGTCGCCCCCGCGCGAGCCCGAGCCCGAACCGGTGCCGTAGGCGCCATGGCTCGCGTGCTCGTCGTCAGCGCCGAGCCGGTCGGCCCGCTGATGGCCGGCCCGGCGATCCGCGCGCGCGAGCTGGCGAGGGCGCTCGCGGCTGAGCACGAGGTGACGCTCGCCGCCCCGGCCCCGAGCGAGCGCCCGGACGAGCGCGTCGCGCTCGTCGAGGCCGGCTTCGCCGACTACGAGATGCTGGCGGCGCAGATCGCCGCGGCCGACGTCGTCGTCGCGCAGGAGCTGCCGCCGCGGCTGCTCTCGCGGCTACCGCGCATGAGCACGAGGCTCGTCGCCGACCTCTACAACCCGAGCGTCTTCGAGGTGCTCGAGGCCGGCCGCGAGAAGCCCGCCGGCCCGCGCCGGCGCCAGCAGCGGAGCGTCGCGCTCGGGGTCGTCGCCCACCTGGCGGCCGCCGGCCAGGTGGTTTGCGCCAGCGAGAAGCAGCGCGACCTGTGGCTCGGCGCGATGGCGGCGCACGGCCTCGTGACCCTCGAGGCGTACGACGCCGATCCGTCGCTGCGCTCGATCATCGACGTCGTGCCGTTCGGGCTGCAGAGCGAGCCGCCGCTGCCCGGTGACCCGCCGCCGATCCGCGAGCGGTTCCCCGCGATCGCTCCGGACGACAGGATCGTCCTCTGGAACGGCGGCATCTGGAACTGGCTCGACGCTGAGAGCGCGATCGACGCGGTCGGCCTGCTCGAGGAGCGCCGCCGCGGTGGACCGCGCACGCACCTCGTGTTCATGGGCGTCGATCGGCCGCAGGTCGAGCCGGTCGACGCGATGGCCGCGACCGCGCGGTCGCTCGCGCACCTCAAGCGGAGCGGGCTCGAGGGGCGCGTCGTGCACGTCGGCCGCGGCTGGGTTCCCTACGCCGAGCGCGGTGCCTGGCTGCTGGAGGCCGACGCCGGCATCAGCGCCCACCACGACCATCTCGAGACGCGCTTCGCCTTCCGCACGAGGATCCTCGACTGCCTCTGGGCGGGCCTGCCGGTCGTCGCGACCAGCGGCGACTCGTTGGCCGAGCTGGTCGAGTCGGAGCGGCTCGGTGCGACGGTGCCGCCCGGCGACGCGCCGGCGCTCGCCGCCGAGCTCGAGCGGCTGCTCGACGACCCCGCCCGCCTGGCGCGCACCAGCGAGGCGGTGCGCGCGAAGGCGCGCGAGCTCACCTGGGAGCGTGCGGCGGCGCCGCTCCTGCGCTTCTGCGCCGCGCCCGCTCGCGGTGGCGGCCCGCACGCGGGCGCGCTGCGCCTCGCGACGCTCGCTCGCTACCCGGCCCTGCTCGGCGAGACGCGCGACCGGCTCGGCGCGCGCGGCGCGGCGGCGCGGCTCGCCCGCAACCTGCGGCGCGCCGGCGCGCGGCGCTGAGCCGGGTCGAGCGAGGCCGCTCGGGCGGAGCGTGCGGCGCGCCGGCGTACGGCGCTGAGCCGGGCTGAGCGAGGCCGCTCGGGCGGCGACAGCGTCGCCTCGCCCGCACCGGCGCAGAGCCCGGCCTCGATCCACCGCCGGCGCCGCTACGGTTGCGCGCTCATGGACGCGACCGCCGCCGCGCCCGACGTCGCCCGCCCGGCGGGCGCGCGGGGCGCCCTCGACCGCCTCGCCGGCCGCGTCGGGCTCGACGCAGGGGAGCTCGCCTGCCTGGCCGCGCTGACGGCGCTCGGGTTCCTGCCGCTGCTCGCCCTGCTCAGCAAGGGCCGCGCGCTGTCCGGCGCCGACGGCCTGCTGGCGACCGACCAGATGCAGTACCTGGCGTGGATCCGCGAGGCCGGCGCGCACGTCCTGATCGGCAATCCGTGGGATCTGGCCCCCGGCGAGCGGCGCTTCCTGCACCCCGGGCTGCTGCTGAGCGGCCTGGCGCACCGCTTCCTCGGAGTCTCGATCCCGCTGAGCTACATCCTGTGGAAGCCGGTCGCGATCGCCGTCTCGTTCGCCGGCTGCCTGCTCTACGTCCGCCGGCTGGTCGCCGGCCGGGGCGCACGCCACGTCGCGCTGGCGCTCGCGCTGCTCTCGGTGATGCCGGTCGTCGCGCTCGTCGCCTGGACCGGCTGGGGCGGCAAGCCGCGCCAGTACACGTTCGGCTTCATCTCGGGGGAGATGTGGTCGGGCCACTACCTCTGGGGCTACGTCTTCACCGCGATCGCGGTCTTCCTGATCCCGCTCGTGCTGCTCGGCCTGGAGCGCTGGCGCGAGGAGCGCCGCCCGCGACTGCTGGCGCTGTGCGCGCTGGGGGCGCTGCTCGTCATGTGGCTCCAGCCGTGGCAGGGCGCCGAGCTAGCCGCGATCGTCGTCGGCGTCGAGCTGCTGCGGGCGCTGCCCCGGCTCGGCGCTCACCGGCCCTCATGGGCGATGATCGCGACCGTCTGCGCGGCGGTCGCGCTGCCGGCGGCCTACTACCTGTGGCTCTCGCGCGTCGATCCCGGGTGGCGGCTCGCCGGGAATGCCAACTCCGCCGGAGCGCAGGCGCTCTGGTCGTGGCCGTGGTGGGCGATCGTCGCAACCGTCGCGCCGCTCGCCGCGCCGGCGGCCCTGGCCTACCGGCTGCCGGCGCCGCGCTGGCAGGACGTCGCCGTCCGCCTGTGGCCGCTCGCCGTGCTGGCGGTCTACCTCGCGCCGGTCGGCACGTTCCCCTACCACAGCTTCCAGGGGCTGGCGCTGCCGCTGGCGATCCTCGCCGTGATCGGCGTGCTCAGCCTGCGTGCTCGGCCGCCGGCGTGGGCGGTCGCGCTCGCGCTGGTGCTGATGATCCTTCCCGGCACGATCCACAAGGGCGAGGTGCTGCTAAGCAGCGTGCGCGCAGCCGGCGACCCCTACTGGCTCTTCCCCGGCGAGATCGCCGCGCTCGACGCGCTCGAGCGCGACCGCCGGCCGGGCGGCGTCCTCGGGCCGACGTACGCGAGCCTGCTCGTGCCGCCGCGGACCGGCCGCGAGACGTACGTCGGCCCGTTCTCCTGGACGCCCGACTGGTCGCGGCGCGCCGTCGCCGTCAACGACCTGTTCGAGGGACGGCTGACCGGGGCCGCCGCGCGGCGCCTGGTGATCGCCTCGCGCGCGCGCTGGCTGCTGGCCGACTGCCGCCCGCTCGACCTGCCGGCGCTCGAGCGCTCGATCGCCCCGCTGCTCGCCCGCCCGCCGCAGCGCTTCGGCTGCGCGACGCTCTACGAGCTGCGCTTTCGACCGGAGATGGCGCGGGC